>NZ_JAIUIU010000016.1:0-159702 GCF_020165775.1 Mesorhizobium sp. B263B2A
GCACGTCGAAGCCCGACAGCGAGCCGATGAAGTTCATGCCGAGCAGGCTCTGGCTGAGCATGCCGGGTGCCGCCACCATCACCGACATGTCCTTGCGCACGATCCCGCCGATCGCCACCTCGTTGGTCTTGACGGCAGCGGCGCGCGCCATGCCGTTGGCGGTCGAAACCGGTATCGTGTAGTTGAGCACCGCCGGATTGAAACCTGCGGCTTGCGCGTCCTGCGATGTCAGCACGGTGCTGGTCGCGCCGGTGTCGACCACGGCGCGGACCGGGTTGCCGTTGATCAGGATGCGCGCTTCGAAGTGGCCATTGTCAGCCTTGTCGAGGGTCACGGTGGCGTGGCCGTCTTCGACGCCGAGCGCCAGCGGACTGCCGGGAACAAGGCCCGCGGTCACCCGGCTGGCAACGTCCTGCAGTTCGTAGCGATACTGATAGCCGGCGATCAGCGCGAGCACGATTGCCGCCCAGGCGCCAAGATTGCGGGCCATGTCGCCCAACGGGCGGCCCGACCGCAGCAGGCCGGCACCGATAAGGGCACCGAAGGCGCCAAGCCAGATCAGCCGGCCGAAATCGTCATTGTCGACGCCGAGCGTGCTGCCGGCGGAATCGTTGAGCATGAGCAGGACTGCCCCCATGCCGATCACGGCCATCAGAATCCAGAACAGCCGGCCCATCCATGCCTCGTTAAACCAAAGAGTTAGAGCAGTTCGCCGTTTCCGTGAAACGATCAACTGCTTAGAGTGCGTCGCGTTCGCGCGCCATGCGGGTGCGGCGCGTTTCCCGGCGCGGCCGGCGCTCGACCGTTTCCAGCCGGGCCGGCAGTTCGGCCATCACGCTGCGGCGCGTTTCCGGCGTCATCCCCATCCAGGCACCGATTTCCTCGCGCGTGCGGCCGCAGCCGAAGCAGAAGCCGGTCTTCATGTCGATCGAGCAGACGAGGATGCACGGGGATTCGATGGCCGTCATGACTTTCTCTTGAGGTTTCCGCTCGGAATCCCTCGTTCCATCTCCACATGGTGCAACGGCAAAGCCAATGCAAGCCCTCGCGATCGCGCCCTCCGCCGCCGTCTTTGCGGCAATCAAGCAAGAAGGACGATCGGGCAAGAAGGACGATCGGGCAAGAAGGACGATCGGGCAAGAAGGGCGACCGGGCAAGAAGGACGATCGAGAGGTTGTGCCGATCACGCAAGGCAGCTATGCCGCTCACCACCTCCAGGAACGATTGCTCCCGACATGACCAGCGCACTGCCTTTCGACGATTTTCGCCACCTGCTCGCCAACCTGCCGGCAGCCGACATGACAGCCCAGGCACGCGTACGCACGCTGTTCGCCAAAGCCGACAAACCGGGGAATTCGCTTGGCCGTATAGAGGACGTCGCCGCGTGGCTTGCGGCCTGGAGCGGCCGGACTCCGCCCGCCGTGACAAGGCCGCTGATGGCGGTCTTTGCCGGCAATCATGGGGTTGTCAGGCACGGCATTTCGCCGCGTCCGGTGGCGGCTACCGCCAACGCGGTCGAGCTTTGCGCGGCTGGCGGCGCCGCGATCAACCAGATCTGCATTGCTAACGACCTTGGGCTGAAAGTGTTCGATCTTGCCCTGCACATCGCGACCGGCGACATCACCGTGGACGCCGCGCTCGACGAGCGCGGCTGCGCGGCCACCATGGCCTTCGGCATGGAAGCGATTGCCGGAGGCACCGACCTGCTTTGCCTCGGCGATCTGGGCGTCGGCAATTCGACCGTCGCCGCGGCCTTGCTCGCCTCGCTGTTCGGGGGCAGGGGTGCCGACTGGATCGGCCCGGGGTCCGGCGCCGATGCGGCGATGCAGGCCCGCAAGGCGGACGTCGTCGATGCGGCGCTGGCCTTTCACGCCGGCCATCTCGATGACCCGTTGGAGGTGCTGCGCCGGGTCGGCGGCCGCGAGTTCGCGGCGATGGCCGGCGCCATCCTCGCCGCGCGGATGCAGAATATCCCCGTGCTGCTCGACGGCTTTGCCGCGACGGCCGCCGCGGCGGTGCTGCATGCCGCGAACCCTTCGGCAATAGACCATTGTCTTCTTGCCAGCCTGTCGCCGGAGCCGGGCCACGCACAGGCCGCCGAACGGCTCGGCCTTCGACCGCTGCTCGACTGGGGCATAAGCCACGGCGAAGGGGCAGGGGCAGCGCTTGGCGCAGGCCTGGTCAAGGCGGCGGCACTGACCAGCTCGGGCATGGCAGCCGCTGTTCGAGGCTAGACGCTCCGCGCTTCGATGAAATCCGCTATCGCCGCCGTGCCGCCACCGCCGCGGTCGGCAAAGCCGGCAGTTCTTCCATCACCCGGCTCAGCGGGAAGATGGCGATCGCCTCGGTGCCTTCGCGCAGCTTGGAATGAAGTTCGAACTCGCCGCCATGCATGGCGAGCAGGCCTTGCACGATCGGCAGGCCAAGCCCCGTGCCTTGTTCGGCGCTCTTGATGGCGATAGAGCCCTGGCCGAAAGCCGAGAGCACCACCGGGATCTCGTCTTCGGGGATGCCCGGGCCATTGTCCTTGATCGAAATGTATTGTCCACCGCCCGCCGTCCAGCCGACGCGCACGCGGATCTCGCCGCCGGTGGCGGTGAACTTGATGGCGTTGGACAGAAGATTGAGTGTGATCTGGCGCAAGGCGCGCTCATCGGCGAACAGGCGCGGCAATGTCTGTTCGAAATCCTGGATCACGCGAATATCCTTGTTGCGTGCCTTCAGCTCCATCATGTGGCAGCAATCCTCGACGATGTTGAGCAACATCACCGGCTCTTCATTGAGCTGGTAGCGGCCGGCTTCGATGCGCGAGAGGTCGAGGATCTCGTTGATCAGGTCGAGCAGATGCTGGCCGGAATCATGCACGTCATGCGCGTAGTCGCGATAGGTCGGATTGCTCATCGGCCCCAGCACCTCGTTCGCCATCACCTCGGAAAAGCCGAGAATGGCGTTGAGCGGCGTGCGCAATTCGTGGCTCATCGAAGCGAGGAAACGCGATTTTGCCAAATTGGCATCCTCGGCCCGCCGCCGCGCCTCGTCCGACATCGATTTCGCTGTCTCCAGTTCGGCGATCAGCGCGTCCTTTTCCGAGCGGAACGACAACATCATGAGGGATGAATCGTTGAGGTGACGGGCGACATAGGCGAAGAAAGGCAACGACAAGACCAGCAGTCCGGCCATGATCGCCTCGAGCGGCATCCACAGCTTGGCGCCGGCATAGGCATAAAGCGCCACCGGAACGGCAAAGGTCGCCAACAGTGCCCCGCGAAGGGACGAGGCCATGATAGCCGTCCCCGCCATGGCAAACAACAGAACCACCGCCTTGACCACATGCAACTGGTCGACCGCGCAGGCGCCGCAGCCCAGCCAGACGAACCATGCCCAGCCGAGACCGCAAAGGAAATGGCCGACCAGGAATTCCCTGCGCGCTTGCAATGGGTTGAGCTCGGAAGCTTCCGTGCGCTCGATCCGACGCGCCATGAAGACGACGATCGTGTAGCAGGTGAGCGTGAATAGCGCCCAAAGCCCAATCTCATTGCCGACGCCGGCGAGCCGGCCGGCCGCGGCGATCGCCAGAACGAGCAGCGGGATGACCACGGCGCCGCTTGTCATCGCGCGGGCGTGCAGTTTCAGGAGTTCGCGGTCGAAATCGAGATTGCCGGCCTGCTGCGAAAGACGGTCGCGCGTCTTGCGCACCGCGCGTGCCACATCGCTGTTGCGATGGGGTTTCCTGCGGTCCACAATGAACTTGTCCGCTGTGTTCGAGCGTTGCAAAGGCATGGAAACTTCAATTTATGCGCGCAGCGATTTCAAGGTGTTAAGCTACGTTCGAATGATTAACCAACCGTTTGCCATATGAGTCGTTCCTGGTCGCCAAGACCGCGCCGGCGATACGCGGCGCCGCGCCCGAGAAGCTTGTGGCGCAAGCTGCTGGACTACGGCCTGGCTGCCATCATCCTGGGACTGCTGATCTTGCTCGCGGCGCGCCTCGACCGGGTCGAGACGCGCAAGACGCAAGGCACGGCCATCGTCAATGACGGCGATTCCATCACGCTCGGCACCGAACGCATCCGCATGCGCGGCATCGACGCCCCTGAATACACCCAGACCTGCCGCAGGAACGGCGCCGATTATCCCTGTGGCACGCTTGCGCGCCAGTCGCTGGTGCGCCTGATCGCCGGCAGGCCCGTCACCTGCAGCGGCTGGCAGCGTGACCGCTATGGCCGGTTGCTTGGCGACTGCAAGGCCGGGGGCACCGACCTCAACCGCGCCCAGGTCGAGGCCGGCTGGGCCGTCGCCTATGGCGGCTTCGAAAGCGAGGAAGCAACTGCCCGCGCGGCGAAATCTGGTATCTGGGCGGGCACGTTCGATCAGCCGCAGGACTGGCGCGACAGCCATCACGGCGAGGTCGTCGAACGAAAACACGGTACGCTGGCGTCGATCGGCGACGCCGCTCGGGAGATTTTTCGCTTCTGGTGAAGCGCATCTGCCTGGAGGAAAAGGAGGATCGAATGAAGCTCTTCGACGGTGGCCGGGCGCCCAACCCGCGGCGGGTTCGTGTTTTCCTTGCCGAGAAGGGGATCGCGGTGCCGCTGGTGTCCATCGACATGGGCGCGCTGGAGCACAAGGGCCAGGCGGTACGTTCACGCAACCCCTTGCAAAGGCTGCCGGTGCTGGAACTCGATGACGGCACCGTCATCACCGAATCCGTTGCCATCTGCCGCTATTTCGAGGAGTTGCATCCGGAGCCGGCCCTGTTCGGACGCGGTGCGCTCGGCAAGGCGCAGGTCGAGATGTGGCAGAGGCGGATGGAGTTCAACCTGCTCAGCAGCGTCACGCAGGCTTTTCGCCACATCCATCCGGCCATGAAGGACTGGGAAATCCCGCAGATCCCCGAATGGGGCGAGGCCAACAAGCCGAAGGCCGTCGAATTTCTCAAACTTCTCGACGGCGAGTTGGCGAACCGGGAATTCGCCGCCGGCGACGATTATTCGATTGCCGATATCACCGGCCTGATCGCCGTCGACTTCATGAAACCGGCACGCATCAAGGTGCCGGAGGAATGCACCAATGTGCTGCGTTGGCATCAAACGATCTCCAGCCGGCCGAGTGCGGCTGCTTGAGCGTGGAACTCGACAGCTTCGCGGCAGCAGTCCGCGCCTGCCGCATCTGCGTCGAAAATCCCATCGGCAAACCGCTGCCGCATGAGCCGCGACCGGTGCTGCGGCCATCGTCCAGCGCCCGCATCCTCATCGCCAGCCAGGCGCCGGGAACCAAGGTGCACCTGTCAGGCATGCCGTTCACCGATGCCTCGGGCGACCGCCTGCGCAACTGGCTCGGCGTGACCAGCGACGAATTCTACGACACGGAGAAATTCGCCATCGTGCCGATGGGCTTCTGCTTTCCGGGACAGGACGCCAAGGGCGGCGACCTGCCGCCGAGGCGCGAATGCGCGCCTGCCTGGCGCGCGCCCTTGATGGCCCTGATGCCGCGGATAGACCTGGTGCTGACGATCGGCATCTATGCGCAATCCTGGCACATGGGCGCCGCGCGCCGCCCCTCGCTGACGGAAACGGTGAGGGACTGGCGCGCCATCTGGGAGAATTCCGTTGGTGCGAAAGTCTTGCCGCTGCCGCATCCGTCCTGGCGCAATACCGGCTGGTTGAAGCAGAATCCGTGGTTTGAAATGGATTTGCTGCCTTTCCTGCGGTCGGAAATCCGCTATCGCCTTGGCTAGGCATTCAGCAAGAAATCACTCGCTTTTACGCCGTTCGGCAGAATTTCTTTCTTGTGAAAGGCCGAAATAAGAGGGAGTATAGCCAATCTATTCCCCAGGAGCGCTTCAATGGACCGCCTTGACAGAAAAATTCTCCGCCTCCTGCAGGAGGACGCGACGCTCGCGGTCGCCGATGTCGCCAAGAAAGTCGGTCTGTCGACCACACCTTGCTGGCGCCGGATCCAGAAGCTCGAGGAAGAGGGCGTCATCAAGCGGCGCGTCGCCATTCTCGATCATGAGAAGGTCAATGTGCGGGTCACCGTCTTCGTGTCGATCCGCACCAATTCGCACAGCCACGAATGGCTGCGGCGGTTTTCCGAGGTCATCCAGGAATTTCCCGAGGTGGTCGAGTTCTACCGCATGAGCGGTGACGTCGATTATCTCTTGCGCGTCGTGGTGCCCGACATTGCCGCCTATGACGCCTTCTACAAGCGGCTGATCGCCAAGATCGAGATCCGTGACGTGTCGTCGTCCTTCGCCATGGAGCAGATCAAGTACACCACCGAAATCCCGCTCGACTACATGATGCTGGACAAGGAATCGGGTGCCAACGCGGCCTGAGACAAGGTTGCTCCTCAGTTCTTCTTTTTGTTGAGGAAACTCCAGGGCGAATTCACCGGCAAGGTGATGGTGTCCGGTACGGTGTCGACGCCGACCACCTCCGCCTTGCGCACGCTATATCCGGACTGAATGACGCTGACGCCGTCGAGAATGAACAGCTGGCTCTTCTCCATGTCCGGCCTCAGGGCGCCGGTGACGGCCACCGGCTGGTAGGCTTGCGAGATCTTGTATGGACGGGCTGGTGTGACCAGCACGATCTGGTTGGGCGGTGGCGTCGGCATGTGGCTGCACGCACCCGTCCACGGCACCAGCAGAAACTGATAGACGAGGTCGCCGTCGCGATCGACCGGCAATGCATAGCCGGCCAATTCTATGGTCTTGTCCCTTAGATCGAGCGACAGCGTCTCGCCGTGATCGGGCAGCTTTGCCGCGATCATCGGCAACCCTGCGTCTTCGGCAACCGCCTGGGTCGCCGGGCGGAGATCCTTCCAGAATATATGTGAGGTTTCGGCCGAGGCGGAAGTGGCCGCGGATGCAAACAGTGCGGCCGCGAGCGCTACGATCGACTTGAGAAGATTGCTCATCGGCCGCTTCCTTTGCGGGCGAGTAAAGACGCCGCCGCCGATGACGTCAACGCTCCAACCGCATCACATGTCGGCGAGAACCAGCCATGCCGATCTCGTGGAAGCCGCGAACCGCAAATAGATCGCGAAAGCCCATAAAACGATAACTCGGCGACGCATCCTCCACCGGATAGGCCTCGATGATGCGCGCCCCCTTGGCGAAGGCATGGTCAATGGCTGCGTCGAGCAATGCGGAGGCAAGGCCACCGCCGCGCAGCGCCCTTGGCACATAAAAGCAGACGATCGACCACACGCCGGTCTCGCTGTCATCTTGCCGATTTGAAAGCCTGCGGTAGGTTTCGCGCGGCGCAACGGAACACCAGCCGACCGCCTTGCCGTCTATCTCGGCGAGGATGCCGACTGGTGTGCCGGTATGGATGAGCGCCGTCATCAGGCGTTTCTTCTCGTCGCTCTGGATATGTTCGCGGCCGGAGTACCGCCATGCCATGCACCAGCAATATTTCGGCGCGCCGGGCTGTTCGAACAAGGTCTCGAAGCCGCCGCGCGTTGCCCGCGTCACCTCGGTGAAACGGATATTGGCGATGTCAAACTTTTCTGACGGCGAGGCGTTCGAGTGTCTTGGCATCGGATAGTTCCTTCGCGGCGTCCTTGCCGATCCAGCGCGCGGTCTTGTCCGTGGCGGCCGCAAGTTTCCGCGCCAGGACAAGGGCAGGGGCATGCAAGTCCGTCGAGCGCTTGCCGATTTGCCGCAACGCCCAGTTGACCGCCTTCCTGACGAAGTTGCGCTCATCGCCGGCATGGGCTTCGATCAAAGGCAGGTAGGACAGGAACGTCGCGTCCGGCTCCTTCTTCAAATGCACGGCTGCCCATGCGAGCATGGCAAAGGCTGTGCGGCGCACGAATTCACGCTCGTCGACGGCGAACTCCTCGATCAGCTCGCGCCAGAACGGCGTATCGACGAACAGGTCGGAGACAGTGTCGACGATCTCCCAGGAATCGAAGTCGCCGGCCCAGCGGCGGCAATCTTCGATGGTGATCCTCTTCGGCTCGCCGGTGAACGCCGCCATCAGCCGCGCTTCGCGAATGCCGCTGTTCCACAGCGCCAGGGACCGCTCGTGGTTGCGCTTCAGCTTGCGCGCCAGGGGCCGCAAATCCGTGTTGCCGACGCCGAGCGCGGTGGCGGTGTTGATGCCGAACCGGGCCATGCCGGCGCGGTTCTCCTTGGTGCCGATCGAGCGCAGATGCGTGACGATGTCCTGCGCGGTCCAACCTGGAACGGGCAGGGACATCGTCGCCTACTTCTCCAGCCGCGCCAGCAGCGAGGACGTGTCCCAACGCTTGCCACCCATCGCCTGCACGTCCTTGTAGAACTGGTCGACAAGCGCGGTCACCGGCAGCCTGGCGCCATTGCGATCGGCCTCCGCCAGGCAGATGCCGAGATCCTTGCGCATCCAGTCGACGGCGAAACCGAAATCATATTTTCCGGCGTTCATCGTCTTGTGCCGGTTTTCCATCTGCCACGAACCGGCGGCGCCCTTGGAGATCACCTCGATCACCTTCTCGATGTCGAGCCCGGCCTTCTTGCCGAAATGGATGCCTTCGGCCAAACCCTGCACGAGGCCGGCAATGGTGATCTGGTTGATCATCTTGGTGAGCTGGCCGGCGCCCACCGGTCCCATCAGTCCAACCATGCGGGCATAGGCGTCGATGATCGGCCTGGCGCTGTCGAAAGCAGCCTGGTCGCCGCCGACCATGACTGTCAGGACGCCGTTCTCGGCGCCGGCCTGGCCACCAGAGACGGGCGCGTCCAGGAAGGAAAACCCGCTCGACCGCGCGGCTTCCGCCAGTTCGCGCGCGACTTCCGCCGAGGCCGTGGTGTTGTCGATGAAGACAGAACCTTTCTTCATTGCCTTGAACGCGCCTTCGGGACCTATCGTCACCGAGCGCAGATCGTCGTCATTGCCGACGCAGGAAAAGACGAAATCCTTGCCCTCGGCGGCCTGCGCCGGCGTCGCGGCAAGGCTGCCGCCATGTTGAGTGACCCACTGTTCGGCTCTCGTGCGGGTGCGGTTATAGACGGTGACGTCGTGGCCGACCTTGTTCTTCAGGTGCCCGGCCATGGGATAGCCCATGACGCCAAGACCGAGAAATGCCACAGATGCCATGAGCTTGCCCTTCAGACTGAAAATGGAATTGTTGCGAAAGCTCTAGGCTCTGCGCTCAATTCGTCAAGACGCGCATGGTCCGATCGACTGGTACAGCCGAATCGAAAATGATCAGCGTTTCAGGTGGATGGTGATCCGTCGCTCGATCCATTCGATGCCATGGCGCAACAACTCCACCATGACAAGATACACCAGGGCAACCCAGATATAGGCCTGGATGTCGAAGGAGTTGGCGAAGGCGAGTTTTGCATTGCCCATCAGGTCGTAGACAGTGATGATGGCGACGATCGCCGACGCCTTGACCATCAGGATCAGCTCATTGCCGTAAGGCCGCAAGGCGACGATCAGCGCTTGCGGCAGGACGATCTTGCGCAGCGTCTGCAATTTGTGCAGGCCAAGCGAAGCAGCTCCTTCCCACTGGCCCCTCGGCACGCTCTCGATGGCGCCGCGCAGGATTTCCGCCTGGTAGGCGGCGGTGTTGAGCGAAAAGGCAAAGACGCCACAGTTGAAAGCATCCTTGAAAAAATCCCAGAGCCCGATCATCTGGAGCTCCGGCCGGAACGAGCCCAGCCCATAATAGACCAGGAATGTCTGGACCAGCAGCGGCGTGCCCCGGAAAAAGTAGACGTAGCAATAGGCAAGGCCGGACAGGATCCGGTTCCTGGACATACGCCCATAGGCAACAGGCACGGACAAAACAGCGCCAAGCACCATCGAAATGGCCACCAGCGACAGGGTGACGCCCAGCCCCCGCAGATAGGCCGGCGCATATTTGGCGAAGAAGGCGGCGTTCCAGGCAAAGAAGAGGTAGCTGACGATGCCAAGGCCAAAGGCTATCCACAGTCCAACCAGCGCATAGCCGACGATACGCTTGCGTGGCCAGCCGCGCACCTGCGGCGGCGGCCGTTCAACCATCGTGGCCGTGGCACTCATCGTTGCGCCTCCCGTTTGCCGAGCGAGCGCAAGATGGCGCTGGTGGCGAAAGACGACACGATGGCCAGACCGAGAAAGACCAAGGCCGCCACGCCATAAAACAGGAACGAATGTTTTGTCACGCGAGCGGCCACACCGGCGTTGCGCAACGTCTCGGCCAGACCGACGACCGACACCAGCGAGGTGTCCTTCAACAGGCTGAGCCAGCAATTTTCGAGACCGGGGAAGGCGATGCGCAGCAGTTGCGGCAAGATCACCTTGCGCATTGTCTGCCCGTAGGAAAGACCGATGGCGTAGCCACCCTCATATTGGCCCTTCGGGATGGCACGAAAGGCCGAAAGGAAAACCTCGCTGGCGTAGGATGAGAAGATCAGCGAGAGCACGATCATCCCGGCGACGAAGCTGTTGACGTCGATCGTCGCTTCGGGGCGGAAATAGCGGATGAGGTGCTGCAGCAGGATCGGCACGCCGAAGAAGAACAGGAAGAGCGTCACCAGTTCCGGCAGGCCACGGAAGACCGTGGTGTAGATATTGGCAGCGAGGCGCAGTGAGGGCTCTTCGGATTGCTTGCCCAGCGCGATGAAAAAGCCAATCGTCAAGCCAATGGGCAGCGTCGCCAGTGCGAGCAGAACCGTTACTACGATGCCATACGCAATATCATCACTCCAGCCATCAGGTCCCCAACTGAGAAGTGTCCATATGCTCTGGGCTGGCATCGACGGATCTTATCCCCACGGCGTTCCCAAGATGAATAGAAAGACGGCGGGGAATTCCCCGCCGTCTTGAACCTGTCTATCAGGACTCGGCGCCGTAGACGTCGAACTTGAAGTACTTGTCGTTGATTTCCTTGTATTTTCCATTGGCGCGGATGGCGTCGATGGCTTCATTGAGCTTGTTGACCAGGTCAGTCTCGCCCTTGCGCACCGCAATGCCTGCGCCCGGTCCGAAGATATCGACGGGTTGCGGCGACGGCTGGCCGAGGATCTTGCAGCAGGCGCCATCAGGCGAATCCAGCCATTGCTGCAGCACGACGATGTCGTCCTCGATGGCGTCGAGACGACCATTGGCAAGATCTGCCTGCTCTTCGGGGCTGCTCGGATAGCCCTTCACGGTGCTGTCGGTGTAGGTCTTCGAGGCATAATTGAAATGGGTGGTCGTGGTGGCGACACCGATGGTCTTGCCGGCGAGATCTTCCTTGGTCACACCCTTCAGCGTCGAGTCTTTCGGCACGGCGAGCGCCGAGGGTGTGTTGTAGTATTTGTGCGAGAAGTCGACCTTTTCCTTCCGCTCCGGCGTGATCGACATCGAGGCGACGATGGCATCGAACTTGCCAGCCTGAAGCGCCGGGATGATGCCGTCCCAATCCTGGGCGACGAAGGTGCACTTGACCTTCATCTGGTCGCAAAGCGCCTGGGCGATGTCGATGTCGAAGCCGACGAGCTTGCCGTCAGACGTCAGGTTGTTGAACGGGGGGTAGGCGCCCTCGGTGCCGATCCTCAGGGTTTTCTCCTGGGCCTGGGCTACGCCGAGCGTCAGCAGCGCGGCCGATGCGGCGAGCGCGATACGCAGTGCAATACGCATGATAGTCCTCTCTTTACGGTCCCGGCCGTCGTTCCGAAACGGCTCTGTGGGGCGGTGCTTTTGACCGCCCGCTGACGGCGATACTCCCACTCTTTCCAAGAAAAAAGCAACTGCAAAACCACCAAAATCGGCAATGGCGTTCTGCCGTTACGTTAGTTCTCAAGCAATGAGGCCGGTCGTGCGCTCGATGAAGTCGGCTATCGATTTTACGTCATCGAGGTCGAATGCCGGCAGGCTCTTGTCCGCGATGGCGAAATCCGCGGCGACAGCGACAATATTGGGATCGTCCGCCGAAAGCGGCGTCTGGTCCTTTGCTTCCAGCCGCCTGGTTTCGATCTTGCGGTGGGATTCGCGCTTGTAGCCTTCGACCAGCACGATGTCGCACGGGGCGAGCCGCGAGAGGATGCCGTCCAGCGGCGGTTCATCCTCGCCACGCAGCTCGTGCATCAGCGCCCAGCGATTGCCGGACACGATCGCAACCTCGGTGGCGCCGGCCTGCCGATGGCGGAAGCTGTCGGTGCCCGGCTTGTCGATGTCGAAATCATGATGGGCATGTTTGACCGTCGAGACCTTCCAGCCGCGCCGCACGAGCTCGGCAACCAGCTTTTCGGTCAGTGTGGTCTTGCCGGAGTTCTTCCAGCCGGTGATGCCGAAGATGTTCATGGCGTCATGCTGTGCAACAGGCGCGCGGCCTGGGCAAGATCGTCGGGCACGTTGATGTTGAAGAAAGGGTCGAGCCCGGCGGATTGCAGGACCGGGAATTCCACCTCGACATGGCCATGTCGCTCGATGAAGGTCGAAACCCGCCGGTTGTCCTCATCGACCAGAAAGTGCCGCAGCGCATCACGGCATCCGACCGGCCACAGCGCGAAGGTCGGGTGCCATCGGCCGGCCGAAGAGGCGACGGCAATTGACCCTGGATGCTCGCCTGCCGCCGCCGCCAGGCGGTCGACGAGGTCAAGCGGCAGGAAAGGCGTATCGCCGGCCGCGGTGACGATCGCCTTGCAGTGCGTGCCGGCAACGGCCCATTCGAGGCCGGTCAGGACGCCGGCCAACGGACCGGCAAAGCCCGGGACCGTGTCTGCAAGCACGGGTAAACCGAAACGGGAAAAGCGTGCCGGATCGCCATTGGCGCTCAGCGCCAGGGTCTTGATCTGCGGGCCGAAGCGCGACAGCACCTGGTCGAGCACGCAGCCGCCGCCGAGCGGCAACAGGCTCTTGTCGCCACCGCCCATTCGTCTCGACTGGCCACCAGCCAGGATGATCCCTGCGACGTCTCGTTTCATGACGCTCAGCCTGTAGGCCTGCCGCCGGAAATCGCAAGCAACTTCCTGGACCCCCTCTTTCCAGATCCCGTCTGGCTAGATCCCATCTTCCTAGATACCATCTGGCGCCATGGCCGGCCCGGTGCTTTCGGCGACGATCCTTCGCCGGCCGACCACCCGTTCGCGATAGAGCGTATAGAGACCCGAGCCGACGACTATTGTTGCGCCGACGATCATCGGCGCGTCCGGAAAATCGCCGAAGACGATCAAGCCGAGCAGTATGGACCAGAGGAGCGCGGTGTAGCGGAAAGGCGCGACGAAGGAGATTTCGCCCGAGCGCATCGCCATGATGATGAACTGATAGCCGACGAGCACCAGCACCGCCGCCAGCGCCAGCAGCGCCGTGCTTTTGCCGGTCATCGGCGTCCAGCCGCCCATCGGCGCCAGCAACGCCGCTCCGACGACGGTCATCGCAAGGGCGGTGGCGGTCGAGACGAGCATGGTCGGGATGGCCCGAGGGATGCGCCTGGTGGCGAGATCGCGCACGGTGCAGCAGGCAACGCTGGCCAGCGCCCAAAGGGAATACAGGCTGAAACCGTCAAAGCCCGGTCGCACGATGATCATAACGCCGGCGAAACCGGCGGCTATCGCCAGCCAGCGCCGCCAGCCAACCGCTTCGCCGAAAAACAGCGCCGCACCCATCGTCACCGCCAGCGGCAGCGCCTGCAGAACGGCCGAGACACTGCCGATCGGCAGATGGGCCAGCGCCACGAGGAATGACACTGTAGCGCCGGCTTCGGCTAGGACGCGGATTGCCACCAAAGGCTGCAGCATCAGGCGCGGCTGGAAAAGCGCGCCACGCTGCCAGGCCAGCAGGCCGACGAAGAGCGAGGCGAACGCTCCCCTGATCAGCATGACCTGCGCCATGTTCATCGATTGCGACGAGTATTTGGTGATGGCGTCGTTGAGCGTGAAGCCAACCATCGCCACTATCATGAACAACGCGCCGCGAAGATTTGGAGAAAGAGGCAAGACATCTACCGTTTGCTTTGGCAAGCAAGCCTGTAACAGCCCGCCGCGAAACAGCAACGGCAAAGGGCTGTACCAGGGCCGGGTCGTCCATCGTCCTGATGGGAAATCATGCCCGGATTCGTGGCGTATCTTGCCGGAAAGCGAATTCGCATCCCGACAAGCCGTGCCGCCGAGGTGGCTATTTCTTCGGCGTCAGGATCTCGGTGCCGTTGCCTTCCTTGCCGGCGATCGTCCACAGGCCATGCAGCGAGCCATCATCCTGAACCTTGTAGACGACGAGGCCGATATCCTTGTCCATGACATAGCCGGCCGAAAAGGCATTGTCGTTGCGCATGCAGATGCCGTCGGAAGAAGAGCCGCCCGTCTCCCAATGGATCGTGCAGGTGGTTCCGCTGGTCAGCGTGATGGTGGCCTCGCCGCCATAGGGCGATCCGTCGAAATTGGTGCCGGCAACGGTGTAGGTGCCGCCGATCGACTGGGCTGCCGCGGGCACGGCCGCAAGGCCGAGCAATGCGAGAGAAAGAATGAGTTTGCGCATGATGTACCCCCTGTGAGCGACGATTCCGCCGCGGGGAAAGCTAGGCCGGAACGCGCTGGCGGTAAATCCGACAACCGTTTGCGGATCAGACTTTTTCTGGGATGTGCTGGAGAATGCTCATGGCCCTTTGAGACTGCCGGTGATCGCACCGACCAGCGGGTCGTATTTCGATCTCACAGCCGGCGGGTAATCGATCCACACCGTGCGGATGACGCTGTCCCTTCCGAACAAACGCCGCTCGTAGAAGATCTTGTCGTCCTTGAGCCCCGACAACACCGCCCAGTCCTTGCCGGTCTTGCTGTAGGTGATCTTGTAGCCTGGCTCCTTGCTCGCCTTCTCTTCGGCGAGAAACCCTTTCGGGGTTTCGTCGTCGATGTTGGCGATGCCGGAGCAGGTCAGGCTGGCGCCGTCCGCGCTCAGCCATACCTGTCCGTCGCCATTGTCCGGCTCAGGCTGGCGATCGTTGAAGATCTCATCCGGGAAGGTGCAGACCGTGCCGAAACGCTCGTTCATATAGGTGAAAGGCGCGGCGATCGCGGCGCTTGCCGAAATCGTCGCGAAAGACGTCACGATCGAAAAGAACCGCCGCATGCCTTGCCCGTAGTCCGATGGCCACGAGGCAATCCTTGCACAAATCGGTGGGAAGGTCAGCCGCCGGTGACGCTCATATGCCGGGACACCGATGGGCGGCTGGTTCGGCGGTCGATGATGAAATCATGACCTTTGGGCTTGCGGCCGATGGCTTCGTCGATAGCGTCGGCGAGCAACTCATTGCCTTCGGACGCACGCAAGGGCGCGCGCAGATCGGCGGCATCTTCCTGGCCGAGGCACATATAGAGCGTGCCGGTGCAGGTCAGCCGGACGCGATTGCAGCTCTCGCAGAAATTGTGCGTCATCGGTGTGATGAAGCCGAGTTTTCCACCCGTCTCGGCGACATGAACGTAACGCGCCGGGCCGCCGGTCTTGAAGGGGATGTCGGTCAGCGTGAACTGGCGCTCCAGCGAGGCCCGCAGCAGCGACAGCGGCAGGTACTGGTCTGTGCGGTCGGCGTCGATCTCGCCCATAGGCATGGTTTCGATGACCGTCAGGTCCATGCCGCGGCCATGCGCCCAGCGCATCATCTCGGGCAGTTCGGCGTCGTTGAAATCCTTCAGCGCCACCGCGTTGAGCTTGACCTTCAGTCCGGCCGCCTGCGCGGCCTCTATGCCGGCCATGACCTTGTCGAGATGGCCCCAGCGGGTGATCTTGTGGAACTTGTCGGCGTCGAGCGTATCGAGCGAAACATTGATGCGCTTGACGCCGCAATCGGCGAGTTCGGCGGCGAAGCGCGCAAGCTGCGAGCCGTTGGTCGTCAGCGTCAATTCTTCCAGGGCGCCGCTTTCGAGATGCCTCGACAGCTGGCGCACCAGATGCATGATGTTCTTGCGCACCAGCGGTTCACCGCCGGTGAGGCGCAGCCGTCTGACACCTTTTTCGATGAAGACGGTGCAGAGCCGGTCGAGTTCTTCCAGCGACAGCAGGTCCTTCTTGGGCAGGAAGGCCATGTCCTCGGCCATGCAATAGGTGCAACGGAAATCGCAGCGGTCGGTGACCGACACTCTGAGATAGCTGATCGTGCGACCGAAGGGGTCGATCATGTCCATGCCTCAAGCGCTTCCCGTAGCCGTGAGTGGCATCGTTATATACCGCTATGTGATACGAAGCGGCTAGCCATTCAAGATAGAAGGTGTTGATCCTTGGTAACATCTCGAGGCCGACATTGCATGTCGGCTCATCTCAAACGGCCTTTTCCGCCCTGGCGAAGCAGCGTAGGGAAGGGTGGATGACACCGGATCGAACAGAATGACCGCGCCAAAAGAACTCAGGGTCTCCAAGGACCGCAAGCAGCTCACCGTGACGTTTCCCGGTCACCAGCCTTTCGAGCTGCCGGCCGAGCTCTTGCGCGTGGCGTCGCCTTCGGCGGAGGTGCAGGGCCATTCGCCCGAACAGCGGGTGACGGTTCCCGGCAAGCGCAATGTGGCGATCCTGAAGATCGAGCCGATCGGCAATTATGCCGTGCGCATCACCTTCGACGATTTCCACGACACCGGTATCTTCACCTGGAACTACCTGCACACGCTCGGACACGAGAAGGACGAACGCTGGAATGCCTATCTCGCGGAATTGGCGGAGAAGGGCTTGAGCCGGGATCGCTGATTCCCCGGCATGCCGGCGTCGTCAGGACGTCACATATCTGGAGTAGCGCCGGCAAAGGTTCGGAGACGAAACGATGTCCATCATCACCACGGTCGAGCAGCTCGAGGCGCTCTATGGAATTCCGGGCGAGGCCTCGCTGGTCAAGGAGCTCGACCATCTCATCCCTGAATATACCGCCTTCATCGAGGCCTCGCCCTTCGTCGCCCTGGCGACCAGCGGGCCGGAGGGGCTCGACTGCTCGCCACGCGGCGATCTCGCCGGCTTCGTCAGGATCGTCGATCCGCGAACGGTGATGATGCCGGACCGGCGTGGCAACAACCGCGCCGATTCGCTGAAGAACATCATCAGGGATCCGCGTGTCGGGCTGCTGTTCCTGGTGCCGGGTTCCGGTACGACGCTGCGCATCAACGGCCGGGCCCATATCACCACGGACCCTGCGCTTTGCACGTCGTTCACGATCGAGGGCAAGGCGGCACGCTCGGTGACCGTCATCGATGTCGATTCGGTCTATTTCCAGTGCGCCCGCGCCATCGTGCGATCGGAACTGTGGAACCCGGCCAGGCATGTCGATCCGAAGTCGCTGCCGACGCCCGGACAGATCCTGGAAATCACCAGCCGCAAGAACATCGACGGCGAGACCTACGACAAGGAATGGCCGGAACGGGCGAAGAAGACGATGTGGTAGCCGGAGCACCGATATTCAGGTGAGGCTGACCTGAATCTCGGCATACCTTGGGTACTAAGCTTCCTTCAGCACCTCGTAAATCTTGCGCATCTGCTCGCCGATCATGTCGCACTGTTCCGGTGTCGACTGGCTCATCGCCTTCTCGATCAGCGCCATGTGCACTTTCAGCGCCTGCATCAGCAGTGCCTCGCCGGCTTCGGTCAGAGCGAGCCGTAGGATGCGCCTGTCCTTCTCGTCGCTCTCGCGGCGCAGCAGGCCGCGTGCCTCCAGCTGCGGCAGCAGCATGGTGATGTTGGAGCGGCCGACGAGCAGCTTGCGGGCAAGGTCGTGCTGCGACATGCCGGGGTGGCGGTAGAGGTTCATCAGCACGTCGAGCTGCGCCGGCTTGAGATCGAGCGGTGCGAGTTTCACCGCCAGCGTGCGCTCCAGCACATGGCAGGCGCGCGCCACCGCGACCCAGTTGCGAAAACGCGGGTTGTCCCAGGGTAGCTCTTGTCTATTGTTCATCTTTGAACTATTATGTTCATGCTTGAACGTATGGATGGATTCTCACTATGGCATCATTCGGGCTGAAGGTCATCCGAGGTGTGTTTGGTGCGGCCGAACATATCGCGCCACGCATCACCGGGCGCGCGGCGTTCGAACTGTTCTGCCGCACGCCGAGCGCCAAGGCGCTGACCGACGGCGAGCGCCGCGCCATCGGCCGCGCCGCCGAGTTCATGACCGAAGCGCGCCATCATCGGCTGAAGACCGCGACCGGCTGCGTCATGGTGCACGAATTCCGGCCGGAGCCGGGCAAGGCGGCCGCCGGCACGGTGCTTGTCGTTCATGGTTGGCGTTCGCGCACTGAATATATGCGCGCCTTGATCGAAGGCTATCGCGCGGCCGGCTACAGGGTCGTTTCGCTTGACCTGCCGGGGCATGGCCAGTCGCAGGGCAGGCACCTGAACATGGTCAACGCCGTTGAAGCGGTGCGCGTTGCCGGCGAATGGTTCGGTCCGTTCGCGGCAGCTATCGGCCATTCCTTTGGCGGCGCCGTCGCGGCCAACGCCATCGCCGGTTCGGTCAAGAACATCCCGCCACTGGCGGCCGGACGTCTGGTGCTGATCGCGGCGCCAAGCTCGCTGCCGGCGATCTTCGCCGACTTCAGCCGCATGCTCAATGTCGGGCCGCGCTCACAGGTCGCGATGGCGGACCGTGTCCAACACCTTTCCGGCCGGCCGCTGCACGAATTCACCGGCGACCGGCAGCTCGCCCAGGCGCCGGTGCCGACGCTTGTCATCCACGCACCTGACGACCGCGAGGTGCCGGCCGATCATGCCAGGCGCTATGCCGGTGCCGGGGATCACGTGCGGCTGCATTGGGCCGACGGGCTCGGCCACCGGCGCATTCTCGCCGACAAGGGCGTGGTCGAACGCGCCGTCGCCTTCGTGGCCCGCGAGCCGTCGCTGCTGCATTGAGCGACGTCGAGATTATTTCTTCTTCTCGCCGGGCTCGACCGGCAAACCGGCCGCCTTCCAGGCGGTGTAGCCGCCAAGGATGTGCTTGACCGGCGAAAGTCCCATGTCCTGCGCCGTCTTGGTGGCCAGCGCCGAACGCCAGCCGCCGGCACAGAAGAAGACGAAGCTCTTTTCCGAGGCAAAGAACGGCTTGTGGTAGGGGCTTTCGGGATCGATCCAGAATTCCAGCATGCCACGGGTGACATGCTTGGCGCCGGGAATCCTGCCGTCGCGTTCGATCTCGCGCGGATCGCGCAGGTCGACGAAGATGGTGCCTTCGTCCTCGAGCAGTCCGGCGGCTTCCTCCGGCGAAACCACTTCGATCTCGGCATTCGCCTCATCCAGCAGTTCGCGATAACCCTTCTTCACAGGCTTTCCTCCCGATCGCGCATCTGGCTGCTGTTTGGATTTCCAGCACAATGGCTGGCGTTTGTCACGTCTTGTCGGCGCCGGCCATCGTCCGCCAGGCGGCCATCGCCCCGGCGACCGTCGCCATCAGCGCGGCGCACGAAGCACCATCGCGTGCCTGGATCGACATGCCGTGCTGCACCGTTGCGAAAAAAATCGCGGCGGCGCGACAGTCGAACCCCGCCGGCAATTCGCCATCGGCGACTCCACGCTCGAGCCGCTCTTGCAGGGCCGCCTGGTTCTCAGCGCGGCGGCGTCGCAAATCGGCGCAGATGGCGCTGCTGGTCGAATCCTGATGCAGCGCACCGAGCGTGATCAGGCAGCCTTGCGGACGATCGGTTTGCGAATAGGCTTTTGCCGTCTGCCGCAGGAAGTTCTCGATCGCCTGGCATGCCGTCGGCGCCTTTTCCAAGGCGGCCCAGATCTCGGTGCCTTCGGCTTGCGTGTAATATTCGGTCGCTTCGAGGAACAGTGCTTCCTTGCTGCCGAAGGCGGCATAGAGGCTGGGTGAGTTGATTCCCATCGCCGTGGTCAGTTCGGCAATCGAAGTACCCTCGTAGCCCTTGACCCAAAACAGCTCCATCGCCCGCCGCAGCGCTGCGGTTCGATCGAAGGTGCGAGGGCGGCCTCTTTCCGACATGTCGCTCTTTCTGTGTTGATCGATACATAAATCTGTTGACGCGGTTGGACAAGGCTGCCAGATATTTATGTATCAATCACTACATAAATGGAGAAACCAATGTCTTCCACCAAGTTGAACGACCGCAGGTTGAATGGCCCCAGGTTGCACGGCAAGTCGGCGCTCGTCACCGGCGGCAGCCGCGGCATCGGCGCGGCGATCGCACGAAGGCTCGCGGCCGATGGCGCCAGCGTCGCGCTGACCTATGTGCATGGCGAGGAGCAAGCCCGCTCTGTCGTCGCCGAGATAGAGGCCGAAGGCGGCCGCGCGATCGCCATCAAAGCCGACAACAAGGACGCCGTGGCGATAGACCGGGCGGTCGACGATGCCGTGGCCGCGTTCGGCCGGCTCGATATCCTGGTCAACAGCGCCGGCATCTGGCGAGCGGCGCCCATCGACACGCTTTCGCTCGCCGATTTCGATGAAACCATGTCGGTCAATCTCAGGGCTCCGTTCATCGCCTCGAAGGCGGCTGCGCGACACATGGGCGAGGGCGGCAGGATCATCTCGATCGGCAGCAATCTCGCCGAACGCGTCACCGACACTAGCCTTGGAGCATATTCCGCCAGCAAGGCGGCACTGGTTGGCCTGACCAAGGCGCTAGCGCGCGACCTCGGCCCGCGCGGCATCACCGCCAACATCGTCCATCCCGGCTCGACCGATACCGACATGAACCCGGCGGATGGACCGCATGCCGAACATCAGCGCCGGAAGATGGCGACGCCGCGCTTCGGCAAGGCCGATGACATCGCCGGCATGGTGGCCTGGCTCGCCGGTCCGGAGGGACGTTTCGTCACCGGCGCCGCGCTGACCATCGACGGAGGCGCCAACGCCTGATTCCAGGGCGTTGCCCGGGCTGGAGCGAACACCCTCGCTCCAGCCGTCACGATGTTGTGAAACTGTTCTGCAACAGGCTTTCGGAAATTTATGAAAGCTTAACGAAATCGGTATGAATCGGTATAGTCGCGCCTTACATCCGCCATGCGGTGAGCGGGACGGTTTACGTGCGGAACGGGAACCGGTTGCGGCCGGAGCGGGTGATCCATGAAATTCCTCGGTAAAAAAACAACCGCAGTGTCGCTGATGGCGATTACGGCGACACTTGCTTTCGGCACGCCTCAGGCAGGCGCTCAAGGGCTCTTCGACATGCTGTTCGGCGGCGGCATCAAGCACGCGCCAAAAGGCGATTTTCCGCCTCCGCCGCCAAAGAACAAACCCAAGCCTAAAGTCTCGGCTGGTGGTGGCGGCGGCGTGAAGATCAGCAGTCCCTCCTACTATACGTACAAGGCCGACAGGCTGGTGCGCGTCGACTTCTCGGCATTGGCGGCCGCGCCGCAGCCGGCGACGCCGCAAGACGCCGCTTTTGTGCCATCGGCCACGGTCGCTGCTTTCCACGAGGCCATTGCAGGGCTTTCCGATTATGAGCTCTACGCCGAGCCGGACATCGCCAAGGCGCTGATCGCCTACTACTCGGCCAACCCTGATTTCATCTGGGTGGGCGGAACCACCCCGAACAGCCGTGCGCAGGATGCGGTGCGGGTGCTGGGGGAGGCCGCGAGCTATGGCCTGACGCCCGCCGACTATACGGTCGAGGTGCCCGCGGCCAGCGCGTCGACGGCCGACGAGGCGGCACGGCTGAAGGAACTCGTACGCTTCGAGATGGCGCTGTCGGCGCGTGTGCTGCGCTACGCCCATGACGCCCAAAGCGGCCGGATCGAACCCAATCGCATGACCGGCTATTATGATTTCCCGGCCAAGCCGCTCGACCTCGTGGGCGTGCTGAAAACATTGGCGCATACGCAGGAAGTGCGCACCTATCTCGAATCGCGCCATCCGCAGAACCCCGAATACCAGGCGTTGCGCGTCGAACTGGAATCCTTGCAGGCCAGCGCCGAGAACGAGATCGTCGTCGATCCCAAGCTGCTGCTGAAGCCGGGCGACACCAGCCCGGAGCTGCCGAAACTGCTGACGCTGATCGCGCGCAATCTCGATGACGAGATGGGCGGCGCCTATGGCGAGATGCTGTCGCGGCTGGCGACGAGCGAGGTCTACGTTCCCGAGCTGATACCGCTGATCAAGGCGGTGCAGCAGAAGGAAGGCATGAAGGGTGACGGCGTCATCGGACCGCGCACGGTCGCCTTGCTGGCCGGGACGTCGAAGGCCGACAGGCTGCTCAAGGTGCAAGTGGCGCTGGAAGAACTGCGCTGGCTGCCTTCCGATCTCGGCAGTCCGCGCGTTTTCATCAACCAGCCAGCATTCACCGCCAGCTATATCGACGACGGCCAGGAAAAGCTGAAGACGCGCGCCGTGATCGGCCGGACCACCAACCAGACCGCTTTCTTCTACGACCAGATCAAGCAGGTCGACTTTCACCCCTATTGGGGGGTGCCGCAGTCGATCATCGTCAACGAAATGCTGCCCCGGCTGCGCAACGATCCCGGCTATCTCGACCGTGCCGGCTATGAGGTGACCGATTCGCGCGGCAAGCGTATTCCGTCGGCGGCGGTCAACTGGGGCGGCTATGGCGCCAACATCCCCTACAGTGTGCGCCAGCAGCCGAGCGAGGCCAACGCGTTGGGCGAACTGAAAATCCTGTTCCCCAACAAGCATGCGATCTACATGCACGACACGCCGCAGAAATCGTTCTTCAAGCAGGATATGCGCGCGCTCAGCCATGGCTGCGTGCGGCTGCAGGATCCGCGCGGCATGGCGGCGGCCGTGCTCGACACCTCGGTCGACTACATCGCCGAGAAGTTGAAGCACGGACATTCGACCCAGGATGTGACGCGCAAGATTCCCGTCTATGTCGCCTATTTCACCGCCTGGCCCGACATGTCCGGCAAGGTCGAATATTTCGGCGATGTCTACGATCGCGATTCGCGGCTGAAGCAGGCCATGGACGCGACCGAAGCGGTGCGCTCGCCCTCGAGCTGATAATAGTCAACCCGCCGTCAGGGGCCGCCTGAATCCGGCCTCGCGGCCGGCGATCAGCCAATAGACAAGTCCGGCGAACAGGCCGGCGGCGGCGATGATGCCGATGTCGGCCCAGCGTTCGGGGTCCATGTCCTCCGTTGTGCCTGGCCAGATCAGGAAAAAGCCGCCGGCAGCGGCGGCGGCGCCGAAGAACATGTGCAGCAGGAAGTTGCGCAGCGAGAAGAACTCGGCGATCAGCGCGAAGATGAGCGTCTGCAGGCCGGTCACCACGATCGTCAGGAAATAGACGAACATGCCGAGCGGCGGCACCACCAGGACCGCGATCGGGGTCACGCCCATGACGTCGAAATATTGGGGCGCGTCGGGCAGGGAACTGAGCACGCCGTAAATCGCCGCCACGGCGACCAGGCCGACCAGCACGGCGACCAGATAACCGGCAAGCATCATCAGGATGCGCTTCAATATGTGCTTCGCCGTCGCCATGCCCATTCCCCAATGCGGCGCCGATACAGTCAGCCATCAAAGACGAGCCAACGCAAGGGGAGCCGAAAAGCCGTGTCATCATGGCAAGCGTTGCAGGCGGCTCAGGCGCCGCCGCACAGATGCTGCGCCGCTGACTGCGCCGACAGCCGCCGGCGCACGATCAGCCGAACGACAGGTGCTTGCGAGGAGCCTTATTTCGGCTCGGCGGTCACCGGGTCATAGGTGATTTCGACCTTCGCCTTGTCCGCGGTGTAGTAGGTGACGGTGTAGGCGCCATCATCCCAGTCGACTTCCTTCACATAGCGGAAGCCGTCGCGCTGCTCGACTTTGGCGAGGATATCCGACAGCTTCTTGGCATTGGGCGGCGGCAGCGGCGTGTCATCCGCGGCAAAGGCCGGCGCGGCGGCAAGAAGAACGGCGACGCTTGTCGACACGAGAAATCTGGACATGGTTTTCCCTCAAGGTTCAACAGAGGAAAACTCGCTGGTGGGTTGGTTTGTTCCGTAGCTAGAATGCATGACCATTGCATCTGCCCGGTGACCCTACCCGAAGCGAACTGTACCTTTAAGGGTTAACCTCAACCTGTTTCCTTAGATGGCGGAATTTGAACTGCGTTTTCCACTTCCGATCTATTTCACCCGCTTGCCAGTTCAGCGTCAATTTGCTTGGTTCTTTTTTGGGTCGTTGAGGGGCGGGATATGGCTGAAGGTAATCGTAATTTACTCGACACTGCGGTGGGGGTGGTTTCCCTTGCCGGCCTGCTTGCAGGCGGCATTTGGTATGCGACGGGCTTGCAAAGCCAATTGGATTCTGCGCAACGGGAAATCACCGACTTAAGGGCTAAGCTCGATACGGTGAGTGCGGCCAATGTATCGGCGAAGGGCATCAAAGGAGACAAAGGGGACCTAGGCGATGTTGGGCCAACCGGGCCCCGTGGGCCGAAAGGGGACCAAGGACCTCAAGGTGACGCGGGGCCTGCCGGCAAAGAAGGTTCAGGAGGCGTAGACGAGTCAAAGCTTAGAGCGCTTGTTGCTGCTGCTGTTGCCGCTCAGGCAGCAAAATCTCAACCCTCGGTCGTCAACAACGCGCTGGTAGATGCTGCGGGAAAATTCGACACGTCCAAATGCATTTTGGATAGTGATGTACGATCCGTGCCGCTTTTGACCGTCAAGGCCGGCATGCAGTTCTGCAAGGCAGATGGAACCCTGCTCACGATCGTCGAAAAGATTGCACCCGGCAATGTTATTCTTTTCAGAAACCCCGGCTCTGGCCGTTGGTACGTATACCAAGGAGAGAAAAACGGGTTCAAATGGGACACCGGGCGTCAATTTTACATAGAGCGCTTTGCAGAGGACGACGGAGAGCCAATTGCATCGCTACGCTTTCAAAGCAAATAGTTCCCAAGCGTCAAGTTCCTCCGGCCAAAATTCTAGATGAGGCCGAATGCGAAAATACTGAGCGCCAGTCCCGATCATTCTTGGGATTTTCGGTCCAATTCATCCAACCGCTTCGAAGGGTTAGATGGTGGGCGATGCAGGGATTGAACCTGCGACCCCACCCGTGTGAAGGGTGTGCTCTCCCGCTGAGCTAATCGCCCGCTCGTTGCCCGAAGGCCAAGCGAGCCGCGATATAAGGGAGGCAGGCTGGGGAAGTCAAGGCGGTGTCCGGCGTTCTGATACGGATCGGATTTGCCGCCATTCGGAACCTGTCGCCAGCGTGGCGCCGACCGCTTTTTTTGTCAGTGTCCCGCGGCGGCGATCAGCCGCTCCGCCAGTTCCAGCGTCAGTGCATCGAAATGCGAGATCACGGCCGAGGGCTCGAACTCGCGCACATGGCGGTCGGTGTAGCCGAAATCGACGGCGACGACCGGAATGCCGGCGGCCTTGGCGGTGTCGATGTCGGTTTGCGAATCGCC
Organism: Mesorhizobium sp. B263B2A; assembly: GCF_020165775.1. Taxonomy (NCBI): domain Bacteria; kingdom Pseudomonadati; phylum Pseudomonadota; class Alphaproteobacteria; order Hyphomicrobiales; family Phyllobacteriaceae; genus Mesorhizobium; species Mesorhizobium sp. B263B2A. The sequence continues at coordinate 25,235 of NZ_JAIUIU010000016.1, forward strand.
GACCATCAGGGCGCGGTGCGGATCGCCGCCGGCGAGCTTGATGGTTTCGGTCAAGTGGCGCGGATCGGGCTTGCGGAACGCGAACGTGTCCTGGCCGGCGATGGCCGCGAAATGCCTGGTCAAGCCGAGCGCTTCGATCAGCGCCAGCGAGTTGGCCTCGTATTTGTTGGTGCAGATGGCCAGCAGATAGCCTGCCTTCTCGAAGCGCGCGATCGCCTCGACGACACCGGGGTAGGGGCGGGATTTGCCGGGAATGTTGTCGGTGTAGTGATCGAGGAACAGCTTCAGCAGCCGGTCGTGCTCGGCGACGTCGAGCGATCGCTGCTGGGCGGCGTGCGCCCGCTCGATCATGACGCGGCCGCCATGGCCGACGAAGCGCCTGAAGCCGGCCTCGTCGACGGCCGCGAGCTCGCTTGCCGCCAGGCTGTGGTTGAGGCTGTCGAGCAGGTCCGGCGCCGTATCAATCAGCGTTCCGTCGAGGTCGAACACGATGATCGGGCGACTCATGATCCATCCTGCGCAGGTTTGTGCATCGGCAGGCGATAGCGGCTGCCGCGCGTCAAGGCAAGCAGACGGGTGGACAGGCTGCCAAAGGCTTTGATCACGGTCAAAAGCTTTGATCCCGGCGGCAAAAATGCTACGAGCCCAAAACACCAAGATTTCTGGGCAATAAGCGGCATGGATGCAAGACAGTTGAAGGTCGAGGCCGCGCGGGCGGCGCTTGCCCATGTCACGGATGGCATGCGGCTCGGTATCGGCACCGGCACCACGGCGGAAGAGTTCGTGCGGCTGCTTGCCGACAGGGTCGCAACCGGCATGACCGTCATCGGCGTGCCGACTTCGGAACGCACGGCCGCGCTGTGTCGCGAACTTGGCGTGCCTCTGTCGACGCTGGAGGAAACGCCGGAGCTCGATCTCACGGTCGACGGCGCCGACGAGGTCGATCCGGCGCTGACCTTGATCAAGGGCGGCGGCGGCGCGCTGCTGCGCGAGAAGATCGTCGCCGCGGCCTCGCAGCGCATGATCGTCATTGCCGACCGGTCGAAGATGGTCGAGACGCTCGGCCGGTTTCCGCTGCCGATCGAAGTCAACCAGTTCGGCCTGCGCGCCACCGAGATCGCGGTCGCGGCAGCGGCTGAAAAGCTCGGTCTTTCCGGTCCGGTTACATTGAGGATGACGGGAGGCCAGGCTTTTGTTACAGACGGCGGCCATTTTATCCTCGATGCATCTTTTGGCCGCATTCCGGATACAAGAGCGCTTTCGAATGCTCTCCACGCCATTCCGGGCGTGGTCGAGCATGGTCTTTTCATCGGGCTGGCGTCAGCGGCCATCATCGCCGGCGGCGACGGTATCCAAACCGTCCATGCCGCCCGAAAACCAGGGAGTTCTATCGACCATGATGTTGCATAACCGGGTTCGCAGCCTTTGCGCCGTTCTGGCGGCTTCGGCCGTTATCGCCTTCTCCTCGCCGGCGTTTTCACAGGATGTCACGGAATCGCACCTGAAGGCTGCCCGGGCGGCGGTCGCGGCGATCCATGCGACCGACCCGTTCGACAACATCTTGCCGCAGGCGGCGGCCGCGCTCGAATCGCAGCTCATCCAGAAGAACCCGGACATGCAGGAGCTGATCGGCAAGACGATCAACGAGAAGGCGCTGGCCATGGCCTCGCGCCGCGCGGATCTCGAGAAGGAAGCAGCCCTTGCCTACGCGAAGGTGTTTTCCGAAAAAGATCTCAACGACATCGCGGCCTTCTATACCTCCGAGGCCGGCAAGAAGCTGCTCGACAGCGGCCCGACGGTGACGCGTGATTTGGTCAAGGCGGCCGACATCTGGCAAAACGGCGTTGCCCGCGATCTCGCACAGCAGGTCGGCGAAACGCTGGCCGCGGCGGCCAAGGCGAAGGCGCCGGCGGCGCCCGCCGATGCTGCCGCCCCCGCGGACGGAGCCGCTCCCGCGGATGGCGCGGCGCCTGCCGATGGTTCGGCCCCCGCGGACAATTCGGCGAACTGATCAGCATCCTCAAACGGCCTTGCGGCCATTTGCGAAGCCCGGCTTGTCCGGGCTTTTCTTTTGACGGTTTGCAGCCTACCTGTGACGGGATTTCCGAAGCTCATTTTCCTGAAGTTCAAGGAGCCGCGTCATGGCCGGTTATGATTACGATCTGTTCGTCATCGGCGGCGGTTCCGGCGGGGTGAGGGCGGCACGCGTCGCCGCGTCGCTCGGCAAGCGCGTCGGCATCGCCGAGGAGTACCGGTTCGGCGGCACCTGCGTCATCAGGGGCTGCGTGCCAAAGAAGCTCTATGTCTATGCCTCGCAATTTCCGGAGCTTTTTGCCGACGCGGCCGGCTATGGCTGGACCGTGCCGGAAGCCACTTTCGACTGGCAAACGCTGGTCGCCAACAAGGATCGCGAGATCAGCCGGCTGGAGGCGATCTACAAGAAGAATGTCGAGGGCTCCGGCGGCGAGACCTTTCACTCGCGGGCGGTGATCGTCGACCCGCACGTGGTCCATCTTCTGGGCGAAGACCGCACCGTCACCGCCGACCAGATCCTGATCGCCACCGGCGGCCGTCCGGCGGCGCATCCGGCGCTGCCCGGCCACGAGCACTGCATCTTTTCCAACGAGGCGTTCGACCTCAAGGAGCTGCCGAAGGCGATCATGATCGAAGGCGGCGGCTATATCGCCGTCGAGTTCGCCAACATCTTCCACGGTCTCGGCGTCGACACCACGCTGGTCTATCGCGGCAAGGAGATCCTCAGCCGCTTCGACATGGATCTGCGCCGCACGCTGCACGAGACCATGGAGAAGAAGGGGATCAAGATACTCTTGCATTCGGTGACCGAGTGGGTGCGCAAGCGCCCGGACGGCCGGCTCGACGCCCTGCTCACCAGCGGCACGACGCTGACGGTCGACCAGGTGATGCTGGCCATCGGGCGTATCCCCAACACCGAGAACATGGGCCTTGAAGGCATCGGCATCGAGATGACCCCTGTCGGCGCGATCAAGGTCGACGATTATTCCCGCACCAACATCGACAACATCTGGGCGATCGGCGACGTCACCAACCGCGTGCAGCTGACGCCGGTGGCGATCCACGAAGCGATGTGCTTCGTGGAGACGGCATTCAAGGACAACCCGAGCGCACCCGACCACGACACGATCGCGACCGCCGTCTTTTCACAGCCGGAAATCGGCACGGTGGGCCTGTCGGAGGATGAAGCCGTCAAGCGTTTCGCCGATATCGAGATCTACCGCGCCAGCTTCCGGCCGATGCGGCATACGCTGTCGGGCCGCGACGAAAAAATGCTGATCAAGTTGGTGGTCGATGGCGCTTCGCGAAAAGTGCTCGGCGCCCACATATTGGGGCCGGATGCCGGCGAAATGGCGCAGCTGCTCGGCATTCCGCTGAAGGCCGGACTAACCAAGGATGATTTCGACCGCACGATGGCCGTGCACCCGACCGCGGCGGAAGAGCTCGTCACCATGTACAAGCCGACATACCGCGTGAAGGACGGCGAGCGCGTCTGACACGCTTCGTCCGCCGCCTGGCGCTTGCGGTAAGGGAGCTATCGATGTCCGAAACCACCATTTCCGCACCGCTTGACGGTAGTTTTGGCGGACGTGTCGATCAGGTCGTCGACCGGGCCATCGAGGACGGGCGCATCGTCGGCGCCATGATCCTTGTCGCCAGGCGTGGCGAAATCCTCTACAGCCGCGCTGCCGGCCTTGCCGATCGCGAGACGAACAAACCGATGACGGCGGACGCGATCTTCCGGCTGTCGTCGGTGACCAAACCCGTGGTCGCGACGGCGGCACTTGCCCTGGTCGAAGCGGATGTGATCGGCCTCGACGATCCCATATCGAAGTACATCCCTGAATTCCGCCCGAAGCTGGCTGATGGCAGTGAACCCGTCATCACCATCCGGCAGCTGCTGACGCACTCCGCCGGGCTCAGCTACGGTTTCCGGCAACCGGCGGACGGACCCTATCATCGCGCCGGCGTCTCCGACGGTCTCGACCAGCCCGGCCTCTCCATGGCCGACAACCTCGACCGCATCGCCTCGCTGCCGCTGTCCTACGTGCCGGGAACCGGCTGGGGCTATTCGGTGGCGATGGATGTGCTGGGCGAGGTTATGGCGAGGGCCACCGGCGTTTCCTTGCCGGAGCTGGTCGATCGCCTGGTCGTCCAGCCGCTCGGCATGCATGACGCATCCTTTGCCGTGCGCGATCGATCGCGGCTGGTGACGCCCTATGCCGACGGGCAGGGCAAGGCCGTCGCGATGGGCTCGTATCACCGCGTGCCCTTCGCCGACGGTTTTATCGCATTCTCGCCCGGCCGCGTCTTCGACCATGCTTCCTTCGCCTCGGGCGGCACCGGGATGAATGGGACGGCAAGCGATGTCCTCAAGCTGCTCGAAGCGCTGCGTTCGGGCGGCAAGCCAGTCATCCACCCCGATATGGCAGCGGCGATGACCATGGACGCGATACCGGGTCTTGAAACCACCATGCCCGGCTGGGGCTGGGGGCTCGGATTTGGTGTCCTGCGCGACCCGCTCGCAGCATCGACGCCCCAGACCGCCGGCACCTGGCGCTGGGGCGGCGTCTATGGTCATTCCTGGTTCGTGGATCCGGCATTGGACCTGACGGTGGTGGCACTGACCAACACGGCGATAGCAGGCATGATGGGCGCCTTCCCCGACGCACTCCGCGACACCATCTACGGCAGGCAGGTCTAAGATCATTTCGGGGAGAGAGGGTTCCGCCGCCGGCGACTGCCAGCGGCGGAAAGCGTTGACGCTGCTACAGCAGCGTGCCGCGCAGGATCACCAGCGCCGCCGAGAAATAGATCACCAGGCCGGTGACATCGACCAGCGTGGCAACAAATGGCGCCGAGGCGCTGGCCGGGTCGAAGCCGATCCGTTTCAAGGCAAACGGCAGCATCGATCCCGACAGGGAACCGAAGGTGACGATGCCGACCAGCGCCGCGCCGACGGTCGTGGCGATCAGCGGCCAGTGCGGGCCGTAATCGTAGAAGCCCATATATTGCCAGAGCGCGATGCGGCAGATGCCGACCACGCCGAGCATGGCGCCCAGCACGAGGCCGGTCGGCAGTTCGCGCAGCGCCACCCGCCACCAGTCGCGCAGGCCGATCTCGCGCAACGCCAGCGCCCGGATGACCAGGGACGTCGCCTGCGAACCGGAATTGCCGCCGGAGCTCATGATCAGCGGGATGAACAAGGTGAGCACGATCGCCTTCTCCAGCTCGCCCTCATAGCTTTGCATGGCGTTCGCCGTCAGCATCTCGCTGATGAACAGCGCGCAAAGCCAGCCGCCCCGCTTCCTGATCATGGCGAGGAAGCTCATCTTCATGTAGGGTTCGTCGAGCGCTTCCATGCCGCCGAAGCGGTGCACGTCCTCCGTCGTCTCCTCGATCATCGTGTCGATGATGTCGTCGATGGTGACGATGCCGAGTATCTTGCCATGGTCGACGACGGGAACGGCGAGCAGATCGTATTTGGAGATCGTCTGCGCCAAGGTTTCACGATCGGTCAACGGGGTGACGGTCACCGGCATACGATCAGGCGCCACGGACATGATCGAGTCGTCGGGTTCGCCGGTGATCAACCGGCGCAGGCCGGTCGAGCGCACCAGGAGATGCGTTTGCGGATCGACGATGTAGATCGCGTAGACGGTTTCGCGTGTCCGCTCGACCTTGCGGATGTAGTCGAGCGTGCGCCCGACGGTCCAGTCCGAAGGGACGCTGACGAACTCCGTCGTCATGATCGATGCGGCGCTGCTTTCGGGATAGCCCAGGATGGAAAGCAGGGTCGCGCGCAGCGGTGGTGCCAGCGCACCGAGGAGTTCCGAGCGTGCCGGTTCATCGAGCTCGCGCAGGATGTCGGCCGCGCGGTCGACGGACATGGCGGTGAGCAGCTTGCTTGCCTTGGGGCGGGGCAGGGCCTCCACGAGTTCGGGAGCGTCTTCAAGTTCAGGTTGGTCGAAAATCTCGACCAACCGCTCGAACGGCACCTCGCAAAGCAGCTCGGTCGCTGTTTCACGCGATTCGTGATTGAGTGCCTCGACAACGTCGGCGACATGGTCGTTAGCAAGGATGCGGGCGATGGCGACGGCCTCGTCGTCCGCTACGGGGAAAAAATCGTTCATGGTTCACTCCTTGCCGTCCGGCAGGACATGAACCGTTCAGGTCACGTCTAGGCGGACGGCGGTTGCGTTCGACTAATACTGTCGCCAGGCATGGCGCGGTGACCTTTCCGCTTGCGGGTTTGCGTTTCGACTGTCTGCAAGCCGGCGCAACATAGAAGCGCGCCTTGCCGAGTCAATCATCGTGAGGGAGGAAAACGGCGCCTGACGGCTCCGATCGCGAGACTGTGATCACCGGCCGCCGCCAGGCGCGGCAAGTCACGGTGAAAGCGTCGTTATTTCTGCTTCAGCCGGCGCGGGAACCGCAGCCATTTGTCTTCGACGGGCCGCGGCTGCGCGAGGATCGTGGTGAGTTCGACAGGCAGGCTCGGAGCCATGGGCTTCTTGGAGGCGACGCCGTCGGCAATCAGCACCATCGAGTGGTAGAACTCCGTGCCGGCAACGGATCTCGGCGCCACGGCTTCGTGCATGACGCTGATCACCGTGACATCGGGGCAGTTGTCCTTGATGGCCTGATGGAACGCAATCTTGCCGTCGGGATCGAGCGCGCCGGTTGCTTCGTCGAGGAACAGCAGCCCCGGCTGCTGCAGGATGATGCGCGCCACAACCAGCTTCTGCTTCTGGCCGCCCGACAGAACCTGATCCCAGCTTTTGCCCTCACGGTGCTCATTGGCCATGTGCTCGATGAAGTCGCCAAGGCCGGCCTTGTGCAGCGCCGCGGCCACCTGTGCGTCGCCATGGTTGTATTCGGAGCCCGGCAAGCAGACCAGCTGTTTCAGCGACACCTGCTGCAGCTTGACCTCCTGGGCGGCATAAAAACTCTTCACCCCTTCGGGGAAGACGATCGTGCCGCGGCCATAGGGCCACAGGCCATTGATCGCCTTGATCAGCGAGGTCTTGCCGCAGCCGGACTCACCCTTCAGGAACGTCCACTCGCCGCGCCGGAAGCGCAGGTTGGCGGCACTGAGGAACGGCGTTGCGTCCTCGCCCTGATGCGCCAGTTCGAGTTTCTGGATGGTCAGGCCGAAGACCGGATTCTGGCTGGCATAGTTAAAGTCGGAGCGGCCGGTCTGGCTGTAGAATTCCTGCGGATGCTGAACAGTCTCGATCGCATTCGCGAGTTCCGTGACACGCTGGCTGTTGGCGCGCAGCGTGGCGATCGCCGGCATGACATGGATGAACCACGAACACTGGCCGATCAACGAATTGACCAGTTCGGAGCCGGTGATATAGCCCTTGAGGTCAAGGCCGTTATGGATGAACGGCACGAGGCCGGGGCCGTAGGCGACAATGCGGGCGCCGATGAAGTTGTAGATCAGCTCGAACGACATATAGACGGTGTTGACGATGTTCAGCCGCGACCAGGTTCCGTCGATGTCGACATAGAGCCGGCGATGCATGCTCTTCTGCACACCCTCACCGTGGGATGCCGCGACATGGAAGCTGCGGCGCAGGAACGTCGTCAGCTCGCCGCGGTAGCTGCCTTCGGCCTGCTGCATGCGAACGTTGAGGCGCTCGAGCAGGCTGCCGAGCCTGACCGCGATCCATGTGTTCAACGGCACGTAGGTGGCGACCGCCAGGAAGGCCAGGACGGCACTGCCATAGCTGCCGAGGAACTCAAGCCCTTTCACCTCGACGGAGTTTTCAAGCAGCTTCTGGCCGACGAAATAGAGCGAGGTGGCGACGCCAAGCACACCCATGGCCAGCCCAATGGCGCCGCCGGTCATGTCCTTGATCGATTCCTGGATGCGCTGGTCGATGTTGTCGGGAGCAGGCGTGCTGCCGCCGGTCGACGCATGCTGGGCATGGAAATGCGTGTGGTTGCCGTCGAGCAGCGCCTCGTTGAAACGGCTGTCCAGCCAACCGCGCCATTTGCGGTGCAAGGTTACCGAGACAAGGTTGCGGACGCCCGTGAAGCCGGCGTCCTTGAGCACGACCAGCAATACGAGGATGCCGGCGTTGACCAGCAGTGTGCGCAGCGGCGTGGTGTTGGCGGCGTCGTGGAAGAAGGCGATCGAATTGACCAGTTCACCGGACGCTTCGGCAAACCAGACGCCTGCCTTGCTGGATGCCGCGGTGAGCAGTGCGATCACCACTGTCAGCGTCCAGGCTTCCTTCCAGCGATCCGAGATCCAGTAGGCTCGCATGAGCCCCCAGAAACTGCGCATCGAGGATACCGGCGTCAAAAGCGACTGCCCTGCGGCGCCGCGGTGTAGTCCATCCGGTACTGACTCCTGCGATCGTCTGCCGATCCGAATCACGATCCCGCCCAAACCTTTTTTCTTTTGTTACGGATGGTAACACCAATTGATCATTTTCTATTAATTTTTGTAGGGGGTCAGCCGGATTGTGGTGGCGAGCGTGTCGACAAGGCAACAGGACGGGCTTTCCCAGCGGCGCGCGAAAGCCGACGAAAGGGCAATTTAACACAATAAATTCAAGTGATTACCCGATGGCGAGCCGAGACGCCTCCACCTTCCCTTGGGGAAGGCATTTACACGGTTTCGTTACTCTTTTGGCTTACCCGGCAGGCCGATTTTTCGCGGCGGACCAATCCGAATTTGCGAAAACACGCCGTTCTGGATGCCTGATTCCTTGCCGCCGCTATCTTTGCCGGCAGCCGGAAATGGCCCGTGATCGGCTCAGCCGACCTTCTCCAACTCGCCACGCGCCTTGGCGGCCGCCACCTGACGGATCGCGTCGGCCAGGGTGTCGGCATCCTGCGCGCCCATCACGGCATATTTGCCTTCGAGCAGGAAGCACGGCACGCCTGATATGCCCATGCGCGCGGCGGTAGCGATCTCGGTGCGCACCGCTTCGACATCGGCGTCGGTCGGCAGCAATGTCTCCACGACGGACGCATCCATGCCGGCCTCGCGGGCGGCTTCGACCAACACGGCATGGTCGCCGATGTTGACGCCCTGCTCGAAATTCAACTGGAACAGGCGGCGCACCAGACTGTTCTGCACGGCCTCACCGGCGGCGCCGGCCCAACGGATCAGGCGATGCGCGTCCAGCGTGTTGGGCGCCACCTTGATGGCGTCGAAGGCAAAGGAGATGCCCTCGGCCTCGCCAAGCGGCTCGATGCGGGCGTGAATTTCGCGAATGCGCTCGTCGCTGCCGAACTTGGCCAGCATGTATTCACGGCGATCCTTGCCCTGGGGCGGAATGGTCGAGTCGAGCTGGAATGGCCGCCAGCGTATGTGCACTTCGACATCGCCGGCCGCGGCGACCGCCTTGTCCAGCCGCTTCTGGCCAATGAAGCACCACGGGCAGACGACGTCCGACACCACATCGACGGTTATGGCGTTCGCTTCGCTCATCTCGATCTCCGGATTTTCAGTTCGGCTTGCGCCACCATGTTGGCAGTTGATAACCGAATATGGGCGTCTTCTTCGGATGTTCCAGATAATTCCAGTAAGCAAGCCATTGCTGCGTGTTGTACTGCATCGGCACCATGTAGTTGCCCGAGATCAGCAGCCGGTCGAGGACGCGGACGGCGGCGACATAATCTTCCTTCGAGCGGGCCCGTAGCATTGCCTCGATCGCGGCATCGATCGCCGGGTCGGCGACGCCGGCGAGGTTGAACGATCCTTCGGTCCTGGCGGCGTTGGACGACCAACGCCCGATCTGCTCGATGCCTGGGGAGAGCGAATTGTTGAAGCCGCTCGAGCCGACCAGCACCTCGAAATCGAAACGCTGCTTGCGCGACTGGATCTGGTCGCCGTCAAGGCTGCGGATGCTGACGTTGATGCCGATCTTCTCCAATGTGCGCTGGTAGATGCCGGCCAGGCGCTCCTCGTCTTGCGAAGAGGTCATGATCTCGAAACCGAATGGCTTGCCGTCGGGATCGAGCATCGTGCCGCCCTGCAGGTGGTATCCGATGCTTTTCAGGAGATCGAAAGCCGTCTTCAACACCTTGCGGTCCTGGCCCGAACCATCGGTCACCGGCGGTTTCCAGGTGCCGTCCATCACGTCGGCCGGCCCGCGGCCGGGGTAGGGCGCCAGCAGCGCCTTTTCCCTGTTGTCGGCCGGATGGCCGAGCGCGGAAAGCTCGGAGTTCTGCCAATAGCTCATCGTGCGCGCGTATTTGCCCCCGAACAGGTTCTTGTTGGCCCATTCGAAATCGTAAAGCATGCCGAGCGCGCGCCGAACCACCGGATTGGAGAACTTTGGCAGCCTGGTGTTGAACAAGAAGCCGGTCACCACAGGCGGAATGCCGGTGTCGAAGGTTTCAGAGACCACCTCGCCCTTATGGAACGCCGGGAAGTCGAGATCGCGCTCGCGCTTGACCGGATCGCCGTCATCGTCGATGGCGCAAAGGCCTTTCTTGAACGCTTCGAGCTTGGCGTTGGCGTTGAGGAAATATTCGATGGTGATCTGGTCGTAATTGTCGAAGCCGCGCTTGGCGGGAACGTCCTTGCCCCAGTAGTCGGGATTGCGCTTGAAGACGACGCGCTGGCCGGGCTGCACCTGCGCAATCGTGTAGGGACCGCTGCCGATCAACGGCTTCAACGTCGTCCTGTCGAACGTGTCCATGGCGAAGGCGTGCCTGGGGATGATCGGCGTCAGCGCGATGATCAGCGGAAACTCGCGATCGGCCTTGTCGTTGAAGGTGAAGCGCACGCTGTGGTCGCCGGTCTTTTCCAGCTTGGCGATCCTGGCCATGCGGTCGCTGTAGGGCGGACGGCCTTTCTGCGTGTAGACATCATAGGTGAACAGCACGTCTTCGGGTGTCACCGGCTGCCCGTCGGACCATTTGGCCTTCGGGTTGAGATGGAATTCAATGCTCTTGCGCTCCGGGTCCATGTCGGCGCTGTCCGCCAGCAGCCCATAGAGGGTAAAAGCCTCGTCCGCACTGCGCTGCATCAGCGGCTCGAAGACCAGATTGCCGAAGATCGTGTCCATCATGCCGCGCGCCGTCGTGCGTAGGCTCTTCAGGATGAAAGGGTTGAGGTTGTCGAAACTGCCGACGACGCAATAGGTGATGTTGCCACCCTTCGGCGCGTCGGGATTGACATAGCTGAAATGGGTGTAGTCCGGCGGCAGGGCCGGTTCGCCCTGCATCGCAATGGCGTATTTTGGCGCCGAAAGCGCTGGCTGCGGCAGGGTGAGAAACGATATCGCGGTGATCAGCCAAACAAGAACGCGGCCCATGACCGTCTCCTTAACAGGTCGGCTTGATGATTCGATGCGCACACTAGCATGAGGCGGCTGCGTGCCGGCCAATGGTGTCATCAAGAATTACAAGTGGGCGGGCTGGATTCGACACCACTTGCAGTGTAACACGCCGTCCGAAGTCATTCTGTTGCCTCATTTCGGCAACAGGTAGCTGGACCACGCGGCGCGAAGAAGCCGGTCCCGGGATTATTTGAGAGGAAGTGCACGACATGACGAGCCTGAACAGCAATGCGTACCGCCTTTCGGTCATGGCCGCGGGCGTGGTCGGCTTTCTGGGTGCAGGGCTTCCCGCTGCTTCCGCACAGCAGCAGCCGCAGATTCCACAGGGCTGGTTCAAGGCCTGCACCAAGCAGGAAGACGTCGACATCTGCAACGTCCAGAATATCGTCACCGCGGGCAACGGCCAGCTCGTCACCGGTGTCAGCCTGATCGAGCTCAAGGGCAAGGTGAACCGCAAGGTGTTCCAGGTGACGGTCCCGACGGGCCGCCTCGTGCCTCCCGGCATCGGCCTGCAGATCGACACCGGCAAGGCGCAGAAGCTCGACTATGTCATCTGCTTCCCGGACCGTTGCGTGGCCGAAGTGCCGCTGACCGACCAGCTTGTCGCCTCGTTCAAGAAGGGCCAGGGGATCACGCTGACCTCGATCAATTTCCAGAACCAGGCCAACCCGATCAAGATCGCGCTGCAGGGCTTCAGCGGCGCCTATGACGGCCCGCCGCTGCAGCAGTCGGACATCGAGGACCGGCAGAAGAAGCTGCAGGACTTCGTCGCCAAGAACAACCAGGACTTCGCCAAGAAGCTCAAGGACGAACAGGACAAGGCGAAGACCGCCAACTGATCACCGGCATCGGGCCAATACCGAAGCCAAAGAAAAAGCGGGGCCATGCCCCGCTTTTTTCGTTCCTGGCCGCATCCGGAATGCCGGAAAATCAGTGTCTGGACTGCCGTTTCGGCTCGTAGCGTCCATCCGGCCTCTTGTCGAACATCTCCTTGATCTGCGGATGGCGAACCGGCTCGCCCGACTGATCCGCCAGCAGATTCTGCTCGGATACGTAAGCGATGTATTCGGTTTCCGAATTCTCGGCGAGCAGATGGTAGAATGGCTGATCCTTGCTTGGCCGCACGTCCGCGGGGATGGCCTCGTACCATTCGTCGGTGTTGGCGAATTGTGGATCGACGTCGAAAATGATGCCACGAAACGGAAACAACCGGTGGCGAACCACCTGTCCGATCGCGAATTTGGCCGTTTTCATCGTACTCACCACTGAATTCCTTGGCTTTATTTGGCGCAGACTCCGAGTCAATTCAATCCCGAAGCGTTTTTAGCGTCTTCAAGCTACGCAGCGCGCGGAGCAAAGTTTTTGATTGAAGTCGCGATATCGCGGCAAAATCCGCAAGATCGTCAGTTTCGCCGCACCGGTTTTCGCAGGCCACCCGCAAGTGCTGCAAAGCCGCTGCCGGGACGAAGTCCCTCGCGCATGAAAAAGGCACGCAGCGGTGCAACGCCCCCGAGCACGCCGAGACCGGCACCGCGCGCCATCTGCGCCGGCAGCATGTCGGAAAGCAGCGACATGTTGAGCAGATTGACAGCGCTGCTGCGCGCCAGGATGTCGGGCCGGCGTTTGAAATCGTAGGCGGCCAGCGCCTTGGGCTCGCCGGGGTCTTCACGATTTTCGCTCGCGATTCCAACCAGATCGTCAATATCCCTGATGCCCAGGTTGAGACCCTGCGCGCCGATCGGCGGGAACAAATGGGCGGCCTCGCCGACAAGCGCCACCCGATGCCGGGCAAAGCGCAGGGGGGTCACGGTCGAAAGCGGATAAATCTGGCGGCCCGGCTCCACGGTCACCCGGCCCAGCATCGACTGCATCTGCTGCTCGACCCGCAACGAGAGCGCTGCGTCGTCCAATGCGGCAAGCTCCCTGGCGGTCTCGGGCTTGACCACCCAGACGAGGCTCGAGCGATCGCCGGGCAGCGGAACCTGCGTGAACGGACCGGTCTCGGTATGGAACTCCGTAGAGGTGGAAGCGTGGTCGCGGCTATGATGGAAGTTCAGGACGAGCGCGGCTTGAGGATAGGAGCGCGACGCGGTCGAAATGCCCGCTGCCTCGCGGGCGGGCGACAGGCGTCCATCGGCGGCGACCGCCAGCGATGCGCCGACCTCGCTGCCGTCGGCGAGAGCGGCATGGGCCATGTCGGCGTCGAGATGCCAGGTCTTGACCATCGACACCAGCCGTTCGATCCCCGGATGCGCGGCAACCTTGCTGGCCAGTGCGGGGCCGAAGACGGCGTTGGGCAGATTGAGCCCGAACTGGTCCTCATCGATCTCGCTGGCGCGGAAGGTGACGACGGGACTGCGGATCAGCCGGCTGGTCGCATCGACGATGCGCATCACTTTCAAGGGTGCGGCGTTGGGCTTGATGTCTTCGAGCACGCCGAGCCGTTCAAGCACCTTCAAAGCAGGGTTCATCAGGGCCGTGGTGCGCCCATCGGGGACCGAAGCCTCCGGCCCGACGAGCGTTACCCGGAAACCGGCATCGGCGAAGGCAAGTGCCGCGATCAGTCCCGCCGGCCCTGTGCCGGCGACCAGTATCCGTGCTGTTTGCTTACGCTCCAAGATCGGTTTCCGGCTTGCTGTGCGAGGCGGGCCACCCGGCCTGCCAGTTGCTGAGCATATAGGTCAGATCATGCGGCTTGATCAACGCGGCGATTCGGCCCATTCGGTTGCCATGACCGGCCACCAGGACGACTTCAGCCATCTCGACCGCGCCGGCCGCGCCATGGCCGACATTGCACGCAACCCGCGCTTGACGGTCAACGTCGTTGTGGGCGCCGGCATCGCGCTTGCCTGGCTGTTCCTGGCCGCTATGGCGATCCGCGGCGCCGAGACCGGCGGCAGCGCGCCCGGCGACGCTCTGCTGCGCCACCTGCCGCAACTGCCGCTGCCCGATGTCCTGGAACGGTTCTTCGCGCTCTGCCTGTCGCCGGCGCCGCTGGAGGGAAGCATCGGCCCGCGCGCCTTGGCGCTCATCCTGATGTGGTTCCTGATGGCGATCGCGGCGATGCTGCCTTCCGCGGCGCCGATGATCCGCACCTATTGCGAGATCGCCGATACGGCACGGATCAAGGGGGAACCCGTCGTCCACCCGCTGGTGCTGGTCGCAGGGTATCTCAGCGTCTGGTTCCTCGCCTCCGCGATGTTCGCGGTGCTGACGCTTGCGGTGCATGCATCCGCCGCGTCCGGCCAGATGTACGATCCGGTGCTGGGCATCGCCGGCGCCTTCGCATTGCTGGTTGCCGGCCTCTACCAGTTCAGCGGCCTCAAGCAGGCCTGCCTGAAGAAATGCCGGAACCCGTTCTCGATCCTGTTTTCGAACTGGAGCGCGAGAGCCGTCCGCGTCTTCCGGCTCGGAGTTGCGCAAGGCTTATGGTGTTTCGGCTGCTGCTGGGCGCTGATGCTGGTGATGTTCGCCGTCGGCGTCATGAACGTCTTCTGGATGGCGTTGATCGGTCTGTTCACCCTCATCGAAAAACAAACGGCGAGCCGTCTTCCAACCCGGCTGGCCGGTGCGATACTGCTTGTCTGGGCAGCCGCGCTGCTAGTAGTCTCGCTTTGAGTGGGGGAAATTCAATGACAGATCCGGGCTGGGCAATGAAAGGAGAGCTCGTACTCTCCTGCAATTGCACGGTTTTTTGCCCTTGCGTGTTGTCGCTTGGCAGTCATCCGCCAACCGAGGGCTATTGCCAGACCTGGGCGGGTTTCCGTATCGATGCCGGTCATTTCGGAGAGGTCGACCTCTCCGGCCTCAACCTGGGACTGGTCATGGAAATCCCCGGCTACATGAGCCGCGGCAACTGGACCGCGGGCCTGTTCATCGACCAACGCGCCTCGATCTACGCCGTCAAGGCGCTGACCAAGATCTTCACCGGCAAGGCGGGCGGGACCACGTCGCTGCTGTCGATCCTCGTCGGAAAATTCCTGGGCGTCGAACAGGTCCCGATCACCTATGAGACGCGGGACAAGACGCGCATCTTCCAGATACCGAAGATCATCGACGGGGCGGTGACGCCGATAGCGGGCAAGGATCGCGAGAAGGATACGGTGATCAGCAATTCGGAATACTGGATCGCGCCGGAGATCATCGTGGCCAAATCCGACAAGAGCAAGATGCGGGCCTTTGGCCGCAACTGGAATTTTGCCGGCCGCTCGGCCGAAATCTGCAAGCTGGATTGGCGGGGCCCGTGAGCAAGAACACAACGCCCAAGAACTTGGCGCCCAAGAACTCGGCGCCCAGGAACTTGGCGGCCAGGAATACGGCTGCCAGAAAAGCCGCCAAGAAGATCGCGGACCGGATTCCGCGGCCGAGGAAGAAAGTCACCTGGCCGCAGGCAAGGGCGTTCTCGGTGCATCTGCTGACCGCCTCGGGCTCGTTCCTGGCCTTCCTGTCGCTTGTGGCGGCGAGCGAAGAGCGTTGGACTGCTATGTTCTGGTGGCTCGGGCTGGCATTGTTCGTCGACGGCATCGACGGGCCGATCGCCAGGAAACTCGAGGTCAAGGAAATCCTGCCGACCTGGTCGGGCGAAATGCTCGACAACATCATCGACTACGTGACCTATGTGCTGATCCCGGCCTTCGCGCTTTACCAGCGCGGCTTCATGGGCGAGGGCCTGTCGTTCCTGTCGGCGGCGATCATCGTCGTCTCCAGCGCGATCTACTATGCCGACACCGGCATGAAGACGAAGGAGAATTTCTTCAAGGGGTTCCCCGTCGTCTGGAACATGGTGGTGTTCACGCTGTTTGTCATCGAGCCGGGACAATGGGTTTCGTTCGCGGTGGTGGTGGTGGCCGGCATCCTGACCTTCGTCCCGATCAATTTCATTCACCCGGTGCGGGTGGTGCGGCTGCGGCGCATCAATCTGACAATGACGCTATTGTGGTGCGCTTTCGGCGCGCTTGCGCTTGCGCAGGCGGCTCTCGCGGCCTTCTACGACCAGATCGGCGTGCTTGGCGAACAGGTCGGCACGTTCACCAAGATCGGTATTTCCGTTACCGGGCTTTACCTCGCCTGCATCGGTGGCATCATGCAGTTCTTTCCAAATCTTGGTGCCAAGAAGGCCTGACCAGCCCACGTCTCGAGGAAGCCCATCCATGTCCAAAGCGATCCGCATCCACGCCCATGGCGGCCCGGAAGTTCTGACCTACGAGGATGCCGATCCCGGCCAGCCGGGTTCGGGGCAGATCCTGGTCAGGCATACGGCGATCGGCCTCAATTTCATCGATGTCTATCATCGCTCCGGCCTCTATCCGCCGCCGGGCGGATTCCCGCTCATCGCGGGCAGCGAGGCCGCCGGGGTGGTGCTGAAGGTGGGGCAGGACGTCGACTGGCTGAAGCCGGGCGATCGGATCGCCTATGCGGTGACGACAGGTGCTTATGCCGAGGAGCGCGTCATCGATGCCAGCCGGGTCGTCAAGGTTCCGGATGGCATCAGCGACGAACAGGCCGCGGCGATGATGCTGAAAGGCATGACCGCCGAATATCTCCTGCGCCGGACCTTCAAGGTGAAGGCAGGCGACACGATCCTGTTTCATGCCGCGGCCGGCGGCGTCGGGCTCATCCTTGGCCAATGGGCGAAACATCTGGGCGCAACCGTCATCGGCACGGCAAGCTCGACCGACAAGATCGAGCTCGCCAGGGCGCACGGCTTCGACCATGTCATCAATTACAAGGAACAGGATTTCGTCGCCGGCGTCGCGGCCATCACGGGCGGCAGGAAATGCGACGTCGTCTACGATTCGGTCGGCAACGACACATTTCCGGCCTCGCTCGACTGCCTGAGGCCGCTCGGCATGTTCGTCAGCTTCGGCCAATCCTCGGGGCCGATCCCGCCGTTCTCGATGTCGCTGTTGGCCCAGAAGGGCTCCTTGTTCGCCACGAGGCCGACGCTGTTCGTCTACAACGCAAAGCGCGAGGACCTTGACGCCTCGGCGAAGGCCCTGTTCGAGGTGGTGCTGAGCGGCGCCGTCGAGATCAAGATCAACCAGCGTTATGCGCTGAAGGATGCAGGCAAGGCGCACTCGGATCTCGAAGGCCGCAGGACCACCGGAACGACAATTCTCGTTCCTTAGTCCCGCCAGCCTTGTTATCCCTTGAATTTCCGCTGAAATTCTTGAAGCTCTTTCAAGACGCGTGCCGCTTTCCGTTGAGAGCCGGCGGCGCCTACCATGCTTGCGGGAACACAGAACATATCCGGCAATACGGATGGGAGGCACTGTGAGTGCAAATCATGATGGGGCGAACCTGCTCGAGGTTCGTGGCCTGACCAAGATATTCGGCACACTGACGGCGTGCGATCATATCGATCTCAACATCGCCAGAGGTGAAATCCACGCGCTGCTCGGCGAAAACGGCGCCGGCAAGTCGACGCTGGTCAAGATGCTGTTCGGCTCGCTGGAACCCAATTCCGGCGGGATTTTCTGGAACGGCCAGGCGGTCCGGATCACCAGTCCAGGTGCTGCGAAAAAGCTCGGCATCGGCATGGTGTTCCAGCATTTCTCGCTGTTCGAGGCGCTGACCGCGGCCGAGAACATCGCGCTGTCGCTGGATGACGGCTCGCCGATCAGCAGCATCGCCGCCAAGGCGAGGGCGCTTTCCTACAGCTACGGCCTGCCGCTCGATCCTGAATCGCTGGTAGGCGACCTGTCGGTTGGTGAGCGCCAGCGCATCGAGATCATCCGCTGCCTGCTGCAAACGCCGCAGCTCATCATCCTCGACGAGCCGACCTCGGTGCTGACGCCACAGGAGGCCGACAAGCTGTTCGAGACGCTGGAGCGGCTGCGCGCGGAAGGCAAATCGATCCTCTACATTTCGCACCGGCTGGAAGAGGTCAAACGCATCTGCGACCGCGCGACCGTGCTGCGGCACGGCAAGGTGGTCGGCCACTGCAACCCGCGCGAGGAGACGGCGTCATCGCTGGCCCGCATGATGGTCGGCAACGAAGTGCAGGCCGTGGTGCGCGCGCCGGTCGAGGGGATCGAAACCGCACAGCCGCTGCTCGAAATCCGCAACCTTACCCGCAAACCGGCAACGCCGTTCTCCATTCCGCTCAAGAACATCAGCTTGAATGTCCGCGCCGGCGAGGTGATCGGCATCGCGGGCGTCGCCGGCAATGGCCAGGGCGAGTTCTTCGAATCCGTCTCGGGGGAAGTCCTGCAACAGGATTCTGCCTCGGTGCGCATCCGCGGCAAGGATGCCGGCGGCCTCACCATCACCGGACGGCGGCTGCTGGGTGCCGCCTTCGTGCCGGAAGAGCGCCTCGGCCATGGCGCGGCACCGCGCATGAAACTTTCGGAAAACCTTCTGCTGTCGCGCCATGCAACCGACGGCAAGGCCTTTGTCGGCACCGGCGGCATGGTGAAGAGCGGTGCTGTCTACGCCGCCGCCCAACGCATCATCGAAGCGATGGATGTGCGCAAGAGCGCGCCGGATCCGGAAGCCGCGGCACTTTCGGGCGGCAATCTGCAGAAGTTCATCGTCGGCCGCGAACTCGACCGCCGGCCCAGCGTCATGGTGGTCAACCAGCCGACATGGGGTGTCGATGCCGGTGCCGCCGCTCACATCCGGCAGGCGCTGATCGAACTGTCGCGCAGCGGATCGGCGGTGCTGGTCATCAGCCAGGATCTCGACGAGCTGTTCGAAATATCGGATGCCATCGCCGTCATGCACAATGGCGAACTTTCCAAGCCGCTGCCGATCGCCGAAGCAACCTTCGAGAAGATCGGCTTGCTGATGGGCGGCGCCGAGCCCGGCCACGCCGAACACACGCTGGAGACGGCATGATGCGCCTCGAACTCGTCAAACGCCCGCAGCGCTCGGCGCTGTTTTCGGCACTTTCGCCGTTCATTGCCTTCGCGCTGACGATCATTGCCGGCGCGGTGCTGTTCGCGCTGCTCGGCGTCAACCCGCTGACTGCGTTCCGGATCTATTTCATCGAGCCGATCAGCCAGGTCTGGCAGTTGCATGAGTTGGCGATCAAGGCGGCGCCGCTGATCCTGATCGGCGTCGGCCTGTCCGTCTGCTACAAGGCCAACATCTGGAACATCGGCGCCGAAGGCCAGTTCATCTTCGGCGCCATCTTCGGCTCCGCCATTCCGGTGCTGTTTCCGCAATTCGAAGGGCCGCTGGTGCTGCCGCTGATGCTTCTGCTCGGCATGGTCGGCGGTGCGGCCTACGCGGCGATCCCGGCGCTTTTGAAGACCAAGTTCAACACCAACGAGATCCTGACCAGCCTGATGCTGGTCTATGTCGCCCAGCTCTTCCTCGACTGGCTGGTGCGTGGCCCATGGCGCGATCCGCAAGGCCATGGTTTTCCGCAGACGATCCAGTTCGGCGACTCGGCCGTGCTGCCGGAACTGATGCCCGACGCCGGACGCGCCAATTGGGGTTTCGTCTTCGCGCTGGTTGCCGCGGTGCTGATCTGGATCCTGATGGGCCGCATGCTGAAAGGCTTCGAAGTCCGCGTGCTCGGCTCCAGCCCGAGGGCAGGGCGCTTCGCCGGCTTCGGCCTCAGCCGGATGGTGTTCTTCGCCTTCCTGCTGTCGGGCGCGCTGGCAGGTCTGGCCGGCATCTCGGAAGTCTCCGGCGCCATCGGGCAATTGCAGCCGGTGATCTCGCCCGGCTACGGCTTCACCGCCATCATCGTCGCATTCCTTGGCCGGCTCAATCCGCTCGGCATCGTCGCCGCCGGCCTGGTGCTGGCGCTGACCTATCTCGGTGGCGAGGCGGTGCAAAGCGCGCTCGGCATTTCCGACAAGGTGGCGCGCGTCTTCCAGGGCATGCTGCTGTTCTTCGTGCTCGGCTGCGACACGCTCATCCATTACCGCATCCGCCTGATCGGCCTGGCGCTGACGAAACAGGAAGCTCCTGCAAAGCTCGAAGCCGCGCCAAAGTTGAAGGAAGCCCGCTGATGGACATCACCGTCAACATCCTCCTGACCATCGCCACGGCGGCGACGCCGCTGTTGATCGCGGCGATCGGCGAACTGGTGGTCGAACGTTCTGGCGTGCTCAATCTCGGCGTCGAAGGCATGATGATCATGGGCGCGGTCGGCGGCTTCGGCGCCGGCTACCTGACCGGCTCGCCCTGGATCGGCCTTTTGGCGGCGATCGCCATGGGGGCGGCGTTCTCGCTGCTGTTTGCCGTCATGACGCTGTCGCTGGCCACCAACCAGGTGGCGACCGGCCTGTCGCTGACGCTGCTCGGCCTCGGCCTCTCCGGCATGATCGGGACCAGCTTCGTCGGCCAGCCCGGCGTCAGGTTGCCCAATCTCGATATTCCCGGCCTCAGCTCCATACCCATAGTTGGCAGGCTGCTGTTCGGCCAGGATCCGATCTTCTACATCTCGATCGCGCTGACGGCCGCCGTGATGTGGTTCCTGTTCAAGACCCGCACCGGGCTCACGCTGCGCTCGATCGGCGACAGCCATACCTCGGCGCATGCGCTCGGCATCAGGGTCATCCGCTACCGCTATCTCTCGGTCATCTTCGGCGGCGCCTGCGCCGGCCTTGCCGGCGGCCATCTGTCGCTGGTCTATACGCCGCAGTGGGTCGAGAACATGAGCGCGGGCCGTGGCTGGATCGCGCTGGCGCTGGTGGTGTTCGCGTCATGGCGGCCGTGGCGGGTGCTGGCCGGCGCCTACATCTTCGGCGCGGTGTGGATTGGCCAGCTTCATGCACAGGCTTTTGGCATTCCGGTGCCCTCGCAGATGCTTTCTTCTCTGCCCTATCTGGCAACCGTCGTGGTTCTCGTTCTAATCTCGCGCAACAAGCGTCTGACGATGATGAACACGCCGGCATCCCTGGGGCAGCCATTCGTTCCGGATCGTTGACAACAATAGAAAACGGGAAGCTCCAAGGCTTAACACAGAGAGGTAACACAATGAAGAAACTGCTTATTGCCCTGATGACGACGACAGCGGCCTTGTCGCTGGCGGCGTCAGCGGAGGCTGCCGACAAGTTGAAGGCTTGCTGGGTCTACACCGGCCCGATCGGCGATTTCGGCTACTCCTACCAGCATGATCAGGGCCGGCTCGAAGTCGAGAAGGCGCTCGGCGACAAGGTCGAAACCGCTTACCTGGAGAACGTCTCCGAAGGTCCCGATGCCGACCGTGCCTTCGAGCGGCTGGCGCGCGAGGGCTGCAAGATCATATTCGGCACCTCGTTCGGCTTCATGGACGCCGAAGTGAAGGTCGCCAAGAAGTTCCCGAAGGTGATGTTCGAGCACGCCACCGGCTACAAGACATCGGACAATCTCGGCATCTACAATGCGCGCTTCTATGAAGGCCGCTACGTGCTTGGCCAGATCGCTGCCAAGGAATCGAAGTCCGGCGTCGCCGGCTACATCGTTTCCTTCCCGATCCCGGAAGTGGTGATGGGCATCAACTCCTTCATGCTCGGCGCGCAGTCGATCAACCCGAACTTCAAGGCCAAGATCGTCTGGGTGAACTCATGGTTCGATCCGGGCAAGGAAGCGGATGCCGCCAAGGCCCTGTTCGACCAGGGCGCCGACATCATTGTCCAGCACACCGATTCGACCGCTGCCCTGCAGGTGGCCGAAGAGCGCAAGCTGCACGGCTTCGGCCAGTCTTCCGACATGATCAAGTTCGCGCCGAACGCGCAGCTGACCTCGCTGACCGACGAATGGGGTCCGTACTATATCAGCCGGGTCCAGGCGGCCATCGACGGCAGCTGGAAGCCGGACAATGTCTGGCTCGGCATCAAGGACGGCGCGGTGAAGCTTGCGCCCTACACCAACATGCCAGACGACGTTAAGGCGATGGCCGAGGCGACCGAGAAGAAGATCGCTGGCGGCTGGAACCCCTTCACCGGACCGATCGCCAAGCAGGACGGCTCGGCATGGCTGAAGGACGGCGAAGTCGCCGACGACGGCACGCTTCTCGGCATGAATTTCTACGTCAAGGGCGTCGACGACAAGCTGCCGCAGTAAGCTTGCACGGATATCGAACGGAGAGGGCGCCGCGCGGCGCCCTTTTCATTCGGTGGGTTGGTCATTTGGCGGGTTGGGCTCGGCCAGGAGCGGCCCGAAACCTTGCCAGGACGGCTTCCACGGCATGGCCAAGCCACGTCTTGAGCCGCCGTTGAGCCGGTCGTTCCCAGTAGCGCCAGATCGCCCAGGAAAAGGCGAGCAGAACCGCGATGCAACCGAACGCCGCGAGCCATTTGCCAATCAACGGTGCGGCGGCATCGATGGCGAGATAGCCGATGTTCTGATGCAGGAGGTAGAGCGGGTAGGTCAGCCCGCCGAGCGCCAGCGTCAGAGCGGACGGCCTGACATGATCGCGCAGCAGGACCGCGCCGATCAACGCGCCATGCATGACGACATTGGCGGCCCAGAGAGGGCGCTGCGAAACGGCGAGGCCATATTCATTCAGCATCCAGTGCTGCGTCACCGAAAGCGTGCCGCAGGACAACAGGAAAGCGGCGCCAAGCAGCGCCAAGGCCGGCCACGACCGGCCATGCGCATGCAGATGGTGGACCAGCACGCCTGCGGCGAAAAACGGGCCGAACTCGGTGATGAACAACAGCCTTGCCGCGTGACTGCCGACGAAGAATTCGTTCAACGCCGATATCGCCAGCCAGATGAAGATCAACCCAAGCTTGCGCTTCTGAAAAACACCGGTGAGCAGGGCCAGCGTCACCCATCCGTAGAAAACCAGTTCAAGCACGATCGACCAGTAGACGCCGTCCATGAAAGGCTGGCCGAGAGCCGGCGCGAACATCGACAGGTTGGCGGCATACTGTCTGAGAGAGGTTGCAAACAGCGGTGCACCGACCGAAGCGATGACGATGAAGGTGATCGTCATACAAAACAGGAAGCCGGGATAGAGGCGAACGAAACGGGCGATCGCAAACTGGTGCCAGCTGCGGCTTTCCGCCGACCACGCGATGACGAAGCCGCTGATCAGAAAGAACAGATTGACGCCGAGGTAGCCATAGATGGCGAATGGCGCGGCATCGGGATAGCCCACGGCAAGTACACCTTCGGCGGCCGCGCCACGAAAAAAATAGTGGAAGAGCACGACGGCAAGTGCCGCGGCCAGCCTGAGCAGGTCCAGCGTCGCGATGTAATCCTGCCCGGCAGGTCTGGTATCCATCCGAATTCCCGCATTTATGGTCCTGAGACCATAGTGCGGATCGCGGCTGAGCGGGTTAAGAGGCCTGAACCATCGCGAAATTTGGTAAATGGCGGCAGAAGCATCCGGCCGGGCGCAATTGTCTGTAACGCAGTTCCGTGACCGCCTTCACAGACGCATTTGCCTTTTTACTTACATGTTCATCTTGCGACCCGGACAAAATTGGCCGGCGTTACGAACGTCAGCAGGAGAAAATCTTATGCAATTGAATAAAAAACTCCTAGCCATTATTGGTAGGCGTATTCCAGCCATCTATGACGTCATTCCGCGCGGACCACAGGGGCGGCTTGCACAAATCGCCCTCAATCCTCAGCCGCTCCCGCCTCACGAGCTGGGCGCCGCGATAGCCGACGAATTCGTGCGCCACGCATGGATCGCCGAGCGAGGCGGGCTCGACATGAAAGGGGTGCTGAGCGACCTCGACGATTGGTGCCCGACGCTACCAAAGCTGCCGAAGCTACCTCCGTGGTGGGGACCGTTTCCGGAGCCCGAGCCGCGGCCCGAGTGGTTCGTGGATTACCATCTGGGATTTGCCGCGAGGCTGTCGGTGATCGAAGGCCAGTCCGCCGGCTCGCGACTGGACAAGACCCTCAATCAGGGTATCGACCGGTCCCTGTCTGCAATCCAGTCCGTGAAGCTCTGACGAAAAAATTGCCAAAACGAGGGTGCCGCAAAGGCGCCCTTTCGGCAGCCGTCAGACCGCCGAACCGTAAAGATCGTAGGCGTCGGCACGGTCGATCTTGACGGTGACGATGTCGCCGGCGCGCAACGGACGGCGCGACTGGATGTGGACCGAGCCGTCGATCTCGGGCGCGTCGTATTTGGTGCGGCCCTTTGCCGATGTGCCGTGCGCTTCGTCGATCAGCACCGGCAGGCGCTTGCCGACCTTCTTGGCGAGCTGCGTCGCCGAGATCTTCTGCTGGCGCTGCATGAAACGATGCCAGCGCGCTTCCTTGATCTCCTGCGGCACCTGTTCGAGGCCGAGGTCGTTGGAGCGGGCGCCCCGGACCGGCTCGTACTTGAAGCAGCCGGCGCGGTCGATTTTTGCCTCGTCCAGCCAGTCGAGCAGCATCTCGAAATCGTCGTCCGTCTCACCGGGGAAGCCGACGATGAAGGTCGAGCGGATGGCGAGATCGGGGCACACGTCGCGCCAGCCGCGGATGCGCTCGAGCGTCTTTTCGCCGTGCGCGGGCCGGCGCATGTTCTTCAGCACCTGCGGCGAGGCATGCTGGAACGGGATATCCAGATAGGGGAGGATTTTTCCCTCGGCCATCAGCGGGATGACGTCGGCGACATGCGGGTAGGGGTAGACGTAGTGCATGCGCACCCAGATGCCGAGCTTGCCCAGTTCCTCCGATAAATCGAGGAATTTCGCTCGCACTTCGCGGTCGCCGAACATCGACGTCTGGTACTTGATGTCGATGCCGTAGGCGCTGGTGTCCTGCGAGATGACGAGCAGTTCCTTGACGCCGGCCTTGGCCAACTTCTCGGCCTCGCGCAGCACGTCGGCAGCGGGCCGCGAGACGAGATCGCCGCGAAGAGCCGGAATGATGCAGAAGGTACAGCGGTTGTTGCAGCCTTCCGAAATCTTGAGATAGGCATAGTGGCGTGGCGTCAGCTTGACACCCTGCGGCGGCAAAAGGTCGATATAGGGATCGTGCGAAGGAGGAGCGGCCTGATGCACGGCGGCCATGACGCTCTCATAGGCCTGCGGCCCGGTGATCGCCAGCACGTTGGGATGCTTTTCGCGGATCACGTCCGGCTCGGCGCCGAGGCAGCCGGTGACGATGACCCTGCCGTTTTCCGACAGCGCGGAGCCAATGGCGTTGAGCGACTCGTTGCGGGCGGAATCGAGGAAGCCGCAGGTGTTGACGACGACAAGATCCGCGCCATCATGCTTGCGGGCGATCTCATAGCCCTCGGCGCGCAACCGCGTGATGATGCGCTCGGAGTCCACAAGGGCCTTCGGGCATCCAAGGCTGACGAAACTGACGCGAGGGGCGGACATAGGCAAGTTTCCAATGGGGGTACAGGCCGAAACGGGCCGGCCTCAAGTCGCTATAGATGTCGGTCTGAGGCGCTTGGCAGAAGCCAATACGCGCGGCGCAATAGCATGGCTTGCCTGATCAAGCAAACCGGACGACAGGCCAGGACATTGCGAACCGTCGCGAGCAGGGCTGCTCCAGGAGCGGTTAGTGGCCGCCTCCCGGTCCAAACCATGGCGCCAGGAAGGCGAAGTGATCGGGAAATTGCTGCACGGCGCCATCAAGCAGCATCTTCACCGCGACGTAGAGGATGATCGCCAGGCCGATATAGGCGATCCAGCGGTATTTGTGCAGCAGGCGTGCGACAAACGACGCGGCAAAGCCCATCAGCGCGATCGACAAGGCCAGCCCGATGATCAGCACCGTCGGATGGTTCATGGCCGCTCCGGCTACGGCCAGAACGTTGTCGAGCGACATCGAAACGTCGGCGATGACAATCTGCCACGCGGCCTGCGAGAAGGTCTTGCTCGGTCCCTTGCCGCCAATGACGCCGTCCTTGTCGAAGTCGCCATTCGACAGCGCTTCGGTCGCATCGCGCTCCTGCTCGTGGCTGACGCGCAGTTCGCGCCACATCTTCCAGCAGACCCAGAGCAGCAGCAGGCCGCCGGCGATGAGCAGAATGGGGCCGATGGTCAGCAGCCATTGCGTGATCAGGGCGAAGAAAATGCGCAGAACGGTGGCCGCCGCGATGCCGACGAGAATGGCCTGTTTGCGTTGGTTAACGGGCAGACCCGCCGCGGCGAGGCCGATGACGATGGCATTGTCGCCGGCGAGCGCAAGGTCGATGGCGATGACCTGGAGAAGAGCCGATAAGCCCGCGGCAGTGAATATTTCCATCGACCAGGAGGCCCTTGCTCGTTCGCGCCGAGTGTTCGTCGTCGACTGTCCAGACGGGCCTAAAGGCATGGTCCGCTGGCGTCAAGACGCAGCAATGGACAACGCTTGAAAACCACTTTCGTGGCCGTGGCATTACAGGGGTGTCAGCAATCGCCGGCGGACGAGCTAGTCGTAGAGATTGTACTTCGCCCAGTCGGTCTCGGGAATCTCGTCACCGATCCGGTAGCGGAGCTGGAGAACTTCCATATGATCCGGCCCGGTCTGGCATTTGAATTTCAGCCGGTACCATTGTCCCTTGCTGCGGAACGCCGCACCCGAGCTCTTGATCGCGTCGGCGCTCATCTCGGGCGTCGCGAAGGCATAGGCAACGACACGGTCGGCCTTGAACTTGCGATCGTCATGCGTGATCCGGTCCAGGACCTCGGCGTCGCAGCGCTGTTCTAGGCGGGTTTGCGGATCGAGTTTCATCAGTCCGGCACGCAATGCGTTGTCCATCGCGCTGGCCGGAAAAGCCAGCGCCAGGGACGCGATGGCCATCATGCAGGGTCTATTCATGGGCGGGACTAGCAGCATATTTTATCTGACAAATCAACCAAGCGGGGCGCTTCATGCTCGGCAAGCGCCCGCTTTCAGGGGGGCGGCGCAATCAAAATCTCGTGTCGGCCTCATCGTGCGAAGCCTGCGGCCAGCGGACCAGCGAGGCGCGGCCGGCATCGGTGAGGTCGTAGAGACCGCGGTCGACACGCGCGAACCAGCCATAGACATTGTGCTGCAGAATCTTCGGCGCGATCGGCGTCAAGGCCTTCAGGTCGCGCGGCCGCTTGGGTCCATCCATCATCGCGGCGGCGCAGGTGAGGGCGCTCTGGCGGTAGGCGGTCATGATCGGATTGCGCGTTCCGCCGCCCACGACCGGATCGCCGCGACGGCGCTGGTGCTCATCGACGATCCGAGAGCGCTTGCGCGCATTCTTGCGCGGCGCCAATGCGACCGGGCTGAGCAGCACCTCGACCCGGTCGTTCGCGGTCACGCCGAGCAGGCCGAAGCCGAGCCGGCGGCAGAGATTGCGGAACCTGGCGTCGCTTTCGCGCCCCTTGCCGCGCGCCGACATGCGTGCCGCCAGCCACACTTCGTCGCAGGCGGCCGCACGGTCGACGCCTTGCAGCACCAGTTCCAGATTGAACTGCAGCTTCAGCTCGCAGATGACCACGACCGGCGGTTCACCCTCGCGCAGCGCGACGATGTCGCAGCCGCCGATTTCCCCTTTCACGACGAAGTCGAGACTTTCGAGGAACCGCTTCACCGGCGCATAGAGTGAGGTCTCGTTCATGCCGCAAGACTTAGCCGATTCGACGCAAAATGCTTGCCCGTGGAAAGGCGCCCTGGCCTCGAGGCAATCAGGCGATGCCGCCAATGTCGGGCAAGACCGGCGGCAACGGGCCGTGCTCCGTCGATGCCGGCTGCCGGGTTTCGGGGCCTGGCGCGACGCGATCCGATGGTTTCTTGCGGGGCATGAACGGATAGCCGACCTGGCCGAAATAGGTGGACGGGATCGGATCGTCGACGCCGTATTTGTCGGGCACCTTGTCGCCGGTGGCGTTGTAGGTGCCGAACACCAGATCGAGGAAGGGCAACTGCCCGGCGAAGTTCTTGTCATAGGCTTCGCGCTGGTTGGCATGGTGCCAGCGATGGAACTGCGGGCCGGCGATCAGCCACTTCAACGGGCCGAACGGAATCCGCAGGTTCGAATGAACGAGCATCGTGTGCCCGAGATAGATAAACGAAAAGACGGCGATCGCGCCTTCCGAAAAGCCAAGCAGAAGGATCGGGGTCAGCGATATCGCCTTGGTGACGATTGCGTCGACCGGGTGGGAGTGGAAGGCCCCGAGCCAGTCCAACTCCTCAATACCGTGGTGAACCGCGTGGAACTTCCAAAGTGCCGGGATTTTGTGAAAGGCCCGATGCGCCCAGTAGACGCCGATATCGGTGACCAGGGTGATTTCGGCAACCTGAAGCCAGATAGGCTGGCCACTGACGGCCTGCGTTACCGATCGCGGGATGAGGATTGCAACGACGCCAAGGATACCCGCCGCCATGATGACCATGGCCACCTTTATGACAAAGGCGTTGAACATCAGATAGAGCAGATCGACACCAAGGCCCTTGCGGAAGATCTTCTGCGGCCGCTCGGCGAACAGATGTTCGAACGGAATGAAGATCAGCGCGCAGATCAACAGCGTCTTGATGCCAAAGATATCCATTCGCCCGCCTATCGCCTCGTCTTTCGGCAGCGCCTCCAGCGCTTGCGCTTCCCGAGAGAACCACATCTCTCCTTTCCAAAGGCTTGATGCCGATCGTCCGACTATGCCGGGCATGGAGCAGCCGCCCGCCTGCGTGTCACATCGGTGTCGCACGCGGGCGATATAGAGGGAACGCGCGGTCGACGAACGCAGCGTTACGCGCGTCCTCCCAGGACTAACCCCACCGGTCCCTGCCGGCGGGGTTTTTCGTTTCAAGGCCCATGTTGATCAAGAACCATGTTGGCGGCCGCGAGTTGTCCTTGCTATCGTGGCATTTGCAATCAGCAGGGGATGCCCATCATGGACGCAAATGAAATGAGTGCGATCGGTGACACCCTCATGAGGGTCGTCACGCCCGACATGTCTCCCAAGCAGCTCGTCAAGGCTGCCAAGAAGGAGCATCCCGGCGCCTCGAAGAAGGATATCGCCAGGGCGGCCTTCTTTTCGATCATCGCAAATGCGGATCAGGACGTCGGCAAGGCGAGGAACCTGCAGGCATTTGCCCTCGCGGAGCGCACCCAGCGAGCCGACTGAGCAAATCGGACCGTCGCTGCACCGCCACGCGCCTCATCGCCGCGGATACGCCGCCCGGCCGGCGCCAAGCGCGAGTTTCAAGCGACCGTGTGGTCCAGGAGTTTGGTGGTCGGGTCACGGCGATGATCGGAATTGGCGCGGTCGATGCCTTCAACGGTGATCGCCATCGTCCCGTTCTCGATCCTTGCGATCCAACCCTTTGCCTTCATGTACCAGAGATGAAACTCGAGATGCTCTCGCGGACAGCCTGACAATCGCTCAAGCTCGACATCTCCAATGCCGGGATTGTTGACGTCCTGTCTGCGCTTTACATAAAGGAGCGCGAGCAGTCTGGCTTGAATGACGACGTCACGTTCCATGCCTTTGGTGTTTCCGGCTTCCTCGGACAACTCCCGGCTGAGCCCCGCATGGTCCTTGTACTGGATGTCGTACTGCGCACGTTTGACAGGATCCTTCAGCGTGTTGTGAGCCTCTACGATTTCGCTGAAGCGCGCCTCATTGCCGGTGGCCTGATTGTCGGGGTGGTAACGCATGGCAAAATAACGAAACACCCGTTCCAACGTTTCGGAGTTGGCGTTTGGGCTGACTTCGAGAACTTCGTAGTAGTCAATGAACATAGCGGCGCTCCCTCAACGCAATCATATATTCATATTGGCTAAAATAAAGAACGTCCAATGGACAAGTGCGGAACCAAAGCGGTTACGTCAGACCTTTGCTTGCGGCTGTCAAGACTTTGGTCCGGCGTCGATAGCCGGCTAATGCCTAGTGAGGAAACGGACCTTGGCACTCAATGGCGGAGGGAGTGGGATTCGAACCCACGGTGAACTTGCGCCCACGCCGGTTTTCAAGACCGGTGCCTTAAACCGCTCGGCCATCCCTCCGTCGTGATTTTTCAATCACTTGGATAGTGCGCTTCCGACAGGTTTTCGCCTGGTGGCACCGGATTGGCACCGAAGGCATTCCCGACCGGGCGCTGTTCATTCCTGTAAAGCTGCATTGAGGGCCGCGTCAACCACCGCTGCGGTGCCTTCCTGCCGTCCCGGCAGTTGGTGCGCATAAATGTTCAGCGGGACGCGCCGGTTCGCGTGTCCGGCGCAGCCTCGCGGCTGAACAGCGGGGGGCGAGAGATCTGGCGGCTTCCACATCGAATAAAGTGTTCCGGAACTATTTTAGCACATGCTGATTGAAACGCGGTTCTTGTGAGAGTTCTGTACATGCGTGTGAAGTTCGTCGTGGCAGCGAGATGACCGATCCCGATCAACCCCAGAAAGAGCGCCGCTTTCATGCTCGGCAGACCGTTCTGAAGGAAGGGACGATAGTCACCGAGAGTTCGACCATAAAATGCTCGATCAGAAACCAGCATGCTCACGGCGCGGAGCTGAGGGTCGACCCGAGCGCCATTGTTCCCGAACGCTTCATCCTCCTCGTGCCTGCGGATGATGCCCGATACCGTGCAGCGCTCCGATGGAGACGAAACGATCGCCTGGGCGTGCAGATCTATTGAACCGGCCCTTGCCGGCGCCATCCCTCTGGTCAGGCTCGCGACAGCTTACCCAGCTACAATAGGGGCCTCACAGCGGAGGTATCCATGGTCTCGGCGATTGGAAGTCAGCATCGGCAAACACCGGAAACCCTACTGAAACCCGCAAAGACAGAAACAGGCGAAGGATTTGCGCCGGGCAAAAGCACAGATAGCGTAGGACATCGCGCCAAGGCCATGGTCGCCGAAACAGGCGATACTGATCCTGGGGCCCAGGGGCGCGCCGCATCGATGATCGCCAGAATGGATATCACCGTTTTGACGCCCCCGAGCGAAGAGCCGCCTTTGGAGTAGGGCGGCTGCCATCGGCTTCTCGATCAACGATATCGGATTTTACCACGTCAGGCAGCAAGGCGTGCCGCCGCCGCATCGTTGTTCAGGCCGCCCAGAGCATCATGCCCCATGCGGTCACCTTTTCCCGGGCATATGCGCCGGGCTTTACGCGGTCTGAAGCTGGTCGACAGATCCCGTGCCTGACAGTGTTATCAACCGTGCAGCGGCAAACGCGGCTAAAATTACGAAAATAGCCGTCATGTTCAGGAAGGCAGACGACGCAAAAATGCTTGCGCTCTGCTCATAACAGCTTGCGAATTCCATGACGCCTTACCCCTCTGGACCCATTGCATCATGATCCTGCTTCAGACGAAATTCAAGCAGATGCTAAAATACGCCGGCAAAGATGTTGCCTGGTGGCCTCCCGTCAGGTGCTGACGTAACGCTTCCATCCCTAGATGGATCTCCGGAGACCCGTCAACTCTCACACCGGCGTCGGATTGACCCCGGCAGCCCTCAACTGGGCGCCGAGCTTGGTCCGAGTGGCACAGGCGGCTTTGTCACCGGCAACGCATTTGTTGTTGGCGGCGGACCAATCCAGCAGGGCAGTGTTTATCCAACTGCCAGGCGCGCGTGCCACGCCATAAGGTGTTGGTGGCGCGCCGGTCGCGGCGGCTGTTGCCGCGGCGGCGCCTTTCCCGCGAGGTGCGAGCTTCCAACCGCTGATGATCAGACAGTTCTTCATGTATTGATCCTCGGCGATCGCATTGTCGAGAGCGTTGCCCAGGCCAGCACCGGCAACAAAAGCCGGTGATCCGATCGCAAGATAACCTTGGTCTACCGATCCTTTCCGCATCTCACATTGAGCATGCGCGACCTCAAAGCTAGGCCCATATCCTATCTGCATGTAGTCATCTTGATTGCTAGTCTGGCAGCCACAAATTGCGACAGTGGCACCAAGTGCCATCAACGATTTTATTTTCATTCCCCCAGCCCCTCCCAAGGCTGAATGATCCTCCCTCAAAGCTTATGTCAGCGCAAGGGCAGACAATCGTTCCGGCAAACCCTGAAAGGTGCACTATCGGGGCACATATGATTTCCGAGAGTAGATATATACAGGGTTATTACAATTCCCGAGCTTTGGCATGCACCACCACGAACCTACCGAACGATCGGTCCAGGGCTGGCCGTCGGCACAGCAATGGGAGGGCCACAATCTTGCCCGGTTCCGGCCACAATCGGTTAATACCGTGATAAACAATTCCTGCGCACAAAGGATCGGGGTTTCAAGGCGTCGTTGGTGTTGTCGAGTGAGTGCTTTGGCTCCTCCGATGTTCAAACCACGGCGTTTTGAGTGAGACTGTAGGGGATTTCAGGAAAAATGCAGGCTACGACGCATCAGCGTCTTCGTCGCGCTTCCACGCTTGCGCTGCTTGCCGCGTCGGCTGCCTTGCTGGCGGCTTGCGCGTCGCAGCCCGAGCCGAAGGGGATGATCAATCCCAGGCATCGCTCCAAGGAATATTTCGCCGAAACCGAATATGGCGTGAAGGCAAGCCCGCGTGCCGCCGTCATGCGGCGCGGCGGCGGCCGCGACCAGCTCGGCAAGCCCTACCAGGTGCGCGGCAAGTGGTATTATCCCAAGGAAGACAAGCGCTACGCCAAGGTCGGCCTGGCCTCGTGGTATGGCGACGCCTTTCATGGTCGGCTGACCGCCAATGGCGAAGTCTACGACATGACGCATCTGACCGCTGCGCATCCGACCATGCCGCTGCCGAGCTATGCCCGTGTCACCAACATCGAAACCGGCAGCTCGGTCATCGTGCGCGTCAATGACCGGGGGCCGTATCATGAGGGGCGCATCATCGATGTCTCGGAGCGCGCGGCACAGATGCTCGACTACGCCAAGGTCGGCACCGCGAAGGTGAAGGTCGAATATGTCGGTCGGGCTCCGCTCGATGGCGACGACGACCAGTATCTGATGGCATCCTACCATCCAGGCAACAGGATACCGGATCCGTCGGATGGCTTGCCAACCGGTGTCATGGTGGCCATGAACGGACCGTCGCCGAGCCTGCCGGTGGGTGCCGCCGCACCGTTCCCGGGCCAGCTGACGAATTCCGGAGAGGCGTTCGCGGCGCAGCCGGGCTTGGCGGCGCAAGCGACCGCTTTCGGCGACGTGGTGCTGCCCGACTTCGGACCGATCGTGCCCGAGCGCCCGGAGATCAGCCTGCCGCCGCAATCGCCGTTTGCCGTGGCCTCGCTGTCCTATGCGAATGAACGCGTGCAGCGGGCCGATGTCTTCGCCGCGCTTGACGACAGCGGCATGTCGCCGGCCGACATCCTGCGGTCGTGGAAGAAATCCAATCCGCTGGCGTCGCCGTCCAGTTCCGATTATGTCGCCGCCGGCACCTTCGACGATGCCGCTGAAGCCAAACGCGTGGCGGCGGCACTTCAGCCCTTTGGCCGAACGGAGATCCAGCGTTCCGATCTCGACGGCAACGACTGGTATGCGGTCAATCTCTATCCGAATGGCCATGGCGGGCTGGACGAGATGCTGCAGGCGGCATGGTCGCATGGCGCGCCCGACGCGCTGGCCGTGCGCGACTGATTTCGAGAGCCGGTTTTCCGCTGAACCGTTGATCCGCCGCAGTTTGATCCGTCACAGTTGATCCGCATTGGAAAAAGCCCCATAGTTTCACGGGCTTGCCGGGAGAGACCGGCCAACGGGTCGAATTTCATGCAGTTTCGCTTGCTTCAGCCTTTTGCCGGGTTTTTTCTTCTCGGCCTCCTGCTTTCACTCGCTCCGGCCCACGCACAGCTTTTCGAGACCAAGGCCGCACAGGCCTTCATGATCGATGCCGACACCGGCACGGTGCTGTTCTCGAAGGATGCCGACAAGCCGATCCAGCCGGCCTCGATGGCCAAGCTGATGACGATGGAAGTGGTTTTCAACGCCATCAAATCCGGACGCCTCAAGCTCGACGACACCTTCGTGGTGAGCGAGAACGCCTGGCGCAAGGGCGGCGCCCCGTCGGGGACATCGACGATGTTTGCCAAGCTCAAATCGTCCGTCCGCCTGGAGGATTTGATCCAGGGGGTGACCGTGCAGGCCGCGAATGACGGCTGCATCGTCATCGCCGAAGGCATGGCCGGGTCCGAGGACAATTTTGCCGCGCAGATGACAGAACGCGCCCGCCAGATCGGTCTCAAGACATCGACTTTCGTCAATTCGACCGGGCTGCCGGCCGATGGCCAGCAGACAAGCGTGCGCGAGCTGACGCAGCTCGCCCTGCATCTGTGGCGCGACTACCCGGATTTCTATCGCTACTACAGCCTGAAGGATTTCACCTGGAACAAGATCTCGCAGAGGAACCGCAACCCGCTGCTGGCGATGGATATCGGCGCCGATGGCCTGGCCGTTGGCGCGAGCGAGGCGTCGGGCTTCGGCATCGTGGGCTCGGTCAGCCACAACGGCACGCGGGTGATCGCGGCGCTGAGCGGGCTGGCCAACGACAAGGAACGCGCCGAAGAGGCGCGCAAGCTGCTCGACTGGGGCGTTCGCTCCTTCGAGAAAACCGAAATCTTCGCCAAGGACGAGGTGGTCGGCGAGGCCCAGGTTTTCGGCGGGGCGAAATCCGGCGTGACGCTGAAGGCGAAAGGACCGATCGCCATCTTCCTGCCGATCACCAACCGCGACAAGCTGACGGCCAAGATCGTCTATAACGGCCCGGTCGCCGCACCTGTGGAGGAGGGCCAGCCGGTCGGCGCGCTGCGCGTCTGGATCGGCGACACGCTGAGCCAGGAGACGCCGCTTTTCGCCGCCGAGTCGATCAGCGTCGGCACCTTGCCGCAGCGCGCGCTCGATGCCGTCAAGGAACTGGCGATCGGCTGGCTGCGATAGCACCGACAGCATGGACGTTTCCCCGAACGCGGACTATCTAGAGCGCAACAATCCACTCCAACATGGACAAAGGCCCTTTCGATTGGCGCGCGGATTTTTCATCACCTTCGAAGGCGGCGAGGGCGCAGGCAAGTCGACGCAGATCGAGCGGCTGGCGAGAAAGATGCGCGCCAAGAAGTATGATGTGCTGCTGACGCGCGAACCTGGCGGTTCGCCGGGCGCCGAAGCGGTCAGGCATGTCCTGCTTTCAGGTGCAGCGGAACCCTTCGGACCGAAGATGGAGGCGCTGCTCTTCGCCGCGGCGCGTTCGGACCATGTCGAGCAGGTCATCCGGCCGGCGGTCGAGCACGGTTCCATCGTGCTTTGCGATCGTTTCCTGGATTCCTCGCGCGTCTACCAGGGGGTTACCGGCGGCATCGACCCGGCGTTCATGGCGACGCTGGAGCAGGTCGCTATCAACGGCATGATGCCCGACATGACGCTGATCTTCGATATAGACCCGGCAGAGGGTCTCAGGCGCGCGACGCTGCGGCGCGGCAGCGATGACGGCGCCGACCGCTTCGAAAAGGAAACGCTGGCCATCCACCAGGCGCGCCGCGCGGCCTTTCTGGCGATCGCCGCGGCCGAGCCGGAGCGCTGCATCGTCGTCGATGCGTCCGCCAAGCCCGACACGGTGGAGGACGTCGTCACCGCCGCCGTGTTCGCGGCGCTAGAGGCGAGGGCGTCCACGCGCAACAGGCAGGCCGCACCGGTATGATCTTCGAACGCATCGCGCCGGAACAGCACGACACGCTGGACGGCGTGCCCGAACCGTCCGAAACGCCTCGTCTGGTCGGGCATCGGCAGGCCGCGGACATGCTCGCCGCCGCCTATCGATCGGGAAAGCTGCCGCATGCGCTGATCTTCGCCGGGCCGGTCGGCATCGGCAAGGCGACGCTGGCCTTCCATCTCGCACATCATTTGCTGAAGCACCCGGCATTCGGGCAGGCGCCGGAAAGCCTTGCCGTTCCCGATCCGGCCTCGCCGCTGTTCCGCCAGATCGCCACCGGGGCGCACCCGGGCGTGCTGCATCTGACCCGTCCGCTGAACGACAAGACCAAAAGCTTCAAGACCGTCGTCACCGTCGACGAGATCCGCAAGGTCAGCCGCTTCCTGTCGCTGACCTCGCATGACGGCAGCTACCGGGTCGTCATCGTCGACCCGGCCGACGACATGAACGCCAATGCCGCCAATGCGTTGCTGAAGAATCTTGAGGAGCCGCCGGCACGAACGCTGTTCGTTCTCATCGTCCACGCGCCAGGCAGCCTGCTGCCGACGATCCGCTCGCGCTGCCAGGTGGTGCGCCTGACGCCGCTCGATGCCGACGAGTTGCTGGCCGTGTTGGAAACCGCCGAGCCGCCGCCGCCAGACGATCCGGCCGCGCGGGCGGCGCTTGTCGAACGGGCAGGGGGCAGCGCCCGCAATGCCATCCTTCTCACGCAGTATGGCGGGCTGGAGATCGCCCGGACCCTCGATGGGCTGGTGGCGGCAGGAAAGAGCGATGTCGGCGGCGCGTATCGCCTTGCCGAGGCCGTCGCCGGACGCGACCAGGCGATCCAGTTCGACATCTTCAATCGCCGTGCGCTTGATCTGTTGTCAGACGCGGCGAGCCAGGCAGCGCTGTCTGGCGATCTCACGCGGGCCAAAAACCTGTCGGACACTTGGCATGAGGCGCTGGACGCTATATCTGAGACCGACACTTACAATCTCGACAAGAAGCAGCACGCCTTGACCATGATCGACCGCCTGAACTCTGCGATGCGAATGTGACGGACCCACCGGGATGGCAATCGCCATTCCGATGCGATATCCACCGCCACAGCTTCCATTCAGACATTCATGACGGTTCATTCATGTCACGCGACACATTCTACATCACGACCGCGATTTCCTATCCGAACGGCAAGCCGCATATCGGCCATGCCTATGAGGTGATCGCCACCGACGCGCTGGCGCGCTTCCAGCGCCTCGACGGCAAGCAGGTCTTCTTCCTGACGGGCACTGACGAGCACGGCATCAAGATGCTGCAGACGGCCAAGCGCGAAGGCATTTCGGCGCGCGAACTGGCCGACCGCAATTCGGCCGATTTCAAGCGCATGGCGGCCGCCCTCAACGCCTCCAACG
The DNA here is from genome assembly GCF_020165775.1 of Mesorhizobium sp. B263B2A. Lineage (NCBI taxonomy): Bacteria > Pseudomonadati > Pseudomonadota > Alphaproteobacteria > Hyphomicrobiales > Phyllobacteriaceae > Mesorhizobium > Mesorhizobium sp. B263B2A. Next base: position 62,381 of record NZ_JAIUIU010000016.1, read on the forward strand.
ACGATTTCATCCGCACCACGGAAGAACGGCACTACGCCTCATCGCAGGCGATCTGGAAGGCGATGGACGCCAATGGCGACATCTACAAGGGCGGCTATGCCGGCTGGTACTCGGTGCGCGACGAAGCCTATTACGGCGAGGAGGAGACGGAGGTCCGTCCCGACAACGTCCGCTACGGACCGCAGGGAACGCCGGTCGAATGGGTCGAGGAAGAGAGCTATTTCTTCCGGCTGTCGGCCTATCAGGACAAGCTGATCGCGCTTTATGAAAGCCAGCCCGACTTCATCGGGCCGGCCGAGCGCCGCAACGAGGTGATGAGCTTCGTCAAATCGGGGCTGAAGGACCTGTCGATCTCGCGCACCACTTTCGATTGGGGCGTGCCGGTGCCTGGCGACGAAAAGCACGTTATGTATGTCTGGGTCGACGCGCTGACAAACTACATCACCGGCGTCGGTTATCCCGATGAAAAAGATGAGAAATGGCGGTTCTGGCCGGCGGATGCCCACATCATCGGCAAGGATATCGTGCGCTTCCACGCGGTCTATTGGCCGGCGTTCCTGATGTCGGCGGGCATCCCGCTGCCGAAGCGCGTCTTCGGCCACGGCTTCCTGTTCAACCGCGGCGAGAAGATGTCGAAATCGGTCGGCAACGTCATCGACCCGTTCACCATGGTCGAACACTACGGTCTCGACCAGGTGCGCTACTTCTTCCTGCGCGAAGTGCCGTTCGGCCAGGACGGCAGCTACAGCCATGAAGCGATCGTCAACCGCACCAACGCCGATCTCGCCAACGGGCTCGGCAACCTGGCGCAACGTTCGCTGTCGATGATCGCCAAGAACTGCGGCGGCGCGGTGCCGAAGCGCGGCGACCTGACGGGGGCCGACAGCGCGATCCTGGATCAGGCGGTGGCGGCCCTTGCCACTGCCCGCAAGGCCATGGCCGGGCAGGCCATTCATCTGGCACTGGCGGCGATCTTCGATGTGGTGGCGGAAGCCGATCGATATTTCGCCGGACAGGCACCATGGGCGCTGAAAAAGACCGATCCGGAGCGCATGGAAACGGTGCTGTGGACGACCGCCGAAGTGGTCCGGCGCGTGACGGTGCTGTGCCAGCCCTTTGTCCCGGGATCGGCCGCGAAGCTGCTCGATCTGCTGGCGGTGCCGGCGGACAAGCGTGATTTCGAGCATGTCCATGCCGACCATGCGCTTGTGCCCGGCACGGCATTGCCCGTGCCGGAGGGCGTCTTTCCACGCTATGTCGAACAGCCGGGCGTGAACGCCTGATGCTTGTCGACAGCCACTGCCATCTGGATTTTCCAGATTTCGCCGAGGAGCGGGCGGCCATTGTCGCCCGCGCCAAAGCGGCCGGAATCGGCCGCATGGTGACAATCTCGACCCGCGTGAAACGGTTTCAGCAAATCCTTGAAATCGCGGAATCTTTCGACGAGGTCTACTGTTCGGTCGGCACCCATCCGCACAACGCCGCCGAAGAACTCGACGTCACCACCGCCGATCTTGTCCGCCTGTCGGCTCATCCCAAGGTGGTGGCGATCGGCGAGGCCGGGCTCGATTACTTTTACGACAAGGCGCCACGCGATGCGCAGGCGCAGGGATTTCGCGCTCACATTGCCGCCGCGCGCGAGACCGGGCTGCCCCTGGTCATCCATTCGCGTGATGCGGACGACGACATGGCGGCCATACTCGAAGACGAAACCGGGAAGGGCGCCTTCCCCTTCATCTTGCATTGCTTTTCCTCGGGGCGCCGGCTGGCCGAGGTCGGCGTCGCGCTCGGCGGCTATGTGTCGTTCTCGGGCATCCTGACCTTCAAGAATTCAGTCGAATTGCGCGCCATCGCCGCCAATGTCCCGCATGACCGCCTGCTCGTCGAAACCGACGCGCCATACCTGGCGCCGGTGCCGTTTCGCGGCAAGCGCAACGAGCCGGCCTATGTCGCGCAGACCGCCAAGGTGTTGGCTGAAACGATCGGCGTCAGCGAGGCTGAAATCGCCACGTCGACGACCAACAATTTCTTCCGTCTGTTCGGCAAGATGCCGCGACCTGTCGAACAAAGCGCCTGAACGATGACTGACCTGCTGCGCCTCACCATTCTCGGCTGCGGCTCGTCGCCGGGTACACCGCGCATCACCGGCGACTGGGGCAATTGCGACCCGGACAATCCGAGAAACCGGCGCATGCGCACCGCTGTCCTGGTCGAACGGATCAAGGCCAATGGCAACCGCACCACCGTCGTCATCGACACCGGACCGGATTTCCGCCAGCAGATGCTGCTGGCGTCGGTCAAGCGCATCGATGCCGCCGTCTACACGCACCCGCATGCCGACCATATCCACGGCATCGACGATCTGCGCGGCTTCGTCCTCGACCAGCGGCACCGGATCGATGTCCATGCCGACCAGCCGACAATGCTGCGGCTGCGCCAGGCGTTCGGCTATTGCTTCGAGACGCCACCAGGCAGTTCCTATCCGCCGATCGTCGACGCCCATATCATCGATCACGCAAAGCCTGTCGTGATCGAAGGCGAGGGGGGCACCCTCACCCTCGAGCCATTGCCACAGATCCATGGCGACATCATCTCGCTCGGCTTCCGCATCGGCGCGCTCGCCTATTGCCCTGATATCAGCGATTTTCCGGACGCCACCGTCGAGCGGCTGCGCGACCTCGACGTGCTGATCATCGACGCGCTGCAGTACAGGACACACCCGAGCCACCTGTCGCTTGGCCAGGCGCTGGAGTGGATCGAACGGCTGGCACCCAGACACTCGATCCTGACGCATATGCATGTGCCGCTCGACTACGCCACGGTGATGGCTGAAACACCCGATGAGATCGAGCCCGCCTACGATGGCATGGTGATCGAAATCCCTTATGAAACAGCGTGATAAGCACGCTTTCTCATTTGGCCGCTTGCTTCTTCGGTTGGAATATCAGCAGCGTGCCGATCCGCTCATAACCCATGCGATTGTATAGCAGCGCTCCGGCGTGGGTCGCAGCCAGCACCGAGCATGTCGACCCATGGGCCCGGTCGTCGAACAGCATTTTCGACAACAGCGCCTGGCCAATGCCGCGACGCCGGTGCGAAGGCTCGACATACATGGCCGCGCACCACGTGGCGCCCACGGCGTCTATGCTGCGCACGCGTCCAACGATGTCGTCGCCATCGACCGCCACATATTGGCGGAACGGCGCGCCGTCGCCGAGCAATTCGTCCGGGATCGGCCGCCTGCGCACGATCTTTGCCAACTGCGCTGCCCGTTCGGCCGTTCGCACGCGTTCGATCGAGACGACTGCCGGCGGGCTTGGAATCTGGCGCAATGGCTGGACGAAGAAGCCTTCCGTCCGTAGCAGCCGGTAGCCGAGAGCCTTGTAAGCGGTTCGCGTCGGCCCGTCCGGTTCGTCGTTCGCGATCACGACGGACATGGTGAAACCCGGCCGCGCATGCTGCCGCACGATCGTATCGGCCTGCTGGGCGGCAACGTCATGGACGACCCATTCCTCGCTGCGGTACTCGCGAGGATTCTTGCGCTCGGCATCGCGCATCAGCCACAATGGCCCAACACGGCTGGCCTCATAAGGAAAGGTGCGGCTTTTGTCGGTGCTGTATCCATGTACGAACACCTCGATCGCCGAATCCATCTCACGCTTTGCTGTCGTCATCCGCACAGCGTAGCGTTGGCCATTCACGCAAGGCAACACGCATCAATGGTCTCAAGCCCATGAAAATCAGCAGCAATTTCCAGCTGCTCGCCAATGCGCTAGTTCCATAATCTATCTTATGCGACTTTTGTCCGTAGCGACGCGGCGCTTGAGCAATTGGAGATGTGGACAGTCCTCGCCTCTGCAGCGCCAACCCAACCAGCGCTTTTCAACCCCAGAGATCGGTCGACAGATATTTCAGCCCTGAATCACAAATCACGACGGCTATGTGCTTCCCTGATTCTTTCCCGGAAAGGAGGCGAAGTGCAGCGGCAACATTGGCACCGGATGAGAACCCGCCGAAAATGCCCTCACAGCGCGCCAGCAAACGAGCGGTCTGGCGCGCCTCGCCACCGGATATTTGAATGTAGCCATCGACCGGTGCGTTCTTCAGGAAAGCCAGGTCAGGCATTGAATAGCCACCGCCCTGGATCGGATGCTCGGCCTGTGTGATCTTCTCACCCGCGGCGGCGGCGGCACCTTCGGGCTCCACGACAAAGCACTTGATCGAAGGGTTGCGCTCCTTAAGTGCCTTCGTCACTCCCACATAAGTTCCGCCCGAGCCGATGAAGTCCACGAATGCATCGACACCTCCGTGGCTGGCATCCCAAATTTCCGGCCCGGTCTTATGGTAGTGCGCGAGCCAGTTCCCGTCTCGATTGAATTGGTCCGCACGGAACGCGCCGCGCTCCGCCGATACATTCTTGGCAGTCTGTTCAACGAGTGCCAGGTCGCCGCCCGAGACCTGCCCCGGCACTGACCCCGGCAACTGATCGACCAGGATCACGTCCGCACCGAGCGCGCGCATCATTCGGGCACGCTCTTGCGAGTTGCCTTTCGACATCACCGCGACGAATGGGTAGCCCTTGATCGCGCAGACGATGGCAAGGCCCGTGCCCATGTTTCCGGATGTGAGCTCGACGACTGTTTGTCCTGGCTTGAGAACGCCTGAGGCTTCGGCCTCCTCGATTACTCCCAGTGCCGCACGATCCTTTTTTGAGAAGCCTGGATTCAGGTACTCCAGCTTGGCAAGGATTGTGCCCTTTACGCCTGCCTGTTCTGTCAACCTGTCAAGTCGAACCAACGGAGTTCCTCCGATCGCGTCAACGACTGAATTCAGAGTCTCGGCCATACCCATCTCTCTCCTGCTCGACGCATCCAATACGTCGCCAATAGGTGGATTGTTTTTTGACAGCGCCCGGGCTTCGCGCCGGACATGGTCTTTGGCTCCGGAGAAACCTCCACCCGAGACCCCTGCTCCAGCCTGGGCCGGCACTTCAACAAACGCTTCTCGTCCGGTTCCGTCAGGTGGCCCCAGCCGCCGAAATGTGCCGATGCACACTATCCAGGCTTTCCGTGAGCGCGTCGAAGACATTGCGGGCCGTGAGGTCGCCCAGAACCTGCTCATTGATGCCGCCACGGGTCGCATAGTCCTGCGCCAGATGCGTGAAGTCGGCGTCTCCGGAGCGTGTCCCAGCGCCTTGAAGAGCGCCGCGATATAGATAGTCGCGGCCCTTTGTGTCTGGAACACCATGCGCCTCCAGCCAGCGATGGATCGTGTCGAGGTATTTAAAGTATGTGGCATAGGTCGCGGTGACCACGCTCAACGCGTCGAACTCGCTCGAGCTGTCGACCTCGATCACATTCCCCAGTCCGCCCAGCAATGCCCTCACGCCCGGATCAGGCGGGTAAATGATCGTCGCCCCCAACCGATGAGCGATCATCGGCATGGGCAACGCTTTCGTCACGCGGCTCACGGGTGCAGTCAGGCCGATTATTTCCTCACGCGACAGCGTGGCTATCAGGCTGATGAGATGATGGTCGCGCCGAAACCGCAATTCGGGCAACAGTTGATGGGCAATCTGCGGGCGGACCGCCAGCATTACGGTGTCGCACGCATCGAGGACCGCCTGATTGTCGGCCGCGACACGGACATTCGGAAAGCGGGAAGCGAGGTTCGCGGCAATCTCTTCGTTGCGCGGCGACAACACGACCGAAACCGGATTGTCGGCGCCGGATTTGAGCCCGGTGACAATAGCTGCCGTGAGCGCACCTGTGCCAAGGAAGCCAAGTTTCATTTGATGCCCCACGGCGTTGGTTCTCCAGCTGGCCGTCCGCTGGTCACGGCCGCCCCTGCTCCAGTCTGATCCGGTAGCCCAGCGAACGCTTCGCGCCCGGTTCGATCAGCATCAGGCCGGGCTTGTCTGCGAATTCGCCGTCGAAATCGGCCGGGCTTGCCATACCGTGCCAGGGTTCGATGCACAGGAACGGCGCGCCGCCTGGCTTGGACCAGATGCCGAGCTCTTCCATTCCTTGCCATGACATTTCGATCGCCGGACCGTGGTCGGCAGCGTAGCGTACGCTGGCGCTCGCGGGCCGATCCAGGATGACGGCGTCGTCATCGAACAGCCGTTCGGACAGTGCAAGCGTCCTGCCCTCGATGGGCGTCGGCTGCGGCGCTGCGATCAGAAGGCCATTCTTCAGGCGGCGTACCGGCGCCGGCTCGTCTTCGGCAAAGGTCAGCCGGTAGTCCGTCTTGGCCAGGTCCGGCAGCAGCGGCCAATTGAAGGCCGGATGCGCCCCGATCGATGCCGGCAACGGCTCGTCACCGGTGTTGCTGATCTCGAAGGTCACGCCAAGCTGGCGGCTATCCAGCGTGTAGGTCACATCAAGGCGAAAGGCGAAGGGATAGCGGGCACGGGTGTCGGCATCGTCGGTGAGCACCAGCGTGCAGGACCGGGAGTTCCGCTGCGCCCATGCGAACGGCTTGTCGCGCGCGAAGCCATGCTGGGTCATCGGATACGTCCGGCCACGATGGCGCAATTGGTCGCCCTTCAGCCGGCCGACGATCGGAAACAGCACCGGTGAATGGCGCCGCCACTCCGGTCCGGCCTGCCACAGGAACTCAAATCCCCGCTCGTCCCGCAGTGAAACCAGTTCGGCGCCCTGCCCGACTATAACAGCCGAGATGCCGTCGCTATGAAGCGTTTGGCTGTCTGCCACATGTCCTCGCACGGTGTTGAAGGCCGGCGGTCAGACTAGCAAAAGCTCCCGGGGACTCAAGCTCCTGGGACGCAAACGAATTGTGGCCGGAGGTTTCCCTCCGGCCACCCTGCATTAAGGGCGATGATCCTCGCCCTTGCCCATAGCGGACGGTGGTTATTCGCGCTCGCCGGTGAAATTCAGCAACAGCTGGAAGATGTTGATGAAGTTCAGGTAGAGCGAGAAGGCGCCGAAGACGGCGAGCTTCTGGCGCGATTCTCCGTCGAAATTCTCGGAATACTGCTCCTTGATCGTCTGCGTGTCCCAGGCGGTCAGGCCGATGAAGACGGCGATGCCGATGACCGAGATGGCGAACTGCAGCGCGGTCGAGCCGAGGAAGATGTTGACGATGCTGGCGATCACCACGCCGATCAGGCCCATGATCAGGAAGGACGAGAACTGCGTCAGGTCACGCCTGGTCGTGTAGCCGTAGAGGCTGGTGGCGCCGAACATGGTGGCGGCGATGAAGAAGGTGCGCGCGATGCTGGTGCCGGTGAAGACCAGGAACACGGAGGCCAGCGACAGGCCCATCACCGCGCAGAAGGCCCAGAACATCATCTGCGCGCTTGCCGCCGACATGGTCTGCATCTTGAACGAAAACAGCATCACGAAGGCCAGCGGCGCCAGCATCACCACCCATTTCAGCGGGCTGGAGAAGATCGGCACGTAGAGCGCCGGCGTCGACGACACCATGAAGGCGACGAGGCCAGTGACCACGAGGCCAAGGCCCATATAGTTGTAGACGCGCAGCATATGCTGGCGCAGGCCCTCGTCGAAGGCGGCTCCGGTTTGGGCGCCGGTACCGACGCGATATCCCAGATTGGGCGTATTCATTTGAGTTCTCCTTTGTGGATCGGTCAGTAAAGCGTTCTGGCGAGCATCTCGGCGGCACGGTCGAGGTCGTGGACGTCGCTTTTCGCGACCACCGCGTAAGCGACCTCGCCGATCTGGAAATAGGCCGAGGCAATGTCGCCCGAGGGCGCGACGGTCGGCTTGACGACATCGAAGGTTCCCGGCCGGATGGCGAACAGCGACACCAGTCCCATATCGCCGGTATCGACAGCCATCTCGACACTTGGACCGAAGCGCGACGGATAGATCTGCACGTCGCGCACTTTCCAGTCCTTGGGCAGCGACGGCATGACAATGGCGGTCGCGGCGCGGATCTCGCCGGCGTCGTAATTGGGCGCCTCGGGCTGCGAGGGCATGGTTTCGCGCACCAGCGTCGTCCTGTGCGCCCGCACCGCCTCTTCGACATAGGCCGGCGGCTGCGGCGAAGCGACGACCTTGGTCACCGACATCGGGCCGACAATGCCGTTTGCCAGCCAGCCGGCGGCGACGAAGGCAGCCACCGCCGCCGCACGCTGCAGCACGCCGAAGGTGCGCCCTCGGGCAAGCCCCCTCTCCAGCCGCCGCGCGGCGTCAGCGGTCGCCGGCCGCGCCATGCCCTTGGAGCCGGCAAGCGCCACGCGCAGCTCGTCGCGGGTCCGCAGATCAGACATCACGCGCGCCGCCGCTTCCGGACGGGCCGACAGAAAAGCCTCGACCTCGATGCGGCGCGTGACGTCGATCTGGTCGTCGACATAAGCGTCGAGATCGATGTCGGTGACGGGGTCGACTGCAGCGGTCGTCATGACTCGCCTCCCACGATCCTGAGATGATTTTTGCCGCGCGCCGGGGCTGCGTCTTCCATCTGACGAAGTGCTGCCCGGGCCCTGCCGATACGCGACATCAGCGTTCCCAGCGGCACGCCGATGGCATCGGCCGCCTGTTGATAGGAAAGGCCCTCGATGGCGACCAGATGCAGCGCCGAACGCTGCTCTTCCGGCAAACTGAAAAAAGCGTCGCGCACTTGCGCCAGGCGCACCGAATGCTCCTGCGGCGCCGGCGTGCTGCCGTCGGCCAGATATCCTGCCTGTTCGATGCGCGCGGCTTCCGAGCGACGCGAGCGCATGCGGTCGATGAACGTGTTGTGGACGATCGACAGCAGCCAGGCGCGCAAATTGCCGCCGGAGCGGAACGTGCCGCGCCGCTCATAGGCGCGCACCAGCGCGTCATGCACCAGATCCTCGGCGTCCGCGCCGTCGCGCGTCAGCGAACGGGCGTAGCGCCGCAGCGAGCCGAGCTGTCCTATGATGTCAAAGCGTGGCATCGACCGTTTCATGCCCTGTTTACGGAGCATGTGGGGATTTTAATCCGGTCCCTGCCAATTTTTTCGCTGGGTCCGCCTGGGGGTATCGTTCTCGGCGGCCCTCGCCTCACCGGCAAAACCGGGCAACCGTCCTGTTTGTCCGATGCCGATCTCGCGGCGCAACAAGTGGCATCGCCAAATGTCGCTTTTGCCTTTGTTTTAACCGAAACCGCTGGTGAAGCGGGCTCGATTTCAGTATCACTCCGCCGCGCCAACGGAACCATAACGATGTTCGAAGACCTGCAGCCCGCTCCCGCCGACAAGATCCTTGCCCTGATCGGCCTCTATCGCGCCGATCCGCGTCCCAACAAGGTCGACCTCGGTGTTGGCGTCTACAAGGACCGCGACGGCAAAACGCCGGTGATGCGTGCTGTGCGTGAGGCGGAAAAGCGCCTCCTGAACAGCCAGGACACCAAGACCTATCTCGGCCTTGCCGGAGATACCGGCTTCAACACGGTGATGGCCAAGCTCGCCTTCGGCCCGGGCGCGGACATGACGCGCATTCGCGCGGCGCAGGCGCCGGGCGGCTCAGGTGCGCTGCGGCTGGTGGCGGAATTGCTCAAGCGGACGCGTTCGGATGCAACGGTCTGGCTGTCGGATCCGACCTGGCCAAACCATATGCCGGTGATGCGCGCCGCCGGCCTGCAGATCCGTGAATACCCCTATTTCGATGCCGGGACAGGCACTGTGCGCTTCGACGACATGCTGGCGGCGCTGCGGACGGCCAAAGGCGGCGATGTGGTGCTGCTGCATGGCTGCTGCCACAACCCGACCGGCGCCAATCTGGACGCGGCCCAATGGGAGGCCGTCACCGGCCTGGTCGTCGAGCGCGGCCTGCTGCCGTTCGTCGACATTGCCTATCAGGGCTTTGGCGATGGCCTCGAGGCCGACGCGCTGGGCTTTCGGCTGCTGGCCGCTAAGGTTCCGGAAATGGTCGTCGCGTCGAGTTGCTCGAAGAACTTTGCCGTTTACCGCGACCGCGTCGGCGCGGCGATGATCCTGGCCAAGGACGGCGCCCAGGCCGATGTGGCGATGAGCCAGATGCTGTCGGCAGCGCGCGCCATGTATTCGATGCCGCCGGACCACGGAGCCGCGGCGGTGCGCATCGTGCTGGAAGACGCCGATTTGCGCGCCGACTGGGAAGCCGAGCTCGAAGAGATGCGCCTGCGCATGCTTAGGCTGCGTGTCCAGTTCGCCGAGGCGCTGCGCCGGCAGTCCAACTCCGACCGCTTCGATTTCGTTGCCAGCCATCGCGGCATGTTCTCGCGGCTTGGCCTCACGGAAGCGCAGGTCGAGCGGCTGCGTGCCGAGCATGGCATTTACATGGTCGGCGACAGCCGTATCAATGTCGCCGGCCTTCCGGAGGACGGCATGGACGACCTCGCCAAGGCGATCGTCTCCGTCCTCGACTGATGCGGCTCAGCTGTGGACAAGGCGCCCTCGCCGGCTGACGGCGTTGGCCGGGCGACCGGCGGCAGGTTAGCATCCAATAGAATGGTCCCGCGTTTCACGGAAACACAGAACCATTCTAGCTCTCCGTTTTGACGCAATTCCGGACGGAAAATCGTTTCACACTTTTCCTGGAATAGCTCTAGATGACCCCATCGAAAGACATTTCACGACTGATCGAGATCATGGCGGCGCTGCGCGCGCCGAAGACCGGCTGTCCGTGGGACATCGAGCAGGATTTCGCGACCATCGCCCCCTACACGATCGAGGAAGCCTATGAGGTGGCGGATGCCATCGCGCGAGGCGACCTCGACGATCTGCGCGACGAGCTCGGCGATCTCCTGCTGCAGGTCGTCTATCACGCACAGATGGCCGAGGAGGCCGGCGCGTTCGCCTTTCCGGATGTGGTCCAGGCGATCACAACCAAGATGATCCGCCGCCATCCGCATGTCTTCGGCGACGAGAAGGCCCGCAGCGCCGGCATGGCAAAGGGCATGTGGGAGAAGATCAAGGCGCAGGAGAAGGCCGAGAAACGAGACGCCCGCCTGGCGCGCGGCCTCGACCCGGAAGACAATGGCAGGGGGTTCCTGGACGGCGTTCCGGTCGCCCTGCCCGCGCTGACGCGGGCGCTGAAGCTTCAGGAGAAGGCTGCCCGTGTCGGCTTCGACTGGAGCGAGGCGGCGCCCATCCTCGACAAGATCGAGGAAGAGATCGGCGAGCTGCGCGAAGCGCTGGCCAAGGGCGACACGGCGTCGATCAAGGACGAGTTCGGCGACATGCTGTTCGCGGTCGTCAATCTCGGCCGTCACCTTAAACTGGATTCGGAAGCCGCGCTCAGCGGCACCAACGAAAAATTCCGGTCGCGCTTCCACTATGTGGAGCAGGCCCTGGAGAAATCCGGCAGCACGCTGGAGAAGGCGACCCTGCCCGAGATGGAAGCGCTCTGGCAGGAAGCAAAAAGCGTGAAATGAGCCTATAGAGGTAATTCCAGACGGAAAACCGTTCTACACTTTTCCTAGAATTACTGGGGGCTAGCCGTTGTTTTTGCGGCGCAATCGGCTTTCGATCTCTTCGCGGGCGCTGTGCGTGGCCTTGAGCGAGATGGTGGCGCTGCCGTCTTCATTGTCGGTTCGCGAGACGATATCGCCATTGCGGTAGAGCCAGTCGACAAGACCGAACTGCGCCGGCTCGATCGTCACCGTCAGGTCCTCCAGCTCGCCTGCCATCCGGGTCTCGATGATCGCCTTCAGCGCATCGATACCCTCGCCGGTCACGGCCGATACGGCGATCGGCGGGCCCTTGCTGCCGGCAGCGCCGCCCTTTGCCATATCGGGGGCAAGCAGCCGGCTCCTGTTGCCTTCGTCGAGCTGGTCGATCTTGTTCCAGACCTCGATGACGCGCTTTGCATCACCGGCATCGACACCGAGGTCGGCCAGGATGCGCTCGACGTCCTCGGCCTGCGCCGCCGTGTCGGGGTCGGAAATATCGCGCAGATGGACGACGAGATCGGCCTCGACCACCTCTTCCAGCGTGGCGCGGAAAGCCGCGATCAGATGCGTCGGCAGGTCCGAAATAAAGCCGACCGTGTCCGAGAGGATGATCGGAGTGCCATGCGGCAGGCGCACGCGGCGAAGTGTCGGGTCGAGCGTGGCGAACAGCATGTCCTGTGCCAGCACGTCCGCTCCGGTCAGCCTGTTGAACAGCGTCGACTTGCCAGCATTGGTGTAGCCGACGATCGCCACCACCGGGAACGGCACCTTCTTGCGCTTGGCGCGGTGCAGGTCGCGCGTGCGGCGCACGGTCTCCAGCTCGTGCTTGAGCTTGATGATCTTTTCCTGCAACTGCCGCCGGTCGGATTCGATCTGGGTTTCGCCGGGACCGCCGAGGAAGCCGGCGCCGCCGCGCTGGCGCTCAAGGTGGGTCCAGCTGCGAACGAGGCGACCCTTCTGGTAGTTGAGATGGGCAAGTTCGACCTGCAGCGTGCCTTCCTTGGTGCGGGCACGCTCGCCGAAGATTTCGAGGATCAGCCCGGTGCGATCCAGCACCTTGGCGTTCAGCTCTTTCTCGAGGTTGCGCTGCTGCACCGGCGTCAGCGGGTGGTCGACGATGACCAGCTCCGCGTGGCGCTCCTTGACGATTTCGGCGAACTCCTCGACCTTGCCGCTGCCGAGCAAGGTCGCCGGCCGCGGGTCGTTGACGGTCACGACCGCCGTATGGACCGGATCGAGGTCGATGGCGCGGGCGAGGCCGACCGCCTCGTCATGGCGCGCATCGGCCGAACGCGTCAGCCGCGGACGATTGGTCTCGTCGTCGCCGCGAGGCTGGCGGGTAAGCACCGGCACAATGACGACGGCCCGGGTCGGACCGTCGGCTTCCGTCCCGGGATGATGGGTTGGTTTTCCGCGAACGGTGGCGTCCGCGTCCTTCTCACGTGCCAATCAGGCGCCCTGGCTTTCCTCGCCATCGAACATTTGAACCGGCTGGCTCGGCATGATCGTGGAAATGGCGTGTTTGTAGACGAGCTGGGAGTGACCGTCACGGCGCAGCAACACACAAAAATTGTCGAACGAAGTGACCACGCCGGTCAGCTTCACGCCGTTGATGAGGAAGATGGTGAGCGGGTTCTTGCTCTTGCGAACTGAATTCAGGAACAGGTCCTGAAGGTTTTGCGATCGTTCCGCCATTGTTCTTGTCTTTCGCCGATCCCCTTCGGTTTGCAGCCAATGCGCCAAATTAGCCGGCACATGTCAAGCACGCAAACACCGTCTTGCCGTCAGTAACGACAAGCAGAACGAGATATATTGATGTTCATTCCACCTGAGCGGTTATCAGGCTGGACTTTTTTCCGCAACGTCAAAAAAGGCCTGCCGCAACGAAAGTGTTATTGAGCCGGGGTGGCCGTTGGCGATCGGATCGCCGTCAATGGCCACGACAGGCATGGCAATCGTCGTCGCGGAGCTGATGAACGCCTCGCGTGCCGCCTTGGCCTCGGCGATGGAAAAGCCGCGCTCCTCGATCTTCAAACCGAGCTTTGCCGCCACTTCGAACATGGTGGTGCGGGTGATGCCGCGCAGGATGCCGTGGTCGGCCGGCCTGGTGACCAGGACGCCGTCCCTGGTGACGATCCAGGCGTTCGACGAGCCGCCTTCCTTGACGTTGCCGTCGGCATCCACGAACCAGGCTTCCTGCGCACCGGCCTCCTTGGCCTTCTGCTTGGCCAGCACGTTGGGCAACAGCCCGACGCTCTTGATGTCGACGCGGTCCCAGCGATTCTCCGGCACGGTGATGACGGCGATACCGCTGTCGGCCCGTTTTGCGCCGGCGGCCGGGTCCGCCTTCTTGGCGGTCACCACCAAAGCCGGCTTGGTGTCCGCCGAAGGAAAGACAAAATCGCGGCTGGCGACGCCGCGCGTCACCTGGACATAGACCAAGCCGTTGACGACATGATTGCGGTTGACCACCTCGCGCAGGATCAGCGGCAGCACGTTGCGCGTGACCGGCCAGGCGATCGACAGCTCGGTCAGCGAGCGGTTGAGCCGGGCAAGGTGGCGCGGCATGTCGACGATGAAGCCGCGCGCCACCTCGCAGACCTCGTAGACACCGTCGGCGAATTGATAGCCACGGTCCTCGATATGCACGGAAGCGTCCGCGTGGGCGACGTAGCGCCCGTTGACATAGGCAATGCGCGGCATTGGGGACCCCTGGGATAACTCTTGGGCTTCTCGAAACCGTTTGGAAATTCTACTCCGGCGGCCATCTGACGGCGCCAGAGCGAATTTCGAAACGGTTTCTTATGCGATTCCGGCGTCGCCGTAACCGGCAAATGCTTGGCCCAGGCGCGACTGAATGGACGTCGTTCGTCAGACGCCCAGCGATTTCAGCTTGCGGTGCAAGGCGGAGCGCTCCATGCCGATGAATTCGGCGGTCTTCGAGATGTTGCCGCCAAAGCGGTTGATCTGCGCGATCAGATAGTCCTTCTCGAACTGTTCGCGCGCCTCGCGCAGCGGCAGCGCCATGATGTGCTGGTCGGACTGATTCGGCGTGCGCGGCATGACATCGCCGATCTCGGCGGGCAAAAGGTCAGCGGTGATCGGCGCATCGATATTGTCGCCGCGCGCCAGGATCATCAAACGCTCGACATTGTTGCGCAGCTGCCGGACGTTGCCCGGCCAGTTGTGCGCCTGCAGCACGGCAAGCGCGTCGTCGCCGATGCGGCGCGGCTTGATGCCGGCCTGGCGTGCGATCTGCTTCATGAAATTGTCGACCAGATAGGGAATATCCTCGCGCCTTTCGGCCAGCCCCGGCACCATGACCGGAACCACCGCCAGGCGATGATAGAGATCCTCGCGGAAGCGGCCATCGGCGATCATCGCCTCGAGGTTCTGCGAGGTCGAGGAAATGATGCGCACATCGACCTTGACCCGCTTGGTGCCCCCTACCCGCTCGAACTGCTGCTCGACCAGCACGCGCAGGATCTTGTTCTGCGTCTCGCGCGGCATGTCGGCCACTTCGTCGATGTAGAGGATGCCGCGATGGGCCTCCTCGAGCGCGCCGACCTTGCGTTCGACACCGTTCGATTCGGTGCCGAACAGCTCGATCTCCATGCGTTCGGGCGTGATGTTGGCGGCGCTCAGCGTCACGAACGGCGCGCCCTTGCGCGCCGACAGGGTGTGGATGGCGCGCGCGGCCAGTTCCTTGCCCGAGCCCGAGGGGCCGATGATCATGACGCGGCTGTTGGTCGGCGCGACGCGCTCTATGGTCTGGCGCAGCTGGCTCATCGCCGACGACATGCCGATCAGGTCGAAGGTTTCGCCGCTGCGCAGCTTGAGGTCCGAAACCTCGCGCCGCAATTTCGAGGTCTCGAGTGCACGCTCGGCAATGAGGATCAGCCTGTCGGCCTTGAACGGCTTTTCGATGAAGTCATAGGCGCCGCGGCGGATGGCGGAGACCGCCGTTTCGATGTTGCCGTGGCCGGAGATCATCACCACCGGCAAGGTGGGATGCATGGTCTTGATCTCGTCGAGCAGCGCCAGCCCGTCCAGACGCGAGCCCTGCAGCCAGATGTCGAGGAAAATCAGCCTCGGCGCGCGATCAGCTATGGCAGCCAGCGCGCTGTCGGCATCGAATGCCGTACGGGTTTCGTGACCTTCGTCGCTCAGGATGCCTGCGACGAGCTCGCGGATGTCTTCCTCGTCATCGACGATGAGAATATCAGACGCCATTACCGACCTTTTCAGTTTCTCTTTCGTGTTCCGTCCTGGCTTCACCACGCGATGGCGCGGCCGCGGCGGGCGGCAGGATGATGCTGATCATCGCGCCGCGCCCGCCATGGAAATCCGCAGGGGCATCATGGAGCTCCAGCTTGCCGCCATGGTCCTCCACGATCTTCTTGACGATAGCGAGACCAAGCCCGGTGCCCTTCTCGCGTGTGGTCATATAGGGCTCGAGCAGTCGTTGGCGATTCTCGCGCGGCAGGCCTTTGCCATTGTCGATGACGTCGATTCTGATCGCGCCATTCTGACGCCCGGCTTGAATCCGGATTATGCCGTGCGAACCGTCCGTTTGTTCCGATCCGTCGATCGCCTCGGCGGCATTCTTGATCACATTGCCGAAAGCCTGCGCCATCAGCCGGCTGTCGAAAGTGCCCTTGAGCGGCTCATTGCCGAAGATCCGCTCGAAGGTGATGTCGGCGCGGCTGACTTCGACCAGGAACGAGGCCTCGCGCAGTGATTCGCGCAAATCGATGGCCTTCATCTCGGGCTTGGGCATGCGCGCGAAAGCCGAGAATTCGTCGACCATGCGGCCGATGTCCTCGACTTGCCGGATGATGGTGTCGGTGCACTGGTCGAAAACCTCGCGGTCCTCGGTGATGACCTTGCCGTAGCGGCGCTTGATGCGCTCGGCGGAAAGCTGGATGGGTGTCAGCGGGTTCTTGATCTCGTGGGCGATGCGCCGCGCCACGTCGGCCCAGGCGGAAGAACGCTGCGCCTGCACCAGGTCGGTGATGTCGTCGACCGTCACGACGTAGGACTTCTCCTCCGAGCCGTCATCGCCAGCCTCGACGGTGATCTGCACGTTGAAGGTGCGCTCGGTGCCGGCGCGGAAGAATGTCACCTGTTCGCGATAGACCGGCTTGCCCGACTGGCGGCCGATCTCGAAGACGCGGCCGACATGCGGCAGAATGGCGGAGAGGTTTTGTCCCAGTGCGGCGCTGGCGGAGATGGCCAGCATCGATTCGGCCGAACGGTTGACGATGGTGACGATGCCGAAGGGATCGACGCCGATGACCCCGGCGGTGACGCCGGCCAGCACCGCTTCCGAAAAGCGCCTCCGCTCGTCGATCAGGTCCTTTGCCGACAGGATCTCGTTGCGCTGCGATTTCAATTCCAGCAGCATCTTGTTGAAGGTGTCGCCAAGTGAGGCGACATCGCCATCCGAGGGCCTGACGGCAACCGCGACGTCGAGATTGCCGGTCGCCACCTCGTCGGCGGCACCGATGAGCTGGCGGATGGGGCGCACCAGACGGTCGGCGACGGCAATACCGGTCCAGATCGCGGACAGGATGATGATCAGCGTCAGCGACAGGTAAGGCAGCGCGAAAGCCACCTGCGAGGTGCGCCTGTTGTCCTCGAGATTGCGATACTCGTCCGTATTGGACCTGACGATCTGCCTAGCCTTGATCACCTCGGGGTCGACCAAGCGGATGGTGTAGAGGTACATGCCCTCGATCTCACGCAGCTTGACGATGGCGCCCATGATGTTGCGGGTGCGCGGCTCGATCAGCACCGGCCTGCCGTCGGTGGCGCCGCTGACGGAGCCTTCGGGCGGTTCCGGCATGGCGAAATCGGCATCGGTCTTGGCGCTCATGACGAACGAGCCGTCGGACCTGATCAGCGCCGCATGCGCCAGCGAGCGGCCCACGGCCTCCTTGCTCATGAGGTCGAGAAAGCCCGTGCGATCAAGGCCGTAGAGCGTACGCGACGCATCGAGGTCATAGGCCATCGACAGTGTCGTGCCCTGCAGATTGCGGGCATTCTCCTGGACATAGGCATCGGCGATCGACAGCGAGGAATTGACGATGGTCTTGGTGCGGATCTCGAACCAGCGATCAAGGCCGATATCGAGCGTGATCGAGGCGATGATCGCCACCATGATGGCCGGAATGGCGGCGACGAGCGCGAACATGGCGACGATACGCACATGCAGCCGCGAGGCCGCCTTGCCATGCCGGCGCGCCATGACGATGCGATGCACCTCGCGTGCAACCAACGCGATGAGGAAGAGCACGAAGACCGCGTTGAGCGCGATCAGCGCCCAGGTCGTCCTGGCGTCGGGTGCGATCGGCGTCGCGCCGACCAGGATGGTGAAGGAGATGGCCGCCATGATCAGCGCGCCGATGACCGCCACCACGCCGGGCAGCGCCAGCAAGCGACGTCCGTCGCGCGTGCCACGTTCGCTGAAAAGTGGCTTGTTGAGGTTCGGTGCCTGCGGAGTCATGTCGCCGTATGGAGCCAATGATTGCGTCCGATCTATGCAACGCATTGTGGCGATTATGCAACAAGTGTGACAACGACGGGAATCTTTCGCCGTTCCGTCCCCTGAAAAGACCGCGTCAGATCAGCGCTCAGCCCGGCCGCGACGATTTGTAGACGTTGACGCCCAGTTCGCGAATCTTCTTGCGCAGCGTGTTGCGGTTGAGCCCCAGCAGTTCCGCCGCCTTGATCTGGTTGCCGCGCGTTGCCGTCATCGAGGCCAGGACCAGCGGATATTCGACTTCGGACAGAATGCGCTGGTAAAGGCCAGCGGGCGGCAATTCACCGGCAAACGAGGCGAAATAGCGCTGCAGGAAGTGCTCCACGGCCTGGCCGATCGACAGATCGTCGGGAATGAGGTTGCCGCCATCAGGCACCACGGGGCGCTCGCCGGTCTTGAGCTCCGCCTCGATGATCTCGGCCGAAATCTCGTCCTGCGAATAGAGCGCGGCGAGCCTGCGAACGAGGTTCTCCAGTTCGCGCACATTGCCCGGCCAGGGATAGCGCTTCATCAGCTCGATGCCGCCGGACGAGATGCGCTTGGTCTGCAGCCCTTCCATCTCGCCGAGCTTGAAGAAATGGCGCACGAGATCGGGCACATCCTCCGAGCGCTCGCGCAACGCCGGCAGCCTGAGCGGCACGACGTTGAGGCGGTAGAACAGATCCTCGCGGAACAGTCCCTGATTGATCAGCGTACGCAGATCCTTGTTGGTGGCGGCGACGATGCGCACATCGGTCTTGATCGGCGTGCGGCCGCCAACGGTCGTGTACTCGCCCTGCTGGAGGACACGCAGCAGGCGCGTCTGCGCCTCCATCGGCATGTCGCCGATCTCGTCGAGAAACAGTGTGCCGCCCTCGGCCTGCTCGAAGCGGCCGGTGGAGCGGTTCTGGGCGCCGGTGAAAGCACCCTTCTCGTGCCCGAACAGTTCCGATTCGATCAGGTCGCGCGGGATCGCCGCCATGTTGATGGCAACGAACGGGCCGCCGCGACGACGGCCATATTCATGCAGCGCGCGCGCCACCAGTTCCTTGCCGGTGCCCGATTCGCCGGAGATCATTACCGTCAGGTCGGTCTGCATCATGCGCGCCAGCATGCGGTAGATGTCCTGCATGGCCGCCGAACGGCCGACCAGCGGCATCGCGTCGGGCTGTTCTTCCGGCCGCGCATCGATCTTCGGCCGCCGCGGCTCCGACAGGGCGCGGTTGACGATGTTGAGGAGTTCGGTCAGGTCGAAGGGTTTTGGCAGATATTCGTAAGCGCCGGTTTCGGACGCGCGGATCGCCGTCATGAAGGTGTTCTGGGCGCTCATGACGATGACGGGAAGTTCCGGCCGCGCCTTCTTGATTCGCGGCAGCATGTCGAAGGCGTTCTCGTCCGGCATGACCACGTCGGTGATCACCAGATCGCCCTCGCCCGCCGCCACCCAGCGCCACAAAGTCGAGGCGTTGGAGGTGACGCGCACCTCGTGGCCGACGCGGGAGAGTGCCTGGTTGAGCACGGTGCGGATCGCCGCATCGTCGTCGGCGACGAGAATATTGCCGCGAACGGTCATTTGCGGTCTCCTTCGCCGTCTTCATCGGCACCGAACTGGGTTTCCTTCCAGGCGGGCATCAAAATGCGAAACGTGGTGGCACGCGGCGTCGATTCGCATTCGATGATGCCGCCATGCTCGCCGACGATCTTGGCGACCAGTGCAAGCCCCAGCCCCGAGCCGTTCGGCTTGGTGGTGATGAAGGGGTCGAACAGGATCGGCAGGATATCTTCCGAGACGCCGGAGCCATTGTCGCGCACGCAAAACTCCAGCGGCAGCGACACGCGGTCCTGCGTGCCCGGAACCGAAACGCGAATACCGGGCCGGAACGCCGTCGAAAGCACGATCTCGCCCTGCGGGTCGCTGCCGATCGCCTCGGCGGCATTCTTGACCAGGTTGAGGAACACCTGGATCAGCTGGTCGCGGTTGGCGAAGACCGGAGGCAATGATGGATCATAATCCTCCAATATCTTGATTCTTTTCGCAAAACCGTTCTTGGCGATAGCCTTCACATGGTCGAGCACGACATGGATGTTGACGGGGTAACGATCGATCGGCCGCTCGTCGGAAAACACCTCCATGCGGTCGACCAGCGAGACGATGCGGTCCGTCTCGTCGGTGATCAGCCGCGTCAGCGCACGATCCTCGTCGGACGCGGACAGTTCGAGCAGCTGGGCCGCGCCCCTTATGCCCGAGAGCGGGTTCTTGATCTCATGGGCAAGCATCGCCGCCAGGCCGGTCACCGAGCGCGCTGCCCCGCGATGCGTCATCTGCCGGTCGATCTTGTCGGCCATCGACCGCTCCTGGAACATCACCACGACGGAGCCGGGAAATTCCGGCACCGGCGCGACATAGAGATCGACGACCTTCTCGATGCCGAGGCGTGGCGACGAAACGTCGACCCGGTACTCGTTGACCGGAGCCCGGCGCTCGCGCACCTGGTCGACCAGTGTCAGCAGCGGGCTGCCGAACGGGATGAGCTTGGACAGGGTGTTGCGCGCCAGCATGGTGGCGCTGGAGCGGAAGAAGTCCTCGGCATCGGCGTTGGCGAAGGTGATGAACCCTTCCTCGCTGATCATGATCACCGGGCGGCGGATGGTGTTGAGCACGATCTGGGCGGCATCGGCCATTTCAGCGCCCTGGCCAGCGGTGGCGTTCATGCCGCGCTCCGCAGGTTCAAGGGTTGCGGATCGCGCGAAAACACATCCCGCAGCAAGGCAATGACGCGGGGCGGTTCGAACGCGGTCAATATCGCTTTGCGGCTATCGTCGGCGACGGCATGGCGATCGAGATACCAGCCCAGATGCTTGCGCGCCTGTCGCAAGCCGCTCTCCACGCCGTAAAGCGCCAGCATGTCCTCGTAGTGGGAGACGACATAGTCGGCCAGCGCAGCGGGATCCCGCGGCACATTGGCCATCGTTTCGCCCGCGGCCGCGGCTGCGATGCCGCCGGCGATCCAGGGCGCGCCGTAATGCGCGCGGCCGACCATCACCGCATCGGCGCCGGACTGTTCGAGGATCGCGGCGGCCTCGGCCGGGGAACAGACATCGCCATTGGCGACCACCGGGATTGAGACGGCTTCCTTGACGCGGGCAATCGCGCGCCAGTCGGCCTTGCCCTGATAGAACTGGCAGCGCGTGCGGCCATGCACGGTGACCATGCTGACGCCCGCCTGCTCGGCACGGCGCGCGAGCGTCGGCGCGTTGAGCGCGCCCTCGTCCCAGCCGAGCCGCATCTTGACCGTAACCGGCACCTTGACCGCGCCGACCACGGCTTCGATCAGCGAGAGCGCATGGTCGAGGTCCAGCATCAATGCCGAGCCGGCATAACCGCCGGTGACCTTCTTGGCCGGGCAGCCCATGTTGATGTCGATGATATCGGCGCCCTCGCCCGCGGCTATACGCGCGCCTTCGGCCATATGGATCGCCTCGCGGCCGGCAAGCTGCACCATATGGACGGGCAGGCCGGAATGACGTATGCGCAGGTCGAAGCCGGCCCGGCCCTTGGCGAGTTCGCCGCTGGCCACCATTTCGGACACGACAAGGCCCGCGCCATGCGCATGGGCGCGCTGCCGGAACGGTTGGTCCGTAATCCCGGACATCGGCGCGAGGAACACGCGATTGCGGATTCTCACCCCGCCGACGTCGAGCGGCGCGGCCAATTTGGTCACATTAACCATGCACAAAAACCAAGCATGTC
The DNA here is from genome assembly GCF_020165775.1 of Mesorhizobium sp. B263B2A. NCBI lineage: Bacteria > Pseudomonadati > Pseudomonadota > Alphaproteobacteria > Hyphomicrobiales > Phyllobacteriaceae > Mesorhizobium > Mesorhizobium sp. B263B2A. The sequence goes on from NZ_JAIUIU010000016.1 coordinate 84,039, forward strand.
CATTCGTTGCACATTCTCTAGCCAGAACCGCCGCAATGTGCAACGCGGAATGACGCCACATTAAGGCGCAATTGGGAAAATACCGGCCGCCGGATTTTTGCCGCGACGAGAGCGCCGCGCATCCCCCGGGACCCGCAAAGGCGCTTTGGATGTTCATATTTGGCGCACGATCTTTTCCGAAAACCGATTACACTTTTCGGGATCGTGCGCTAAGCCAATCGGCATGACTGAGGGAAGTGAAAACGCGAGCGCGCAAGGCGGGGTTGCCGTGGTGATCGTCGCCGCCGGCCGCGGCGCTCGTGCCGGGCAGGCCAACGGGCCCAAGCAGTACCAGAGCATCGGCGGCCGTGCCGTCATTGCCCATACGCTGGAGATGTTCCTGGCCCATCCGCGAACCGGCCAGATCGTCGTCGCCATCCATGCCGACGATCATGAGCTGTTCCGGCAAGCGGCGGGCACCCACGTCCAGCGCGTCACCGCCGTCATCGGCGGCGCGACCAGGCAGGAGTCCGTCCGGCTCGGCTTGGTTGCGTTGAAAGGCCACGAACCGGCCCAGGTTCTCATTCACGACGCCGTGCGTCCATTCGTCGACGCGGAACTGATCGACCGCACCATCGCCGCCATCGGCGAACATGAGGGGGCGTTGCCCGCCCTGCCCGTCGCCGACACACTGAAGCGCGAATCGGCCTCCGGCGTGGTCGCAGAGACGGTTTCCCGCAGCGGGCTGCACGCGGCGCAAACGCCGCAAGGTTTTCCCTACGGGCCGATCCTTGCCGCGCATGACAGGGCGCATCAGCTGGGCAGGCTGGATTTCACCGACGACGCGGCCATCGCCGAATGGGCGCATATTCCGGTCAAGATCGTTCCGGGCTCGCCGGACAATATCAAACTCACCTGGGCACGGGACATCGCCATGGCACACCAGCGGCTTTCCAGCGAACGGATACACTTTCCGGACATCCGCACCGGCAACGGCTACGACGTCCACGCCTTCGAGCCGGGCAACCATGTCACCCTGTGCGGCATCGCCATTCCGCATGAAAAGAAATTATCCGGCCATTCGGACGCCGATGTCGGCCTGCACGCCCTGACCGACGCGCTGTTGGCGACCTGCGGCGCAGGCGACATCGGCACGCATTTTCCACCGTCCGATCCGCAGTGGAAGGGTGCCGCATCCCGGATATTCGTCGAACATGCGGCAAGACTGGTGCGCGAGCGCGGCGGCCGCATCGCCAATGCCGACATCACGTTGATCTGCGAGGCGCCGCGCGTCGGCCCGCACCGCGAGGCGATGACGTCGGCCCTTTCCCAGATGCTGGGCATTTCCGCCGACCGCATCTCGATCAAGGCGACAACCAACGAGAAGCTCGGCTTCGTCGGCCGTGAGGAAGGCATTGCGGCGATCGCCACCGCCAGCGTGGTGTTTCCCGGCGAGGTGCCGGAATGAGTAACGCCGAGCTCGCAAACTCTCTGCTGCTGGCCTGCCAGCAACGTGGCATCATGCTGGCGACGGCGGAAAGCTGCACCGGCGGCCTGATCATCGCGGCGCTCACCGACATTGCCGGCTCCTCCGCTGTGGTCGACCGCGGCTTCATCACCTATTCCAACGAAGCCAAGATGGAGATGCTCGGCGTTTCCGCCGAAACGCTCGACGCGCATGGAGCTGTGTCGCGCGAAACGGTGCTGGAAATGGCGGCCGGCGCGCTGGCGCATTCACGCGCAAGCCTTTCTCTTGCCGTCACCGGCATTGCCGGTCCTGGCGGAGGTTCGGCCGACAAGCCGGTCGGTCTCGTCTGGTTCGGGCTAGCCCTGGCTGGCCACCCGGTTGTCGCCGAGCGCCAGCTGTTTGGCCACAAGGGCCGCGAATTCATCCGCCACGAGACGGTGAGACACGCCCTGAAGCTGGGCCTGCAAGCGCTCAGTCAGAATTAGGCCTGCCGCGCGACACCGTAGATGACGTCGGCGCGTTTTTCGAAAGCCTCGGCGAACATGCGAAAGGCGCGGTCGAACATGGTGCCCATCAGCGCGCCCAGGATGCGGCTCTTGAACTCATAGTCGATGAAGAAGCGCACGGCGCAGCCGGCGCCATCGGGTTCGAAACGCCAGACATTGCTCAGATATTTGAACGGGCCATCGATGTATTTCACGTCGATGGCGTTCTCGTCGGGCTTCAAAAGCACCTGCGTCGTGAAGGTTTCGCGGATCGCCTTGTAGCCGATGCTCATGTCGGCAAGGAGAACGGTGCGTCCGTCACGCTCCTTGCGCGAGCGCACGGTCAGCGCTTCGCACAGCGGCAGGAACTGCGGATAGGCCTCGACATCGGCGACCAGCGCGAACATTTGCTGCGGCGTGTGAGCGACGCGGCGGGTGGCTTCGAATTTCGGCATAAGACCGGCTAGAGCGACTTCTGGAGTTGCGCTTCCCGCGCTGCGCGCAGCCGGGCGAAATCGTCGCCGGCATGGTGCGACGAGCGCGTCAGCGGGCTCGATGCCACCAGCAGGAAACCCTTGGTCCGGCCGATCGTCTCGAAGGACTTGAACTCTTCCGGGGTGACGAAGCGGATCACCGGATGGTGCTTCTTCGACGGCTGCAGGTACTGGCCGATGGTCATGAAGTCGACATTGGCCGAACGCAGATCGTCCATCAGCTGCAGGATTTCATTCCGCTCCTCACCCAGACCCACCATGATGCCTGACTTGGTGAAGATCGACGGGTCGAGTTCCTTGACCCGCTGCAGCAGCCGGATCGAGTGGAAATAGCGGGCGCCCGGCCGAACCTTCAGATAATTCGACGGCACGGTTTCGAGATTGTGGTTGAAGACGTCGGGCTTGGCCGCCACGACGATCTCCAGGGCGCCATCCTTGCGCAGGAAATCGGGCGTCAGGATTTCGATCGTGGTCGAAGGCGTTGCCGCGCGGATGGCGCGAATGACTTCGGCGAAATGCTGTGCGCCGCCATCGGCAAGATCGTCGCGATCGACCGAGGTGATGACGACGTGGCTGAGGCCCATCTGCTTGACGGCGTGGGCGACGCGGGCCGGCTCATCGGGGTCGAGCGCCGTTGGAATGCCGGTGGCGACGTTGCAGAACGCGCAGGCGCGCGTGCAGATCTCGCCCATGATCATGAAGGTGGCGTGCTTCTTTTCCCAGCACTCGCCGATGTTGGGGCAGCCGGCCTCTTCGCAGACCGTCACCAGCTTGTGGGATTTCACGATCTCGCGTGTCTCGGCGTAACCCTTGGAGACCGGCGCCTTGACGCGGATCCAGTCGGGTTTGCGCAGCACTTCCTGGTCGGGCTTGTGCGCCTTCTCGGGATGCCGCAGCCGCGGCGCGTTGGCGATCGTGTCGAGGACAGTGACCATCTGAACCCTGGCTTTTCTTGCGACCGCCCGTCGGCGGTCGTCAGCTTTACGTCATCTAGGACTTTTCGGCACAAAGAAAAAGGCTGCAGCGGCGCATGCCGCTACGACCGTTTTCGCATAGCCGGAACCATATCGACTAGCGGCGCACCAGGCGACCGACCCAGATCAGCAGGCAGGCGCCGATGAAGCCGGTGATCAGATAGGCGATCCAGCCGACGCCGAATGGGCCGAAATTGAGCGCCTGCAAGATCGCGTTCAGCACCACCGCGCCAACGATGCCCATGATAATGTTCATGAAAATGCCGGTGTTGCTCTTCATGAACATTTCGGCCAACCAGCCTGCCAGGCCGCCGATTATGATGGCTGCGATCCAGCCCACGCCGTTCAAGTGCATATGCCTTCTCCTTGCGAGCGTAAAAATGCATCCGGAAACGAACTGCCTTGCCGCCGAGATCCCGCAGCCTTCGGGGCTGAGTCTCTTGCGGCGAATCTATCATGCGTTCAGCGCGCGGCCATAGGCGTCGAGCACGCTCTCCTTCATCATCTCCGACAGCGTCGGATGCGGGAAGATGGTGTGCATCAGCTCTTCCTCGGTGGTTTCGAGGTTCATCGCCACAACGAAACCCTGGATCAGTTCGGTCACTTCGGCGCCGACCATGTGGGCGCCGAGCAACTGGCCGGTCTTCTTGTCGAAGATGGTCTTGATGAAGCCCTGGTCCTCGCCGAGCGCGATGGCCTTGCCATTGGCGGCGAACTGGAAGCGGCCGACGCGGATATCCTTGCCTTCGGCCTTGGCTTTCGCTTCCGTCAGGCCGACGGAGGCAACCTGCGGATTGCAGTAGGTGCAGCCCGGGATCTTGAGCTTGTCGGTGGCATGCACGCCAGGGAAATTGGCGATCTTCTCGATGCAAACCACGCCTTCATGCTCGGCCTTATGGGCAAGCATCGGCGGGCCGGCGACATCGCCGATGGCATAGATGCCGGGCACATTGGTCTTGCCGTAGCCGTCGATGACGACGCAGCCGCGCTCGGTCTTCACGCCAAGCGTCTCCAGGCCGAGGTTCTCGATGTTGCCTTGCACGCCGACGGCCGAGATCATGCGGTCGGCGGTGATCTTCTCGACCTTGCCGTCCTTCATCTCGACATGCGCGGTGACCGAGTTGGCAGCCTTCTCGACCTTGGTCACCTTGGCTTCGAGAATGATCTTCATGCCTTGCTTCTCGAACTGCTTCTGCGCGAATTTCGAGACTTCAGCATCCTCGACCGGCATCACCGCGGGCAGAAGCTCGACCACGGTCACCTCGGCGCCCATGGTGCGATAGAAGGAGGCGAATTCGATGCCGATGGCGCCCGAGCCCATCACCAGCAGCGACTTCGGCATCTCCTTCGGCACCATGGCCTCGAAATAGGTCCAGATCAGCTTGCCGTCCGGCTCGATGCCGGGCAGCGCGCGCGGCCGGGCGCCGGTCGCCAGGATGATGTGCTTGGCGGCGTAGGTGCCCTCGCCCTTGATGCCTTTCGGCACCGGCGGCTGCGGTTCCATCGGCTTCTTGCCCGTCTTGGAGACGACGATCTCGCCCGGTTTCGACAGCTTGGCCTCGCCCCAGATGACGTCGACCTTGTTCTTCTTCATCAGGAAGCCGACGCCGCCATTGAGCCGCAGCGAAACCTTGCGGGAGCGGTCGACGACGGCCGATGTGTCGACGCTGACCTTGCCGTCGAGCTTCAGCCCATAGTCCTTCAAATGATCGGAATAGTGCATGATCTCGGCTGAGCGCAGCAGCGCCTTGGTCGGGATGCAGCCCCAGTTGAGGCAGATGCCGCCGAGGTGCTCGCGCTCGACGATCGCCGTCTTGAAGCCGAGCTGGGCGGAACGCACCGCCGTGACATAGCCGCCGGGGCCGGAGCCGATGATGATGACGTCGTAGTTCTCAGCCACGATTTTTCTCCTTATTCACAGTTCCAGCATGACGCGCACGACGGGCGTCAGGGCCTTGCCGATGTTCCGCGTGTTTTCGGCGTCGAGGTGGACGCCGTCGAGAGGGGTGGTTTGCGCGACCGTGCCGGCATCGAAGAAGCCGCAGCCGGCTTCGTCGGCGAGCCCGGCATATTGCGGCGCCAACAGCTTCGAGGCGTCGTCGCCGCCGGCAAACATTTCCTTGAAGTCGGCATTTTCGGTGCGGCTGACGAGAGGCGGCGAAACAATCAGGATCTGCGGCACCGGCCAGTCGAATGGGTAGTCGTGGCCGCGTACGATGTCGATCAGCCGCTGGATGCCTTGCTTGGCGGCAACCGGATTGCCGTGGATCCACGGCTTCATGTCGTTGGCGCCGAGCATGATGACGATCAGGTCGATCGGCGCATGCGTCGTCAGCACCGTCGGCAGCAGCCGTGCGCCATTGCGATCGGCGCCGGCCAGATGATCGTCGAAGGCGGTGGTGCGGCCATTGAGACCATCGGCGATGACCTGAACGCCGCCGCCGAGCCCAGCCTGCAGCACGCTGGGCCAGCGATCCTCAAAGGCGTGGCGGCCGCCTTCGGCATTGTAGCCCCAGGTCAGCGAGTCGCCGTAGCAAAGCACCGTCTTCATCGATCAACCCGCCTTCATGTTGGCCATGCCACGCTTCAACCGCCAGCGCACGAACAGCCATTGCACCAGTATGATCACAAGGCCCGGCAGGCCAAGTCCGAGCACGATGGGAATGTCGCCCTTCACTGCCGTCATGCTGCCGTCGGTATAAAGGATCGCGGCAATCAGCAGGACAAGCAGCGCCACAAAGACAATCAGCAACCACATTCCCGTCTTGCCGACGGTTGCCGGCGGATCGCTCATCAACTGCGCCACGAAGAAGACGAAGGTTACGATGATCGTCACCAGAACCGACGCCATGAAGACGAGGATGTATTCTTCCTGCGCGTCGGTGACGACGGCCAGTTCCTGCGCGACCAGGCCGCCAGCCAGGCCGGATAGAATGAAGGCGAAAAGGCTGGTGAAGAATTTCCGCACCGCCCTTTTCCTTCTTAGACCAGCATGCCCATCGGATTTTCGATCAGCCGCTTGAAGGCGACCAGCAGTTCGGCGCCCAGCGCTCCGTCAACGGCGCGATGATCGGTCGACAGCGTCACCGACATCACGGTCGCGATTTTGATCTCGCCGTTCTTGACCACCGCCCGCTCCTCGCCGGCACCCACAGCCAGGATCGTCGCATGCGGCGGGTTGATGACGGCGGCAAAGTCCTTGATGCCGAACATGCCGAGGTTCGACACCGCCGTCGTGCCGCCCTGATACTCTTCCGGCTTCAGCTTGCGGCTGCGGGCCCGGCTTGCCAGGTCCTTCATCTCATTGGAGATGGTGGACAGCGTCTTTTCGTCCGCTTTGCGGATGATCGGCGTGATCAGGCCGCCGGGGATCGAGACGGCAACGCCGACATCGGCATGCTTGTGCTTGACCATGGCGCTTTCGGTCCATGAGGCGTTGGCATCAGGCACCGCCTTCAGCGCCAGCGCCATCGCCTTGATCACCATGTCGTTGACCGACAGCTTGTAGGCCGGAGCCTCGCCCTTGTCGGTCTTCTTCACCGGCGCCGCCGCATTGATCTGCGTACGCAATGCCAAGAGCGCATCGAGCTCGCAGTCGAGCGTCAGGTAGAAATGCGGGATGGTGGTCTTGGCCTCGACCAGGCGCCGCGCGATGGTCTTGCGCATGTTGTCGTGCGGGACGAGCTCGTAGGAGCCTTCCTCGAACAGTTTTAGCACCTGTTCGTCCGACATCGCCTTCACCGCCGGAGCAGCGGCCGGCGCGCCAGCCGGGGCCTTGGCCGCCGGTGCCGTCTTGGCACCGCCGCCGGCAATCGCGGCATCGACATCGGCTTTCACCACCCGGCCATGCGGGCCCGTGCCGGTCACCGCCGAGACATCGACGCCGGCCTCCTTGGCAATGCGACGTGCGAGCGGCGAGGCGAAGGTACGGCCTTCCGGCGACTGGCTGATCTCCCCCCCCGTGGGGGAGATGGCCGGCAGGCCAGAGGGGGGCGCCTCGCGCTGAGAGGACGGCGGGACAGCGCCCCCCTCTGTCGGCTTCGCAGACATCTCCCCCACGGGTGGGGAGATTGGCGCCTCGTCTTGCTTGGCTTCCGCCTTGGGCGCCGCAGCACCACCGCTTTTCGCCGCCGCCCCCGCATCCTCGCCCTCGGCTGCGAGCACGGCGATCAGCGCGTTGACCTTGACGCCTTCGGTGCCGGCTGGAACGACGAGCTTTGCAACCGTACCCTCATCGACGGCTTCGACTTCCATCGTCGCCTTGTCGGTCTCGATCTCGGCGATGACGTCGCCGGGCGAAACCTTGTCGCCTTCCTTCACGAGCCACTTTGACAGATTGCCCTCTTCCATCGTGGGCGAGAGCGCCGGCATGGTGATGTTGATTGGCATTTTGTCCTCCCGCCCGGTTCAGCGATACGCGACGGCTTTGACCGCCTCGATGACCTCGCCGACATTCGGCAAGGCCAGTTTCTCGAGGTTGGCCGCATAGGGCATCGGCACATCCTTGCCGGCAATGGTGATGACCGGCGCGTCGAGGAAATCGAAGGCGCGCTGCGAGACCTGGTTGGCGATATGGTCGCCGACCGAGTTCTGCGGATAGCCTTCCTCTACCACCACCAGCCGGTTGGTCTTCTTGACCGAGGCGATGATGGTGTCGAGGTCAAGCGGGCGGATCGTGCGCAGGTCGATGATCTCGGCGTCGATGCCCATTCCGCGCAGTTCCGCTTCCGCCTTGACCGCGTAGGTCATGCCGATGCCGAACGAGACGATGGTGACGTCCTTGCCCGTCTTGTGGATACGCGCCTTGCCGATCGGCAGCACGAAATCATCCAGCTTCGGCACGTCGAAGGACTGGCCGTAGAGGATTTCGTTCTCGAGGAAGATGATCGGGTTCGGATCGCGGATCGCGGCCTTCAGCAAGCCCTTGGCGTCGGCGGCCGTATAGGGCATCACCACTTTCAGGCCGGGAATGTGGCTGTACCAGGCGGCGTAGCACTGCGAATGCTGTGCGGCGACGCGGGCCGCAGCACCATTCGGGCCACGGAACACGATCGGCGCGCCCATCTGGCCGCCCGACATATAAAGCGTCTTGGCGGCCGAGTTGATGATCTGGTCGATCGCCTGCATGGCGAAATTGAAGGTCATGAACTCGACGATCGGCTTCAGCCCGGCCATCGCCGCACCGACGCCGACGCCGGCAAAGCCATGCTCGGTGATCGGCGTGTCGACGACGCGGCGTGGCCCGAATTCCTGCAGCAGGCCTTGGGTGATCTTGTAGGCGCCCTGGTATTCGGCGACCTCCTCGCCCATGACGAAGACATCGCCGTCGCGGCGCATTTCCTCGGCCATCGCGTCGCGCAAGGCTTCGCGCACCGTGGTCGACACCATCTCCGTGCCGGCCGGAATGTCGGGATCGGCGGCGATTTCCGCTTTCGGTGCGGCTGCGACTGGTGTCGCGGCCGGCTTTGCGGCCTCCGCCTTGTCCTCGGCCGGAGCCTCCGGCTTCGCCGGTGCTTCCCCCTTGGCGGGAGCCGCGGACTTGCCGACATCGGCGGCGCTTTCGCCGTCCTGCAGCAAAACCGCGATCGGTGTGTTGACCTTGACGCCTTCGGTGCCGGCGGCGATCAGGAGCTTTCCAATCGTGCCCTCATCGACGGCTTCGACTTCCATCGTCGCCTTGTCGGTTTCGATCTCGGCGATGACGTCGCCGGCGACGACCTTGTCGCCCTCGTTCTTCAACCATTTGGAAAGATTGCCCTCTTCCATGGTCGGCGAGAGAGCGGGCATGAGAATTTCGATCGGCATGTTCCTCGCGCTCCCTTACAGTACGATATTGGTCCAGAGCTCGGACGGATCCGGCTCTGCATCGTTCTGGGCAAACTCGGCGGCGTCGGCGACGACGTCGCGCACCTCCTTGTCGATGGCCTTCAATTCGTCCTCGGTCGCCCACTTCTTCTGTGTCAACCGCGCCTTGACCTGCTCGATCGGGTCATGGTCCGAGCGCATCTTCTGGACCTCTTCCTTGGAGCGGTATTTCGCCGGGTCGGACATCGAGTGACCGCGATAGCGATAGGTCTGCATTTCGAGAATGATCGGCCCGTTGCCGGCACGGCACCATTCGGTGGCCTGGTCGCCGGCGGATTTGACCGCCCGCACATCCATGCCGTCGACCTGGATGCCCGGAATCTTGAACGAAGCGCCGCGATGCGAAAAATTGGTTTCCGCCGACGAGCGCGAGACCGAGGTGCCCATGGCGTAACGGTTGTTCTCGATGATGTAGATCACCGGCAACTTCCACAGCGAGGCCATGTTGAAGCTTTCATAGACCTGGCCCTGGTTGGCGGCGCCATCACCGAAATAAGTCAGCGAGACATTGTTGTTTTCGCGATAGCGGTTGGCGAAGGCGAGGCCCGTGCCCAGAGACACCTGGGCGCCGACAATGCCGTGGCCGCCGTAGAAATGCTTCTCCTTGGAAAACATGTGCATGGAGCCGCCCTTGCCCCTGGACAGGCCGCCGCGGCGCCCGGTCAGCTCGGCCATGACACCACGCGGCGAAAGCTCCATCGCCAGCATGTGGCCGTGATCGCGATAGGCGGTGATCATCTGGTCGCCATCGATCAGCGCCATCTTCATGCCGGTGACGACGGCTTCCTGGCCGATGTAGAGATGGCAGAAGCCGCCGATGAAGCCCATGCCATAGAGCTGGCCGGCCTTTTCCTCGAAGCGGCGGATGAGCAGCATGTGCCGGTAGGCGGCAAGCTCTTCGTCCTTGGTGAATTCAGCAGGCTTGGGTGCTGAAAGCACCGATTTGCCGTCGGATTTCGATTTGGCAGGCGCTTTTCTGGCTGCGGTGGCCATGCATCACTCCCTGTTGGCGTCTCTTTGCGGACATTGGAGCTAGAGGAAATCTGCTCCCGGGGAGATCAGCCTCCCCACCGATTTATGGGAGGCTAACACGCGTTACAGCGTTGCGCCATGACGAATTTGCATAGCTGGCATGCGCCTAAGCGATTAAAATCATTGAAAATATTGGCGATTAACTGAAATTCAGTTACTTTGACGAGGCCGGCAACATGATGGTGATTTCGTCAGGCTGGGACAGGTTGAGCGCTTTGCGCGCCTGCTCGTCGAGCATGTCCTTCTCCAGCGTGCCGTCATGCATGAGCCGAACGCGCCGTTCAAGCTCCATCCGGCGCGCCTTGACGGCATCGAGCTGCGCCTGCAGCGCGACCGTCTGGGCCTCGAGCTGATATTTCGAATTGATGCCGAATTCACCGTGATAGGCGTGGAAGCCGAAATAGGCCAAGAATACCACGCAAAGCGAAGGGATGATCAGCCGGCCGGTGTTTCTCTGCTTGTGCTGACGCGTCCACATCGCCCATTCCCTCGCGGCCGCGAACTCAGGCGGCTCACGACCTTTTTCGCCCGATTGTGCTTAACGGACGGTTACGGACGGCTGGCTTGAGCGACCGTGAAATGAAAAAGGACGGGAATGACCCCGCCCTTTTCCACTGTTCGGAAACGATTTGTCGGATCAGCTCTTGATCACCGACTTGCCGGCGTAGCGCGCCTGCTTGCCGAGTTCTTCCTCAATGCGGATCAGTTGGTTGTACTTGGCCATGCGATCGGAGCGCGATAGCGAGCCGGTCTTGATCTGTCCGCAGTTGGTGGCGACGGCGAGATCGGCAATGGTCGAATCCTCGGTTTCGCCCGAACGGTGCGACATGACGGCCGTATATCCAGCTTTGTGCGCGGTCTCGACGGCGTCGAGCGTTTCCGTCAGCGAGCCGATCTGGTTGACCTTGACCAGGATCGAATTGGCGACGCCCATGCGGATGCCGTCGCGCAGGCGCGCGGTGTTGGTAACGAACAGGTCGTCGCCAACCAGCTGCGTCTTCTTGCCGATCAGGTCCGTCAGGTACTTCCAGCCTTCCCAGTCGTCCTCGGCAAGGCCGTCCTCGATCGAGATGATCGGATAGTCGGCGGCGAGCTTGGCGAGATACTTGGCCTGTGCCTTGGGATCGCGCGTCTTCTTCTCGCCCTCATAGACGTAATTGCCGTCCTTGAAGAACTCGGTCGCGGCGCAGTCGAGGCCGAGCGCGATCTCCTCGCCCGGCTTGAAGCCGGCTTTCTCGATCGATTCCATGATGAAATCGAGTGCCACCGGCGCGCTCTTCAGGTTCGGGGCAAAGCCGCCCTCGTCGCCGACATTGGTATTGTGGCCGGCGTCCTTCAGCTTCTTCCTGAGCGTGTGGAAGATTTCCGAGCCCCAGCGCACGCCTTCGCGCAGCGTCGGCGCGCCGATCGGCAGGATCATGAACTCCTGGAAGTCGATCGGGTTGTCGGCATGCGCGCCGCCGTTGATGATATTCATCATCGGCACCGGCAGGATATGGGCCTTGGTGCCGCCGACATAACGGTAGAGCGGCAGGCCGGCGGCGTCGGCCGCGGCCTTGGCCACCGCCAGCGAGACACCGAGGATGGCATTGGCGCCGAGCCGGCTCTTGTTGGGCGTTCCGTCGAGTTCGATCATCGTCTGGTCGATATGGATCTGGTTCTCGGCTTCCATGCCGCCGATCGCCTCGAACAGCTCGCCATTGACCGCTTCCACGGCCTTGAGCACGCCCTTGCCGAGATAACGGGCGCCGCCGTCGCGCAGTTCGACGGCCTCATGGGCGCCGGTCGATGCGCCCGACGGCACCGCGGCGCGGCCCATCGAACCGTCTTCGAGCACGACATCGACCTCGACGGTCGGATTTCCACGGCTGTCCAGGATTTCACGCCCGACAATGTCGATGATGGCGGTCATTGCGATGTCCCCGATTGATCTGAAGAAATGTCGCGCCCGTCTTAGCCAAAGCGCCGCAAAAGGCAATCGGGCCATGGCCAAATAGTGCGGCCCGCCTGATTCACGAAGCGCAAATTTCTGTCATCATAAGTCATGCTGCCAGACGCGCGTTTCGAGATATGGTTTCGAAGCGCGGGGCGAAACAGGAGGAGTTTCGCCATGTCCGAGTTCAGCGGTATCGTGAGTTTGTTCCTGATCGCGGCGGCGTTCCTGACGTCGTGCGACAATCAGCAATCACCGCCAAAGGCAATCGCGCCTTTGCCGGCCTTAAGCATCAACCAATAGCCCCGAAGGCCCGCAAAGCCATCGGGCATTGCGTTGAATCAAGAAAGGGCCCCGCCGAACCGAGGCCCTTTTTTGTCACATCAGTGCCAGTATGGCTTGACGTTGTAATACTCGTAGGATGCGTCGCGCGCGCGCTCGCCATCCTCGCCGGTCAATTCATTGATCGAATAGGCGGGCGCTGCTTTCAGCTGTTCCTTGGAGAAGGGCACGACATAGCCGCCCTTGTCCTGATCATAATCGAGACTTGCCCAAGGAATGGCATGATACTTCTCGCCCATGCCGAGAAAACCGCCAAAACCGATGACCGCGAACATGATGCCGTTCGAGGTTTTGTCGAGCATGACGTCCTCGATACTGCCGATGCTGTCGCCCGCGGTATTGTAAACTGTTGTGCCGATGACCCGCGAAGCGGCAATGGCTTGGGTGTGGCCTGTTTGAGTTGTCATGATGTGCTCCTCATTGTCGTCAAACTCTGCTTCGACAATGTGGGAGAGGGGCGAAAGTTCCCGGCTTTTTACGGTGTCGGCCGATCACTCCGCGAGAATGAAGATCACCTTCATGTTGACGCGATAGGCAGCAATCTTGCCACCGCGAGAACCGTCGGCTCAGCGCCCCTTGGCGATGCGGTCGAACGCCATCAACCGCTCCAGGAGTGCCGGCATGTCCTTCAGCGGCACCATGTTCGGACCATCGGAAGAGGTCGAGTTGTCCGGATCCTGGTGGGTCTCGATGAAGACGCCGGCAACGCCGACGGCGACAGCCGCACGGGAGAGCGTCTCGACGAAACGCCGCTCGCCACCCGAAGACCCGCCCTGCCCGCCCGGCTGCTGCACCGAATGCGTGGCATCGAAGATCACCGGCGCGCCGATCTCGGCCATGATGGGCAGAGCACGCATGTCGGACACCAGCGTGTTGTAGCCGAACGAGGCGCCGCGCTCGGTGGTCAAGACATTGGGGTTGCCGGAACCGGTGATCTTGGCGACCACGTTCTTCATGTCCCAGGGCGCGAGGAACTGCCCCTTCTTGACGTTGATCACCTTGCCGGTCCTTGCGGCGGCGACCAGCATGTCGGTCTGGCGCGACAGGAAGGCCGGAATCTGCAGCACATCGACATGCGGCGCGACGATGGCGCACTGCTCCTCGGTGTGGACATCGGTCAGCACGGGAAGCGAGAATTCCTTGCGCAGTTCGTCGAAGACAGGGAGTGCTGCCTCCATGCCGGCGCCGCGCGTCGCCGACAGCGATGTGCGGTTGGCCTTGTCGTAGCTGGTCTTGTAGACGAGGCCTATGCCGAGCTTGCCGGTCAATTCCTTGAGCGCACCGGCCATGTCGAAAGCATGCTGACGCGATTCGAACTGGCACGGTCCGGCGATCAGCGCCAAGGCCGCCTTGTTATCGAAAACGACGTTGCCGACGGCTACCGCCGAATTGGGCGCCATCGAATTGGCCGCTTGGGGCTTGTTCATGGGATCTCCCGGAAGATGAAAGCCGCGCCCTGCCCTGATGCCGGCTGCACGACAATGTCATTGCCCGCTATATCGTGCGGGATGGCGTTGGCTGCAAGCAGCCTTGAAACGGCATCGGCATCGCGGACCGCAAAGACGACCGCGGCGAACCGAAGTTCGGTAGGCAAGCCGGCCGGAATGCCGAAGCGGGCGGCGAAAGACGCGGGATCGAGGATGCTCAAAACCGCATTCGGCAGGCGGAACGCACCGCCCTGCCCAATGGCGGCGGGATCGCCCACCGCCACGGAGATCAGGCGACGCTGCTCGTCAGGTCGGTCGCTGACCGCCACCACTTCCACAATGCCGGTGGCACCGTTGGGGTGGGCCTGCAACGCCGCGCGGTCCACTTTCGGTGTGTTGATCCGCTGGCAGGCAAAAAGAAAAGCATCCGTTGCGCGGCTGTTCGAAGCAAAGGCGAGCTTGAATGACGCGGTATCGCTTTTGCCCGTCGTGTCGGTGAAAGCGCGCGAAAAGCTCAGCGTGTCGCCCGCCGACAGGCCGGCTTCCACATAGCGCGCGTGGTCGGCATCGGCATTGTCGGTGCCCAGAACCACCGCGGAAAATCCCTCATCGCCGCGGCTGCCGCGATAGATGCGGTCGCGGATGACGAAGGCATTGCCCTCGGCGGCCGCGTCAAATGCTATTTGTTCGCTGCCGATCGCGAGCGGCTCCAGATAGGTGCCGTCGGCGAGGAAAACGCAGCAGTTCTCCGTTCCAAAGGGATGGCTGCCGGTGGGTGCGACGACGAAGCCCAGCGCTATCAGCCGGGCGCGCGCCACGTCGAGGGTCTGCGTCGGCAGCACCAGATGATCGAGCGGATGAATTCCGGCGGCTGTGGAACGGGTCATGCAGGCGCGATGTGCATCATTCCGTATAACCGTTCAAGACGTGATTGCACGCCCTGGCGCCAGGGCATGGCAAAAAACACCAGAAATGGCCGCCCGCTTTTCTCTTCTGCAGCGAAAGTATTTCACGTAAGGATATCCCCCGCATGGGGGATGCTGCGAATTCGGTCTTGGACGATTGTCACCGCGTCGCGATTCGACGTCGAATGGCGCCCATTGCCCTGCGTGCATGGCTGGAACGACGGATGGCGGGCAACGGCATGCTCAGGATCTTGCGGATCACACCGCACTTCTATCGGCCAGGCAACTGGCCGATCGCGTTCGATCCTGTCGGCGGTCTGCAGAACCAGACATGGACGATCGCGCAAGCCATGGACAAGGCCGGCGCGACCCAGACGGTTCTGACCAGCTACATTCCAGGCAGCCCAAGGCATGTGCGGATATCCGCGACCATGCGGGTGACATGCACGGGCTTCCGGCTGCCCGAGTTCCTGGCCGGGCCGATGCTCTGCTTCAGCTGGTTTCTGGGCGCGATCCCGGAGCTTCTTCGGGCCCGACACCGCTACGATCTCGTCCACATCCATTTCAACCACTCGGTCTGGTGCAGGATCATCGCCGTTATTGTCCGCAAGCTGAAGATACCGCTTGTCGTTTCTATGAACACGCCGCTCTGGTCCGGGCTTCAGAGCGCGCTTCGGCTCAAGGGCAAATCTTATGACGTCACCCGGTGGCTCGAGCGCCTGGCTTTGAGGTCGGCCGATCGGGTCGTCGTGCTCACCGATACATATGGCAGGAGCGCGGCCTCGGAGCTGGGGCTCGATGCCTCGCGCATCGAGGTGATCCCCGATGCGGTCGATGTCGAAGCGTTCCGCCGTCCAGTCGCAGCTGGGTTGCTTCGGGCCTTTCGCCGTGAGCACGACATCCCGGACGATCGGACGATCGTCAGCTTTATCGGCCGCATCAGCGGTGAAAAAGGCTGGCAGGATCTGCCCGCGCTCGTCGAGCGCCTGTCAGGGGAAAATGTGTTCCTGCTGATCTGCGGAGACGGCCCCGACCGCCACAAGCTTGAAGCGGCGCTCGCCGCGGTTTCCAGGCCAGGCTGGTGGGCGATCACCGGATTCGTCTCGCCAGCCGAGGTCAAGAAGGCACTCAAGATCTCCGACGTCATGATCCTACCCTCCCGGCGCGAAGTATTCGGCAGCGTCCTGCTCGAAGCGATGGCGGCGGAAGTACCGGTGGTCGCCTATGCCGTCGGAGGCGTGAGCGACGTCGCCGGTCGTCCAGAGGCGTTGGCGCTGGTGCCGGAAGGACGGCGGGAAGCGCTTGCCGACCGGACGCTTCGGTTGCTTGCCGATAGCGAGGAAAGGAACACCCTGATCGCTCGAGGGCGCCGGCGTGTGCGGGATTTCTCGCTGGATTCGGCGGTGGCGCTCAACCTTGCCCTTTATGCTTCGGTCCTCGCAGGCTCGGTGAACGGATCACGGCAGCCGGCGGGCGTTCTCACCTTGCAGGAGGACGGCGGCTCGCCGGATAGCGCTTGATCAACTTCGTCACCACGCGCAGCCACGGCTATACCGTTCGCCATCTGATCCGCCAGTTGGGCAACGCGCGCCATTGGAGCTACGAGCGCCTCTTTCGGCAGAAGGAGCTGCGCTCCGGCACCTGGGTCTTCACGGATCACGAGCGGCTTTCGCACTTCGAGATCGCGTTGGCCGCCGGGGTCGCCAATCGGCTCGAGCGTGGCGGGGCACGCATTCTCAATCATCCCGCCCATGTGCTTGGCCGTCATGATCTGCTGAAAGCCCTGCACGCGGCCGGCATCAACTGCTTCTCGGCCTGGCGTTGCGAAAGCCAGCCGCGTCCGAACGCTTTTCCGGTCTTCATCCGCAACGAATTCGACCACCTTTCCGCGGACTTCGAGCTGATTGCGGACCAGCCAGCGCTCGATGCGACGCTGAGCCGGATGAAAGCGAACGGCATACCGCTGGCCGGCAAGCTGGTAATCGAGTATGCCGGCCAGGAGATCAGCCCCGGCGTCTGGCAGCGCTTTGCCACCTATCGCGTCGGCGATCGGCTGATCGCCCATCACAATGTCGTCGATTTCCGCTGGGCGGCCAAGGACGTGCAGGACAAGCAGCGCCTGCTTGCCCATCCCATGTTGGCGACATTCCTCGAAAACGAGCGCCGGTTTGTGGTCGGCAATCTGTATGAAGACGTGCTGCGCAGGGCATTCGACCTCGCCGGCATCGATTATGGGCGCGCCGACTTCTCGCTGGTCGACGGGTGTCCGCAAATCTTCGAGATCAACACCAATCCGGCGCACGGCTCCCACGGCACGATCTATCGGGAAACGCACCCCGGGCGCGTGGAAACCCAGAAGCTTTCGGAAGACAGGCTGTACGCCGCCTTGCGGGCCGTGGACCTGCCGGCCGGCGGCCGCATCGGCCTCGACGACCCCGCCCTTCTCCCGCAACAGGCGTTCAGGAGACTTTTCACGGGGCTGAAGCGTGCTTGACCGCGCCGCGCCAGGACATCCGATCTCCGCTCGGCCGATCGTGATCGAGGCGGCCGACAGCTTCGATTTCGGCTCGGTTGAATACCGGCGGCTGTTTTCCGGCGCATCGGCATCGGCTTTCCAGCATCCCGACTGGCTCACGGCTTTCTATCGCAACATCGCTCCGGCGCATGGCGCCGAGCCGCTGGTGATCACCGGCCGTGGCAGCGACGGCGAACTTCAACTGGTGGTTCCGCTGGTGCGGCGCGGCGATGGGGCGATCGAATATGCCTTCCTGGGCGTCACCGATTATGCCTGTCCGATCGTGGCCAGGGGCGTGACATTCAGTGCACAAACCAGGCGGCATTTTCGCGAGGTCCTTGGGCACCATGCGGATCTGAGAATTGGACCTGTTCATCACAGCCATCTGCAGGAATGGCGCCAGTTGCTGGGATCCGAGCCGTCCGCGCTCGATTTCGGCGCGCATGCCGTGCGCTACGGCTTTCCCTATGCCGAATGGCGCAGGACCAACCTTGGCCGTCGAGGCGCCGGGAGTCTCGACCACAAGGCGCGCAGGCTTGCCGAAGCTGGCGGGCTGAAGCTGGAGCTGGTCGGGCCCGACAATGTGCGTCAGGCCCTGGTTGCGGCGCGCGGCTTCCGCGCCGGGCGCTTCCCGGATGATCCGATGCAAACGCCGTACGGCCTCGAATTCTACATCGATGTCGCTACGAACGGCGCGCGCTCCGGCCTTGCACGAACCTATCGCCTCGCTTCGAAGGATGGTCCGGTTGCTTTTGTCTTCGGCCTAATCGACGGCGATTTTTTCCGCTACATCCTGCTGGCCTGCGACTATGGCGCCCATGCGCGCCATTCTCCGGGTCGCGTGGCGCTCGACCAGGTCATGGCCGCCTGGGCCGCCGAGGGCGGCAAAGCCTTCGATTTCACCATCGGCGACGAACCCTTCAAGGCGGACTTCGGCTGCACCCGTACGACCATGCACGAGTTCCGGCCATGACAGTCCTGCCGACCATTCTTCCGATGGAAGCGGGCCTTGTCGCCACGCCTCGTCTTGCCGTGGTCGTGCCTGCCCGCAATCGCCGTGAAAGCCTGCCGCGCACGCTGGCATCCGTACTTTGCACAGCGCGAACCGATATCGAACTGGTGGTGATAGATGACGGATCGACGGACAGCACCGAAAGCTATCTGGCCTCGCTCGACGATGTGCGCCTGAAATGGCACCGCATAACGTTGGCGGCCGGCGCCAACGAAGCTCGCAACCAGGGCGCGGCATTGTCCAGCGCACCGCTCATCGCTTTTCTCGATTCGGATGACGCCTTCCGCCCCGGGCGTGTGGACAGGCTGATCACATTCTTCGACGAGAACCCGGACATCGCCTGCACCATCGACGGCTTCAGCGACATTTCGGACCGCGGCGAACGAATACACCGATTGCCCCGCCTTACCCCCGATAGCGAGACACTGCGGCAGCTTCTGCTCTGCCATTGCATTCCGCTGACCAACTCGACCGTCACGGTTCGCCGCGCGGCTTTCGACGCGGTCGGGGGCTACGATCCGGACCTGCGCCGCCATCAGGACCGGGAGTTGCTGCTGCGGCTGGCGAGACAACACCGCATCGCTTTCGGCACGGCCACCGACGTCCTCAAATACCGGTCGACGAATTCGATCTCGCGCACCCATGCCGGTTATATCAAGGGGTTGGACGATTTCGTCGGCCGCTGTCCCGATTACCGATCAAGCGGCTATGGGTCGATCCTCAGCTATCTGACGGTGCGCGGCGCGCTGAAAGCAGCCATGCAAGGCCATTTCAGCGTCATGCTGGCCGAACTGCAGGCCTGGCGGAAAGCCGACAATCTGCCCGGCGGCCTTCATGTGTTGCCCGGTTATTTCATGGGGCGTCGAAAAAGGCACCGGCTGGAACAGGCCCTGGATCAGCTCCCGGCCACGACGTCGGCGGAATAGCGCAATTCGCGCAAGGGTCTGACCTTGCTGGTGGTCTGCGCGTAGAGCGGGTGCGCCTTGTAGGCGGCCAGCGCCGCGTCGTCGGCGAACTCCGCATAGACGACGACATCGATCTCGTCGGACAGCGGGTCGACCTTGGTGTTCAGGGTTACCTCGAAGAGACTGGAATGGGGAATGTTGCTCAGCGCCAGCAGCCCGGTACGCACCGCCTCCACATCCTCTTTGCGCCGCGCGCTGAAGAAAACGATATGCCGGATCAATCCCGCCTCCTCGATCTGAATGCGGGGTCTTTTGTGACGGCGGTCTCTTCGCGTCAACCGTTCATGGCGCCACGCGTCCATGCGACGCGCCTCGACCGTCGCACACCGCGCACAAGCGCGGGCTGCTGCCTCTAGAAGGTATCAGGCCTTGCCGGTGACATAGCGGACGGCATGATTGAGCTCCCTGACCGACAGGTCGAGGTAGCGGCCCTGATTGTACAGGCCGTCCCAGATCAGGAAGAATGCGATGGCGGCAATGACGATTACATAACGCATGGCTAAAGCTATCGCACAAGCGCGGTGGGGGCCATAGGCGTTTTGATATGTTCGACTCCACCAGACGAGTGCGCACGTGGCACAGCCCAGCTCGCGGCTTGCCTCTTGAAGTTCCCGGCGATGACGTGGAAGATTGTCGCAGGGATTCACTGGGAAGCGCTGAAGCTCTGGTCGAGGGATGCGCTTTTGTTCGGATCCGTACGTGGCTGATCCGGGGATCAGGCAACGTCCGAACCCGGCGATGAACCGCAAGAAACGGAACCGGCGACTGTCAGCCGGCATCGCGGAAGTCCAGGGGCGGGACATGGGTCACAAGGAACAGTCTGGCACGATGCCTGCCGAAGCGGTCAGGCTCGACGAGTTCAATTTCGCCGAGATCGTCAAGGGCCTGCCGGCCAAGGCGCGCGTGGTGCTGTCGGCGGCGATGAACCTGCCGCGCGGTTCGCTGAAAGTCAGGATGCCGGATGGGCGCTCCGTCCTGGTCGGAGGCAAGGGACCAGGTCCCGACGCCGAACTGGTGCTCAAGAACTGGCGCCTGCCGGGCCGCGCCTTTTCCGGCGGCACGATCGGCGTTGCCGAATCCTACATGGACGGCGACTGGGAAAGCCCTGATGTGACCAGTTTCCTCGAACTGTTCGTGGTCAACTCGGCCCTTGGCGAGAAGGTCGCCGGCGGCGCGAGCTGGCTGATCAATACGATCCAGCGCATCCGCCACTGGTTCAATGAGAACACACGCACCGGTTCGAAACGCAATATCTCGGCGCATTACGACCTCGGCAACGCCTTCTATAAGGAGTGGCTCGACCCGAGCATGACCTATTCCTCGGGGCTCTATGCCAACGGCGCCAACGACCTGGAGAGCGCGCAGGCCGCCAAATATCGGGCGCTGGCCAAGGATATCGGCATCGGCCGCAAGGATCACGTGCTGGAGATCGGCTGCGGCTGGGGCGGCTTTGCCGAATTCGCCGCGCGCGAGATCGGTTGCCGGGTTACCGGGCTGACCATCAGCCGCGAGCAGCACGACTTCGCCAAGGCGCGGATCGCCAAAGCTGGACTTGCCGACAAGGTCGACATCAAATTGCAGGATTACCGCGACGAAACAGGCACTTACGATCGCATTGCGTCCATCGAGATGTTCGAGGCGGTCGGCGAGAAATATTGGCCGGTGTTCTTCGGCAAGATGAAGGCCTGCCTGAAGCCCGGCGGTACTGCGGGGCTGCAGATCATCACCATCAACGAATCCGCCTACGACACCTATCGTGCCAGGCCGGATTTCATCCAGCGCTATGTGTTTCCGGGCGGCATGCTGCCGACGCCGTCGATCCTGAAAGCGCTCGGCAAGGATCATGGCCTTGCGCATCTGCGCGAACGCGTGTTTCCCGATGACTATGCACGCACGCTCGCCGAATGGCGGCAGCGCTTCTGGGTATCGTGGGAGAAGATCGTGCCGCTCGGCTTCGACGATCGCTTCAAGAAACTATGGGAGTTCTACCTGCATTATTGCGAAGCCGGCTTTCGTGCCAGCTACATCGACGTGCGCCAGGTGGTCTACAAGGCTTAGAGCATTTCACCGTTTCACGGAAACGGAGACCTATCTCTTTGTTTTACGTAATTCCCAAGGAAAAGCGCCATGCGCTTTTCCGGCGAAGCGCTTTGAAACTTCCGTCGCTGGGCTCCAAAAGCCGCCACGCCCCATCCGAGGCCCGCAAAAGCTGTTGCGATGGGTCACTTGCGACCACGCTAAGCTCTCGACCCACCGTGCTCGATCTGCTGCGGCAGCGATCGTCTTGACCGCTTGGGATGCACAACAATCTATTGGAGCAGGTGACCCTGGACCAGGGAACGCGAAACCTCAGGAGACGAGAAAAAACACAGGAGATAACGATGACGATTCTTGCTGTTGGCGCTGCCGGCCGATTTGCCGGCAATGTCATCCCGGCTCTCGCCCAGCGTAACGCCCGTGTGCGCGGCCTTGTGCGAAAGCCGGAAGAAATTGCTCAAGTACGAGAGCATGGTGCCGCGGAAACGGTTGTCGGCGACCTTCGGGACCGGGCCAGCTTGGACGCAGCTCTGCAAGATATCGAAGCTGTGTTCTACATCGCGCCTGCGTTCATGGCCGAGGAAGCCGAAGTCGGCAAAGGCTTGGTCAACGCCGCGATCCGCGCAGGTGTCCGTCGGCTTGTATTCTCGTCTGTCATCCATCCGGTACTTTCCGTGCTGGGCAACCACATAGCGAAAGCCCCGGTCGAGGAAGCGATTCTGACTTCGAAGCTGGAATACACCTTCCTTCACCCATCCCGCTTTTATCAGAATTATGAGGCATTCTGGCCGAAGGTCATCGAAACCGGCGTGCTGGCCGAGCCCTGGTCGGCCGAGACCCGATTCTCTCTTGTAGACTATCGTGACATCGCGGAGGTCGCCGCCATTGCCCTAACCGAGGATCGTCTGCTTTACGGCACATTCGAGCTATGCGCGCCCGGGTGGCACAATCGTCACGATGTGGTCACTCTGTTGGGTGAGGTGCTCGGGCGAGAGATCAGGGAGCGCCGCGATCCAGGTGTGCTCGGCGAAGTTGGGCCAGGACAAAGGACTATGTTCGAGCATTACGACCATTACAACCTGCTCGGTAATCCGCTGACTCTACGCGCGATACTTGGGCGTGAACCGCGTTCGCTAAAGGTCTTTTTCGAGGAACTCGCTGCGGGTGCTCGATAACGCCCGACGCGAGGCCCGGGACAAGCGAATCGAAATCATGCGCAAACGGACAATCTTCTCTGCGGGCGTCATTGTCGTCGCGGCAGGCATCTGGCTCAACAACAGCTCCTTGCTGTCCGGCCGTCCTGCCGGCGGCCCGGTCGTGCTTGCCCATCGCGGTCTTGCCCAGGATTTCGACCGCACAAATCTTGGTTCCGATACGTGCACGGCCAGCCGCATGCTGCCGCCGCGCCATGCCTATCTTGAAAATACCATTGCCTCGATGGACGCCGCTTTCGCGTTCGGCGCGGACGCCCTCGAACTCGATGTCCACCCGACGACGGATGGCAAATTCGCAGTCTTCCACGACTGGACGGTGGACTGCCGGACCGAAGGCAAGGGAGAGACCCGCGGCCATTCCATGGCTCAGTTGAAAACGCTCGACATCGGCTACGGCTACACGGCGGATGGCGGCAAGACCTTCCCCTTTCGCGGCAAGGGGATCGGCATGATGCCATCCCTCGACGAGGTGCTGGCGCACTTCCCCGCCCGCCGCTTCAACATCAACGTCAAGAGCAACGATCCCCGCGAAGGCGAGGCGCTGGCTGCCTGGCTCTCCAGGCTGACGCCTGCCGAACGCGGCTATCTCTCGGTCTATGGCGGCGACAAGCCGATTGCCGCGGTCAAGGCGGCGCTGCCGGATATGCATACGCTGAGCCGCGCGTCGCTCACGCAGTGCATCGCACGATACGCCGCGTTGGGCTGGAGCGGTTATGTTCCGGATGCCTGCCGCCACGGCACATTGCTCATCCCGATCAACATCGCCAAATGGATGTGGGGCTGGCCCAACCGGTTCCTCGACCGCATGCAGGCTGTCGATACACAGGTCTACCTGCTCGGCCCTTATTCGGGCGGCGGCTTTTCGGAAGGACTGGACGACCCGAAGCTGATCGACCAGCTGCCGGACGGCTATTCCGGCGGCATTTCCACGGATGCGCTGGATCTCGTCATGCCCGTGATCAAAGCGCGCTTCGGGCGGCCGTGACAGGCTCCACGCCGCACATGGCGGCGTGGCCTGGAACGCCTCAAATGGCCGTATCAGAGCAGGATTCGATATCTGGCAAATCCGGCTTCGCCCTCGCCAGCCGGTTCGATCTTCAGCGATTTCACATCGGCGATGAAATCCTTGGCCTTGACGCCGGTCTCGAAGACGACGCTGGTTCCGGGCAGCGGCGCGAACGACCAGTTGCCGTCGGCCGACGGGTTGATCGTTCCCTCGCTCACGATATAGCGGACGATGACATCGCGATTGGTGTCCGGCGCCTCGTAGATGATCTTCGAGGCGTTGATATCGGGAAAATTGCCGCCGCCGCCGGCGCGGTAGTTGTTGGTGGCGACGACGAATTTTTGATTGAGATCAACTGGTTTTCCATCGACCATCAAGTCGGCGATGCGATTGGCACCGGCATTCGCGACGCCGCCCTTGGCGTCGTATTTCGGCGGCTGCGACAGGTCGATCTTGTAGGTGACACCGTCGATGACATCGAAATTGTAGGATGGGAAGTCGGTGTTGATGAGCGCCTGGTCGGCCTTGCCCGGCTCGATCCTGTTGAAGATGCCGGCCGACATCTCCAGCCATTCCTTGACCTCGGCGCCAGTAATTTCGACAGCCCGCACGGTGTTGGGGTAGAGATAGAGGTCGGCGACGTTCTTGATGGCGATATCGCCGGCCGGCACGTCGGTATAGTAGTCGGCGCCGTTGCGCCCGCCGGCCTTGAAGGGTGCGGCGGCCGACAGCAGCGGCACATCCTTCCACTGCGTGCTCTTGAGAATATCCTTGAGGTACCAAGTCTGCGCCTGGCTGACGACCTGCACCGACGGATCGTCGGCGACCAGCGCGAAATAGGAATAGAGCGGAGCGGACGTCTTGCCGACGGGACGGCGCACATAGGCTAAGGTCGCCTGATGGTCCTGTTCGAGTGCGGCGATGACGCGCTTGTCGTCCGGCACCGTCGGCTTGTTCTTGTTGTCGACGCGCTCGAAGATCGGCCGCGCCTCGGACGTCGCCGAAACAACTTTCCATTTCGATCCGTCACGCTCCAGCATCAGATCGATCAGCCCCATATGCGAGCCCCAGAAACCACCCATGACGGCGGGCTTGCCCTGCAGCGTGCCTTTTTGCGTGTCGACGCCTTCGAGCGACTGGAAATCCTTCTTGCCGGGGAACACCAGGTGCTGGTGACCGGTGAACACCGCGTCGATGCCGGCGACGCCGGCGACGAAGAACGAGGCGTTCTCCATCATGTCGCCGTGCTGCACATCGATGCCGGAATGCGAGAGCGCGATGACGATGTCGGCGCCTTCCTCCATCATTTGCGGCACCCAGGCCTTGGCCGCCTCGACGATGTCGCGGGTCTTGACGTTGCCTTCGAGATTCTTGAGATCCCAGACCATGATCTGCGGCGGCACGAAACCGATGATGCCTATCCTGATCGGCTGCTCAGCGCCCGAACCGTCCTTGATCTTCCTGTCGAGGATCACATAGGGCTTGAGGTAGAGCTTGTCGTCGCGCGGGTTCGCGGCAAGCTCGGTGCCCCGGATCAGGTTCGCGCAGACGAAGGGAAAATTGGCGCCGGCCAGCACCTTGTCCAGGAACGACAGGCCATAGTTGAACTCGTGGTTGCCGAGCGTCGAACACTCGTAGCCGAGCAGGTTCATTCCCTTCATGATCGGATGCAGATCGCCGTCTTTCAGGCCCTTCTCATAGGCGATGTAGTCGCCCATCGGGTTGCCCTGCAGCAGGTCGCCATTGTCGATCAGCATCGAATTGACGGCTTCCTTGCGCACCGCGTCGATCAGCGACGCCGTGCGCGACAGGCCCATCGTGTCGTTTGCTTTGTCGGCATAGTAATCATAGGGCAGCACATTCACATGGATATCGGTGGTTTCCATGATCCTAAGATGCGCCTGGTTGGCTTGAGCGCGGGCGGAGAAGGGATGAAGCATGATCAGCGCCCCTGTGGCGGCGGCGCCCGCGAGAAGACCACGACGAGAGACGGGATGGAGCAGCTGCGACATGTTTTTCTCCTCATCGACAACGCCCTGCCCCGAAGCGAACTTCGCGCCGAAATCGGCTCAAGTCCATTCAAGAAGTCGCGCGCAATGGAGCGCCAGCCAATCAGCAACAGATGACGCGCGGATGAAGGGAGCAGTGAAGAAAATCAGGTCTTGTCGTCGTCGCCCTGGGTGATCAGCCGGGCGCTGCGCTGGCCTGTGGCGTAGATCCATAGCCAGCTCAGGGAAACCGCAAGCCGATTGCGGAAACCGATCAGAAAATAGATGTGCGCAATTCCCCACAGCCACCAGGCGAGCCAGCCCGTGAGCTTGATCCAGCCGAAATCGATCGCGGCGGCGCGTTTGCCGATCGTCGCCAGATCGCCGGCATGCTTGTAGTGGAAAGGACGCGCCGTCGTGTCACCATCGAGCCTGGCTTTGATGGTGGCCGCAACATGTCGGCCCTCCTGCTTGGCGGAAGGCGCCACGCCGGGTACCGGCCGCCCATTGGGCCGCAGCACAAGGGCGGCATCGCCGATGACGAAAATCTCCGGGCTGCCGGGCACGCTGAGGTCAGGCTCGACGAGCACCCTGCCCGCGCGGTCCGCCTTCGCTCCCAGCCATTCGGCGGCTGGCGAGGCGGCAACACCGGCTGCCCATAGGATCGTTCGGGCCGCCAGTTGCTTGTCGCCAAACACAACACCTTCGGCGTCGCAGCGCGTCACGGCCCGGCCAAGCTCGACGGTCACGCCAAGCCGTTCGAGCGCCTTGCTGGCGTAATCGGAGAGTTTTGGTGCGAAATTGGCCAGGATGCGGTCACCGGCCTCGATCAGCACCACGCGCGTTTGCCGCGTATCGATGTTGCGGAACTCGCCGCGCAGCGTGTCGTGCGCCAATTCGACGATGGTGCCGGCCAGCTCCACGCCGGTCGGCCCACCGCCAACGATCGCGATGGTCAGCAGCGCCTGGCGTTTGGCGGGATCGGTCTCCCGCTCGGCCTGTTCGAAGGCCAGGAGAATGCGCCGCCGAATGGTGGTGGCGTCCTCCAGCGTCTTCAGGCCTGGAGCGAACGGCTCCCATTCATCGTGGCCGAAATAGGCGTGGCGGGCACCGGTGGCGAGCACCAGCGTCTCGTAGGCGATGGCGCTGCCGTCATCGAGCAGCACGCGCTTGCCGGCGCGGTCGACACCAGTGACATTGGCGAGCAGCGTCGTCACGTCCTTGCGCTTGCGCAGGAGATGGCGGATCGGCCAGGCAACCTCGGAGGTCGCCAGCGCCGTCGTCGCCACCTGGTAGAGCAGCGGCTGGAACAGATGATGGTTACGCTTGTCAATCATGGTGATGCGCACCGGGGCGCCGGCAAGCGCACGGGTGAATTCGAGGCCGCCGAAACCCGCGCCGACAACGACGACGTTATGGCTGGCTTGGCTCATTTCGTTCACCCTGACGGCTAGATTGCCTGACCTAAATGTAGGTATTTTTGTGCAATGCAGCAACAGAGGACGGTGCCCGGGACTCGTCGTTCCATGTCGTGAATGCACATGTTGTATCGTGTCGCGAGGTATAGCGTCATCGAACACGCTTATGAGGTAACGCATGGCCAATGATCATGACGACCCGGGTCCGGCGCAGTATTCCTCGCCGCCCTGCTTCATGCACGAACTCGACCCGGAGTTCCGAGCGCCGCTATCCGACTGGACCGATGTGAGGCGCTGGCGCAAGGCCGAGCGCGAACGGCTGATCACCGCCCGGCTCGCGGTTTCGGCCGACGCGCGAACGGCCATGTCGCAGCGCATCGCGGATGGGCTCGACGCGATCATCGGCGACATCACTGGGCGCATGGTCAGCCTCTACTGGCCGTTTCGCGGCGAGCCGGACTTGCGGCCATGGGTGGCGTCCATCAATGAGCGTGGTGGCCGCACCGCGCTGCCGATCGTCATCGAGAAAGGACAGCCGCTGATCTTCCGCGCCTACAAACCGGGCGACCGGCTGGAAAAGGGCGTCTGGAACATCCCGATTCCGGCCGAGGGCGATCCGGTGCTGCCCGACATCGTCATCTCGCCGATCGTCGGCATCGATCCGGCAAACTATCGCCTGGGCTATGGCGGCGGCTTCTTCGACCGCACGCTGGCCGCGATGCCGTTCAAGCCGCTGGTCATCGGCGTCGGCTACGAACTGCAGCGCATCGCCACGATCTATCCGCAGCCGCACGACATCCCGATGGATCGGATCGTGACGGAGGCGTAAACCTGTTTGGGAAATGAAACCGGTTCACAACGGGTGACACGATGATCGGACGAACTGTGGCGGCTGTCCTTGCAATTGCGTTTTCCGTTTCGCCCTTGCATGCGCAACCACGGCATCGTTTGCCGAGCGGTTATAAATGGGGCCGCTGCCTGCTTGCTGTTAACGGTCAGACACGCATATCCGGAAGATGCTCCTATCAAATCGAGAGGGGCGGCGGTTTCAATATCCAGGGGCCTCGGCAAGTTTTTGCAGGTATCGACTACCCCAATACGAACAGCGGGGCTGGTGAAATGTCCAAAGATTACTGGGCAGTCGTATACAAGGACGGTGATCTTTGGGAAGGCTATGGGAACTCGGACATTCGCGCGACGCACGGTGAACCCGGAGATTGGGGCGACCTTCGCCGCGAAGGCGCATGCTATGTCGGCAAGGACGTCCGGGTGTGCCTTTGGCGTTAGGCCATTTCCGGCTTCATGCCCATGGCCGTGCGATCGACGATCTCGCGCAAGGCGAATGACGAGTTGATCTTCGTCACATGCGGCATGGCCGACAGCCATTCCTTGTGGATGCGCTCATAGTCGACGAGGTCCTTTGCCGCGATGCGCAGGATGTAGTCATATTCGCCCGACATCAGGTGGCAGGACAGCACGTTGGGGCAACGCTTGATCGCCGCCTCGAAATCCGACAGCGTCTTCTCGAACTGGCCCGACAGCGATATATGCACGATGGCCGTCATCTGGTGGCCGAGCGCCGCATTGGAAAGCCGGGCGTGGTAGCCGCGAATGGTTCCGGACTTCTCCAGATTATCAAGCCGGCGCGAACAGGCGGATTGCGACAGGCCAACCTTCTCGGCAAGCGCCGCGTTGGGTATCCGGCCATCCTTCTGCAAACTCTCGAGAATGGCGATATCAATCCTGTCGAGCGGCATTTTTCGTGAATCCTGCGAATATCCAGCTGTTTTGCGCAACGATTATCGAAACATGCCAGATCACGCAAGCGCATTCGCAAACACCTGCAGGCCGATTCATGGTTCACTCTGTCCATACAGGGAGTGAGCCCCTAAGGGGCCGGATCAGGAGAAGAAAAATGCGCGTCGGTTGCCCCAAGGAAATCAAGAACCACGAATACCGCGTCGGCCTCACGCCCGGAGCGGTTCGCGAATATGTCGCCCATGGCCATGAAGTGCTGGTCGAGACCGGCGCCGGTGCCGGCATCGGCGCCGACGACAACGCCTATCGCGCCGCCGGCGCCACGATCGCCAAGACGGCCGCCGACGTGTTCGCCAAGTCGGACATGATCGTCAAGGTCAAGGAGCCGCAGCCCAATGAGTGGGTGCAGCTGCGCGACGGCCAGATCTTGTACACCTATCTTCACCTGGCTCCAGACCCGGAGCAGACCAAGGGCCTGCTCGCTTCGGGCGTGACGGCGATCGCCTACGAAACCGTGACCGACGACCGTGGCGGCCTGCCGCTGCTGGCGCCGATGTCGGAAGTCGCCGGCCGCCTGTCGATCCAGGCCGGCGCGACGGCGCTGCAGAAGGCCAATGGCGGCCGCGGCGTGCTGCTCGGCGGCGTGCCCGGCGTGCTGCCCGGCAAGGTCACAGTGCTCGGCGGCGGCGTCGTCGGCCTGCATGCCGCTCGCATGGCGGTCGGCCTTGGCGCCGATGTCACTATCATCGACCGCTCGATCCCTCGCCTGCGCCAGCTCGACGATCTTTTTACCGGCCGCGTCCATACACGTTACTCGACCGTCGAGGCGCTCGAGGAGGAATGCTTCTCGGCCGACATCGTCATCGGCGCCGTGCTGATCCCCGGTGCCGCCGCGCCGAAGCTCGTCACCCGCGAGATGCTGTCGGGCATGAAGAAGGGCTCGGTGCTGGTCGACGTCGCCATCGACCAGGGCGGCTGCTTCGAGACCTCGCATGCGACGACCCACGCCGAGCCCACTTATGAAGTCGACGGCGTCATTCACTATTGCGTCGCCAACATGCCGGGCGCCGTACCGGTCACCTCGGCCCATGCGCTCAACAACGCGACGCTCCACTACGGCCTGCAGCTTGCAGACAAGGGCCTGAAGGCTGTCATCGACGACCATCACCTGCGCAACGGCCTCAATGTCCACAAGGGCAAGATCACCAACCGCGCGGTCGCCGAAGCGCTCGGCTACGAGCTGGTCGAGCCGAAAGCCGTTCTGGCCGCCTGATACACCCAGAAAAAGTCAACTTGCTATTGTTGCCCGCCGGTTCCCTCCGGCGGGCTTTTTACTGGTCGATCCAGGTCGCTAAACTTGATTACTGGGCAGATCGGGGTCAGTTGCAGGTATGAGTTTGCCTACAACTGTTGCATATTTGTCATTCCTCATGCGACCGACTCCCTGCTAGGAAGATTGCGGGCTTATTGATTAGGGGTTTGGGCAATGACTGTTCGCGTTTCTGCGAAATCTATTTTTCTCGGTGCTGTTTCCGTATTTGCTTTGATGTCGGCTGCGCATGCGGCTGATGTGGTTCAGCCGATCGAAGCATCCGGTTTCAACTGGAGTGGGCTGTATGTCGGCTTCGGTGTTGGCGCCGGCGCCAACGTTCACAAACTTGGCAGCGACTTTATTCCGATCTCGCTGAATGGCATCGGCGGCGAAGGCGTCTACGGCGAACTTACCGCTGGCTATGACTACATGGTTTCGCCCCGCTTCCTGCTCGGTGGACTGCTGGACGTCCACGTGGGCGATATCAAAACCAAGATCGATGCCGCCGGTTTCGACGCCTCGATCCAGGAGACGTACGGTTTCGATGCCGGCCTGCGCGTAGGCTATCTGTTTACCCCGAATACACTGGGCTACGTGCTCGGTGGCTATTCCTGGCAGAAGTACAAGCTCGATTCGAATGCCGGCTTTGGGTTCGACTGGGACCAGAGCGGCTACTTTGTCGGCGGCGGCATTGAAACGGCCATCAACAGCAACTGGACGATCAAGACCGAGTACCGCTATACGCGCTTCGGCACCAAGGGGGATCTCCTTTCAGAAGCGGGCCTTATCGGCGCGCCGGATGGCCTTCTCAACCTCGATACGTCGCGGCATACGTTCCAGATTGCAGCCAACTACCGTTTTGGCGCCCAAAATGGCGGTGGTGCTGCCTTTGAAACCCCTGCGTATAACTGGACCGGTTTCTATATCGGTGGCGGGTTGGGCGCGGGTGCATCCGTGCACCAGATCGAAATCCCACCCCTGGGCGGCGCCAAGTTCAATGGCCTCGGCGGCGAAGGCGCGTTTGGCGAATTGAACGTTGGTTACGACCAGGACTTCGGCAGCTGGGTCGCAGGCGTCATGGTCGATGCTCGCTACTCCGGCATGACGTCGAAGCTGGATCTCGGCGTCGGATCGATCAATGTCGACACCGACTACGGCTTCGATGTGCTTGGCCGCGTCGGCATGAAGATGAACGAATCGACGCTCGCCTACGCACTGGCTGGTTACAGCTGGCAGCATTTCGACCTGAATGCTTCCGACCCGGTCGGCGACATTGCCGACTGGGGTTCGAGCGGTTTCTCGGTGGGTGCCGGTTTGGAAACGGCTGTATCGAGCAACATGACAATCGGTTTGGAATACCGCTATTCGCAATTCGCCGAGAAGGACCTGTCGTTCTTGTTGGGATCAGGAGCACCCGATGGGTTGGTGACGACGACTCCTTCCTTCCATACCGTGCGTATCGGCGCAAAGTACAAGTTCAACTAAGTAGCCCCTCCAGGCAAACAGTCGAAGCCCGTCGGCCAGGCCGACGGGCTTTTTTTGTTGTGCGGCAAACTGGGAAAAGCGCGGGCAACAAAAAAGCGGAGCCAAAGCCCCGCTTCCTCGATATCGAGATTGCCGCCGGTTCATCCGCGGTCGGCCAATCGATCGACAATTGCTTTTTAGCGCATCTATGCGACGGAACTACGACAAGGTTCCCGGCCGGCAAGCTTACGCTTCACGCCCGCTCGATGCGGCACTGATAGCAATTGTTGCGTGCCGAGCGGACATGCACGTAGGCAATGTCGTCGCGCTCGAACAAAGTCTCGGCCCGCGCAGCGATCGCGTCGGTCGCGATAACGCCGCCGCTGCCGTAGACGATGCGGTCGTCCTTGCCATAGCCACGCACGATATAGTCCGGGCTCTCGAGAATCTCGGGAAGCGCTTCCGCCTCGCCGGCGCGCTCGCATTCGTCGGCATGCAGGAAGATCGGCCCCGTTTCGGCATAGGGTTGAAGGTTCGGGAACGGCCGATAGGCCAGGATGAGGTAGGTATCGCCGGCTGCGATGTTCTTCAGGCAATGCCGGCAAGGCATGCCGTCGCCATCGGAAATCTGCCGCTCTGGCGTGTGGCCGTAGGCATCGGGCCCGCCGCGCTGCAGCGGTCTGACGTCTTCGGTCGGCAGAGCTTTG
Organism: Mesorhizobium sp. B263B2A; assembly: GCF_020165775.1. Lineage (NCBI taxonomy): Bacteria > Pseudomonadati > Pseudomonadota > Alphaproteobacteria > Hyphomicrobiales > Phyllobacteriaceae > Mesorhizobium > Mesorhizobium sp. B263B2A. The sequence goes on from NZ_JAIUIU010000016.1 coordinate 116,339, forward strand.
AACTGGATGGTCATGGTGAAATCTCCGGTGTTGTCGACCGGAAACTAGCGGCTCGAGCCAATGCTTCCCACCCGTTTCATGCAAAGATCGAGGGACCGATCCGATGCGAGCGATCAGTCCCCGCAAGCTGCGAAAGCTAGCCGACAGGCCGGGCCAATACGCAACCCGGCCAGCCAAAGAGCAAGCCGGACCCAATCACCGGATGAAATCGTCAAAGCGGCGCAGCGTCACCCTGCGATTCTGCCAGTTTTCATTCTGCGTCGGCACCAGCAAGAACTCCTCGCCGTAACCGACAGTCTCCAACGCATGACCGGGTACGCCGAATTCACGCACCAGCGTGCGTTTCAGCGAGGCAGCGCGCTGTTCGGACAGGACCTGGTTCGATTGGAAGGAGCCGACGGCGTCGGTATGCCCCTCGATCAGCACGCGAGCACCGCGATCGCGGCGCAGGATGCGCTTCAGCGCATCGGCGATGTTCTCGATCTTGCCGTATTGCGAACTGGAAATGGCCGCCGAGCCGAAGGCGAAATTGATCGACTGGATATCGATCGAGCGCGCCATGAGGCGCAGATCCGGCCGGCGCTTGAATTCGCGGATGGTGACGCGCTCGTTCGGCCGCAGCTTCACGCGGGGTGCTGCCTCCAGCTTCCGTTCGATTGTCGCGGCCGAAGGTGTTGTCGCCTGCGCGGCGGCAAGGCTCGGCATGGCAATCGCTGCGATCAGCGCGGCGGCGAGTGTACGGCGGGTCAGCATATGTTTCTCCTTCGGCCTCGGCCGCATTGGCGATGCGGGCACAATGCCAAAGGCAGGCTGAATCGGCGATGAACGAAAGGTTCAGGTTCCGGCTCGTGTCATGGCCGCATGACGCTTGCCGAGCGCTCGGCGAAAGGCAGCGGGTGCACGGTTTCCTTCTTCTGCGCAACCGGCGTAAAACCAAGCTTCTGGTAGAGCGGCAGGGCCGCCGGATGATCGAGCGTGCAGGTCTGCACGACTACCCGCTTTGGCCCGTAAGACCACGCAGCGGAGATCGCGGCACCCAGGAACCAGCGGCCGATGCCCAGTCCGGTCGCGTGTTCCATCATGCCGAAATAGGCGAGCTCGACTTCCTCGGGCAAATGCGGCTTGAGATCGAAGAAGCCTGCCGGCGCACCGTCGAGATAGAGCACCCTGATGTCGCGATCCTCGCGGTGGATTCCGGCCGAGAGTTCGTCGTCATTCAGCCTGAGAACGTTCACCCAATGCCATTTGCGCCCCACCCGGTCCATCAGGTAGCGGTAAAAATGCAAGGGGATATTCTTGGTCTTCAGCAGCGCGACCTGGCGGTTGTAGGGCACCGGCGGCGAGGCGGCGGGAGGCGCGTGCATTTCGAGGAAAGTCACCGTGACTTCGATGTCCTGCAGCACGCCGTTTTCCATCGCGTTCATTCCTTGCCAGCCCTCGCGGGCCCGGTCACGACAGGCGTGTCGGAGAGCCCGCCCCACTCGGTCCATGAGCCGTCATAAAGCCTGTTGTCGGTGTGGCCAAGTGTCTCCAGCGCCAGAGTGACCACCGCGGCGGTGACACCGGAGCCGCAAGATGTGACGACGGGCTTCGACAGGTCAATGCCGGCCTGCTCGATCACCTTGCGCAAACGATCCTTCGACAACAGCACGCCCTTTTCCGACAGGGCGGAGTACGGCACGTTGCGCGCGCCCGGCATGTGGCCAGAGCGGATACCCGCACGGGGCTCGGGTTCGGCGCCGGTAAAGCGGCCCGGTCCACGGGCATCGGCAATCTGGCTGGCGCCGGTCTCGACGATCCGGCGCATGTCGGCGAGGCTGGCGACGCGACCGGCGTCGAAATCGGCATGGAACACGCTTGGCGCTATCTTCGTCGGCTCGGCCGTTACCGGCCGGCCCGCGGCCTTCCAGCCGTCGAAGCCGCCATCCAGAATATAGGTCTGGAGGACGCCCATGATGCGGAACATCCACCATGCCCGGGGTGCCGAGAAGAAACCTGGACCGTCGTAGACGACGATGGTGTCATCGGCCGAAACCCCCATCGAACCGACATATTGCGCAAAATGCTGCGGCGACGGCAATGTATGCGGCAAGGCGGCGTCGGGATCCGAAACCGCATCCTGGTCCAGGAAACGAGCGCCGGGAATGTGGGCCGCGTCATATTCGGCACGCGCGTCGCGTTTTTGCGCCGGCAGATACCAGGACGCGTCTATGACCGTCAGGCCCGGCTGGCCCAGGCGCCCCTGCAGCCAATCCGCATCGACCGTGAAAGGACTGTCTTCGGCCATTTTTTCTCCTGCCGCCCTCTGGCGGTCTGTTCAGTTCGCGGGCATCGGGCCGAAGCGGATGCGGAAGCGCCGGTTTTCACGGCCCTTCTTCTCGATCTTGCCGATGTGGATTTCGCCGACTTCGCCGGTGCTCTTCACATGCGTGCCGCCGCAGGGCTGGCTGTCCACGGAAGCATTTTCGCCGATGCAGACCAAGCGGATCTTGCCGGTGCCCACCGGCGGCCTGACGTTCTTGGACTTCACCAGGCCGGGATTGGCGGCCAGTTCCTCGTCGCTGATCAGCCTGGTGAAGATCGGGTGGTCGGCCCGCACCAGGTCCATCAAGCCAGCGGTCACCTCTTCCCTGGTGAAGCTGGCGTCCGGAATGTCGAAATCGACACGGCTGTCGTCCTCGGAAACGGAAGCGCCCGTGATCGGGAACGGGCAGACGACGGTCAGTAAATGGCAGGCCGCGTGCATGCGCATCAGGAGATGCCGCCGCTCCCAATCGATGGCGAGCTTCACCTTCTCGCCGACCGCCAAGGCCGCCTGTGCAGGCGCCTGCACATGGACGATCTCGTCCTTGGTCTCGCCGGTGATGGTGGCGGCAATCTCGATGCGGCTGCCGTCGGCGCGCTCCAATGCGCCGGAGTCTCCTGGCTGGCCACCCGAGGTGGCATAGAAGATGGTGCGGTCGAGAATGACGCCGCCACGGTCGTTGACGGCAACCACCGTGGCGTCCGCCGTCTTCAGATAGGCGTCGTCGCGAAACAGCGCTTCCGTCCTGTACGCCATCATGCGACCTTTTCGAAAGGCACCGAAATCTTGCTCTGCAACTCCATCCAGCCCGGTATTGGCAGGTTTTTCTCGCGCAGAAATTCCGGGTTGAACAGTTTCGACTGGTAGCGCGTGCCGTAGTCGCAAAGAATGGTCACGATGGTATGGCCTGGGCCCAATTCCCTGGCCAGCCGGATCGCGCCGGCGATGTTGATGCCGGTCGAGCCGCCGACGCACAGGCCTTCTTCCTGGATCAGGTCGAAGACGATCGGCAGCGCGTCCTCGTCCTTGATCTGGAACGAGAAGTCCGGCGTGAACCCGTCGAGATTGGCGGTGATGCGCCCCTGCCCGATGCCTTCGGTGATCGAGCTGCCCTCGGACTTCAGTTCGCCGCTGGTGTAGAAACTGTAGAGCGCGGCCCCCAGCGGATCGGCGAGCGCGATCTTCACGTCCTTGTTTTTGGCCTTCAGCCCGGAAGCGACGCCGGCCAGCGTTCCGCCGGACCCGACCGCCGAGACGAAACCGTCGACCTTGCCGCCGGTCTGGGCCCAGATTTCCTGCGCCGTGGTGCGGATATGACCGTCGCGGTTGGCGACATTGTCGAACTGGTTGGCCCAGATGGCGCCATTCGGCTCGGTTCTGGCCATCTGCTCGGCCAGCCGTCCCGACAGTTTCACGTAGTTGTTGGGGTTCTTATAGGGCACTGCCGGCACTTCGATCAGCTCGGCGCCGAGCAGCCTGATCGTGTCCTTCTTTTCCTGGCTCTGGGTGTCGGGAATGACGATGACGGTGCGGTATCCCAGAGCCTTGGCTACCAGCGTCAGCCCGATGCCCGTATTGCCGGCCGTCCCCTCGACGATGACGCCGCCCGGCTTCAACAAGCCACGCTGTTCGGCATCGCGGATGATGAACAGGCCGGCGCGATCCTTGACCGATTGCCCCGGATTCATGAATTCAGCCTTGCCCAGGATCTCGCAGCCGGTTTCCTCGGAGGCTTTGTTGAGGCGGATCAGAGGCGTGTTGCCGATCGCGTCGATCACAGAACGGGGCATTCAGGATTCCTTGTGTGCATGCGCCGAAACCCTAGAAACCCAAAGCCTCGGTTTCAAGGCAAGAATTCGCCTGGTCCAGTCGCATTTCCAGCACTGTTGTGCATGGATGCCCTCAAGTCCGGATCGGTATCGCACAGTTCATTTGCATCCGACGTTGAAAAGCACTCTTTCCATTCGATTTCTTCGCCGCTAGAGCAAGACGGCAACAACTCGACAGGGCGCAGCATGACACTCTATCGGGCCGATCCGAAACACGGCGTCGCCTGGGTCACCGGCGGCAGCAGCGGCATAGGCCGTTCGCTGGCCAGGGATCTGGCGTCCCAGGGCTATGCCGTGGCGGTAACGGCGCTCGACGACCATCCGATCGACACGCTCATCGTCGAGACCGCGCAGATGCCCGGCAGCGTCACGGCCTTTCCTTGCGATGTCACCGATGAGCCGCGCATGGCAAGAACGGTTGCCGCGATCGAAAAGGAACTCGGTCCCATCGTGCTCGCCATCTTCAATGCCGGAAACTACATCTCGACGCCCGGAGAGGCGCTCGTCGTCCGCGATTTTCGCCGTTCCTTCGAGGTCAACTATTTCGGCATCATCAATGGGCTGGTGCCCGTGCTTGACTACATGCGGATCAGGGCGCGCGGCCATGTCGTGCTGGTCGGCTCCGTCACCGCCTATTTCGGCTGGCCGACCACGGCCGCCTATGGCGGCACCAAGGCGGCGATCAACATCCTGGCCGAGTCGTTGAAATATGATTTCGACAAGATGAACATTCGCGTCCAGGTCATCAATCCGGGCTTCGTCGACACGCCGCTGACCGAGAAGAACATGTTGCCGATGCCTGGCCTGATGCCTGTCAACCGCGCGACGCGGCGCATGGTGCGGGGCATCAAATCCGGTGGCTTCGAAGTCACCTTCCCGTATCGGACGAGCTGGCCGCTGAAATTTCTCGCCCTGCTGCCGAGGCCGATAACCCGGTGGGTGATCAGCCTGACGACCAGCTGGAAGGCGCGGCCGCTGCATTACGAGCGCAAGCTGCCGCCGAAGGAATAGATGCCCACAGGATTGATGGTTTGGCTGCCTGAACGGCCGTTGCCTGTTCACGGCCATCGCCATAGGTTCATTGTTGTTGCGTGGAGTCTGCTATGGGGCGACGGATCGTGTTTGCCGTGCTGGGCCTGATCGCCGTCCTTGCATTGATCTTCGTCCTCGGCCCACGCGTTCCCATCGACACCACGATCCGCTTCGATCCTTCCGTCATCGGTGACGATCCGCAAGCCTATGTCGCCAGGACAGAAGCCGCCATACCGGGCATACGCGATGGGCTGGAGAAGGAGATCGTCTGGGCCAACCCGATGGTGCATGCCAAGACGCCGCTGTCGATCGTCTACATCCACGGCTTCTCCGCATCGAAGGGCGAGGTTCGCCCCCTGCCCGACGACGTGGCCGATCAGCTCGACGCCAACCTGTTCTACACCCGCCTCACCGGCCACGGGCAGGACGGCGCGGCGATGACGCAAGGCAGCGTCAACGCCTGGATCAACGACTATGAGGAGGCGCTCGCCATCGGCCGGGCGATCGGGGACAAGGTGGTCGTCATCGCCACCTCGACGGGCGGCTCGCTGGCGGTGTGGGCGGCAACGCAGCCGGGAGCATCGGACGGGATCGTGGCCATTGCATTCATCTCGCCCAATTTCGGTGTGAAGGCATCCGGCGCCGAGATCCTCACCATGCCATGGGGCAAACAGATCGCCGAACTTGTCGCCGGCAAGGAACGCAGCTTCGCGCCGCGCAACGCCCTGCACGGGAAATTCTGGACCACCAAATATCCGATCGCCGCGACGCTGCCGATGCAGGCGCTGACGGAACTTGCCTTTGGCGCGCCAGTCGAGAAAGCGACCATCCCGGCGCTGTTCATCTTTTCGGATTCAGACAAGGTGGTGCGGCCCGACCGCACCCGCGAAATTGCCGGGCGATGGGGCGCGCCGCACGAACTGGTGCCGGTCGACGACACCGGCGATCCGGACAACCATGTCATCGCCGGCGACGCGCTGTCGCCGTCGACCACGGCCTTCCTCGCGCAAAGGATCGCCGTCTGGCTCGAAGCGGTGGTGAAGTAAGCTGATTGTCCAGACACAAAAAGGGCTACCGCGAGATCACCGCGGTCGCCCTTTTTTCTGTCGCTGGCTGGTCAGCCGACCATGCAAAGGTTCGGCTGATGCGAGGCGGCCTGTTTAGGCAGCCCGCGCCGCCGGACGCTTGCCGCCGAAGCGGCGCTTGTTGTTGCCCTTGAAGGGCTTGGCGCCTTCCGGCTTGCGTTCACCGGCGAAGGCCGGCTTGTCGCCGAAGCGCTTCTTGCCGAAGCCGTTGCCCTTGTTCTCGCCGCCTGGACGCCTGCCGTCGCGACGGCCATTGCGGTCGTTGCGGTCATTGGCGGGCTCGAAGCGCTCGTTCTTTTCAGCCGGATTGCGCTGCGGATCGGGGCTGCCGAGATGGTCGGCAACGATAGGCAGCTTGGTGCGGATGATGCGCTCGACCTGACGCAGCTTGCTGTTTTCCGACGGATCGCAAAGCGTGATGGCAATGCCGTCCATGCCGTTGCGGCCGGTGCGGCCGATGCGGTGAACGTAGCTTTCAGCCTCGTCCGGCAGGTCGAAATTCACGACATGGCTGATGCCGGGAACGTCGATGCCGCGCGCCGCGATGTCGGTCGCAACGAGGATGCGCACCGATCCATCGCGAAAATCGTTCAGCGCCTTCTGACGGGCATTCTGCGACTTGTTGCCATGGATGACGGCGGCCTTGAAGCCGTCGCGCTCGAGGTCCTTGGTCACCCGGTCGGCGCCATGCTTGGTGCGCGAAAAGATGATGACGGACTTCATCGCCGCATCGGCGAGCATCGTCGACAACACCTGGCGCTTCTGCTTGGTGCGGGCGAAGACGACGCCCTGCACGATCTCGGCGGCCGCGGTGCTTTGCGGCGAGACTTCGATACGCACAGGGTTCTTCAACAGGCCCTTGGCCAGTTCGGCGATCTCGTCCGGCATGGTGGCCGAAAACAGCGCCGTCTGGCGGTCAGGCGCGGTCGCCTTGGCGATGCGCTTGACGTCGTTGATGAAGCCCATGTCGAGCATGCGGTCGCCCTCGTCGAGCACCAGCCATTTGGTGTCGGAGAGGATGAGGTCGCCCTCGCGCACCAGGTCGGTCAACCGGCCGGGTGTGGCAATCAGGATGTCGACGCCGGGTGCAACTTTCTTCACCTGGCTGAAGCGCGAAACGCCGCCCAGCACGAGTGCCGTCGAGACATGCGCGCCCTTGGCGAGGATCTTGATGGTGTCCTCGATCTGAACCGCGAGTTCGCGGGTCGGCGCCAAGATCAGAGCGCGCGTCGTCTTGGCGCGCCGCTTGGTGCCGAGTGCGATGATCTTGGACAGGATCGGCAGCGCAAAGGCAGCGGTCTTGCCGGAGCCGGTCTGGGCGATGCCGAATATATCGCGGCCTTCCAGCTGCGGCGGGATCGCCTGCATCTGGATCGGCTTCGGTTCGGTGAAGCCGGCATTGTGGGTGGCCTTGAGCAGCGCACCTGTAATTCCCAGCGCTGCGAAACCGGAGAGTTCCGCGGTGTCGGGCCCAGTGTCCTTACCGGACAATGTGTTTTCGTTGGTCAAAATAATCTTCTTTCACGCGGCCTCTGGCCGCAAACGTCAATGGCGACAGGGCGCAACCTGCCGTCGAAAAATTCGATATGAAACGACAAGGCGGGCGGACGGTAACGTCCACTCGGCTGCGCTGTCGCGCCCGCAGGCATCATGCCACGGGGCTTTTTCGCCACCTTGCCAACCAATCGGGATCGATCAGCCAAAAAGAGGGAAAACAGACGCAACCAGTCTCATTTGTCGAGAAGGCCGGAATCTCCCGGCCCAAGCGCCTATGCGCTGCATATGGCTGAGTTCACACCGGAATGCAAGGGGCGTGATGTTGCGGTGCAGCAAAATCGATCAGACCGAATGGCCGAGATCAGGCGTCATCCGGCCACTCCCTCGCCCCATGCTGGACGAACAGAACTTCAATTTGAGTGTCTTTCACCCGGTAGGCGACGATGTAGGGTGTGCCGGAAATCACCAGCTCACGGTACCTTTGATCTCAACAATACGCCCGATGAATGGGTTGGCTGATAGCAACCGGGTCGTCTTTGAATGAATGTCGTTGACGATTCGCGCGGCAGCCCGCGGGTTATGCTGGCCGATATAATCGCCAATTGACGCAAGCTCGATCAGATAGTGATGCGTCCAGACAATTCGCACAGACCTCTAAGCCTGGCTGAATTTGTTCAGAACAGCCGCAATCTCCTCTTCGCTCGCGAAGTCCTCACGGTCGGCAGCCTCGATTCCGGCCTGAACGCCGGCGATCCATTTTTCTTGCCACGCCAAAGAACGGCCGTGCGACAGGGCGTCCTCGATGATCTGACCGCGAGTGAGCGAAGAGCGCGAGGCCAACATGTCGATCCGGCGGCTCAGATCCTCGGATATTTCTATGTTGTTCTTCATAAGATTAGTCTGCCATATCTGGCGAATGCCTGCCAAGAATTTTCCGGCGTCGCGGGGAGATCGACTATGAAGGACGTGCTGAAGGAACTCGAGCGGCGGCGCGACATCGCCCGCATGGGCGGTGGCCAGGCGCGTATCGATGCGCAGCACAAGAAGGGCAAGCTCACCGCGCGCGAACGCATCGAGGTCTTTCTCGACGAAGGCTCGTTCGAGGAGTTCGACATGTATGTCGAGCACCGCTCGACCGATTTCGCCATGGAGAAGACGAAGATCGCCGGCGACGGCGTCGTCACCGGCTGGGGTACGGTCAACGGCCGTCCGGTCTACCTCTTCGCCAAGGATTTCACCGTGTTCGGCGGCTCGCTGTCGGAAGCCCATGCTGAGAAGGTCATCAAGGTGCAGGAGATGGCGCTGCGCAACCGCGCGCCGATCATCGGCCTTTACGATGCTGGCGGGGCGCGCATCCAGGAAGGCGTGGCGGCCCTTGGCGGCTATGCCGAGATCTTCCAGCGCAACGTGCTGGCGTCCGGCGTCATTCCGCAGATTTCCGTCATCATGGGTCCGTGCGCCGGCGGCGACGTCTACTCGCCTGCCATGACCGACTTCATCTTCATGGTGCGCGACACCTCCTACATGTTCGTCACCGGACCGGACGTGGTGAAGACCGTCACCAACGAGACGGTGACCGCCGAGAGCCTCGGCGGCGCCTCGGTCCACACGACGAAATCCTCGATCGCCGACGGCGCCTATGACAACGACGTCGAGGCGCTCTTGCAGATGCGCCGGCTGGTCGACCTCCTGCCGGCGTCCAACACATCGGAACTCCCCGAAATCGAATGCTATCAGTCGGTCACCGACCACGATTTGTCGCTCGACCGGCTGATCCCCGACAACGCCAACAAGCCCTACGACATCAAGGAACTGATCCTGAAAGTCGCCGACGAGGGCGACTTCTTCGAGATCCAGCAGAGCTTCGCCAAGAACATCGTCACCGGCTTCGGACGCGTCGAGGGCCGCACCGTCGGCTTCGTCGCCAACCAGCCGATGGTCCTTGCCGGCGTTCTGGATTCCGATGCCAGCCGCAAGGCGGCACGTTTCGTGCGCTTCTGCGACTGTTTTTCCATCCCGATCGTCACCTTCGTCGACGTTCCGGGCTTCCTGCCCGGCACTGCCCAGGAATATGGCGGGTTGATCAAGCATGGCGCCAAGCTCTTGTTCGCCTATGCCGAGGCCACCGTACCCAAGATCACCGTGATCACCCGCAAAGCCTATGGCGGCGCCTATGACGTCATGGCCTCAAAGCACCTGCGCGGCGACATGAACTATGCCTGGCCGACGGCGCAGATCGCGGTCATGGGCGCCAGGGGCGCGGTCGAAATCATCTACCGCAAGGACATCGGTGACGCTGAAAAGATCGCAGCCCATACAAAGGCTTACGAGGATCGTTTCCTGTCGCCTTTCGTCGCCGCCGAGCGCGGCTATGTCGACGAGGTGATCATGCCGCACTCGACCCGCCGCCGCATTGCGCGCGCGCTGCGGATGCTGCGCAACAAGGACATGCAGAACCCCTGGAAGAAGCACGACAACATTCCGTTGTGAGCTGGGATTCCAGTCAGCGCCCGCTGCGGGCCGCGACCAGTTCGCGCAGCACCGTCACCATCGCCTGCGGCAGGTCCTCGGCGATCAGGCCAGGCCCGAGGCGGCTGCCGGCCTCGGCATGGATCCACACCGCCGCGCAGGCCGCCTCGAACGCCGGCATGCCTTGTGCCAGCAGACCGGCTGATATGCCCGACAGCACGTCGCCAGACCCCGCGGTGGCAAGCCAGGCCGCACCGTTGGCATTGATCGCCGCCCTGCCATCGGGCGCTGCGATCACCGTGTCGGCGCCCTTGTAGATGATGACCGCATTGGCATTGGCGGCTGCCGCACGCGCCTTGTCGAGCTTGGACGTTGCATCGTCGCCGGCGATGTCCGGAAACAGCCTGGCGAACTCCCCGTCATGCGGCGTCATCAGCAAGGCCGGCGCGTTTTTCCGGCGCGCAGCTTCGAACAAGACATCCGGCGCGTCGCGAAAGGAGGTGATCGCATCTGCGTCAAAGACAAGACCATCGACCTGGGCCGGAGCATCCTGTTTTTGGCCGGAGGCAAGGAGCGCGAGCCCGAAGGTCCGCGTTTTCTGACCGACGCCAAAGCCGGGTCCGAGGACAAAGGCCGACGGCCGGCGTTCGCCGACAAATTCTTCGATGTCCGCGACGTCATCGGCCTTGCGAAGCATGATCGAGGTCAGATGGGCCGCATTGACCTGCATGGCGTTACCCGGCGACAGCACGGTCACAGCCCCCGCCCCGCTCCTCGCAGCGGCCAGTGCCGACAGCCGCGCCGCGCCGGTGGCGCTTGGGTCGCCGGAGAAGACGCCGACATGGCCGCGCTTGTATTTATGCGCATCGATGGCCGGCACGGGAAAAACACGCAACCAAAGCGCCGGTGTGTTCTCGAACGTCCTGGGCCGCAGCCGTGCGATGATCTCGTCGCCAATGCCGATATCGGCAAGCACGATATCGCCGCATCGCTCCCGGCCAGGCAGGAGCAGATGGCCGGGCTTCCTGCGCGCGAAGGTCACGGTGATTTCCGCGGCAAATGCCTTGCCGAGCACCTTGCCGCTGTCGCCGGACACGCCCGATGGCAGGTCGACGGCAATAACGGGCAAATGCATCTCGGTGGCGATATCGATCGCCCTGGCGGCATCGCCGGACAGCGGCTTGGACAGCCCTGCCCCGTACAGCGCGTCGACCACGATCGAGCCGGGCTCGGCTTTGAAGCCGGATAGCGGCCGAGGCTTGATCGGGCACTCCGCCGCTACCAGTGCTGCGTCGCTTCGCGGCGTCGGCGCGCCGGCTGCCCAGATCGTCGCGGCGACGCCGCTGCCGGTCAGGATGCGAGCGACGACATAGCCATCACCGCCATTGTTGCCTGGACCGCACAGCACGTGGACGTGGACCGCTGCCGGATGGCGCTTGAAAACCTCGGCCGCGACGGCCTCGCCGGCACGACGCATAAGGCCGATGCCGTCGGCTGGACCGGCGGCGATCGTCAGCCGGTCCGCTTCGGCCATTTCGGCGGGAGTAAGAAGTTCATCGCTCATGGATTGCCGATCCGCATTCGATCAAGCATTGTCCACTTTTCGATCCGAAGCAAACAAGGAGGAGGTTGCGCGAGGGCAGCCATACTGTTCGGATGAGAGGCATCACAGGCAAAAATTGCCCACGCGATGGGCGACATGCCTAATTATTGTGCTGCGACGACGGATGGCACTGTGTAGGTTCCGGAAGCCGGTGCCGCATCCTGTACAGCGAATGACGCGAATTTGCATCCCGGCGCGGTGCGGCTTCGAAATCGCATGAGACCGCTTCGAATCCCTCGGATTGGCACAGTTCGTGCTTGATGGAGGCGCAAGCGGGGGCTCACAACCCGTTTTTTTGGCAGTGGAGGCCACTTTTTACATGAAAAAGATCGAAGCGATCATCAAGCCATTCAAGCTGGACGAAGTGAAGGAAGCGCTTCAGGAGGCCGGACTGCAAGGCATCACCGTGACCGAGGCCAAGGGCTTCGGACGCCAGAAAGGCCACACCGAACTCTACCGCGGCGCCGAATATGTCGTCGACTTCCTGCCCAAGGTGAAGATCGAGGTCGTGCTTGGCGACGACGCCGTCGAAGGCGCGATCGAGGCTATCCGCAAGGCGGCCCAGACAGGCCGTATCGGCGACGGCAAGATCTTCGTCTCCAACATCGAGGAAGTCGTGCGCATCCGCACCGGCGAAACCGGCATGGACGCCGTCTGACGCGACCACCTCCCCAAACGTCATCATCAAAAAACGTCATCAAACAGGGATACATGACATGACGACAGCCAAAGACATCATGAAGCAGATCAAGGACAACGACGTGAAATTCGTTGACCTGCGCTTCACCGACCCGAAGGGCAAGCTGCAACACGTGACGATGGATGTCATCGAGGTCGAAGAAGACATGTTCGCCGATGGCGTGATGTTCGACGGCTCTTCGATTGCCGGCTGGAAAGCCATCAACGAGTCCGACATGGTGCTGATGCCCGATGCGGACACGGTCCACATGGATCCGTTCTTCGCGCAGTCGACCATGGTCATCCTGTGCGACATCCTCGATCCGGTCTCGGGCGAATCCTACAATCGCGACCCGCGCGGCACGGCCAAGAAGGCCGAGGCCTACATGAAGTCGGAAGGCATCGGCGACACCATCTATGTCGGCCCGGAAGCCGAATTCTTCGTGTTCGACGACGTCAAGTACAAGGCCGATCCCTACAACACCGGCTTCAAGCTCGATTCCACCGAACTGCCGTCGAACGACGACACCGACTACGAGACCGGCAACCTTGGCCACCGCCCGCGCATCAAGGGCGGCTATTTCCCGGTGCCTCCGATCGACAGCGCGCAGGACATGCGCTCCGAAATGCTGACCGTGCTCGCCGAAATGGGCGTGCGCGTCGAGAAGCATCACCATGAGGTCGCGGCTGCCCAGCACGAACTCGGCATCAAGTTCGATACGCTGGTTCGCAACGCCGACAAGATGCTGATCTACAAGTATGTCGTGCACCAGGTCGCCAACGCCTACGGCAAGACGGCCACTTTCATGCCGAAGCCGATCTTCGGCGACAATGGCTCGGGCATGCACGTCCACCAGTCGATCTGGAAGGGCGGCAAGCCGACCTTCGCCGGCAACGAGTACGCCGGTCTTTCGGAAAGCTGCCTGTTCTACATCGGCGGCATCATCAAGCACGCCAAGGCGATCAATGCCTTCACCAACCCGCTGACCAATTCCTACAAGCGTCTGGTGCCGGGCTACGAAGCGCCGGTGTTGCTCGCCTATTCGGCGCGCAACCGCTCGGCGTCATGCCGCATCCCGTTCGGCTCGTCGCCGAAGTCCAAGCGCGTCGAGGTCCGCTTCCCCGATCCGGGCGCGAACCCCTACCTCGCTTTCGCCGCCATGCTGATGGCCGGTCTCGACGGCATCAAGAACAAGATCCATCCCGGCCAGCCGATGGACAAGGATCTCTACGACCTGCCGCCGAAAGAACTGAAAAAGATCCCGACCGTCTGTGGATCGCTGCGTGAAGCCCTGCAGAGCCTCGACAAGGACCGCGGCTTCCTGAAGGCCGGCGGCGTCTTCGACGACGACCAGATCGACAGCTACATCGAGCTGAAAATGGCCGAAGTGATGCGCTTCGAAATGACCCCGCATCCGGTCGAATACGACATGTACTACTCGGTCTAAAATCTCGTTCGCATAGACTTGCAAAGCCCTTGAAGGATCTCCCCCCTTCAAGGGCTTTTTGCTGTCACCAGATGTCCGCGGATGGTCTGCGTGACCAGCCATGCGACAGCGGCCACCCGCTTTTGGTTTGTGGGGATCGTTTGTTAGCTGTATTTGCCGAGGGCAGGCAACGTCGGTCACGGTCGTAACACCGGGCCATCGCGGCCCATTTGCGGTGAGCGGCAGATGGCTTTCCGCGCGGAAAAGTCGCCAGGAGCGAGCGGCACACTGCCTCAGGCTGCAATGCCCGCTCGTCCGGCGCCCCCGCCAATGCCGTCGTTCAAGAAACCCCGCCCCGTTCGAACAGCATCGCTTTGGCGTAACCCAAGGTCCCGAATACGCATGCCGCGGCGTGATCTGTCAACGCCGCCAGCCCGAGGCATAAATCGCCGATTTCGGTGTATGAACAGTGGCTTATATAGGGGATCATTGGTCTACGGACGAGCTGAAACTGGCTGTTTTCCGGGCTTTTCAACGAACTCGGAAACGCTGGACACTTCGTGACGGCAAAAGGCGCCTGCCAAAGCCTCTCCGTGACAGGAAATTGCCCGGTCCTTTTCAACCTGACTTTTTTTGGGGGAATTCACCCCGCCGGGCCAGCACGGCAAAAAGAACCCCGGCAACGGCCGGAGTTCTCGCAAGGACAGAACGTTGGAGGGCGACGCCTATCCGGCATGGGGCGCATGGACGACTTTTACGCAGCCGTCGTGCAGGCGCCCGAAGAGGCGGTGCCCAACGCCCTCATCGCCAACAGCGACATGATCGGCCGCGACGGCAACCGCAACCCCGCTTTGCCCCATGCGAAGGTTGTCGCCGCGCTGAAAGCACGTGGAGCTGCCGCCCGCTGACCAAGGCGGACGTGCCTCGCCCCGCAAGCACTACGAAAAAGGCCCTGGCGTTTTTCGCCAGGGCCTTTTTCGTCATCGAGTTCTGGTGCGGCGAAGATCTTGCGTCCGCGCCGCGAAAACAATCAGGCGGCAGCCGAAACCGATGCGTCGGTCGCAACCTGCGAGATCGTCTTCAGGATCTGCGAAGCGATCTGGTAGGGGTCGCCCTGCGAATTCGGACGGCGGTCTTCCAGGTAGCCCTTGTAGTCATTCTTGACGAAGGAGTGCGGCACGCGGATCGACGCACCGCGGTCGGCGATGCCGTAGCTGAACTTGTTCCATGGCGCGGTCTCGTGCTTGCCGGTCAGACGCTTGTCATTGTCCGGGCCGTAGACGGCGATGTGGTCCATCAGGTTCTTGTCGAACTGCGCCATCAGCGATTCGAAATACGCCTTGCCGCCGACTTCGCGCATATAAGCGGTCGAGAAGTTGGCATGCATGCCCGAGCCGTTCCAATCGGTGTCGCCAAGCGGCTTGCAGTGGAATTCGATGTCGATGCGGTATTTTTCGGTCAGGCGCAGAAGCAGATAGCGGGCGATCCACATCTGGTCGGCGGCCTTCTTGGAGCCCTTGCCGAAGATCTGGAATTCCCACTGGCCCTTGGCCACTTCGGCGTTGATGCCTTCATGGTTGATGCCGGCCGCCAGGCAAAGGTCGAGATGCTCCTCGACGATCTGGCGTGCGACATCGCCGACGTTCTTGTAGCCGACACCGGTGTAATACGGGCCCTGCGGGGCGGGATAACCGGTCTCCGGGAAGCCGAGCGGACGGCCGTCCTTGTAGAAGAAATACTCCTGCTCGAAGCCGAACCAGGCGCCCTCGTCGTCGAGAATGGTGGCGCGCTTGTTGGAGGCGTGCGGCGTCACACCGTCGGGCATCATGACTTCGCACATGACCAGCACGCCGTTGGTGCGGGTCGGGTCCGGATAAACCGCGACCGGCTTCAGCACGCAATCGGAGCTGTGGCCTTCGGCCTGCATGGTCGAGGAACCATCGAAACCCCACAGCGGCAGCTGGTCGAGCGTCGGGAATTCGGCGAATTCCTTGACCTGCGTCTTGCCGCGAAGGTTGGGGACCGGGGTGTAACCATCGAGCCAAATGTACTCGAGCTTGTATTTCGTCATTCTAGCCTCTCGTTGCTTGATCACCGAACACTGAACGGCGTCGACACGCGTCTGCCGTCAGCAGCCGGCCCTGCCGGATCACTAAAATGCAATTCGTGTGCCACTCGGGTCCCGGCGGGTGCGGCAAAATGGCGGCGGTACCCGGTTGAATTTGCTGAGCCGCCTCATCGATGGATCGAGATCGATCAACAATGCAAAATGCACAAATAATATGCAAAAGATGATCTTTTCGTAGGCATATTGCCTAAATGAATCGCACAACCTATCTTGCAATAAAGCTGAATCGAAAAGCTCCCGCGAAAGAAAGGAGGCCGCTTATGGAAGTCACCATCTCCCGTCCGTCGGCAAAGATCCTGATGTTCCCTCTGGCAGCCCGCAAATCTGCCTCAAATTTAGGCGCAAAGGCCAAGTTCGCGGCAGAGCTTGCCTCGCTGCGCAACACCCACGCCGATTTTGACGGCTGGTACCACGAAGCGGCCGTCGAGGAAGAAAACCAGCGGAAGAGCTGAGCCAGCCCTTCAGGTCTCGGATACGAAAAAGCCCGGCGTGATTGCTCACGCCGGGCTTTTTTTGTTGGTGGACGATCCGTCGGCTACTCCTTGGCGTGCAGATCGGTGCCAAGCGTGTCCTTGACGAAGATCATGCCGATAACGAGCGACATCGCCGCGATCACCACCGGATACCAGAGGCCGTAGTAGATGTCGCCCTTGTAGGCACTGAGGGCGAACACAGTTGCCGGCAGCAGGCCGCCGAACCAGCCATTGCCGATATGGTAGGGCAGCGACATGCCGGTATAGCGGATGCGGGTCGGGAACATCTCGACCAGAATCGCCGCGATCGGCCCGTAGACCATGGTGACGAACAGCACCAGGATGAACAGGATGCCGATCGTCATCGGCCAGTTGACGGCTGCCGGATCCGCGAACATGGCGAAGGCGCCACCGCCCGGTATGTTGTAGACAGTGACCTCGGGCGCGCCCGCGGCCTCATCGGTGGTCAGGATCTTATCCTTGACCGCCTGCTCGGTCGGCACCGCTGTCTTTTCGCCGCCACGGATGGCGGCAGCATCGAGCTTCAGTTCAGGGTTGGCGGCGATGAAGGCGTCGAGTTTCTGGTCGGCAACCTTGATTGCCGCGCGCTTCAGCGGATAACCGCCATCCCGCAGGGACATGTTGACGGCCTTGACGAAGGCGGCGTCCTTGGCCTTCGCCTGGTCGCCGGCAGCGATGGCGTCGTAGGACTCCACGGTCTCGTTGCCGATCTTGACCGACGCGGCTGTTCCGGCCGCGGCCGTCGAGACGACGTCGTAGGGAACCGAGTTCTTGGTCAAGAACGAAGTCGCGATGTCGCAGGACGTCGTGAACTTGGCGGTGCCGACCGGATTGAACTGGAACCTGCAATCGCCGGGGGCGGCCGTCACCGTTGCCCGGGTGTTCTGCTGTGCCGTGGCCAGCGCCGGATTGGCGGCCCAGGTCAACGCCTTGAACAGCGGGAAGGTGCAGACAATTGCCAGCGCAAGGCCAGCCATGATGATCGGCTTGCGGCCGATCTTGTCGGACAGCCAGCCGAACACGACGAAGAAGATCGAGCCGATGGCCAGCGCAATGGCGATCATGATGTTGACCGACTGCGCATCGACCTTCAGCACGTTCTGCAGGAAGAACAGTGCGTAGAACTGGCCGTTGTACCAGACGACGGCCTGGCCGGCAGTGAGGCCAAGCAGCGCCAGCAGCGCGATCTTGGCGTTCTTCCACTGACCGAAAGCCTCGGAGAGCGGCGCCTTGGAGCCTTTGCCCTCTTCCTTCATCTTCTGGAAGGTCGGCGACTCAGAAAGCGACAGCCGGATCCAGATCGAGACGGCGAGCAGCAGGAAGGAAACGATGAACGGAATGCGCCAGCCCCAGGCAGCGTAGCTTTCCTTGCTCAACGAGCCCTGAACGATCAGGATGACGATCAGCGACAGGAACAGACCGAGCGTAGCCGTCGTCTGGATCCATGACGTATAGAAGCCTCGGCGGTCGTCGGGCGCGTGCTCGGCGACGTAGGTCGCCGCGCCACCATATTCACCGCCGAGCGCCAGGCCCTGCAGCATGCGAAGGATGATCAGGATCACCGGAGCGGCGATGCCCAAGGTGGCATACCCCGGCAGCAGGCCGACCAGGAAGGTGGACAGGCCCATGATCGTCATGGTGACAAGGAACGTATATTTGCGGCCGACGAGGTCGCCGATACGACCGAACAAAAGGGCGCCGAAAGGGCGCACCAGGAAGCCGGCGGCAAAGGCCAGCAGCGCGAAGATGTTGCGTGTCGCCTCAGGGATCGTCGGAGCAAAAAAGGTCGAGCCGATGAAAGCCGCCAACGAGCCGTAGAGATAGAAATCGTACCATTCGAAAACGGTGCCGAGCGAGGAAGCGAAGATGACCTTCTTCTCTTCCCGCGTCATGCCGCGGCTCGTTCCGCCGGCGGTCGATGCCAATGCCATTGCGTTTTCCTCCCGTGAGACCCTTTTCCTCGACGCTGCGTTTCAATCGTCGGCGTTCTCCTCCGAACGCGGACTCAACGACAGCCATCGCGGAAAAAATGACAGAAAGCGCCCCCCGGCGGCAGAGCGACGATGGGATTATGACTTTGGTATTAGGTGCGGTGCGGCAAAGCCGTGCGAAGCTCAGGCCTTGAGCGCTTCCAGGAGCTGGACAGCGGCCATCATATCGCGCTTGCGGGCGGAGCGGCGGGCAACCGCCTCCGCGTCCTGGCCCCATTGCTCGATCTGCCAGTCCTCATCGACATGGCCGGCGGCCCAGGCGGCCTCGACGTCGAGCTCGCCAAAATCGACAGCCAGCGCCAGCAGCGCCGAACCGGTCAGCGATGTCATGACGTGGATGGCGGCGAGCCGCAGCGGATCGGCACGCTGAGCAAGATGCGCGCCCAGCACGGCGATCGTCTCGCGCGGCTGCTCGACATGAATGATGCCTTCAGCAAGATTGAAGCGGGCTCCAAGGCTGCCGCGTGCCCAATCGATCACCGGGTCCCAGTGCTCGTTCTGCCGCTCGACCAGCCCTTGCGGCGCATCGGCGCGGTAACAAAGCAAGTCGGACGAGGCAAAGCGCAATATGTCTTCCAGCACCGCCTGCGGATCGCTGGCGACGCCATCGATGGCGGTGTTGACCAGGCGCATCACCGGCATCGTTACTGGATTGATGGTCTCGCCCTGGGCGGCGAACTCGTCGGCAACCAGCGCCGCGGCTGCTTCGGTCGGCAGCGACAGCAGCGCCTTTCCCGGTGTGCGCACCGGCCTGCCGTCGAGATGGACGGCAAACCCGTCTTCCACCGGCGCAACCGAGACGGTTTTGTAGAAGCGCTTCGGCAGCGGTGTCTTCATCTGGATCTGGGCGCGGCGCACCGGGTCCGGATCGGAAAGGTATTTGCCCGCTTCGAGGTCGTTGAGGATATCGCGCATGAAGGTCTCTCTCACACCGGTGTCAGCTTGCGCGCCGGCCGGTTGACGATGATCAGGCCGGCGGCAATCAGACCAAGTGCCAGGAAGATGCGGATGGTCAGCGGCTCGTTCAAGATGATTGCGCCGCACAAAACACCGAACACCGGTGACAGGAAGGTGAAACTGGACAGACCCGACGCCGGATAGCGGCGCAGCAGCCAGAACCACAACACGTAGGTGAAGGCGACGATGTAGATCGCCTGGAACAGCAGCGCCAGGGTCGGCAGCAATGTGGGATCGCGGACCGGCGGGCCCGCCAAAGGCAGAACCAGAAGGCCAACGATGGCCGCGCCGGCGAGTTGGTAAAGCAGCAGCTTTTCAGCACTCGCCTCGACCAGTTTCGAGCGTTTGATGAGGATATTGGTCAGGGCCCAGAAAAACCCTGAGCCGAGACTGAGTAGGTCGCCGAACAGCATGTCCCCGCCGCCGCCGAGCTTATCGGAAAAAACAGCGGCAAGACCGGCGAAGGCCAAGAGCAGGCCGAGGAACTTGCGCAAGGTGATCTGTTCGCCAAGCAGGAAGTGGCCGCCGATCAGCATCCAGAACGGCATGGTATTGACCAGCAGCGTGTTGCGGGCAACGGTCGTGTGTTCCAGGCCAACGTAAAGGCAAAGAAATTCGACGCCGAAAAGTACGCCCACCGCGATGCCGGCAAGCAAGGTGCCGTCGCGCGTGAACAGCGCGATGCCGCGCCAGCGGCACCAGAGGAAGACGCAGAAGCCGCCGATGATCGAACGCGCGATCGACAGGAAGACGGGGTCGTAACCGGCATAGGAGATCTTGGCGGCGACGTAGTTCAGTCCCCAGGAAAAAGTCAGGCCGACCATGATCGCGGCGGCGGCCATGTCGACCGTGTCGCGCCGATCGAGCGTGTCGGTGACCACGATCAATCCTCCGCGCTGGCGTCGTCGAAGCCGATCAGGTTCCAGCTCTGGCGCATATGCGGCGGCATCGGCGCGGTGACGTCGATGAAGCCCTTGTCCGGGTGGGGGATGACGATGCGCCGCGCGTGCAGGTGCAGGCGATTTTGGATGCCGCCGGGAAAATCCCAATTGGTGTCGGCCTCGAAATATTTCGGATCGCCGATGATCGGGCAGCCGATATAGGCGGCATGGACGCGCAGCTGGTGGGTGCGGCCGGTATAGGGCTCCATTTCCAGCCAGGTCATCGTCTGCGCCGCCTGCTCGATGATGCGGTAGTAGGACACGGCATGGTCGGCGCCTTTTTCGCCATGCGCGGCGATGCGCACCCGGTCGCCGTCGGGTGTCGGCTCCTTGATCAGCCAGGTCGAGATCTTGTCCTCGCGCTTGGGAGGCACGCCCTTGACCAGCGCCCAGTAGGTCTTCTTGGTCTCGCGGGCGCGGAATGCCTCGGAGAGCTTCATCGCGGCCAGCCTCGTGCGGGCAACGACCAGCACGCCCGACGTGTCGCGGTCGAGCCGGTGGACCAGCCGCGGCTTCTCGCCCTTCTGGTTGCGCCACGCTTCCAGCATGTCGTCGACATTGCGGGTAACGCCCGAACCGCCCTGCACCGCCAGGCCTGCAGGCTTGTTGAAGACGAAAACCTTCGGATCCTCATGGATCAGCATTTTGGCCAGGACGTCGGCATCGCCCTGGTTACGGATCGAGTGGCCGGTCAGCGGGCTCTCGCCCTTCTTGTCCACCTCGAGCGGCGGGACACGCACCACCTGGCCAGGCTCGACACGGCTGTCCGCCTTGACGCGGCCGCCATCGACGCGGATTTGGCCCGAGCGCAGCAGCTTCTGCAGATGGCCGAAGCCGAGGCCCGGGAAATGGGTCTTGAACCAACGATCGAGCCGCATGCCCGCCTCGCCGGCCTCCACCGTGATCTGTTCAACGCCTGCCATGTTTTCTTCGCTTATCCATTTCCCGGCAGGGCTCGGCCCTACTCTCGGCGCGGCAATAGCACTAAGGCAGGCTTCTTGCGAGCCAAAGTCCCAGAAACAGGGCGATAATGGCGCCAATGACGCTGGCAAGCGCATATCCGAACGCAGGCAGCGTGGCTCCCCGCTCCCACAATGTCGCGAAATCCAGCGAGAAAGCGGAAAAGGTGGTGAAGCCGCCAAGGATGCCGGTGGCGACAAACAGCCTGACTTCGGTCGATCCGCCGCGGCGCGCCAGGATGGCGATGAATAGACCCATGGCAAAGGAGCCGACGATGTTGATCGCCATCGTGCCCCAGGGATAGTTGGGGCCGACGAGGCGCAGCGCGCCCATATTGGCGAAATGACGGATGCCGGCGCCGATGCCGCCGCCGACGACCACGAGAAGCAGATTGAACATGGTCGTTTACTGCCCCTGCAGGGGCGGCGGCGTCAATCCCTTCAAGACCCGACAGTCGACCCCGCCTTCACCACTCGGGCGCCGTCCAGTTCGGATATCTCTTCTGGAACTCGCTGTAGAGGGCATCCACTTCGGCTTTGCTGACCGGGCGCACCTGCTCATAGAGGTAACCGGTAAGGCCGCCGGACAATTGGTAGGTTTCAACGCGTTTGTAGGCAGCGCCGATACCCGTTCCCTCGACAATATTCTGGTTGGGAAGCGTGACACAGATCTGCGCACCCGGCTGCAGATGGATAACAGGCCGGTCAGCCACGACAACATATCTGGATTTCAAAGCCTCCGGCCGGAATCGATCGCGACTATCCACCTGACAAATCCATCCGACGTGCGGAGTGAGCTTGGGATCCAAACCAAACAACAGCGAGTCGCTCAAAACCGCGCCTGAGGCAAACACCGAAAAACGATCCTCAGCTTTCATTTTGCCAAGCAGGTCGGCAATCAAGCGTCTGTATTCGGGAAGATTGTCGAGGTGTAGCGGGAGCGTCGCTTCCTCGGCGAAAACGAAGCCGACCGGCGACAGCAGTTGACGACCGACTGGAAAAAAAGTGCCAAAAAAAGCAAAACCGGCGGCACAAGCGATGGCGGCCGCCGACCATCGTGATTTCAGTGCCGGCATCGAAACGATCGCAACGATTGCCTGGGCGTATGCCGGGAACAGCCAAAGAAACATCGGCAATGAATGATGCCGCTCCGGATCCTGGGTGCGGATAAAGATCAAGAAAGTGAGCACCGAGGCAAAGGCGCACAACAGCGAAAACCCATTGCGGCGCACGATCGAGAGATAGAGGCCAACGAAGATCAGCAGCCAGTTCACATAGCTGAGCCGGGATCCCATCTCGCCAAGTTGGATGAGGAAGGTCGTCCTGTATCCGCTGTAGAGATCGCCATAGCTGGTGCCTAGAATCTTGGCGATCAGCGGTAGCTGAAAGTTCAATGAGGTCGCGGCAATAACGAAAATCGCACACAGGCCGCCCAATGCCGCTTTGCCAAAGGACGGATAGCTCCGATCCCTTGCAATCTGCAGCAAACAAAAGAAGGCGGCGGAAACGGCGATGCCAATGACGGCGTAGGCGTACCAGCGACGCAGCATGAACGCCAGCCACAGGCACACACCCACGCAAATTCCGCTGATCACCGGTTCGCGGGTAAGAAACTTTGACTTCCAAAGAAAATAGGTCGCCACGGTAATGGCAAGACAACCGGCAATGTCCGGCATTCCACGAAGCGTCGGCGCCCAGAACGGAGTGTAGAGGAAGGCCGCAATCCAGACGGCGAGCCAGGCTCGGGGTGAAGACGTCTCGGAAGTCGCCTCCAGATAGCTCATTCGGGCTATGAGGAGAACCGTCGGTACCAGATAGACCGCGACTATTCCAGCGACAAACGCATACCGCGAACCTCCGAAAACTACATAAATCGGCATCAACGGCGCCAAAATCGCCGAACCATAGTCATCTGTCGCGATGGAGGTGGCCAACTGGCTTAGCCATTGAAAAGGCCCCTCGATCAGGAGCGCCCCTTGATGCCGGAATGTATTGAAGTAGGCGACGAAGTCCCAATAATAGACGGGCTCTTCAAGGCTTACATATATGGCGCTCAGAACAAGGCCCGGTATCAGGGTGCAGATATAAGCCCCCGTCCAGAATCCGAAGATTTTGTTCTTTGTCACTGGAGGCCGCCTGGGAGGAAAAGACAGAGCCGTGGAACCCGAACCGCACCAACTCCCAACGCAGGAGCCGTTCCGGCAAATGCGAATCTAGCGAGACAATTCATATAATGAATTGTCGAGAGCCCAAATGGCGGTGAAAGAACAAGCGCGGCGACGCCTTGCTCGCCTCAAGCCCAGCGACGGCATTGCCGAATGGAGTCCCGGTGCCGGAGGCTCAAGAGGTACCGGAGATTCAAGAGGTACCGGAGTTTCAAGGCTTGGCGATGCCAAGCCTGTGCACGAGATCTGTCAAAATTGACTACATCTCGTCCTGCCACACCTTGTCCTGCAAGCCACCAGGACGCTGCCGGCGGAGCCCGACAGCGTCGATAGCTTTCAGCTCAGGTGGTTTCGACTTTCTTCGGTTTGGTCGAGCCGATCATTTTCCAGTTCTTGTAGAACATCGAATTGATGCGCTCGACGCTGACCGAGACGATGGCGAGCATGCCTGCTATCAGGCGGGGGACCGGGGATGGCCTGATGATGTCCATGAACACGCAGTAGCGGCGGCCGTCATACTCGTTGACCGAGCGGTGCAGCAGCGTGTCGTCGAAAATGAACAGCGGATTGTCGTACCAGTAATTCTTGACGTTGCCGCATTCGACGAAGATCTCCGACTTCACCGGGATCAGATTGTAGAGAATGCGCAGGCTGAGCCGCAGCGGGCCGAAGTGCCACGAGGTCGATTCGCGCTTGCTGAAGACGGAAACGGCGATCGTCTTTATGTATTTGAAATCCTTATTGAACTCGGCGACGTTGTCGATCCTGTGCTTGCCGTACCATTGGTAGACATACATGCCGCGCCTGCCGGCGCCGAAATTGGCATCGATGTCGGCGATGATCTCGTCCTTGCGCGCCTTGAAGATGTCCAGGACCTCATTGACCTCGCGCTGATAATCGGCGGGAAATTGCTCCAGCTTCCACACGCCGGGATTCCTGTAGCAGAGCAGATCGACCAGCAGGTTGAACGGCGACAGCAGCCAGGTGAACAGGCCGTTGCCGAGGAAGTAACCTGAGAACAGCGAGAGATCCTTTCTGTCGTTGCGCAGCACGTCGATCAGGCCGCAGACGATGAAGATCGTCGTCAGGATGGGGATGAAATAGAAGCCAAGGGCGAGAAGCGGGACGGCAATGGCGAATTTGCGAAGGGATTTGCGAAGGGTTTTTGTCATTTTTCCACGCGCGGAGCGCGATCCTGTTGCGAATGAACTGCCAAAATCATGGCAACGACCACCGCCCGGCCGTGCGCCTTGATAAGGTCTTTTGGGTCACCACACAACGGTCACGGCATCGTGCCTGGCGGCTGCCTCGTGGAGGTCGCCGGACTTCGGTCAATGCACCGCCGGCAAACCAAGCTCGTCCCATTTTTCCCTGGCCACGGGATCGCCGACCAGAAACTCAAAGCCGATGACGCTTTCGCCGTCTCGTGCGAGCTGGCATTTGAACTTCAAACTGTACCAGTTTTTGCGGCTGCGGAAAGCCGCACCGTTCGCGGCAATCGTGGTTCCAGTTATTTTTTCCTCCGCCGTCGCGTAAGGCACGACGCGTTCGGGCTGAAAGTCCGCCCGCCAGCGGCGAATCTGGTCCATGGCCTCGAGATTGCACAATTGCACCATGCGTTCATCCGAAGCGAAGGTGGCGAGATCGGCGCGCGCCTGCCGGCTGCGTGGATCGGCGAGCGTCTTGGCCGACAGCATCTCGGTCGGCCGGATCATGGCCGGCGCAGACGGCTGTTGAGTTTGAGGGGCATCCGGCGTTGGCGCCGGAGTTCGCTCCTCCGGCGCCGGTAGCGGTGCCGGCGTTGGCGCGGGCGGTCGCCTTGTCGAAGCCTCGAACTGCAGCGGCGTCAGAATGTCGACAGACACCCGCTCTTCCTCCAGCCGTTTCGGCGGCTTCGGCAATGGCATCAAGGCCAGCGCGGCGGCGAGCAGCGTGTGCAGGACAACAGAGGCGGAAACACCCCAGGGCGAAGCCTCGTCTCGAAGCGTGACGACCACCGGGCCGCGCAAGCCGGCTATTCCCGCTCTTTGCGCAGCTTTGCCCAATAATCGAGCCGCTTCCTGATATCGCGCTCGAAACCACGCTCAGGCGGATCGTAGAAGGTCTGGCGGCCCATCTTCTCGGGAAAATAGTCCTGGCCCGAAAAGGCGTCCGGCTCGTCATGATCGTAGCGATAGCCCGCGCCGTAATCCTCTTCCTTCATCAGCTTGGTCGGCGCGTTCAGAATGTGCTTTGGCGGCAGCAGCGAGCCGTGCTCCTTGGCAGCGCGCGTGGCCGCTTTGAAGGCGGTGTAGACGGCGTTGGATTTGGGCGCCGTGGCGAGATAGACGGTGGCCTCGGCAAAGGCGAGTTCGCCCTCGGGCGAGCCCAGATAGTCGTAGGCATCCTTGGCGGCGTTGGCGACGACCAGCGCCTGCGGATCGGCAAGGCCGATGTCCTCCATCGCCATGCGCACCAGCCGGCGGCCGAGATAGAGCGGATCCTCGCCGGCATCGAACATGCGCGCGAGATAGTAGAGCGCGGCGTCGGGATCCGAGCCGCGCACCGATTTGTGCAGCGCCGAAATCAGATTGTAATGGCCGTCCTGGCCTTTGTCGTAGATCGGCGCACGGCGCTGCACGATGCGCTGCAGCCCTTCGGGATCGAACACCTCGCCAGGCTTGGCGGCGCGCCAGACTTCCTCGGCGAGCGTCAGGGAGGCGCGTCCGTCACCATCGCTCATGCGGATGAGCATTGTCCGCGCCTCATCGTCTAGCGGCAGTGCCCTGCCCTCCGTCTCTTCCGCCCGCGTCATCAGCTTGGCGATGCTGTCCTCGCCAAGCGAATGAAAGACCATGACGCGCGCGCGCGACAACAGCGCCGCGTTGAGTTCGAAGGACGGATTTTCGGTGGTGGCGCCGACCAGGACGACTGTCCCATCCTCCATGACGGGGAGAAAGGAATCCTGCTGGGCGCGGTTGAAACGATGGATCTCGTCGACAAACAACAATGTCTGGCGGCCATTGGCGCGGCGCAGCTTGGCGGCCTCAAAGACCTTCTTCAGGTCGGCGACCCCGGAAAACACCGCCGATATCTGCTCGAAGGCAAGGCTGGTCTCGCCGGCAAGCAACCTTGCCACTGTGGTCTTGCCAGTGCCGGGCGGACCCCAGAAGATCATCGAGCCGAGCGAACCCGAGCCGATCAGCCGGGTCAGCGCGCCATCTGGCCCGGTCAGATGTTCCTGGCCAACGACCTCACCAAGATTCTTCGGCCGCAGCCTGTCGGCCAGCGGCCGTCCAGGCGGCGTCTTTTCCGGTTCGTCAACGCTGAACAGATCGGCCATGCACTTCTTTTGGTTTGGAGCGCGATCTCTTCAGATCGAGCTCAGTAACGCAACACCTGGCGCAGTATCTGCCCGCCGCGCTCGACGGTAAAGCGCCACCAGCGCGTATCCTGCTGGGCAGCCTGCGCCAGCGTCGCGGCTGTGTCGATCGCGGTGCCGTTGACCTCGCGCACGATGTCGCCCGGCATGAAACCGAAATCGGCGGCCGGCGAGTCGCGGTTGATGTCGATCACCGTCACGCCCTTGAGATCGGTGCGCAGGCCGAGCTTCTGGGCAAGCCGCGGCGACAGCTCCGCGACCTTGGCGCCCGAGAACGGGCTGCGGCCATGCAGCGTCACTTCCGTGGCTTTCGCACCCTCCGGCGCGCGCTCCAGCGCGATGTCCATCGCTGCCTGCTGGCCCTTGGTCAGGATCGCGAAATTGGCCTTGGTGCCGATCGACAGCGTCGCCATGCGATAATCCAGCGCCTCGATACTCTCGACCGGCTTGCCGTTGATCTGCAGCACGACATCGCCTGGCTTCAGCCCCGCCTTGCCAGCCGGCCCCGTCGCATCGACGGACGAGACCAGGGCGCCGGTCGGCTTTTCCATGGCAAGCGATTCGGCGATCTGCGGCGTCACCGCCTCGAACTCGGCGCCGATATAGGGGCGCTCGAAGAAATCGAGGCCGGCCTTGGCGGCATCGGCGAAAGCCCGCACCATGTTGGCCGGGATGGCAAAACCGATGCCGATCGAGCCGCCGCTGCGGCTATAAATTGCGGTGTTGATGCCGACCAGCTGGCCGCCCATGTTGATCAGCGCGCCGCCGGAATTGCCGGGATTGATGGCGGCGTCGGTCTGGATGAAGTAGCCCGAGTCCGAGACGCCGATATGGCTGCGGGCAAGTGCGGAGACGATACCGCTTGTGGTGGTCTGGCCGACGCCGAAGGGATTGCCGATGGCCAGCACCAGATCGCCAACTTCGAGCGCGTCGGAATCGCCGATGGCGATCACCGGGAATGGCTTGTCGGATTCGATCTTGAGCACGGCAAGGTCGAGCGTCTCGTCCTTCAGCATCACCTTGCTGGTGAATTCGCGCCCGTCGGCGGTCGCCACCTTGACCTCGTCGGCATCCTTGATGACGTGAAAATTGGTGACGATGACGCCGCTCGGATCGACAAGCACGCCCGAACCCAGCGAGGACTGCGCGCGCGGCCGGGCACGGCCGAAAAACTCCTCGAAGAACGGATCGCCTTCAAAAGGCGACGTGACCTTGGCCGTCTGCGAGGCATAGACATTGACCACGGCGGGCGCCGTCTGCTTGACCAGCGGCGCGAACGACAGCTGCACCTCTTCGCGGCCGAACGGCACGCGCTTGTCGGGTCCTGAGGTAGCGTTTTCGCCCTCGACACCATGCAACAGATCGGTCAGCACGTCCGACAGGCCCGGATCGGCTGGTTTTGCGGCGTCTTCGGCCAACGCCTGCCGAACTGCCGGTGCGGCTGCGAACACCATGAAGGCGCAGAGCAGGACAAGGGACAGTCTTTTGGCGCGCATTCGCGAATCCTCCAAGGCAAGTTCGGGCGCATTGTCCCGACGATTGTGCAAAATGAAAGGCTAAGCCGCTGAAATCCGATTATTTTCGCGCAAGCAGATCTTTATGGGCACGCTTTGAACCGCGCAGAACATGAAAAAGGGGCCCGCAGGCCCCTTCAATTCATTCTGGAAAGACGTGACCTTATGCGGCCGCGGCGTCCGCTTCGGTGCCTTCGGCTTCGAGGCGGGCGCGGTCGCCGGCGCCCTTGGCCGAGGTGTCGCGATCGACGAACTCGATGACGGCCATCGCGGCATTGTCGCCGTGACGGAAGCCCGCCTTCATGATGCGCAAATAGCCGCCGTTACGGTTGGCGTAGCGCGGGGCGATCGTGTCGAACAGGCGCTTGACGACGCCTTCATTGCCGATCTGCGCGATCACCTGGCGGCGGGCGTGCAGGTCGCCGCGCTTGCCGAGCGTCACCAGCTTCTCGACGATCGGACGCAGGTCCTTCGCCTTCGGCAAGGTGGTGACGATCTGCTCGTGCTCGAGCAGCGACACGGCGAGGTTGGCGAACATCGACTTGCGATGGCTAATGCTTCGGGCGAAGCGACGGCCTTTGAAACCGTGGCGCATGGCTCACTTCCTTCTTCAGTTGTTCAAGAGGACACGGCCTCTGATGGTTTTCCGCATGACCGTCGGATCGAGCGGCCAAGGCCGCCGATCCTTGGAATTCATGCTCAATATTGATCTTCGTAACGCTTGGCGAGGTCTTCGATGTTTTCCGGCGGCCAGTCCGGCACTTCCATGCCGAGATGCAGGCCCATCGCCGCCAGCACTTCCTTGATCTCGTTCAGCGACTTGCGGCCGAAGTTCGGGGTGCGCAGCATCTCGGCTTCGGTCTTCTGGATGAGATCGCCAATGTAGACGATGTTGTCGTTCTTCAGGCAGTTGGCCGAACGCACCGAAAGCTCGAGTTCGTCGACCTTCTTGAGCAGCGCCGGGTTGAAGGCGAGCTCGGTGACGGCTTCCGCCGCGACTTCCTTCTGCGGCTCGTCGAAGTTGACGAACAGGCCGAGCTGGTCCTGCAGGATGCGAGCGGCGAACGCCACCGCATCCTCGCCCGAGATCGAACCGTCGGTCTCGATGGTCATGGTCAGCTTGTCGTAATCGAGAACCTGGCCCTCGCGGGTGTTCTCGACCTTGTAGGAGACCTTCTTGACCGGCGAATACAGGCTGTCGACCGGGATCAGGCCGATCGGCGCATCCTCGGCGCGGTTGCGCTCTGCCGGCACGTAACCCTTGCCGGTGTCGACGGTGAATTCCATGCGGATTTCAGCGCCTTCGTCCAGCGTGCAGATGACGTGGTCGGGGTTGAGGATCTCGACGTCGCCAACCGTCTGGATGTCGCCGGCCAGAACCGCGCCCGGTCCCTGCTTGCGCACGACCATGCGCTTGGGTCCATCGCCTTCCATGCGGATGGCGATTTCCTTGATGTTCAGAACGATATCGGTCACGTCCTCGCGCACGCCGGCGATGGACGAGAATTCATGCAGGACACCGTCGATCTGCACGGCGGTGACGGCCGCACCGCGCAGCGAAGACAGAAGCACGCGGCGCAGCGCGTTGCCGAGCGTGAGGCCAAAGCCGCGCTCGAGCGGCTCGGCAACCAGCGTGGTCAGCGTCTTCTTCTTCGACGAGAACTCGATCTTGTTCGGCTTGATCAGTTCCTGCCAATTTTTCTGGATCATGATGCTTTCCTTCCGTTGACCCGCCACCATCCAATCGTGGCGGGCGACCTGGAATACCGTGGAGGAACGCCTTTCGGCGTTCGCACGGCGTTCAATAATGTTAGACGCGGCGCTTCTTGCGCGGGCGGCAGCCATTGTGCGGGATCGGCGTCACATCACGGATCGAGGTGATGGTGAAGCCGGCCGCCTGCAGGGCGCGCAGTGCCGATTCACGGCCCGAGCCAGGTCCGCAGACCTCGACTTCGAGCATGCGCATGCCGTGTTCCTGGGCCTTCTTGGCAACGTCCTCGGCTGCCATCTGGGCGGCGAACGGGGTCGACTTGCGCGACCCCTTGAAGCCTTGGGCACCGGCCGACGACCAGGCGATCGAATTGCCCTGCGCGTCGGTGATGGTGATCATCGTGTTGTTGAAGGTCGAATTGACGTGGGCAACGCCCGACGAGATATTCTTGCGTTCGCGACGGCGAACACGAGCGGCTTCCTTGGCCATGATAGTCCTTTCAGTTGATCTCTACACCGCCGTAATGCCAGCGGCTCCACCTTTGAAAGCGAGTAGTGAGTAGTGATTAGCGAATAGGGATCCCCTACTCGCTAATGGCTACTCGCTATTCGCTCACTTACTTCTTCTTGCCGGCGATCGACTTGGCCGGGCCCTTGCGGGTGCGTGCATTGGTGTGGGTGCGCTGGCCGCGAACCGGCAGCGAGCGGCGGTGACGCAGGCCGCGGTAGCAGCCGAGGTCCATGAGCCGCTTGATGTTCATCGACACTTCGCGGCGCAGGTCGCCTTCGACCTGGTAGTCGCGGTCGATGGTCTCACGGATCTGCAGCACTTCCGCGTCGGTCAGCTGGTTGACGCGGCGCTCCGCCGGGATGCCGACCTTGTCGACGATCTCCTGGGCGAACTTCTTGCCAATGCCGTGAATGTACTGAAGCGCGATGACGACGCGCTTGTTGGTCGGAATGTTGACGCCGGCTATACGAGCCATGTTCTTCTCTTCTCCATGTGGGCCGGCCAACCCTCAAAAAGGCAGATCCGGCGCTGTCAAAGTTGCCCCGCGTCCGGTGGAGGCCGGCCCATGCGGGAGTTTCCAGTTCAAAGCGACTGCCTTGCCCTTGCGGACAAGCAAAGCCCATGCCTGATAGGAAGACGGGCCGCCATACCGCAGCGAACCGCTCCCGTCAAGCGCAATCGTTAATTTACCGACTCCGCCCCTTGAGCGGCCGCCGCGAGCACGGCCTCGATCTCGGCGGTCACCGCGTCGATGCTGGCCATGCCGTCGACAGTCTTGAGCCTGCCCTTGGCGTAATAGTAACCGGTCAGCGGAGCGGTCTTCTTGTAGTACTCGCGCAGGCGCTCTTCGAACACCGCGGGATTGTCGTCCTTGCGCACCGGCTGGCCGGCTGCCTTGGCATCCTCGGCGCGCTTGACGATGCGGCCGACCAGGGCCCTGTCGTCGACGACCAGTTCGATGACCGTGTCGAGGCCGATGCTACGCTCGGCAAGCATCTGCTCGACCGCATCGGCCTGCACCAGCGTGCGCGGGTAGCCGTCGAGGATGAAGCCCTTGGCGCAGTCAGCCTGGTCGATCCGCTCGGCAACGATGGCGTTGACGATGGCATCGGACACCAGTTCACCCGCATCCATCACCGCCTTGGCACGCTTGCCGACTTCGGTGCCGGCTTGAACGGCGGCACGCAGCATGTCGCCCGTCGACAGCTGGGGTATGCCGTGTTTCTCTACCAGTCTTTGTGCTTGTGTCCCCTTGCCCGCTCCTGGCGGCCCAAGCAAAATCAACCTCATCTGGCTTTCTTCCCCCCGCGCAGCTTCGACTTCTTGATCAGGCCTTCATACTGGTGCGCGATCAGGTGGCCCTGAATCTGCGCAACCGTATCGAGCGTGACACTGACCACGATCAGAAGCGATGTGCCACCAAGGTAGAATGGTACGCCAGTCGCCGAGATCAGGAACTCCGGCAGCAGGCACACCAGCACCAGATAGATGGCGCCGACGACGGTGATGCGGGTGAGAACGTAATCGATGTAATCGGCGGTGCGCTCGCCCGGACGATAGCCCGGGATGAAGCCCGAATGCTTCTTGAGCTGGTCGGCGGTGTCCTTCGGGTTGAAGACAATCGCTGTGTAGAAGAAGGCGAAGAACACAATCATCGCCGCGTAGAACGCCATGTAGAGCGGCTGGCCATGGCCGAGCGAGGCCAGGATGGTGCTGGCCCAGGCCGGCATGTTGGTCGTCTGCGAGAAGCCGGCGATGGTGGCCGGCAGCAACAGCAGCGACGAGGCGAAGATCGGCGGGATGACGCCCGACGTGTTCAGCTTGAGCGGCAGATGCGAGGTATCGCCCTGGAACATGCGATTGCCGACCTGGCGCTTCGGATACTGGATCAGCAGGCGCCGCTGGGCGCGCTCGAAGAACACGATCAGCGCGATGACGACGATGGCCAGCACGATGATCGCCAGGATCAGGCCGGTCGACAGTGCGCCGGTGCGGCCGAGTTCCAGCGTGCCGGAGATGGCGTGCGGCAGGCCGGCGACGATGCCCGAGAAGATGATCAGCGAAATGCCGTTGCCGATGCCGCGCGCGGTGATCTGCTCACCGAGCCACATCAGGAACATGGTGCCGCCGACCAGAGTGACGACGGTCGAGATGCGGAAGAACATGCCGGGATCGCTGACGATGCCGTTGCCGTTCTCCAGCCCCACCGAAATGCCATAGGCCTGAACCAGCGCGAGCAGCACGGTGCCGTAGCGCGTGTACTGGTTGATGACCTTGCGGCCCTGCTCGCCTTCCTTCTTCAGCGCTTCCAGCGACGGGACGACCGAGGTCATCAGCTGCATGATGATGGAGGCGGAGATGTAAGGCATGATGCCGAGCGCGAAGATCGCCATGCGCTGCACGGCGCCGCCGGCGAACATGTTGAACATGCCGAGCACACCCTTGCTCTGCGAGGAGAAGGCCTGGGCGAAGGCGTCGGGATTGATGCCGGGAAGCGGAATGTAGGTGCCGAGGCGATAGACGAGCAGCGCGCCGATGGTGAACCAGATGCGTTTCTTCAGGTCCTCCGCCTTGGCGAAGGCCGAGAAATTCAGATTCGAGGCTAATTGTTCAGCAGCCGAAGCCATGCCTGATTCTCCGCTTGGTAACGCTTGATGGCCCGTGAGGTCAGGCGGTGCGTTTCACCGAAGCTCACGAGATAAGCTCCGGGCTCTAAACATGCAAGCGGGCGCGTTGACGCGGCCGCTTAATTGAGCAGATCAAAGCGCGACCGTGGGCAAAAACGGGATCCCATTCTTACCGGTCGCGCTTCAAATTGCCGTTACTCCGCGGCTGCCTTTTCCGGCAGCTTGACCGAGCCGCCGGCCTTTTCGATCTTCTCGATCGCGGCCTTGGAGGCACCGGCGACGTCGAAGGCGAGCTTCGCCTTGATCTCGCCGTCCGAAAGGATGCGCACACCGTCCTTGACGCGACGAATGACGCCGGCGGCAACCAGCGATTCAGCCGTCACGGCTGCCTTGGCATCGAGCTTCTTGGCGTCGATGGCCACCTGGATGCGGGCCAGCGAGACGACGTTGAAGCTCTTGGCGAAGATGTTGTTGAAGCCACGCTTCGGCAGGCGCCGGTAAAGCGGCATCTGGCCACCCTCGAAGCCGTTGACGGCGACGCCGGAGCGCGCCTTCTGGCCCTTGACGCCGCGACCGGCGGTCTTGCCCGAGCCGGAACCGATGCCACGGCCGAGACGCTTCTTGGAGTGCGTCGCGCCGTCCTTGTCACGCAGATCGTTGAGTTTCATCTGGGTTCTCCTGCGCTTTGGTTCAGCCCTCGTCCACGACGCGGACGAGATGCTGAACGGCAGCGATCATGCCGCGCACGGAAGGCGTATCTTCCAGGGTGCGCTGCTTGTGCATCTTGTTGAGGCCGAGGCCGACCAGCGTCGCGCGCTGTTCCTTCGGGCGGCGGATCGGCGAACCGATCTGCTCAACGGTGATGGTCTTGGTTGCTTTCTTGGCCATGGTCAAAAATCCCTGGTCAGATCGACTATTCTTCAGCCGCAACGGCGGTGCCGCGGCGGGCCTGAAGGGTCGAATACTTGATGCCGCGCGCGGCAGCCACATCCTTGGGATGCATCTGGCTCTTCAGCGCGTCGAAGGTGGCGCGAACCATGTTGTAGGGGTTCGACGAACCCATCGACTTGGCGACCACGTCATGCATGCCGAGCGTCTCGAAGACGGCGCGCATCGGGCCGCCGGCGATGATGCCGGTACCCTGCTTGGCAGCGCGCAGCAGAACGCGTCCAGCGCCCCAACGTCCCTCGACGTCGTGGTGCAGCGTGCGGCCCGAGCGCAGCGGCACGAAGATCATGTCGCGCTTTGCCGATTCGGTTGCCTTGCGGATCGCTTCCGGCACTTCGCGTGCCTTGCCGTGACCGAAGCCGACGCGGCCCTTCTGGTCGCCGACGACGACGAGTGCGGCGAAGCCGAAGCGACGGCCGCCCTTGACGACCTTGGCGACGCGGTTGATGTGGACCAGCTTGTCCACCATGCCGTCATCGCGTTCTTCACGATCGCGGCCGCGGCCGCCATCCCTACGTTCCTGTGCCATATCCTGTTCCTTGTTCTTTTCCGGAAGCACGGGTTGCTGATTGCCGGCGCCGCTTTGGGTCGCCGACGGTGAAAGATCAGAAGCTCAAGCCGCCTTCGCGGGCAGCTTCAGCCAGCGCCTTGACGCGGCCATGATAGATGTACGGGCCACGGTCGAAGACGACTTCCTTGACGCCGGCCTTGGTGGCGCGCTCGGCGATCAGCTTGCCGATCGCGGCGGCGGCGGCGGTGTCGGCGCCGGTCTTGAGCGAACCCTTGAGATCCTTCTCGAGCGTCGAGGCGGCAGCGATGGTGTGGCCCTTGGCGTCGTCGATCACCTGGACATAGATGTTCTTCGAGGTGCGGTGAACCGACAGACGCGGACGCTCGCCGGCGACCTTCCTGATCTGGCGGCGAACGCGCTGCGCACGGCGCTGCGTGGATTCCTTGGTACCCATGATGGTCTTCCTTGCCTTCAAAAAACGGGGGCCGCCATGTGCGGTAGGCGAAAGCGCCTCCCGCGACCGCTCCCCGCGGCGTTGCACTTCTTCAGCTTGGCCCTTTCCGAAAAGTCTTCAACCTTTCGGGGCCAAGCCCACTACTTCTTCTTGCCTTCCTTGCGGACGATCTTCTCGCCAGCGTAGCGGACGCCCTTGCCCTTGTAGGGCTCGGGGCCGCGGTATTCGCGGATCTCGGCGGCCACCTGGCCGACCTGCTGCTTGTCGATGCCGGCCACGGTGACTTCCGTCGGCTTCGGCACCGTGATGGTGATGCCAGCCGGCGTCTCGTAGACGACGTCATGGCTGAAGCCAAGTGCCAGCTGCAGGTTCTTGCCCTGAAGTGCGGCACGATAGCCGACGCCGGTGATCTCGAGCTTCTTCTCGAAGCCGTCCTTCACACCCTGCAGGATGTTGACGATCTGCGTGCGCGACATGCCCCACTTGGAGCGGGCCGTCTTGGTCTGGTCGCGCGGCTGGACAGCGATCTCGCTGCCTTCCATCTTGACCAGGACTTCGTCGTTCACCACGAACTTCAGCTCGCCCTTGGGGCCCTTCGCCGTCACGGTCTGGCCGTTGACGGTCGCGGTCACGCCCTGCGGCAGCGAAACGGGTTTCTTTCCAATACGAGACATTTTGTTGTCCTCGTCACTTCTCTTGTTTCAGGTCTCTGTCTTCGGAAACGATCCGAAGACCGGATTCCACTTTGCGGTCAGCTGCCAGATCAGAAGATCTGGCAGAGGATCTCACCGCCGACGTTCTGTTCGCGTGCTTCGTGGTCGGCCATCACGCCCTTCGGTGTCGAAAGGATGGCGATGCCGAGGCCGTTGGCGACGTGCGGGATCGACTTGGCCGAAACGTAAACGCGGCGGCCCGGCTTCGAGACGCGGGCGATTTCACGCACGACCGGCGCGCCGTCGAAATACTTCAGCTCGATCTCGATTTCGGACTTGCCGTTGTCGAAGTCGGTCTGGCTGTAATCGCGGATATAGCCTTCAGCCTTCAGCACGTCGAGGACGCGAGTGCGCAGACGCGAAGCCGGCGTCGAGACACTCGACTTCTTGCGGCCATACGCGTTGCGGATGCGGGTCAGCATATCGCCGAGAGGATCGCTCAATGACATGTTATGTCCTCCTTACCAGCTCGACTTGACCAGGCCCGGGATCTGGCCGTTATTGCCGAGATCACGAAGCGCGATGCGCGATACTTTGAGCTTGCGATAGTAGGCACGCGGACGGCCGGTGACTTCGCAGCGGTTGCGGATGCGGATCTTGGCCGAGTTGCGCGGCATGGCGGCAAGCTTGAGCTGAGCGCGGAAGCGCTCTTCCATCGGCTTGGACTGATCCATGATGATCGCCTTCAGGGCAGCCCGCTTGGGACCGTACTGGTCGGCAAGCTTGCGGCGCCTGTTGTTCTTCTCGACTGAGCTGGTCTTTGCCATTTCAGATTTTTCCTTTTCTCGCTGCCGTTACTGGCGGAAGGGGAAGTTGAAGGCCTTGAGCAATGCCCTGGCTTCGTCGTCCGTCTTCGCAGTCGTACAAACGATGACGTCCATGCCCCAGATCTGATCAACCTTGTCGTAGTTGATCTCCGGAAACACGATGTGTTCCTTGATGCCCATGGCGTAGTTGCCACGGCCATCGAAGCTCTTCGGATTCAGTCCGCGAAAGTCTCGGACGCGCGGCAGCGCGATGTTCACGAGGCGGTCGAGGAACTCGTACATGCGTTCCTTGCGCAGCGTGACCTTGGCGCCGATCGGCATGTTCTCGCGGACCTTGAAGCCGGCGATCGAATTGCGGGCGCGGGTGACGACGGCCTTCTGGCCGGCGATCATCGCCAGGTCTTCGGCGGCAACCGAAGGCTTCTTCGAATCGGCGGTCGCTTCACCGACGCCCATGTTCAGCACGATCTTGTCGAGGCGCGGAACCTGCATGTCGTTGTCGTAGCCGAACTGCTCCTGCAGCGCCTTGCGGATGGTCTCGTTGTAGACCTGCTTGAGGCGCGGCGTGTTGGTGGCAGTCGCCTGCTTGCTTTGAGCCTTAGCCATTGATGACTTCTCCCGAGCGCTTGGCGACGCGCACCTTCTTGCCGTCCTTCTGGAAGATGAAACCGACGCGGGTCGGCTTGCCATCCTTGGGGTCGGCCAGCGCGATGTTCGACAGCTGGATCGGCGCTTCCTTGGTGATGATCCCGCCCTCTTGGGACTGGGACTGCTTCTGGTGACGACGGATCATGTTGACGCCGCGCACCAGCGCGGTGTCATCCTTCGGCTGAACCGAGAGGACTTCGCCCGAACGGCCCTTGTCCTTGCCGGCCAGAACGACGACCTTGTCGCCTTTTCTAATCTTTTGCATTGGTCCGGCTCCTTACAGCACTTCAGGCGCGAGCGAGATGATCTTCATGTGGTTCTTGGCGCGGAGTTCGCGCGGAACCGGTCCGAAGATACGCGTGCCGATCGGCTCTTTCTTGTTGTCGACGAGAACGGCCGCGTTCTTGTCGAAACGGATCACGCTGCCGTCCGGGCGGCGGATGTCCTTGGCCGTGCGAACCACGACCGCCTTCATCACATCGCCCTTCTTAACGCGGCCGCGCGGAATGGCTTCCTTGATCGACACCACGATGATGTCGCCCACGGAAGCGTATTTCCGCTTCGAGCCGCCCAGCACCTTGATGCACATGACACGACGCGCGCCGGAATTATCCGCCACGTCGAGGTTTGTTTGCATCTGAATCATGACTGGCCGCCTTCTTCTTTTCTAACGGGACGGGTTCTTCACCCCTCCCCGGTCTGTCCAAAATTCGTTTGTTTACGCCTGGTCCGAGGATACGACGATCCAGCGCTTATCCTTGGAAATCGGCTTCGATTCCTGGATGAACACCTGATCGCCAACCTTGTGGGCGTTGTTCTCGTCGTGCGCCTTGTACTTCTTGGTCATGCGCACGGTCTTCTTCATCACGGGATGCGTGAAGCGCCGTTCGACCTTGACGACAACCGTCTTCTCGTTCTTGTCGCTGACGACGGTGCCCTGCAGAATGCGCTTTGGCATGGTTTTCGTCCTTAAGCCTTCTTAGCCGCGGACTTTTCCGCAGCGATGGTCTTGATACGCGCAATATCCTTACGGACCTGTCTCACGCGCGCGGTCTTCTCGAGCTGGCCGGTGGCCTTCTGGAAGCGCAGGTTGAACTGCTCCTTCTTCAGGCTGGCCAGGTCGTCGGTCAGCTGGTCCTGGGTCTTGGTCCGGATGTCTTCGGCTTTCATGATCAGCCCGTCCTTATTCTGCGATGCGCTGTACGAAGCGCGTCCTGACCGAGAGCTTGGCCGCGCCGAGACGCAGCGCCTCACGGGCGGTTTCTTCATTGACGCCGTCGATCTCGAACATGATGCGGCCCGGCTTGACGCGCGCCGCCCAGTAGTCGACCGCGCCCTTGCCCTTGCCCATGCGGACTTCGGTCGGCTTCGAGGTGACCGGCACGTCCGGGAAAATACGGATCCAGACGCGGCCAGCGCGCTTCATTTCGCGAGTGATCGCACGGCGGGCCGCCTCGATCTCACGCGCGGTGACGCGGTTCGGCTCAAGCGCCTTCAGCCCGAAACCACCGAAATCCAGGTTGGTGCCGCCCTTTGCGGTACCATGGATACGGCCCTTGAACTGCTTGCGGAACTTTGTGCGCTTTGGCTGCAGCATCGTTCTAACTCCAAATTCCTAAATGTCTCAGGCGTTTTCGCGACGACGACCGCGTTCGCGATCACCACCACCGCCATGCGCAGCATCACCCTCGGTCGCGCGACGCTCCGAAGCCATCGGATCGTGCTCGAGGATCTCGCCCTTGAATACCCAGACCTTGACGCCGCAGATACCGTACGCGGTGTTCGCCTCGGCCGTGCCGTAGTCGACATCGGCGCGCAGCGTATGCAGCGGCACGCGGCCTTCGCGATACCATTCCATGCGCGCGATCTCGGCGCCGCCGAGACGGCCGGCGCAGTTGATGCGGATGCCCTCGGCACCGAGGCGCATCGCCGACTGCACGGCGCGCTTCATGGCGCGGCGGAACGCGATGCGGCGTTCGAGCTGCTGGGCGATCGACTGGGCGACCAGGGTCGCATCGATTTCCGGCTTGCGCACTTCGACGATGTTGAGGTGCGTCTCGGACTTCGTCATCTCCATCAGCTTCTTGCGAAGCTTCTCGATGTCGGCGCCCTTCTTGCCGATGATCAGACCCGGGCGCGCGGCATGGATGGTGACGCGGCACTTCTTGTGCGGGCGCTCGATCACGACCTTGGAGATCGCGGCCTGCTTGAGTTCCTTCTCAAGATACTTGCGGATCTTGATGTCCTCATGCAGCAGCTTGCCGTACTCGCCGGTGTTCGCGAACCAGCGCGAATCCCAGGTGCGGTTAATGCCGAGGCGAAGACCGATCGGATTGACTTTCTGGCCCATTATGCGGCCTCCCCTTTTTCTTCGACTTCACGAACGACGATCGTGAGGTGCGAGAACGGCTTCTCGATACGGCTGGCGCGACCACGGCCACGAGCGTGGAACCGCTTCATGACGATCGACTTGCCGACATAGGCTTCCGCCACGATCAGCGCATCGACGTCCAGGTCGTGGTTGTTTTCCGCGTTGGCAATCGCCGATTCCAGCGTCTTCTTGACCGTGCCGGAAATCCGCTTGGCCGAGAATTCGAGATCGGAAAGCGCTGTCGCGACCTTCTTGCCGCGGATTAGCGCGGCAACCAGGTTCAGCTTCTGCGGGCTGATACGGATCGTGCGCAACACGGCGCGCGCTTCGTTGTCAGCAAGCCTGCGCGGAGCTTTGGCCTTGCCCATGATTATTTCCTCTTCGCCTTCTTATCCGCGCCGTGACCGTAATAGGTCCGGGTCGGAGCGAATTCACCGAACTTATGACCGACCATGTCCTCGTTCACCGAAACGGGAACATGCTTCTGGCCGTTGTAGACACCGAAGGTGAAGCCGACGAACTGCGGCAGGATGGTGGAGCGACGGCTCCACATCTTGATCACCTCATTGCGACCACCTTCACGAACCTTGTCCACCTTCTTGAGAAGGTAGCCGTCGATGAAGGGGCCTTTCCAAATAGAACGAGTCACTTGGCGTTACCTCTTCTTAGCTCTTGCGCTGATGGCGCGAGCGCAGGATGAACTTGTCGGTCGCCTTGTTGGACCGCGTCTTCTTGCCCTTGGTCGGCTTGCCCCACGGGCTGACCGGATGACGGCCACCGGAGGTGCGGCCTTCACCACCGCCATGCGGGTGGTCGACCGGGTTCATGGTCACGCCGCGATTGTGCGGACGCTTGCCGCGCCAAACCGTGCGGCCGGCCTTGCCGTCGTTGATGTTGCCGTGGTCCGGGTTGGACACGGCACCGACTGTGGCCATGCAGGAGCCGTGGACGACACGCTGCTCGCCCGAATTGAGGCGCAGGATCGCCATGCCCTGGTCGCGGCCGACGAGCTGGGCGTAACCGCCAGCCGAACGGGCGACCTGGGCGCCCTTGCCCGGCTTCAGCTCGATGTTGTGGACGATCGTGCCGACCGGCATCGAGGCCAGCGGCATCGCATTGCCCGGCTTCACGTCCACCGCTTCGCCAGCCACGATCTTGTCGCCTGCGGCAAGGCGCTGCGGGGCGATGATGTAGGACAGCTCGCCATCGTCGTACTTGATCAACGCGATGAAGGCGGTGCGGTTCGGATCGTATTCAATGCGCTCGACCGTGCCGACGACGTCGAACTTGCGGCGCTTGAAGTCGATGATGCGGTACGAACGCTTGTGACCACCGCCGATGAAGCGGGCGGTGATGCGGCCGTGATTGTTGCGGCCGCCCGACTTGGTCAGGCCCTCGGTCAGACCCTTGACGGGCTTGCCCTTGTAGAGGCCCGAGCGGTCGACGATGACCAACTGGCGGGTGCTCGGCGTTACCGGGTTGAATTTTTTCAGTGCCATTGTTGTTGTCCTCGCGGCCTTGCTCAGAGACCCGTCGCGACGTCGATCGACTGGCCGTCGGCCAGCGTCACAATCGCCTTCTTGACGTCGCTCTGGCGGCCGATCGTGCCGCGGAAGCGCTTGATCTTGCCCTTACGGACAAGCGTGTTCACGGCCATCACCTTGACGCCGAACAGCGCTTCGACGGCGGCCTTGATTTCCGGCTTCGACGCCTTCTTGGCGACGTTGAAGACGACCTGGTTCTGCTCGGAAGCCATGGTCGACTTTTCGGTGATCGCCGGGCTGACGATCACGTCGTAGTGACGAAGGTCGGTCATTTAAAGCGCTCCTCGAGAGCCTCGACGGCGGCCTTCGAAAGGACCAGCGTGCCGCGGCGCAGAATGTCGTAGACGTTGATGCCCTGGATAGGCAGCACGTCGATGTTCGGAATGTTGGTCGCGGCCAGCTTGAAGTTCTGGTCAAGCTCGGCGCCACCAATCACCAGGGCGTTGCTCAGGCCCAGCGTCGCGAAATTCGCGATCAGCGCCTTCGTCTTGGCCTCTGTCAGCTTCAGCTCGTCGATGATGATGATCGACGCGCTCTTGGCCTTGGCCGAGAGAGCATGCTTGAGGCCGAGCGCGCGGACCTTTTTCGGCAGGTCGTGCTCGTGGCTGCGGACGACCGGGCCATGGGCCTTGCCACCGCCGCGGAACTGCGGAGCGCGTGCGGAGTGGTGACGGGCGCGGCCCGTGCCCTTCTGCTTGTACATCTTGGCGCCGGTGCGCGCGATTTCGGCGCGGCCCTTGGCCTTGTGCGTGCCCTGCTGCTTCTTGGCAAGCTGCCAGCGCACGACGCGCTGCAGGATGTCCTCGCGGGGATCAAGGCCGAAAATCTCCTCGGAGAGTTTCACCTTGCCGGCGTCCTTGCCGCCCAGCGTTGTGATCTTGAGATCCATTATTCCGCTCCCTCTGTGGCCGGAGCCTCGTTCTTAGCAACGGCACGGATCGCGGCGGGCTTCGGCGCATTGGCCGGCAGCGCCACCTTGGCCGCGTCGCGGACCAGGATCCATGCGCCCTTCGATCCGGGAACCGCACCGCGGATCAGGATCAGGCCGCGATCGGCGTCGGTCGAGACGATCTCGACATTCTGCGTGGTGACGCGGGTGTCGCCCATGTGGCCAGCCATATGCTTGCCCTTGAACACTTTGCCCGGGTCCTGACGCTGGCCGGTCGAACCGTGCGTACGGTGCGAAACCGAGTTACCGTGCGTCGCGCGGCCACCACCCATGTGGTGGCGCTTGATGACGCCCTGGAAACCCTTGCCGATCGTCGTGCCCGTCACATCGACCTTCTGGCCGGCGACGAAGTGCTCGACGGTGATCTCGGCGCCAACATCGATCATGTTGTCGGCGGAGACGCGGAACTCGGCGACCTTAGCCTTCGGCTCGACGGAAGCGGTCGCGAAATGGCCGCGCAGCGCCTTCGACGTGTTCTTCACCTTGGCGAGGCCAACGCCGAGCTGAACGGCGGTGTAGCCATTCTTCTCCTGCGTGCGCTGCGCCACGACCTGGCAGTTCTCCATCTGGAGAACGGTGACGGGAACATGTTCCCCGGCATCGTTGTAGATGCGGGTCATTCCCACCTTCTTTGCAATCACACCTGAACGCATCGGTTCAATTCCTTTAGAGTTCCGGGCCAGGGGCACCGCCCCTTACCGCGCTCTCATTCCCTTAGAGCTTGATCTCGACGTCGACGCCGGCGGCCAGATCGAGCTTCATCAAAGCATCGACGGTCTGCGGGGTCGGATCGACGATGTCGAGCAGACGCTTGTGCGTGCGCATCTCGAACTGCTCGCGGCTCTTCTTGTCGACGTGAGGCGACCGGTTGACCGTGAACTTTTCGATCCGCGTCGGCAGCGGAATGGGGCCGCGGACGTTTGCACCGGTACGCTTGGCCGTCGACACGATTTCCTTCGTCGAGGCGTCGAGCACGCGGTGATCAAACGCCTTCAGGCGGATGCGGATATTCTGTCCGTTCATGCGTCACTTCCTTGTTCTGGCGCGGCGCGGGCAACTCCCGCGCCCGCGACAGATCGGTTTAAGTCCAAATTACTCTTTGATGGTGACGACGATGCCGGCACCGACGGTGCGGCCGCCTTCACGGATGGCGAAGCGCAGCTTCTCTTCCATGGC
>NZ_JAIUIU010000017.1:0-146624 GCF_020165775.1 Mesorhizobium sp. B263B2A
TCCTTTCCTCTCCCTCCGGAGGGGGGAGAGGTGGCTCGGCGAAGCCGAGACGGAGTGGGGGAACCACCTGGCAACCGCCGCGAACGGATATAGGAAGAGCACCAGGCGCAAGCCTCGCATCGTCTTGCGCCCAAGGGTCGCCCCCCCCCCCCCGCCCCCCCCCCCCCCCCCCCCCGCCCG
The DNA here is from genome assembly GCF_020165775.1 of Mesorhizobium sp. B263B2A. NCBI lineage: Bacteria > Pseudomonadati > Pseudomonadota > Alphaproteobacteria > Hyphomicrobiales > Phyllobacteriaceae > Mesorhizobium > Mesorhizobium sp. B263B2A. The sequence continues at coordinate 181 of NZ_JAIUIU010000017.1, forward strand.
CCCCCCCCCACCTCTCCCCCGGTCGACGGGGGAGAGGAAGAGCCCTTCCGCAACTGCCGCGGGGGACGGGCAGGCAGATGAGGGCGACGCTTACGGTTGTAAGCAATCCTGAAGCGGTGCCCTGAGAAGAACGAGGCGGGATTAAGTCAATCTGTTAAGCCAGCGCAATTCCAATCTCCACCCGCAACGCGGTACAAAGCCAGCCGATGCAAAATCGCTTCCTGCCCTATCTCCTGACCTTGCCCAGCCTGTTCCTGGCGGCGGTCGTCATCTTCTGGCCGGTCTGGGATTTGATCCAGATCTCGACGCATGACGTCAGCCGCTTTGGCCAGTTGCGCGATTTCTCGGGCCTGACCAATTTTGCCGCGCTCACGGCCGATCCCGATTTCATCGCCGCGCTCTGGCGCACGGGGCTGTGGACCGTGCTGGTGGTTGGCGGGGCGCTGTTGCTGTCGGTTCCGGTGGCGATGATCCTCAATACCGATTTCTATGGCCGCGGCATCGCCCGCGTCATCATCATGCTGCCTTGGGCGGTATCGCTGACCATGACGGCGGTCGTCTGGCGCTGGGCGCTGAGCGGTGAAAGCGGCATGCTGAATTCGGCGCTGATCGGGCTGGGCCTGATCGACCACAACATCCAGTGGCTGGCGCAGGCCGAGACCGCCTTTCCGATGCAGGTGCTGATCGGCATACTGGTGACGGTGCCGTTCACCACGACGATCTTCCTCGGCGGCCTGTCGTCGATCCCCGACGATCTCTACGAGGCGGCGGCGCTGGAAGGGGCGACACCGCTGCAGCAGTTCCGCGAGATCACCTTTCCGCTGTTGAAGCCGTTCATCAACATCGCCATCGTGCTCAACACCATCTATGTCTTCAACTCGTTCCCGATCATCTGGGTGATGACGCAGGGCGGGCCGGCCAATTCGACCGATATCCTGGTCACCCACCTCTACAAGCTCGCCTTCCGCATCGGCAAGCTGGGCGAGGCCTCCGCCGTGTCGCTGGTGATGTTCGCAATATTGCTCATCTTCACCTTGATCTATGTGCGGCTGGCGATGCGGGAGCAGCGCACATGACGAGTAAACTCAAACGCACCGTCATCGCATGGCTGCTGCTGGCGCCCTTGATCGTGGTGACGATCTTTCCCTTCGCGGTGATGTTCCTGACCGCAGTCAAGCCGCGGCAGGAGGTGCTGTCGCCGACATGGTGGCCGAGCGAGTTCCGCTGGTCGAATTTCTCCGACATGTGGGTAGCCACCGGCTTCGGCCAGGCGCTGGCCAATTCGCTCTACGTCTCGGTGATCGCCACGGTCGGCGCCATCCTGATCTCGGTGCCTGCGGCCTATGCCATGTCGCGCTTCCGCTTTGCCGGTTACGGCGCCTTCCGCCAGTTCCTGCTGATCTCGCAGATGATCTCGCCGATCGTACTGGTGCTCGGCCTGTTCCGGCTGATGGCCGCCTGGGGGCTGGTCGAATCGACGACGGCGCTGGGCTTCATCTACATGGCCTTCAACGTCGCCTTCACGGTGTGGATGCTGCAGAGCTATTTCGACACGATCCCGCGCGATCTCGAGGAGGCGGCCTGGATGGAGGGTGCCGGCCGCTGGCTGACGCTGCGCAAAGTGTTCCTGCCGCTCTGCCTGCCGGCAATCGCGGTGACCGCCATCTTCACCTTCATCAACGCCTGGAACGAGTTCGTCGTCGCGCTCACCATGCTGCGCAGCCAGGAAAGCTACACGCTGCCGATCCAGGTGTTCTCGCTGGTCGCAGGCCGCTACACGATCGAGTGGCATCACGTCATGGCCGCCACGCTGCTGGCGACGCTGCCGGTGGCGATCCTGTTCGTCTGGCTGCAGCGCTACCTCGTCCGGGGACTGGCGCTTGGAGCCGTCAAATAGCAATCCCAGCAATTCCAGGAAAAGTGTGCAGCGGTTTTCCGTCCGGAATTGCGAAAAGCAAAAAAGTCTACCCTGGAGCTTTCATGCGCATCTTCACCGCGTCGCTGGCGACGGAAACCAACACCTTTTCGCCGGTGCCGACGGACCGGGCCTCGTTCGAGATGGCCTTCTATGCCGGACCGGGCAAGCATCCGGAGACGCCGACGCTGTGCTCCTCGCCGATCGTCGCCTTGCGCCGGCGCGCGGCCGCCGAGGGACTGACCGTGATCGAAGGCACCGCCACCTGGGCCGAGCCCGGCGGCCTGGTGCAGCGGCAGACCTATGAGGCGCTGCGCGACGAGATTCTGGACCAGTTAAAGGCAGCACTGCCGGTCGATGCGGTCATCCTCGGCCTGCACGGCGCCATGGTGGCGCAAGGCTACGACGATTGTGAAGGCGATCTGCTCGAGCGCGTCCGCGCAATGGTCGGGCCGGATGTGGTGATCGCCTGCGAGTTCGATCCGCACAGCCATCTGACGCCCAAGCGCGTGGCGGCCTCCAGCATCATGGCCTATTTCCTGGAGTTCCCGCACACCGATTTCTACGAACGCGGCGAGCATGTCGTCGAGCTTGGGCTGGCCGCGGCGCGCGGCGAAATCAAGCCGGTCATCTCGACCTTCGACTGCCGCATGATCCAGGTTTTGCCGACCAGCCGCGAGCCGATGCGCTCCTTCGTCGACCGCATCAAGGCGCTGCAGGGCAAGGATGGCGTGCTGTCGGTCTCGGTCATCCACGGCTTCATGGCGGCGGATGTTCCCGAGATGGGCACGCGCATCCTGGTCGTCACCGACAATGACAAGGAAAAGGGCGATGCGCTGGCGGAACGGCTGGGGCGGGAACTCTATGCCATGCGCGAGAAGACGGCGATGACGATGCTTGATACCGCCGACGGCATCGATCGCGCCTTGGCCGTGCGGGCCGAAAGACAGGACAGGCCGGTGGTCATCGCCGATATCTGGGACAATCCCGGTGGCGGCGTTGCCGGCGATGGTACCGTCGTGCTGCGCACCATGCTGGAACGCGGCTTGAAGAACGTTGGCGTGGCGACGATCTGGGACCCGATCGCGGTGACCTTCTGCCAGGCTGCCGGCGAGGGTGCCGTCATCGACCTGCGCTTCGGCGGCAAGGCCGGGCCCTTGGCGGGCGAGCCGATCGACGCGCGCGTCAAGGTGCTGAAGGCGGTTCCGGAGGGATGGCAGAGTTTCGGCCCAAGCCGGGTGACGCTCGGACCGGCCGCACTGGTCCGCATCGAAGGCACCGAGGTCGACATCATCCTCAATACCAACCGCACGCAGACCTTCGAGCCGGACATTTTTTCCAACATCGGTGTCGATCCGATGAGCAAGGACGTGCTGTTGATCAAGTCGACCAACCATTTCTACGCCGGCTTCGAGCCGATCGCCGCCGAGATCATCTATGTCTCGGCGCCGAGTTCGTATCCCAGCAATCCGGCGGTGACCGATTACAGGAAGCTGACGCGGCCGGTGTGGCCAAGGGTGGCGGATCCTTGGAAGGCATAGGGTTCTTCCTTCTCCCCTTGAGGGAGAAGGTGGCCTCGCGAAGCGAGGTCGGATGAGGGGTGTTCCAGCTTGGCGTCATCGCTTGTCCGGCCATGAGGGTGGACCGATCATCGACGCCTCACTCCGCTGGAACACCCCTCATCCGTCTCGGCGCTGCGCGCCGATCCACCTTCTCCCGCAGGGGGAGAAGGGAAGACGCTACACCAGCCCGCGCTTCACCATCATCGCTTCGGGCGACGGCATCTTGCCGCGGAACGCGGTGTAAAGCTCTTCCGGGTCCTTCGAGCCGCCGGCGGCGTAGATGTTCTTCCGCAGCCGCTCGGCGAGCGCCGGGTTGAAGGGATCGCCGGTCTCCTCGAAGGCGGCAAATGCATCGGCGTCGAGCACCTCGGACCACATGTAGGAATAGTAGCCAGCCGAATAGCCGTCGCCCGAAAAGACGTGGCCGAAATGCGGGGTGCGGTGGCGCATCGCTATGGTGTCCGGCATGTCGAGCTTCTCCAACGTTTCGGCTTCGAAACGAAGCGGCTCCGCCGGGGCATCGGGCCGGGCGTGGTAGGCCATGTCCATCAAGGCCGAGGCGGTGAATTCGACGGTGGCGAAGCCGGCGCCGAAGGTGCGCGCGGCCAGCATCTTGTCGAGCAGCGCCTTCGGCATCGGCTTGCCGGTCTTGACATGCAGCGCGTGCTTTTCCAGCACCGCCGGCACCGTCAGCCAATGCTCGTAAAGCTGCGAGGGCAGTTCGACGAAATCGCGGCTGACCGAGGTACCGGCGACCGAAGGCCACGTGACGTCAGTCAGCATGCCGTGCAGCGCATGGCCGAATTCATGGAACAGCGTCTTCGCCTCGTCGACCGACAGCAATGCCGCCTCGCCCGCCGGCGGCTTGGCGAAGTTCATGATGTTGTAGATCACCGGCTTCGAGCCGTGGCCGAGCCGGTAGCCGGACTTCAGCGCGCTCATCCAGGCGCCGGAACGCTTCGAAGGCCGCGCGAAATAGTCGGCAAGGAACAGGCCGCGCTCGCTGCCGTCGGCATTCTTCACCACGAAGATACGCGCGTCGGGATGCCAGGCGGCAATGCCCTTCTTCTCCTCGAAAGTGATGCCGAACAGTCTTGTCGCCACGTCGAAGCAGGCGTCGATGATGCGGTCAAGCTGCAGATAAGGCTTCAGTTCCGCCTCGTCGAAAGCGAACTTTTCGGCGCGCAGCTTCTCTTGGTAGAAGCGCCAGTCCCAGGCGGCGAATTTCTCGTTGCTGCCGGCCTCCGCCGCCAGCCGCTGCAATTCGGTCTGGTCGGCGGCGGCCTTTTCCAGCGCCTTCTTCCAGACAGGGTCGAGCAGCGCGTGCACCGCCTTCGGCGTCTTGGCCATGGTGTCGTCGAGCTTCAGCGCGGCGAAGGAGGCGTAGCCGAGCAGCCCGGCCTTTTCGGAACGCAGCTTCAGCATGTCGCGCACCACGGATGTGTTGTCGGTGGCGCCGCCATTCTGACCACGCATGGTGAAGGCGCGGAAGGCGATCTCACGCAGGTCGCGGCGTTCCGAGAAGGTCGTGAACGGCTCATAGATCGAGCGCGACAGGGTGACGGCGTAGCGGCCCTTCTGGCCGCGCATCTCGGCGGCTTCCGCCATGGCGCTCTTCAGGAAATCCGGCAGGCCGGCAAGGTCGGCCTCGTCGAGGAACAGCGCCCAGTCACGCTCGTCGGCCAGCACGTTCTGGCCGAAAGTCGTGCCGAGCGAGGACAGTTCCTCGCTGATCGCCGCCAGCCGCTTCTTACCCTCGGCGTCGAGCTTGGCGCCGGAGCGGACGAAGCCTTTCCAGGTCTTTTCCAGGACCCGCAGGGTTTCGGCGTCGAGCTTGAGGCTCTCGCGGCGCTGGTAGAGGTCGTCGATGCGGGCAAACAGCCTCTCGTTCATCGAGATCGCCGAGAAGTGCCTGGACATCTTCGGCGAGATGTCGCGCTCCAGTGCCTGGATCGCCTCGTTGGTGTGAGCGCCGGCCCGGCACCAGAAGATCGACGAGACGTGATCGAGCGCCTCGCCGCCGAGTTCCAGCGCGGCAAGCGTGTTCTCGATGGTCGGCGCCTCCTTATTGCCGGCGATCGCTTCGATCTCCGCCTCATGCGCCTTCAGCGCGGCGTCGAAGACCGGGGAAAAATCGCCGTCGCCGATATGGGCAAAATCGGGCAGGCCGAGCGGCCCTTGCCACGCGGTCAGCGGATGGGCGGCGAGATCGACGGTTTTCGTGGAGGGCATGAATGGTCTTTCGCTGGTGGTGGCAAGTGGGGGGTGGCAAGGACGGCTCGGTGTCACCGATGTAGGGCGTGGCGTTCGGGCCCGCAATATGGCAGTCGGCCGCCTCAGAACCCGTCGCAGTTTTCGGCGATCGCCGCTTGTGAGCTGGCGGTGATGCGGTTGTCGGTGACCGCGAAAGTCTCATGCATCAGCATGTCGTTGCCGGGGAAGTCGTAGCAGGCGATGACCGTGGTGACGCCGGCCTCGCTCTTCTCTATCCGGTGGCGGATCGCAGCACCCGCGACCGCGCCCCTCCATTCGTCGATCGAGGCGATGAATTCCTGCTTGTTCTGGACGATGCCGAGGTCGTCGAGCTTGATGCGGACGTCATCGGCCAGCAGGTCGGAGAGTTCGGTGCGGTCGGCGACCAGCAGCGCCGAATACCAGCGGCTGATGATGGCGCGGTCATCGGCGCGGGCGGCCACGATGGCGACCAGCAGCGCGGCGGTAGTGAAAACGACCGACCGGACGTTCACCACTTGCCGCGCCTTGCCGTTCATTCCAGCACCGGCCGCTCGAAATCGCCGGTCTCCTTGTTCATCACCCAGAGTTCGCCGGTCGAAATGTCGAACCAGGCGCCATGCAGCGACAGCCGCCCCTTGCCCTCCAGGATCGACACGCAAGGAAAGGTCCTGAGATTGGCGATGGAATAGCGGACCGAGATGCGCTCGAGTGCCGTCTGACGCTCGGTCGCCGTCATGAAGGTGCTGGAGGAGACGGTCTCGGCGGCGGGCGCGATCAAGCTCATCCACTTGCCGATGAAGTCGCCGGGCGACAGCGGCGCCGAGTTGGGATCGAGCGCGGCGCGGATGCCGCCGCAGCGGCCATGGCCCATGACCACGATGTTTTTGACCTTGAGGCTCTGGACCGCGAATTCGAGCGCGGCCGAAGTCGAATGGAACTCGCCGTCCGGCTCGTAGGGCGGCACCAGATTGCCGACATTGCGCAGCACGAAGAGTTCACCCGGGCCGGCATCGAAGATCGCTTCGGGCGCAGCGCGCGAATCGCAGCAGGCAACGATCATGGTCTCCGGCGCCTGCCCCTCGCGGGCGAGTTCGCGATAGCGCCCGCTCTCGGTGAGGTAGCGGCCGTTCATGAAATTGCGATACCCGGCGAGGAGGTGGTCGGGAAGATGAGGCATGGGCGGCTAAGGCCTTTCCGGGTTGGAGGCGGCAGCTCGTTGCGGTCGAGAAAGGCTCTAACGGTAAAAGCCCGTCGCGAGCAATGCAGAATTATGGAGGCTGACCATAAATGCCATGCGTCAAAGCGGGGCGTCAGCCGATACTGTCACGCCCAGATGGCGACCGGTATGCCAAAACCGTCAACGAGCGGCGGACTGGGAAACGGCCTGGCCTTACCGTTGGCGATGCGGCCGGCGATCAGCATCATCGCGGCGGCATCGAGGAAATCGTCGGCGGCCGCGCCGCGCGGCGGCGCCTGGTCGAGAAAGGCCATGTCATAGCCGTGCCGGCACAGCAACGCCTTGCGTTCGGCCATGCCGGCGGGATTGATGCTACCCTTGATCTTCTTCGGCAGCCGCATCGCCTGGTCGTCGTTCAGGCGGCAGAAGGCGACTTCCGGATGCGATTCGAAGACGCGGCCGCGCAGATCGGGCCGCGCGATCAGCAAGGCGTCGATCTCGCGGATCTTGGAGAAGATGCCAAAGGCCTGAATCGAAACGCCGCGCGGCGGATCGGATGTGGTCCTGGCCACCTCGCTTGCCCTGATATGCGCGGCGTACCAGGCTTCGATCGTGGTGAATTCGCTGGTGTCCGCATAAAGCGCCGATCGGGACGGGATCGAAAAGACGCTGGACTGGCGTGGCCCGAGCAGCGGCCGCACCAGCGCCTCCGGTCCACGCCCGCTTTTGCTGGAAAATTCGGGCAGGCCGATCGGCATGTCGACGGCGACAACGGCGTTGTCGGGATTGGCCGCGAGCAGCGCCGCGAAGCTGGCGAAGACCTCGAGGGAAGGCACCGCGCCCGGCGCGCACCGCACGGCGATCCAGCCGGCCTTGCAGCCGTCTACGCCGACCAGAACGCCCTCGGTCGAGATCACGCCCGGCGGTCCCGCCCCGGATGCATGAGGTGGCGCAGCTGCACCATGGCCATCGGGTGGGACAGGCTCTGCGCGTCGGTTTCGAGCTGCAGCTCGTCGCCGCCGCGTTTTGCGGTGCGCGCGAGTATCTCGTAGACCGCCGCCGTGGTCGACTGCAGAGCCTTGATCGCCGGTTGGCCGGAGAGGATGCGGGCGAGGTAGACAGCCGCCGTCAGGTCGCCCAGCCCGTTCGGCGGCTTGTCGATCAGGCGGTGCTCGGCGAGCAGCGCCTGGCTGCCGTCGAGCAGAAGATTGCCGGTGCTACCGGTCATCATCGACGGCGCCGAGGTGACCAGCATGGTCGACGGCCCGGCATGGAGTGCGGCCGAGATCACCGATTTGAGGTCCGGAAGCGGCGCGCCGGCCATCCATTCCAGCTCGTAGCGGTTGGGGGTGGCGACGTCGGCGATCGGCATCAGCCGGTCGCGCATGGCGGCCGCGGTTGGTTCCGGCACATAGAGGCCGCCCGAATCGCCCATCACCGGATCGCAGATATAGACCGCGTCAGGCGTCCTGGCCTTGACGGCAGCGACCAACGAGGCGACGGCCTCGGCCTGGCCCGCCTCGCCGAGATAGCCCGACAGCACGGCGCCAACCTCGCCCAGCCATGGCGCGCGCTCGAGGTCGGCCATCAGCGCCTTGAACTGGTCGAGCGGCGGCACGATGCGTGTCGCCCGCCCGTGGCCGGGATGCCAGGGCAGGATGACAGTCGGCACCGCCCAGACCGGGAACCCCAGCGTCTCCAAGGCAAAGACGGCGGCGCGGTTGCCGACCGAACCACGGGCGACATGGCTCGAAATGACGATGACCGCGCGCGGCGCGTCGGGTTTTTCGGCGCTCATTGTTTTTTTGATTCCTAGCTGCCCCGGATGAGGAAAAGCACGAGCCAGACCATCAGGCCCAGCGCCAGAAGCAGGCCGAGTATCCTGCCAATGCGCGTACCCCAGACCTCGACCGGGTCCGCGCGGTCGGCGTCGGCGGCGGCGACGTGGTCGCGCACGCCTTTCGCGGTCCGCGCAACCAGCGAGGTGCCGGACGGATCGGTCTCCTGCGCGACGCGCTCGAGGATACGGCGCGATTCGTTGTCGCTGTCCTGTCGTCCGGCCATGATGGTGTCCTGCCTTCCGCCGACCTTATCGTGATCGCCTTGCCAATTACAGCGTCTTGTCAATTACAGGATATTGCCAGTTATTACAGGGTCTTGCGGCCGATGGTAACGTGCCGATAGCCCGTTCCCGCCGAGGCCGTTTTCTTGCGCGCCGATTGTGGTAATGCTTCGCATGCAACTTCTGTCGAGGGACCGATCATGCTTGCCCAGCGCCTTGCCTCACCATCCATGTTCCGCACGCTTCCCGCCTTCCTGATGATGGCTTTCGTGCTGCCGCTGCTTGCCGGCTGCGGTTACAACACCATCCCGACGGCCGAGGAAAACGCCAGGGCGGCTTGGAGCGAGGTGCTGAACCAGTACCAGCGCCGCGCCGACCTCATCCCCAACCTGGTCGAGACGGTCAAGGGCTACGCCTCGCATGAGAAGGACACGCTCGACGCAGTGGTCGAGGCGCGCGCCAAGGCGACGCAGATCACGGTGACGCCGGAAACGCTCAAGGATCCCGAAGCGCTCAAGAAGTTCCAGGATGCCCAGGCCGGGCTGACCAGCGCCCTGTCGCGGCTGATCGCGGTATCGGAAGCCTATCCGGACCTCAAGGCCAACCAGAACTTCCTGGCGCTGCAGGCGCAGCTCGAAGGCACCGAAAACCGCATCGCGGTGTCGCGGCGCGACTACATCCAGGCGGTCAGAGACTACAATCTGACGCTGAAGACCTTCCCGTCGGTGCTGTGGGCGACCTTCTGGTTCCGCGGCAACGAGCCGTTCGCCAATTTCACCGTCGATGAAGACAAGATGCAGGTGCCGAAGGTGGATTTCGGCACGAAGCAGGGTGGGTGAACGATCAATTAATCGGGTCTGGTCCTTGTTGACCTTGAGTTCCGTCACACCCCCCTCTGTCCTGCCGGACATCTCCCCCGCAAGGGGGGAGATCGGCTGGCACTTCGACTTTCGCCAATCTTCGGCGTTTGAAGGTTCGCGCCAACAGCGAAGCTGCCAATCTCCCCCCTTGCGGGGGAGATGGCCGGCAGGCCAGAGGGGGGTGCGAAGAAACGCCAACCTCAATTTTCTTGCCCTAGTTTTCTTCCTTCTCTTGGTCCTTCCGCTAACCGCCTTCGCCGCCGATCTCCCCGCTCTGACCGGCCGAGTGGTCGACAATGCCGGCATCATCGATGCCGCGACCAAGGCGGCGCTGACGCAGAAGCTCGCCGACTTCGAGACCAAGGGCTCCGACCAGATCGTCGTCGCCACGATCCCGAGCCTCGACGGCGAGGAGATCGAACCCTATGCCAACCGGCTGTTCCGTTTCTGGAAGCTCGGCCAGGCAAAGGAAAACAATGGCGTGCTTTTGCTGGTCGCGCCGAACGACCGCAAGATGCGCATCGAGGTCGGCTACGGGCTGGAAGGCACGCTGACCGACCTGCACACCAAGCTGATCATCGAAAACGACATGGTGCCGGCCTTCCGTGCCGGCGACTTCTCCGGCGGTATCAGCAAGGCCGTCGACGACATGGTCATGGTGCTGGAAGGCAATCCGGAGGAGCTGGAAGCGCGGGGAAAACGCAACCAGCAGGCGCCGTTCAATTCCGACGACCTGTTCTTCGCCATTTTCATCAGCATCTGGGCAATCATCTTCTTCGGCAGCATAGCGGCCTCGATCCTGCCGCCGATCTTCGGCCAGAAGCTCGGACCCGGACGCTATCGCTGGCTCGGCATGACCTTCGAGCCCGGCCGGCGATCCTCGAGCGGCGGCTGGTCCTCGGGTAGTTCCGGCGGTGGCTGGTCTTCGGGTGGCGGTGGCGGCGGCTTTTCCGGCGGCGGCGGTTCGTCCGGCGGCGGCGGCTCATCCGGCAGTTGGTGAGCCCATGCCAAGGCTCGCCCTCGCTCTTTCGATATCCGGTCATTTCGCCAAGGGGTTGCGCCTCGCCCTGATGTCCATGGTGGCGCTGCTGTTTGCCTTGGTCAGCGCCTTCGCCGCCGAATTGCCAGCCCTGACCGGGCGGGTGGTCGACAGTGCCGGCATCATCGATGCCGGCACAAAAGCGGCGCTGACCCAGAAGCTCGCCGACTTCGAGACCAAGGGCTCCGACCAGATCGTCGTCGCCACGATCCCCAGCCTCGGCGGCGAGGAGATCGAACCCTATGCCAACCGGCTGTTCCGCTTCTGGAAGCTCGGCCAGGCAAAGGAAAACAACGGCGTGCTTCTGCTGGTCGCGCCGAACGACCGCAAGATGCGCATCGAGGTCGGCTACGGGCTGGAAGGCACGCTAACCGACCTGCACACCAAGCTGATCATCGAAAACGACATGGTGCCGGCCTTCCGCGCCGGCGACTTCTCCGGCGGCATAGCCAAGGCCGTCGACGACATGGTCATGGTGCTCGAAGGCAATCCGGAGGAACTGGAAGCGCGGGGAAAACGCAATCCCGCCGACAGCGGCACATCCATCGACCCGATTGCCGCGGTGTTCCTGATCCTATGGGCGACGATGTTCTTCGGTGGCCTGGCGATGGCATTCCTGCCGCCGATGTTCGGCACAAAACTGTCGCCGGGCGTGTATAGATGGCTGGGCATGACGTTTCGTTATGGCCGGGGCCCGAGCGGATCCTCAGGCACCAGCGGCTGGACAACGGGCTCGTCGGGTGGCGGCTGGTCGTCGGGAAGCTCCGGCGGCGGCTGGTCCTCGGGATCGAGCAGCGGCGGCGGCGGATTTTCGGGCGGTGGTGGCTCGTCCGGTGGTGGCGGTTCTTCAGGAAGCTGGTGAGACAATGGCAGCACGACCGATCAGCCCGCAGGATCATGAGCGCATCGCCGATGCGATCCGCGCCGCGGAAACCAGGACCGACGGCGAGATCTACTGTGTCGTGGCGCATGCCAGCGACGGCTATTTCGCCCCCGCCGCCTTGATGGCGACGCTGTGCATGCTGGTCGTCAGCCTCGCCGTCGCCTATGGGCTGGAGGCCTGGTGGCTCACCATCCGCCTGCCGCATTTCGTCCTCGCCCAGCTTTTGGCGCTGGCCTGCGTGCTGGCCCTGTTGTGGGCGCTGCCCGGCTTGCGCATCCACATGGTGCCACGGCGGCTGCGCTATCAGGCGGCACACGCCAATGCGATCAAGCAGTTCCTCGCCCGCAACGTCCACCGCACCACGGCGCGCACCGGCGTGCTGGTCTTCGTGTCGATCGCCGAGCGCTATGCCGAGGTGGTCGCGGATTCGGGCATCGACGCCAAGGTCGGCCAGCATGTCTGGGACAGCGTCGTGCGCGACTTGACCGCGCATGCCGGCAACGACCGGCTTGCCGACGGTTTCGTCAAGGCGATCGAGCAGGTGGGCGCGGTGCTGGCCGAGCATTTCCCGGTCACGTCAGGCGACACCAACGAGCTTGACGACCATTTGGTCGAAATCTAAGCGTCTGCCGTCGAGATTGCTTTGCCGACCCGGGCCTTGCCGATCCGGCCTGTTTCCGGACGGGTTTTGCGCAACGTCACCTATGCCATGATCGTCTGTGAGAAAGCGGTTGGCGGGCTGCCCGGACTCTTGCAATCGGCCGGTGCGGGTTTATGGTTAACAAATCATGAATACGCTGACGATCGACATCCGGAAGGCAGAGCCGCGCGACGCCGGCGCTATCGCCGAAGTGCATCTGGAAGCCTGGCGCGGCGCCTATTCCGGCATCATTCCGCACCGCACGCTGACATCGATGATCAACCGCCGTGGCGCCGACTGGTGGGCGAATGCGATTCGCCGTGCCGCCACCGTCCTGGTGGTCGAGATCGGCGGCACGATCGCCGGCTACGCGACGATCGGCAAGAACCGGGCCCGGGAACTCAAGCAGCAAGGCGAGATCTACGAACTCTACCTGCGCCCGGAATATCAAGGCATCGGCCTCGGCAGGCGGCTGTTTTCGGCCGCCAAGGCGCGCCTTGCCGACCATGGCCTGAAAGGTATGGTGGTGTGGGCGCTGGAAGACAACCAGAGCGCGCTCGCCTTCTATGCCGGCGCCGGCGGCCGCGACATCGCCGAGGGCGTCGAGATCTTCGAGCAGAAAGCGCTGAAGAAGGTCGCTTTCGTCTGGGAATGACCGCCGAGGGCTGATCGCGGAGAGCGAAGCAGGCTCACGGGATGTATCCAACGCGAAATCACGACGCTGAAACATCTTGTTCCGATGATTGAACGTGTCGGGTGCCATCGCGTCTCGCCCGACGTCGGTCAGCACCATTCGCCGCATTGCGCCATTCTGCGCCGCCCGCTATCTCCTCCCCATCGAGAGAGGGACAAAAGCCATGCGCATCGAAGCCATAGCCAGCGGAAAGAACCCGCCTGAGGACGTCAACGTCATTATCGAGGTGCCGATCGGCGGCGAGCCGATCAAGTACGAGATGGACAAGGAGGCCGGCACCTTGTTCGTCGACCGCTTCCTGCACACCTCGATGCGCTATCCCGGCAATTACGGCTTCGTGCCGCACACGCTGTCGGGCGATGGCGATCCGATCGACGTGCTGGTCTGCAACACGCGCGCGCTGGTGCCGGGCTGCGTCATCAATGTCAGGCCGATCGGCGTGCTGATCATGGAAGACAATGCCGGTCAGGACGAAAAGATCATCGCCGTGCCGTCGCCCAAGCTGACGCTGCGCTACGAGAACGTCACCGAGTATACGCAGTTGCCCGACATCACCCGCCAGCAGGTGCAGCACTTCTTCGAGCACTATAAGGATCTCGAGCCCGGCAAATGGGTCAAGATCGAAGGCTGGCACGATTCCAAATACGCCAAGAAGATGATCATGGACGCGATCGAACGCGCCAAGGCGAGCAAGTAGCGCTTCGGATCAGTTGTCGACCCGGCCGAAGGCCGGCACGTTGCCGATGACGGTGTGCCGGTCCTTGCCGCAGGCGAAGGTTCGCGCCTTCTCGTCGGCGAGTTTACGCGCCTGGTCGTTGGCTTGCGAGTTGCCGGTGGCCAGTACGAGGCCGACGGTGCAGCCGACGCGGGCGTCCATCTGGCCGACCTTGGCGACGAGCAACACTTCGGTCGACTTGTTCTCATCCTCGCCATTGCTGATCGTGCGGCGGTGAATGACCGCGAAAGGTACGGCCTTGTCGCCATTGGTCTCGACGCGCCATTCGATCTTGGCCCCGGACGAATTGAAGGCGGAAAAACTCTCCCAGGCGGATGTCATGTCGCCGCTGGGCGGAAAACCATAAAACAGCGATTCGCGGGCATCGTCATAGGCGATCAGCACGGGGTAGCCGCGGTAGCCCGAACAGGCGAGGTCGGCCCAGTCGCCGTCGCCTTGTTCGGCCTGAGCGTAGGTCACGCAGTCCTTCTTCCAGTCGAGATCGGTATAGGCGCTCGATATGTCACCGGCATGGGCTGTCTGACAGAGGCCGGCGAGGGCAAGCGGGATCAGCAGGTTGCGCATGACGGATATCTCCGTTGGAGCTCGCCACAACGTATCGCCAATCGCTATTTCTTCAAGCTTGCCTCGATCAGCAGGTCGGCATTGCGGGCGACCGACTGCGCCGGTCCACCGAGCCCGAACAACTGGCCGCTGATATAGGCACCCTCGAGCAGCAGCAGCAGTCCGTCGCCCAGCGTGTCGGCATCGCCGGCGCCCATCGCGGCAGCCATGGCGCGCAACCGGCGGCGCAGTTCCTGCTTGTTGTCTTCGCTCACCATTCGCGCCGGATGGCCGTGCTCGGGGTATTCGACCGCTGCGTTGGTCATGCCGCAGCCGCGGTAATCGGGTCTTTGCGTGCGCTTTCCGACGCGGGTCAGGAAAGCCTTGATCTGCGCGCGCGGATCGCCGGGATGGGCGTCGACAGCCTCATCGAAGCGCTCCCAGAATTCGAGGTCGTATTGCCGCAGGTACGAGGCGGCCAACTCGTCCTTGGAGGGGAAGCTGCGATAGAGGCTGGGCTTGGTGACGCCGGCACGCTTGACGATCTCGTCGACGCCGATCGCCCTTATGCCGCGCCGGTAGAACAGGTCATAAGCGACGTCGAGGATCTTCTTGGCGGCCTTCGGCGGGGCCGATGCATGACCATCGCTGATGGTCAGTTCAATATTTTTGTCGGTTGGCATCATGGGACTCGATTGACAGTGTTACCGATCGGTACGTATACATGTTCCCACCCTGCAACGTACCGGTCAGTAACATGATAGCTCAATCCCGCCCATTTGGCCAGCACTACGCCTTCGTCGTGGTCGGCATCATCTTCCTCTGCCTGCTGATCGCCGCCGGCCTGCGTTCGGCTCCCGCCGTCATGATGCTGCCGCTCGAAAACAGCTTCGGCTGGCGGCGCGACGTCATCTCGCTGGCCGCCGGTGTCGGCATCCTGCTCTATGGCCTGACTGGTCCGTTCGCCGCCGCGCTGATGGAGCGGATCGGACTGCGCCGCACGCTGATCGCCTCGCTGGTGATCATGTCGGGGTCGACCGCGCTCAGCCTTTTGATGACCAAGCCCTGGCACCTCTTCATCACCTGGGGCGTGTTCTCCGGCATCGGCTCAGGCGCCGTAGCCAGCGTGCTCGGCGCCACCATCGTCAACCGCTGGTTCAAGACCAATCGCGGACTGGTCATGGGCTTGATGTCGGCCTCCAGCGCCACCGGCCTCCTGGTGTTCCTGCCGCTGCTTGCCTCGCTTGCGCAAACGGGCGGCTGGAAGCCGGTCGCCATCGCGGTCGCGGTCGCCACGGCCTGCCTGCTGCCGCTGGTCTGGTTGCTGGTGCCGGAGCGTCCGGCCTCGATCGGCATGGTGCGTTATGGCGCCGAGGCCGATGACGTGCCGCCGACATCGCCGGCATCGCAAGGCAATTTCCTGGCGCACACGCTCAACACGCTGCGCCGCGCCGCCGGCACGCGGGTGTTCTGGTATCTGTTCGCCACCTTCTTCGTCTGTGGCTTCACCACCAACGGGCTGGTCGGCACGCATTTGATCGCGTTCTGCGGCGACATGGGCATCGGTGAGGTGCAGGCGGCCGGCCTGCTGTCGATGATGGGCATTTTCGACCTGATCGGCACGACGCTGTCCGGCTGGCTTACCGACCGTTTCGACCCGCGCAAGCTGCTTGGCGTCTATTATGCCATCCGTGGCCTGTCGCTGATCTACCTGCCTTATTCCGGCTTCTCGGCGACCAGCCTGATCATCTTCGCGGTGCTCTATGGCCTCGACTGGATCGCCACCGTGCCACCGACGCTCAGGCTCGCCAACGAGGCGTTCGGCGACCGCAGCGGACCGATCGTGTTCGGCTGGATCGTCGCCGGCCACCAGGTGGGAGCTGCCACGGCGGCCGCCTTCGGCGGCACCATGCGCGAACTGCAGGGCAATTACGAACTGGCCTTCCTGATCGCCGGAATGACGGCCATCGCCGCCGCCTGCATCTCGCTGCTGATCAATACCAGCCGGCCGGCCTTCGATCCCGAACCGCAAGCGGCATAGGCGCGGCCCTCCCTTCTCCCCTTTTGGGCCCGTTGCCTTATTGATCTCTGGGCGTGAGAGGAGACGGAAAGGGCAGCCCTGTTCATTGTTATCAAACGTTCATGATTTCGAGATGCGCCTGAAACATTGAGGCTGGAGCTTGGTGGCAACGTTCAACGCCATCCAGGAGACAGCCATGAACAAGCTCTCGATGACTCGCCGCGCTTTTGTCACCTCCGCCAGCGCCGCTGGTCTGGTCGGCGTTTCCAGCCTGGCGCTGCCCTATTATTCTCGCGCCAACCAGCGCCCGGCCTTCACCCATGGCGTCCAGTCGGGGGATGTCGACGCCACCAGCGGCATGGTGTGGACGCGCACGGATCGCCCGTCGCGTGTCATGTTCGAAGTGTCGTCGACCGAGAATTTCGCCAACGCGATCCGGCTGGCGCCGCTCGATACGTCGCCGGCCAGCGATTATACGGTCAGACGCCTGCTCACCGATCTCGCTTCCGATCAGGACATCTTCTACCGCATGACGGCAGCCGACCTCGCTGACATCAACGCCGTCTCCGAGCCGATCGTCGGCCGCTTCCGCACCGCGCCGGCCTCGAAGCGCGACATCAAGTTCGCTTGGTCGGGCGACACCGCCGGCCAGGGCTGGGGCATCGACGAGACCGGCATGAAGACCTACGCCACGATCGGCAAGCATACGCCCGATTTCTTCCTGCATTCGGGCGACACCATCTATGCCGACGGCGCGATGAAGGACGAGGTCGACCTGCCCGGCGGCGGCAAGTGGAAGAACGTCGTGCTAGTCGATGGCAAGCGCAAGGTCGCCGAGACGCTGGACGAATACCGCGACCAGTGGAAATACAACATGATGGACAGACACGTCCTGGGTCTCAGCGCCATCTGCCCGACCTTTTATCAGTGGGACGACCACGAGGTGCTGAACAACTGGTCGGATTCGAAAAATCTGAGCGCCGACGATCGCTACACGGAAAAATCCATCCATGTGCTGGCGGCCCGCGCGGCCCGAGCCTTCCATGAGATGACGACGATCCGTTACGAGCCGTCGGAGCCCGGCCGCGTCTACCGCAAGATAGCCTACGGGCCGCTGCTCGACGTGTTCTTCCTCGACATGCGCTCCTATCGCGGCCCCAACGGTCCGGACATGCAGGATGAGATGACACCGCAATCGCGCATGCTGGGCGAACAGCAGACGAAATGGCTGAAGCGGGAGCTAGCCAACTCCAAGGCGACATGGAAGATCATCGCCGCAGACATGCCGCTCGGCCTCGTCGTCTGGGACGATGGCGTCAAAAAGGCAGGCGCGGAGGCTGTCAGCAATGGTGACAACGGTCTGCCAAAGGGACGCGAGCTGGAGATCGCCGACCTGCTGCGCTACATCAAGAATGCCGGCATCAGCAACACCGTCTGGCTCACCGCCGACGTGCACTACACAGCCGCGCATTACTACAATCCCGAGAAGGCGCAGTTCCAGGACTTCAGTCCATTCTGGGAATTCGTCTCCGGCCCCATCCATGCCGGAACCTTCGGCCCGAACGATTTCGACATGACCTTCGGTCCGGAGCTGAAGTTCATCAAGGCGCCGACAGCCGAGCAGGGGCAGAACCTGCCGCCGTCAGCCGGCCTGCAATTCTTTGGCCTTGTCGACATTTCCGGTGCCACCGAGCAGATGACCGTGCGGCTGATGGATCGCGACGACAACGAACTCTACAAGATCACGCTCGACCCGGTACGGTCGGCGTAAAGACCTGACGGTCGTCAGTCCGGGTAGCAGACCATTGGAATGTTCGGCCAGACGGCGCTGTCGCAGTTGGCTGCGTCCTGGCGCTGCTTGAAGGCGGCGCTGACTGGGCCGGTCACCATCGGATCGACGCCGTCGGGGGCGTCGGCGAAAGCCTGCTGGGCCGAAGGCGCATCGATCGGCAGGGCCGGCCGTGCTTCCTTCAGCGTGGCGGCCGACTGCGCGGCGTTGGCCGCCAGCAGAACGGCAAAGGCCGCGGAGGCGATAAGCGGCCAAAATCGGTTGAGTTTATCGGTCATGACGTTCGAACTGCCCGGGCCCTGAATGGTTCCCGCCTTGGTTAACAAAATCATTTCACACGCAGATGCTTAAGATTTGATGAGTATTTGGTGTTGCGCTTCCCCTTTCGCAACTGCGAAAAACCCTGTATGAGCCGCGCAACCGAAAGAGGCAGCGCCTTTGGCCTGCTGCCTGCAACGCTTCCGAGATCAGAACATGAAACTCCGTAATATCGCGATCATCGCGCACGTCGACCATGGAAAGACCACCCTGGTCGACCAGCTTTTGAAGCAGTCCGGCTCGTTCCGCGACAACCAGCGCGTCGCCGAACGCGCCATGGATTCCAACGACCTCGAAAAGGAACGCGGCATCACCATCCTGGCCAAGGCGACTTCGGTCGACTGGAAGGATACGCGCATCAACATCGTCGACACGCCCGGACACGCCGATTTCGGCGGTGAGGTCGAGCGCATCCTGTCGATGGTGGATTCGGCCATCGTGCTGGTCGACGCCGCCGAGGGCCCGATGCCGCAGACCAAGTTCGTGGTCGGCAAGGCGCTGAAGGTCGGCTTGAAGCCGATCGTCGTCATCAACAAGATCGACCGGCCGGACGCCCGCCATGTCGAGGTCGTCAACGAGGTGTTCGATCTGTTCGCGGCCCTCGACGCCACCGACGAGCAGCTCGACTTCCCGATCCTCTATGGTTCGGGCCGCGACGGCTGGGTCTCGGAAAATCCGGAAGGCCCCAAGGACCAGCAGCTTGCGCCGCTGTTCGATCTCGTGATCAAACATGTGCCGGCGCCGACCGTTCATCCCGGACCGTTCCGCATGATCGGCACCATCCTGGAAGCCAATCCCTTCCTTGGCCGCATCATCACCGGCCGCATCGAGAGCGGCACGCTGAAGTCGAACCAGGCGGTCAAAGTGCTGCACAATGACGGCACGCAGATCGAGACCGGCCGCATCTCCAAGATCCTTGCCTTCCGTGGCCTCGAGCGCCAGCCGATCGAAGAAGCGCAGGCGGGCGACATCGTCGCCATCGCCGGCCTGTCCAAGGGCACCGTCGCCGACACGTTCTGCGACCTGGCGGTGACCGAGGCGCTGCATGCGCAGCCGATCGATCCGCCGACCGTGACCATGTCCTTCCTGGTCAACGACAGCCCGCTCGCCGGCACCGAAGGCGACAAGGTGACCAGCCGCGTCATCCGCGACCGCCTGCTGCGCGAGGCCGAAGGCAATGTCGCGCTGAAGATCGAGGAATCGCCCGACAAGGATTCGTTCTTCGTCTCCGGCCGCGGCGAATTGCAGCTCGCCGTGCTGATCGAGACGATGCGCCGCGAAGGCTTTGAAATCGCCGTGTCGCGCCCGCGCGTCGTCATGCAGAAGGGCGAGAACGGCGAATTGCTGGAGCCGGTCGAGGAAGTCGTCATCGACGTCGACGAGGAACATGCCGGCGTCGTCGTGCAGAAGATGTCGGAGCGCAAGGCCGAGATGGTCGAGCTGCGCCCGTCCGGCGGCAACCGCCAGCGCATCGTCTTCCACGCGCCGACGCGCGGTCTGATCGGCTACCAGTCGGAACTTTTGACCGACACGCGCGGCACCGCCGTGATGAACCGTCTGTTCCATGCCTATGAGCCCTACAAGGGCGAACTGCCGGGCCGCACCAACGGCGTGCTGATCTCCAACGAGCAGGGCGAGTCCGTGGCCTACGCGATGTGGAACCTCGAAGACCGCGGCCCGATGGTCATCGATCCGGGCGTCAAGGTCTATCAGGGCATGATCATCGGTATCCACTCCAGGGACAACGACCTCGAAGTCAACGTTCTGAAGGGCAAGAAGCTGACCAACATCCGCGCCGCCGGCAAGGACGAGGCGGTCAAGCTCACCCCGCCGATCCGCATGACGCTGGAACGCGCGCTGGCCTGGATCCAGGATGACGAGCTGGTCGAAGTGACGCCGAAGACCATTCGTCTGCGCAAGCTCTATCTCGACCCGAACGAGCGCAAGCGCTTCGAGAAGTCGGCTAAGGCGGTCGGCGCGGCGTAATCTTCTGATTCCTTGTATAAAAGGGGCGGAGCACCAGGTGCTCCGCCCCTTTTTCATTCAACCGCCGGCTGCCGAGATGATGGCTTCGCGGTCGGGTTCACCTGCCAGATCGACCAGCACGATCGTCCCCTCGTGAGCCGCTCTGCGCAGGGCTTTGGCCCCGTCCGGCCTTACGGCCAGCAATCGCCTTTCTTCCAGGGTCTGAAGCCGCGACCGCGAGATACCGAGTTCGTTGGCAAGCAAGCGGTCGAGGCGGAGCGATATCGGCATTTCCAGCCCAAGCCTGAGTTCCAGCGCTGTCGCGCTTTCGCTTGTCTCCCCAACCAGATGCCTTTGCACGGCGACATCGGGAAACTCCTCGACACGTCCTACCTGATTGCGCAGAGCGGAGACGTTGAAGGCATGGCGCCGGACCAGCCCCGGATCATTGCTTTCGAGCGCCTGCAGCAGTGCCGGGTCGATGTCGCGGCGGTTGCAGCGTTCGAAAATTCCGAAGTTCCAGGAATTTTCGCAAACGACGCAGCGATAGATCAGCCATGCGTCGATGCGCTTGCCGTTGGCGTTGACGCGGAATTTTTCGCTGCAGCGATACGCCTTCACGCCGCCGCAGCGATTGCAGTTGACCAGGGGTCGAGGAGCGATTGCGGGCGCGATCGCCCAGTGGATACGCACAGTGCCGGACATGCCGATAAGCCCTTCCCGTCGGGAAGTTCATCAGGTCGGCAATCTCGAGATGCCCATGCGGGCGCGGCGTGGCGGTAGGCTGCGGAGATTGTGAAGTCAGGTGTCGGCGGCGGAAAGCGCGCGGCAGCGGTTCAGCAGTGCCAAACCGGTCTCGAACCGCCGCCAGAGGAACACATGAAAATGAAAACAGGCATCGCGAATGCGGCGCCATGCAGGTGTGTCGGGGGAGTTGACGAGACCGGCGGTTACGTAGGCAAAGTGAAGCTCAGAAATTGTTTCGCGGCGGTTCTTCTAGCCGCGGGACGCGGAAACGGCAAGGGATCGCGAGCATGGAGGCCCGGGCTGCCGACCAAAGTGACTACCTTGTCTTTGCCAATGCTGCTGTTGCTGGCTAGTGTGGCAGTCAAACCTCAATCCGAGATCCCTGCCATGCATCTCACCTCGCTGCTCATTTTCGCCGCTGCCCTGTTTGTCGCTGCCGGTTCACCGGGCCCCTCGATCGCGGCTCTGGTCGCGCGGGTCATCTCGAAGGGCTTTCGCGACGTGTTCCCGTTCCTGCTCGCCATGTGGATCGGCGAGGGCATCTGGCTGTCGCTGGCGGTGTTCGGGCTGGCCGTGGTGGCGCAGACCTTTCACTTCGCCTTTGTCGTGGTGAAATGGGTCGGCGTAGCCTATCTCGCCTACCTCGCCTGGAAGATGTGGACCGCACCTGTTGACGCCAGGGAAGGCGAGATGCCGCGCGAGGATTCTCCGGTGAAACTGTTCTTCGCCGGCATGGCGGTGACGCTCGGCAACCCCAAGATCATGATGTTCTACCTGGCGCTGCTGCCGACCATCATCGACCTGGCCTCGGTCAGCATCGTCGGCTGGGTCGAGCTGACGGCGACCATGGCCGTGGTGCTCATCGCCATCGATCTCGCCTGGGTGCTCGCCGCCTCGCAGGCGCGCAAGCTGCTGAAGAGCAAGCGCGCCATGAAGATCGCCAACCGCGTCAGCGCCACGACGATGGCCGGTGCTGCCGCGGCCATCGCGGCGCGGTCCTGAACCGGCGCGTCAACCCATCATATTGAGGATCGGCGCGATCTCGACGTTGCAGTTCGGCTCCATCAGGATCGGACAATCCTTGGCCTTGCTGGTGGCGTCGTCGATGTCTTTCGCCTCGATGATCGAATAGCCGCCGGTCGGGTTGCTGCCGCCATTGTTCTCGACCTTGCCGCCGGGCAGGACGGTTTTCGACATGCCAACCGGATTGCCACGATCGACCACAGCCGAGCCAAGTTTTCCGAACCAGCCCGTCCAGCTGTCCGTCAACGCCTTTAGATCGGCCTCGGTCGCCGGCATCTTGCCGGAACCGTGATAGACGTAGAGAAACTTCGCCATGTTCTCCTCCCTTCATCCGCGGCATCGAACCGGCATGCGGTCACGCCGCGCGCCGATCATCGGACCAAACGGGCAAACAATCAACGAAGATGAGGGATAGCTGATATAAGGCGGGCAGGATTCCGGCCGCCGCGCCTCACCTTGCCATGGCGTGGTATTCGTCGTTCGGCCGCATGTCGATCGCCGCCGCCACGCGGTTCGACATGTTGAAGAAGGCAGCGGTCGAGGCGATGTCCCAGATGTCGCGGTCGGTGAAGCCGGCCTGACGCAGCGCGGCCCGATCGGCCTCGACGATCTTGGCCGGCTCTTCGGTCAGCTTGACGGCGAATTCGAGCATTGCGGTCTGCTTGGGCGAAAGATCGGCGGCGCGGAAATTCATCACCATCATCTCGCCGAGCGCCGGGTCGCCGGACAACTGGCGCACCGCCGCGCCGTGCGCGGTCAGACAGTAGTAGCAGTGGTTGATGGAGGAGACGGCGACCGCGATCATCTCGCGCTCCAGCTTCGACAGGCCAGACTCGCCCAGCATCAGATCGTTGTACATGTCGGTGAAGGCGCGCAGTTTCTTGTCGTCGAAAGCGTAGGCCTTGAGCACGTTGGGAACGAGGCCGAGCTTCTCCTCGCATTTGGCGAAATAGGCTCTTGTCGGCTCGCTCAACTCTTCGGGAGCCAGATCAAGCGCCGAAATTTTGCCGTTCATTGGTCATCTCTCCACCCTGGATGATGGCTTGCCGCCGAATTCCGACAATTCTTGGCAAGCCGTCAAACCTTTGTCGCCAAACAGCGGTCATCTGCTACCATAGTCTCAAAAGCATGCGACGGGAGGCAAGAAGCATCATGGCCAGCGTGAAAACCGCAGCTAAGTCGAAGAAGAAGCCAACAGCGGCGGCGAAAACGGAGGAAAGGCCAGCCAGGCTTGCCGATTATTTGCTCGCCCGAGCGCCGGCCGAAGACATCGCGGCCTATGAAGTGGCCGACCTCGAACGCGCCGCCGACCTCGCCGGTCAGGCGGTCGCCGGGCACAAGAAGGGTGAGTGCGTCGTCGCCGTCGAAGCCGATTCGGGTGTGTTCCGCGACGGCCGGCCGGTCACGGTGATCACCGTCGTCAACGACAACATGCCGTTCCTGTTCGATTCCATCCTCGGCGAGGTCACAGAAACCGCCGGCGAGCCGAGCCTGGTCACCCACCCGGTCATCACCGTTCGCCACGGCAAGGGCGGAGTGGAAGAGATCCTCGGCGATGGCAATTTCGCCAAGGACGACGGCAGCCACGATCGGCTGAGCGTCATCCACGTTCATATTCCGCGGCTGACGGCGGAGGCTGCGAACGGCTTGACCGAGCGGCTGCGCAAGATGCTCGGCCAGGTCCACGCCGCCGTCAACGACTGGAGGCCGATGCTGGCCCGGCTCGACCAGGCGATCTCGGAATTCCGCTATTCGGCTGTGCCGCTCGACAAGAAGAGCGTCGCCGAGGCGATAGCTTTCCTGGAGTGGCTGCGCGACGACAATTTCACCTTCCTCGGCATGCGCGAATTCAAATACACCGGCGGCGAGGAAAGCGGCACGCTGGAGCGCGCCGACAAGGCCGGCCTCGGCATCCTGACGGATCCCGACGTGCTGGTGCTCAGGCGCGGCACCGAAGCGGTGACGACGACACCGGAAATCCGCGCCTTCCTGCACGGGCCGGAGCCGCTGATCGTTACCAAGGCCAATGCCAAGTCGCTGGTGCACCGCCGCATCTATCTCGATTACATCGGCATCAAGACCTACACCGCCAAGGGTGCGTTGGCGGGCGAACTGCGCATCGTCGGCCTGTTCACCTCGACCGCCTACACGCGCTCGGTGATGAAGATCCCCTATCTCAGGTCCAAGGCCGAAACCATCATCGCAAAGTCCGGCTTCGACCGCCACGATCATTCCGGCAAGGCACTGATCAACGTGCTGGAGAGCTATCCGCGCGACGAACTGTTCCAGGTGCCGGTGCCGATCCTGAGAAAACACGCCGCGGCCATTCTCGGCCTGGTCGAGCGGCCACGGGTGCGGGCGCTGGTGCGTGCCGACCAGTTCGACCGCTTCGTCTCGATCCTCGTCTTCGTGCCGCGCGACCGCTACGACAGTGTCGTGCGCGAGAAGATCGGCGCCTATCTGAAAACCGTTTTCGAGGGCCGGCTGTCGGCCTATTACCCGGCCTTTCCCGAAGGCGGGCTGGCGCGCGTCCATTTCATCATCGGCCGTTCCGGCGGCAAGACGCCGAAAGTCGACCAGGCGACGATCGAGGCGGCGATCCGAGACATCGTGCGCACCTGGGAGGATGCCCTTTCCGACGCGGCGGATGCCCATGGCGGCGACCAGGCGCTGAAGGCGATCGCCGCGAGGCTGCCGGAGAGCTATCGCGATTCGTTCAGCGCGGCGGAGGCATTGGTCGATGCCGGGCGCATCGCCAAGATCGGCGCCGACAATCCGATCGCCATCGACTACTACCGCCATGCCGAGCAGAAGCCGCATCAGGCGGCGCTGAAGATTTTTCACCATGCCAGCCCGGTGGCGCTGTCGCGTCGGGTTCCGCTGCTGGAAAACATCGGCTTTCGCGTCATCAGCGAGCGCACCTTCGAGGTTGGTGACGTGCAGTCCGGCCGGGTCTTCATCCACGACATGGAGTTGGAGAACAGCTATGGCAAGCCGATCGACCTCGGCGATGGCGGCGCGCTGTTCGAGGACGCGTTCCTGTCGGTCTGGCGCGGCGATGTCGACAATGACGGCTATAACTGCCTTGCCCAGACCGCCGGCCTGTGGTCCGGCGAAATCACCATCCTGCGCGCCTATGGCCGCTATCTGCAGCAGGTCGGCATTCCACAAAGCCAGGACTTCATCGCCGCGGCACTGAACCGCTATCCCGACATCGCGCGCGGCCTGCATGCGCTGTTCATCGCCCGGCTTGGCCCGACCGCCGATGGCGAAGGCGTGGTGGCAGCCAAGCATCTCAAGGCCAAGATCAAGGATGCGCTCGAAGATGTGCCCAACATCGATGACGACACCATCATCCGCCGCTACCTCAATCTGATCGAGGCCTCGCTGCGCACCAATCATTTCGTTGCCGATACGAAGGAGAAAGGCCAGTCGCTGGCGATCAAGCTCGACTCGCAAGCGGTGGAAGGGCTGCCGGCGCCACGGCCGTGGCGGGAGATCTTCGTCTACGGTTCCGAGGTCGAGGGCCTGCATCTGCGCTTCGGCCCGGTGGCGCGCGGCGGCCTGCGCTGGTCTGACCGCGCCCAGGACTACCGCACCGAGGTGCTCGGCTTGGTCAAGGCGCAACAGGTCAAGAACGCGGTCATCGTGCCGGTCGGCGCCAAGGGCGGCTTCTATCCGAAAAAGCTGCCGATGAGCGCCGGGCGCGACGCGATCTTCGAGGCCGGCACATCGGCCTACAAGAATTTCGTCTCCAGCCTTTTGTCGATCACCGACAATATCGGGCTGGACGGCGTCATTCCACCGGCCGGCGTCGTCAGGCGCGATCAGGACGATCCGTACTTCGTCGTCGCCGCCGACAAGGGCACGGCGACCTTCTCCGACACCGCCAACGCGATCTCCGAGAAGCACGGCTTCTGGCTCGATGACGCCTTCGCCAGCGGCGGCTCGGCCGGCTACGACCACAAGAAGATGGGCATCACCGCCAAAGGCGCCTGGGAAGCGGTCAAGCGGCATTTCCGCGAGATCAACCGCGACATCCAGACGTCGCCCTTCACGGTTGTCGGTGTCGGCGACATGTCCGGCGACGTGTTCGGCAACGGCATGCTGCTATCGCCGAAGACAAGGCTGATCGCCGCCTTCGACCATCGCGACATCTTGATCGATCCGGACCCGGACATGGCGGCCTCGATGGCCGAGCGCGAGCGCATGTTCGCTCTCGCTCGCTCATCCTGGCAGGACTACGACAAGAGCAAGCTTTCGGAAGGCGGCATCATCGTCTCGCGCAACCAGAAGTCGATCACCTTGCCGGCGGCATCGGCGGCGGCGATCGGCTTGGCCAAGACGACCGCCACGCCGGTCGAGATCATGACCGCTATCCTCAAGGCGCCGGTCGATCTGTTGTGGTTCGGCGGCATCGGCACCTATCTGCGGGCATCGACTGAAACCAACGCCGAGGTCGGCGACCGTGCCAACGATGCCGTCCGCATCACGGCACTTGACGTTCGCGCCAAGGTGATCGGCGAGGGCGCCAATCTCGGTGTCACGCAGCGGGCGCGCATCGAGTTCGGCATGAATGGCGGCCGCTGCAATTCCGACGCCATCGACAATTCGGGCGGCGTCAACTGTTCCGACGTCGAGGTCAACATCAAGATCGCGTTGGCGTCGGCCATGCGCAAAGGATCGCTGACGCGCCCGGCGCGCAACAAGCTGCTGGCCGAGATGACCGGCGAGGTCGGCTCGCTGGTGCTGTCGAACAACTACCAGCAGACGCTGGCGCTTTCGATCGCGCGCAAGCGCGGGCTCGCCGACATCGCGCATCAGGCCCGGTTCATGACCGCGCTCGAGGCCCGCGGCCTGCTCGACCGTGCCGTCGAGACGCTGCCGTCGCCGGCAGCACTTGCCGAGCGCGAGGCACGCGGCGAGCCGCTGACCCGGGCAGAGCTCGGCGTGCTGCTCGCCTACGCCAAGATCGTGCTGTTTTCCGACATCGTCGCCAGCGACGTGCCTGATGATGCGCATTTCGACCGCGACCTGATGGGCTATTTCCCGGACCGGATGAGCAAGAAATACGCCGCCGAGATCCATGGCCATAGGCTGCGCCGCGAGATCATTGCCCGTGTCGTCGCCAACGACCTCGTCAATCGCGGCGGCCCGTCCTTCGTCAACCGGCTGCAGGAAGCCACAGGCCGCACCGCCGCCGACGTGGTGTGCACCTTCGCGGTGGTGCGCGACGGCTTTGCGCTGCCGGCGCTCTATCGCGAGATCGACGCACTCGACAGCCAGATCGACGGCCAGGTGCAGCTCGATCTCTACCAGATGGTCAGCCGGCTGATCTATGTGACCAGCGGCTGGTATCTGAAGAACGATGCCGGCACGGCGCCGCTCGGTCAGCGCATCGCCGAGCTGCAGGAAGCGCGCAAGGCGCTGGAGCCGAAACTCGTTTCGCTGCTGCCGGCCTTTTCACGCGAGCGGATCGAGGAGAAGCGGCACGGGCTGTTCAAGGCCGGCGCGCCGGAACGGCTGGCCGGGCAGTTGGCGCTGAGCGAGGTGGCGGAATTGATCCCCGACATCGCCCTGACGGCGCGCACCGCCGGTGCCGACATCGTCGCCGCGGCCAAGGCTTTCTTCGCCGTCAGCGACGCTTTCCGCATCCCGCGCGTCGAGGACGCCGCGCGCTCGATCACGCCTTCGGACTATTATGACCAACTCGCACTGTCCCGTGCCACCGACACGATCGGCGCGTCGCGACGCGGCATCGCGGTGGCCGCGCTCACCGGCCATGCCGATACGGCGGATCCGGTGGCGGCCTGGCTGGAAGCCGGCGGCGAGCGGGTGGCACGCATCCGCGAGCGGCTGCAGGCGCTGACCGAAGGCGGCGACATCACCGTGTCGCGGCTGTCGGTGGCATCGGGACTGATGAGCGATCTGACGGGGATGTGAGGTCGATAGCGTGCATAGCAGCTTGGCGCATGCATTGTTATGCCGCGCTGGTCGACCCCCACTCCGTCTCGGCTTCGCCGAGCCACCTCTCCCCCGATCGACGGGGCAGAGGAAAGGCGCCAAGCTCTTTGCCGTCAACGCGCGTCCAGCAACGCTCCTTTCCTTTCCCTCCGGAGGGGGAAAGGTGGCGCTGCGAAGCAGCGACGGATTGGGGGAACCACGTGGCAATCAAGCCTCGGCCGATCAGTCACGCTAATCACACAAGATGTGCGCATAGCGTAGCTTTCGCGGGGGTACGGAACCCAGGAGCAATGAACGGCAGCTGGACGCTTGTCATTTGCGCGGTCATGAAAAACATGCAGACATGGCGCCCGACACGGGCGCGGCCGGGGGAATCATCATGGCGGTAGAAACAGTGCAGCGTGCATCCGGACGCGGCATCTGGGGATGGATGTTCTTCGACTGGGCGGCGCAGCCGTTCTTCACGGTCGTCACCACCTTCATCTTCGGTCCCTATTTCGTTTCGCGCATGGCTGGCGATCCCAATACCGGCCAAGCCGTCTGGGGCTACGGCATCGCCGCCGCCGGGCTGGTCATCGCGGTGCTGTCGCCGATCCTCGGCTCGATCGCCGACCAGACTGGGCCGCGCAAGCCGTGGATCGCCTTCTTCGCCGCGATCAAGATCACCAGCCTTATCCTGCTGTGGTTCGCGGCGCCCGGCTCGAACCTGTTCCTGGTCGTGGCGCTGTTCTCGCTGGCTTCCGTGGCTGCCGAGTTCTCCACCGTGTTCAACGATTCCATGATGCCGCGGCTGGTGCCGAAGAGCGAGATCGGCCGCATCTCCAACGTCGCCTGGGGCCTCGGCTATCTCGGCGGCATGATCGCGCTGATCTTCGTCGTCACCTGCCTGGCCGGTTCGCCGGAGACCGGCAAGACGATCATCGGCATCGACCCGCTGTTCGGGCTCGACCCGAAGCTCGGCGAAGACGCCAGGGCCACCGGGCCGCTATCGGCCGGCTGGTATTTCCTGTTCATCCTGCCGATGTTCTTCTTCACGCCGGACGCCATCAAGGGCATCCCGATCGGGCCCGCGGTGCGCGAAGGCCTGTCGGAGCTGAAATCGACCCTGGCCGAGGTGCGCAAGCGCGGCGGCATCTTCCGCTTCCTCGTCGCCCGCATGATCTACCAGGACGGCGTCAACGCCCTGCTGGCGCTCGGCGGCACGTTCGCGGCAGGCATGTTCCACTGGTCGATCACCGAGATCGGCATGTTCGGCATCATCCTCAACGTGGTCGCCATCTTCGGCTGCTGGGTCGCCGCACGGCTGGACACCGCGCTCGGCTCAAAGGCCGTGGTGATGATTGCGCTGGTCATGCTGTCGGTCGCCACCATCGGCGTCGTCTCGACCGGCCCGGGCTTCACGCTGCTCGGCCTGATCCAGCTGCCGACCACCGATTCCGGCGGGCTGTTCGGCACGGCGGCGGAGAAGGCCTACATCCTGTACGGCCTGCTCATCGGACTGGCTTTCGGTCCTGTGCAGGCGTCGTCACGTTCCTACATGGCGCGCAGCGTCACGGCCGCCGAATCCGGCCGCTATTTCGGCATCTACGCGCTGGCCGGCCGCGCGACCAGTTTCCTGGCGCCGTTCCTGGTGGCGACGATCACCGCGGTGAGCGACTCGGCCCGGCTCGGCATGGCGGTGATCATCCTGTTCCTGGCTATAGGCATGGCGATCCTGCTCAGGACGCCTTATCCGGCGGATCGGCCGGTGGAATAGCGCCTCTTCCTTCTCCCCTTGCGGGAGAAGGTGGCCGAGCGAAGCGAGGTCGGATGAGGGGTGCTCCAGCTTGGCAACAGCGGCACTCCGTCACGCACCCCTCAACCGTCTCGGCGCTGCGCGCCGATCCACCTTCTCCCGCAAGGGGAGAAGGAAAAAGGTGCTTCAGTGCCTGAAATGCCTGACGCCCGTAAACACCATGGCGATGCCATGCTTATCGGCGGCGGCGATGACGTCGTCGTCGCGCATCGAGCCGCCGGGCTGGATCACCGCTGTGGCGCCGGCCTCGATGGCTGACAGCAAACCGTCGGCGAAGGGGAAGAAGGCGTCGGAGGCGACGACCGAGCCCTTGGTCAGTGGCTCCGCCATGCCGGCCGCTTCCGCCGCGTCGAGTGCCTTGCGGGCGGCGATGCGCGAGGAATCGACGCGGCTCATCTGGCCGGCGCCGATGCCGACGGTGGCGCCGTCCTTGGCGTAGACGATGGCATTCGACTTGACGTGCTTGGCTACGCGGAAGGCGAATTTGAGGTCGGCCATTTCGGCCGGGGTCGGCGCGCGCTTCGTCACCACCTTCAGCTCGAGCTCGTCGACCACGGCATTGTCGCGGCCCTGGACCAGCATGCCGCCGGCGACGGACTTGACCGTCGTGCCAGGCGAGCGCGGGTCGGGCAGGCCGCCGGTGACCAGCAGGCGCAGGTTTTTTTTGGCCGCGACGATCGCCGCCGCCTCGTCGGTCGCGCCGGGCGCGATGATCACCTCGGTGAAGGTCTTCACGATCTCCTCGGCCGCCTCGGCGTCGAGAGTGCGGTTGACGGCGACGATGCCGCCGAAGGCCGAGACCGGGTCGCAGGCCAGCGCCTTGGCGTAGGCGGCTTTCAGCGAGGTGCCCTCGGCCACGCCGCACGGATTGGCATGCTTGATGATCGCCACGGCGGCGGAGTGGCCGGGGTCGAATTCGCCAGCCAGTTCGAAGGCGGCGTCGGTGTCGTTGATGTTGTTGTAGGACAGCTGCTTGCCCTGCAACTGGCGCGCCGTGGCGACGCCCGGCCGTTTGTCGCCCGAGAGATAGAAGCCGGCGCCCTGGTGCGGGTTTTCGCCATAGCGCATCACCTCGGCCAGTCTGCCGCCGAAGGCGCGCCAGGCCGGATGCTCGATGTCGAGCGCTTCCGCGAACCAGCCGGAGATCGCCGCGTCGTAGCTGGCGGTGCGGGCGAAGGCCTTGGCGGCCAGCTTCTTGCGGAAATCCAGCGACAGCGAGCCGATGTTCATCTCCAGCGCATTCAGCACCGAGGCATAGTCTCCGGGATCGGTGACGATGGCGACGTAGGCATGGTTCTTCGCCGAGGCGCGGATCATCGCCGGGCCGCCGATGTCGATGTTCTCGACGATCGCGGCATAATCGGCGCCGGAGCGGCGCACTTCCTCGAACGGATAGAGATTGGAGACGACGAGATCGATCGGCTCGATGCCATATTTATGCATCGCCGCCGAATGTTCGGGGTCGTCGCGCACGCCAAGCAGCGCGCCATGCACGGATGGATGCAGCGTCTTGACGCGGCCATCCATGATCTCGGGAAAGCCGGTGAGCTCGGAAACGTCGCGCACCGTCATGCCGGCCTCGGCGATTGCCTTGGCGGTGCCGCCGGTCGAGACCAGTTCGACGCCGGCCGCGGCCAATGCCCTGGCGAAGTCGATCAGGCCGGTCTTGTCGAAAACGGAGAGCAGGGCACGGCGGACGGGAACGAGGTCCGGTGCGGGAATGTTCTTGGCGGCGACGGCCATGGGCTGGCGGCCTTTCACGGCTGGTGTGATGGATGCCCGCGCCGTAGCATATGAGGCCCGGAAATCAAGCGCCGCGCGTCATTCGACGGCTTCATATGCAATTTGGCGGCATCCAGTATAAGCTCATCTGCTCGCGATGGAGGAAAACCTATGGCATTCGTGCGTATTGGCCAGTTCAGGGCGTTGCCGGACACGACGGAGCAGTTGCGGGCCGTCTACGAGGCCGAGGCGATCCCCGCCATCCGCGCCGCCGACGGCAATATCAGCGCCGTGCTGCTGCAGCAGCACCAGGCGCGCGACACGTTCATGGCAATCACCGTTTGGAGCACGGCCGAGGATGCCGAGCGCTATGACCGAAGCGGCGAGGCGGCGGCGATGGTCGACAAGATCCGCTTCGCCTTCGCCGGCCGGCCATCGCTCAGCACCTATCAGGCCTTCGGTATCCCGCAGCAGGCTTGAGCGAGCCGACTGGTTTGGCGGCGGTTCAGTTGTTTTCCGGGTAGCCGGCGATGCTGGTGCGCGTCAGCTGCCAATGGACTTCGGACACGTCCGACGCCTTGAAGGCAAGCACGATCTGGCGGTTGCGGCGCGGGCCGCCAAGGCCGGCGAAATAGATCGATTCCTCGACCTCCGGCACCACTTCGGCCGAGGTGAACACCCAGGTGTCGGCCTGGTCGGCGGTCAGCACCAGGCGGTCATGCTCGTCCTGCAAAAGGTTGATGTCTGGATGGACATGGAAGCGCACGGTGACGAAGTCGCGGCCATTGTTGCGGATCGCGGCATTGCCGGGCCGCTGGAACCGGTCCCTGCCGGCGAGCACATTGCCGTTCGAGGACAGCTTCAGGTCGCGCTCATGCAGGAAGCCGAAGCGCTGGAGATAGCCGTCATGACGGGCGATGAAGCCGTGAACGCCCTTCTGGTCGGTGCGCTTGCACTGGACATGCTGCGGGCCGCCGATCAAGGGCGAACCCAGCTGGTCGTTGACCCGCAGCGAATGGGTGAACCGCGCCGACGAGGTGTCGTTGATGGTGGCGGTCGAGTGCGCGGCGGTGGCGCGGGCCAGCGGCCGGAACTCGGCAGCGCCATAGGTGTCGATGCCGGCGTTGACGATGTAATGCTGGCGGCCCGACGACAGCTCGAAGGCAAGACAGCCGGCGTGGGCCGCGTTGGATACGTCGACCGGCGGCGGCAGGCCGGTATCGGCTATGACGGTGGTACCGCCCATCGACAGCCGCTCATAGCCCGAATGCGGCGCGTGCAGCAGCGGAGCTCCGGCGGTGTCGTCGTGGCGCAGGATGGTGGCGATGCGGTCGTGGATCGTGGCGCCCATGCCGTTGAAGCGGGCCAGGCTGCCGTCCTGGTGGCGGAAGAAGCGCAGCGCCGGCAGCATGCGGTCGATGGCGCCGATCAGCGCTTGCGGCGGCGCCTCCGCCTGGTTGGCGTAGGTCTGTCGCAGCGGCAAAAGGTCGGCGAGGATTTCCAGCACCGTCATCGGATTGCGTGAGATATGGCCGCCGTCGGCGAGGATCTGGCGGTTGAGTTCCTCGGCCAGCTTGCGGGTGGCGCCGCGCAGCGCCGAAGCCGGTGCCGGCAGGGAAAGCGCCGCGAAGGCCAGCGCGATGCGGGCCCGCAGCCGGTCCTTGCCGTCAGGCATTTCGCGGGCCATCGACCTCAGGTAGCGGATCTGGACGGCCAGCGATTTCAGGAAGGCGCGATAGAACGGAAACTCCGCGCCTTGCAGCACCACGGAAGAATGCTGCAGCCAGGCGATGATGCGCTTGGCCGTGATGCCAGGCTCCCAGGCGATGCCGGAAATATGGCTGCCATGCATGGTGATCCAGTCGGAAACCAGAGCGCGGGCATTGGCGGCGGCAAGCTCGGTGCCGGCTGCACGCATATGGCGAAGCCAGCGAAAGCCATGCAGCGTCTTTTGCCAGCCGTGATTTGGAACATTGATCTGGAAGGGTGACTTGCCGCCAGTCTCGACCAGATGCCCCGACAAGGGATAGCGGCCGTAATAGATCTCGAGCGCGATCTGCGGGTCGGCGAGGCGCAAGTCCGGCGGCGCGATCAGCACGCGTTCGGGCGTGCGCCCGGAATAGCGCCAGCGATAGACTGGCCCGGCGCGCAAGCGCCGGCGCGTCTTGCGCCAGAACTCCTTCGCGACAAGCGTCCAAAGACGCGTCGTGTTGCTGGCAACCAGTGCCAAAAGCCCTCCTGAACGTCCTCTACCCCGGTGCAAGTTTATATGATTCAAGAACTTATGCGAAGGCCGATTTCGCCTGATCGAGCCACTTCACGCGGCCGTGGCCGGGTCGTCCCTAAAAAAGTCACGTCTTTTCCGGGTCATACACCCGGTTCATGCCGCGACTTGTGTCCTCTTGTGGCGGTGGCGATTGGCACAAGGCATAGTGCCGGCTGGTCATGAGCGAAAGGGTCCGGGTCGGTTTTCCACCCATGGGAAGAGTTGAGATACCAAGCTATTGTTCTGCCAAGGTCGAAGCCATCCAGGTGATTGAAATGTCGATATCAGCCGGCGAACAGGCATTGCGGGGGGCCCCGCCGGTTGCCTTGACAGCCAACGGCAAGGTGCTGTCAATGATGCCGAACAGGCTGGGCTATCTTTCCCCGACGGACCCTTCCGTCGGCGTCGAGGCCATTCGCCGCCTTTTTGGAACGCAAGGCTATGTCTGGCTGAAAGGGCTCTTGCCGCGCAGTGAGGTGATCGAGTTTCGCGGCTGGGTGCTTTCCCATCTTGCCGATAGCGGACTTTTGAAGCCGGCGACCAACCCTTCGCTCGGTATCGCTTCCGACGGTGCCATCGATCACCAACTCGCCAATCGCCGCTTGATGTCGGTGGTCCGTTCGACAGCCTATGAGGGCTTTTGCGCGCAGCCGCGCCTATCGCGCCTGATGGACACTTTCACGGGCGGGTTATCCTACCTGCACAAGCGAAAGATCATGCGCTTCACCTTGCCCGGCACCGCCACCGCGACGCCCGCGCACTACGACCTCGTCTATCTGCGCGGCGGCACAAGCCGCGTGGTGACGGCCTGGATACCGATCGGCGATGCCTCGATCGACATGGGAGGTCTCATCTACCTGGAGGGATCGCATGCCATCGGCGCTACCCTTGAGGCACAATTCGCCAAGGAAAATGCCGATCTCGGTCCCGAGGAACGCATCAGCGCCTACAACCGCAATATGACAGAGGGTGGCTGGGTGTCGAAGGACCTGCCTCACATGGCGGAACGGTTCGATACAAGGTGGCTGATGGCGGATTTCGAGGCGGGCGACATCGTCCTTCACTCGCCCTACATGATCCATGCCTCCACGACCAACCAGAGCAAAAAAGGGCTGATCCGGCTGTCGACCGATATCCGTTACCAGAATGTCGACGACGAAATCGATGCTCGTTGGAGCAACCACTGGAGTCTGGACGACATGCTTTAGGGTGTGTTGATATTCAGGTGAGACCGGCCTGCAAATGGCAGCTTCCTGCGCTTCCGGTGCTCACGTACGAAAAGTACGCTCCGCTCCGGTTCTCGGAAGCCACCATTTTCGACTCGGTCTGACCTGAATCTCAGCACACCCTAAATTAGGCGATATTCAGGGTGATGCCGGCCTGACCTGAACGCGCCCTAAACTGCCCGGCGCATGCGCGCGGCGAAGAAGCCGTCCAGACCCGAGCGCTCCGGCGCTCCGAGATCGAGATCAGCGGGCGTGGTGCGCAAAGTGCCTTGCGCCGTCAAGAACGAATCGATGCCGGCAATCTCGCCCTGATGCAGGGGATCGTCGGCGACTGTCGGCGTCGCCTTGAGGAACGCGCGATGGAGGTTCTCGCCTTCGATCGGGTCGAGCGAACAATTGGAAAAGACGATCCGTCCGCCCGGCCTGACCAGGGTGACGGCGCGGGCCAGCAGTCTGCCTTGCAGGTCGGCGAGTTTTTCGACATCGGCCGCCGTCTTGGTCCAGGGCACGTCGGGATGCCGGCGCACCGTGCCGGTCGACGAGCAGGGCGCATCGAGGAGCACGGCGTCGAACAGCTCCGCCGGCTCGTATTTAATGAGGTCGGCCTGGACGATGTCCGCGGCAAGGCCGAGGCGGTCGAGATTCTGCGCCAGCCGGGCCAGCCGGTTCTTCGAGGTGTCGACAGCGGTGACCCTGGCTCCGGCCAGGATCAACTGCGCGGTCTTGCCGCCGGGCGCCGCGCAGAGATCGGCGACGCGCAGCCCCCTGACATCGCCGAACAGCCGGGCGGGAAAGCTGGCCGCCGCATCCTGCACCCACCAGGCGCCCTCCGCGAAGCCGGGCAGTTCGACAA
Source organism: Mesorhizobium sp. B263B2A (assembly GCF_020165775.1). Lineage (NCBI taxonomy): Bacteria > Pseudomonadati > Pseudomonadota > Alphaproteobacteria > Hyphomicrobiales > Phyllobacteriaceae > Mesorhizobium > Mesorhizobium sp. B263B2A. The sequence continues at coordinate 36,215 of NZ_JAIUIU010000017.1, forward strand.
CGGGGCCGGCAAGATTTTCCACTCGAACCGTTCCGGTCGGCAGCACGATGCCGCCGAGCTTTTCGGCCCACAGCTCGGGATCGGCCTTGACCGTGAAGTCGACCGGCGCCTCGTGCCGGTGGGCGGCGAGAATTTGCTTCGTCTTGTCGGCGCCATAGGCGGCCTTCAGCCGGTCGGAGAACCATTTTGGCGCTTCGTCGGTAGCGGCAAGGGCGGCGGGCAATTCCGTTTCCTTGGCGCGCGCCAGGGTGCGCAGCACGCCGTTGACCAGGCCGGAGAAGCGCTGCGTACGCGGGTCGGATTTGGCGTGGGTCACCGCCAGGTCGACAGCGGCGCTGTCGGGAATATCGAGGAACAGGATCTGCGCGGCCGCCACATGCAGGATGTGGGACAAAGCGGTGGCGTTGGGCGGCAGCGGCTTTTCCAGGCGCCGCGCCAGCAATCCCGTAATGGTCATGCGATAGCGCAGCGCGGTGACCAGGATGGCGCGCACCAGGCCACGGTCGCGCGGATCGAGCGCCTTGTATTGCGGATGGCCGTTCTCGTGGTCGGTCAGGCCGTCGAGCGGCGTCCTGGCATCGATGACGGCGGCAAGCAGCCGCGCAGCCGCCTTGCGGGCAGCGAGACCGGCGACGAATTCGCCGCCGTCCTTGTGTTCCTGCTCGCCTGAAACCGTGCGTCGAGGTCCTCTGTCCGCCACGCTCACGACCACCGGCCCTTGGGCCCGGTCGGGTTGCGACCCCATGGATTGGAGTTCGGCTTGGCGGGTTCGGCGGACTGTTCCGGTGCGGCCGGCTTGCCCCACGGTCCGGCCGATTGCGGTTCGTCGGCCTGCGGCGGCGCCGGCGCCCTGCGTTCCGCCGTCCGGGGGGCACTGTCGCCCATCCGCCGCGCCATTTCCTGCAGGGCAGCGATGCGGTTCTCGGTGGCCGGGTGGGTGGAGAACAGACTGTCCATGCGCTCGCCGTGTAGGGGATTGATGATGAAGAGATGCGCCATTGCCGGATTGCGCTCGGCATCGGGGTTGGGAATGCGTTCGGCGCCACGGGCGATCTTGTCAAGCGCCGATGCCAGCCACAGCGGGTGTCCACAGATTTCGGCGCCGCGCCGGTCGGCCTCGTATTCGCGGGTGCGGCTGACCGCCATCTGCACGATCATCGCGGCGAAGGGCGCCACAATCATCGCCGCCAGCACGCCGACAAAGCCGAACGGGTTGTTGTCGCGGTTGCCGCCGAGGAAGAAGGCGAAGTTGCCGAGCATCGAGATGGCGCCGGCAAAGGTGGCGACGATGGTCATGGTCAGCGTGTCGCGATGCTGGACGTGGGCGAGTTCGTGCGCCATGACGGCTGCGACTTCCTCATGGGTCAGCCGCTGCAGCAAGCCGGTGGAGGCGGCGACCGCGGCGTTCTGCGGATTGCGGCCGGTGGCGAAGGCGTTCGGCTGGGGACTGTCGATCAGATAGGTCTTGGGCATCGGCAGGCCGGCCTGCTGGGCCAGCGCCTGGACGATGGCGTAATATTCCGGCGCGTTCTTCTCGTCGACCTCGACGGCATGGTTCATCGACAGCACCATCTTGTCGGCGTTCCAGTAGCTGAACAAATTGGTGCCGGCGGCGATCACCAGCGCGATCATCATGCCGCCCGACCCGCCGATCAGGAAGCCGACGCCCATGAACAGCGCCGTCATCGCGGCAAGAAGCATGGCGGTGCGAATGGTGTTCATCGGCTGCTCCTGTCCAGATCGCGAAAGGGGGTCGATAGTCCTGAGCTCATCGCTATATGATGGGAAACGCCTGTCCCCGTTTCAATCCGCTGGAAATATCGCATGAACGACGAACCCAGTAAAACGCCGGCCGAAACCGATGGCGACACGCCGCCAAAAGAGCTGACGCCAGCCGCCCGCCGTGCCCTCGCGGAAGCCGAGGCACGGCGCGCCGAATATCGCGAGAAGGAGGCTGCCCTGCCGAAGGAAATCGGCGGCCGTGGCGGCAAGGAACCCGGCCGCTACGGCGACTGGGAAGTCAAAGGCCTGACCAGCGATTTTTAGGGTATGTTGAGATTCAGGTGAGACCGGCCACTATTTTCGACTCGGTCTGACCTGAATCCCGACACACCCGATAGCGCCACCTCTAGGCGGCGATGCGTTGGGCCTCAAGCGCCAGCCAGCCACGCTCGTCGACGGTGATGCCGACGGCGTCGTAGCCTGCGATGGCGGCATGCTGCGTCGACATGGGGTGCTGATGCGTGGCGCTGATCACCATGACCGACGCTTGTGCGGCCTCGGCCGCCCTGATGCCGGCCGGGGCATCCTCGAACACCAGGCAGTCGCGCGCGTCGACGCCGAGCCGTCTTGCGCCGAGCTGGAAGCAATCGGGCGCCGGCTTGCCTCGGGAAACGTCCTCCGCCGCCACGAGAACGGCGGGGACCGGAATGCCGGCAACCTTCATGCGTGCAAGCGCCAACGAGCGTGGCGCTGAGGTCACGATCGCCCAGCTCTCGGGGGGCAGCGCCTCGAGAAACGTCACGGCGCCGGCGATCGGCATAATGCCGTCCAGATCGTCGGCCTCGGCTTTCAGCAACAGGTCGGCCTCATGCGCCGGATCGACGCCTGGGAGGGCAAGGCCGGTGATGGTCTCTATCGCCCGCACACCGTGGATCGTCGGCAGGAAGGCGGCGACGTCGAGGCAATGGCGGCGTGCCCAATCGCTCCACACCCGCTCCGCCGAGGCGATGGAGTTGATGAGCGTGCCGTCCATATCGAAGAGGAAGGCGGCGAATTTTCTGCCTGCAAACATGATTTTCCTTGAAGTCCGGGGGAGCGTGTCGAGGGAGGGCGCAACCGTAACGTCAAGGCGCCGACATGGGAAGGCGCGAGGGTGTCTTTTCGGACGGGCCAGGGAACCACGGCTCCCCTCTGGCGTTTCAACGACACTGCTTTCCATGACCGTTGAAGGGGGGACCTGCGATGCTGATCCGGCTCGGCTATGAAATCGCCATTGAATGCGCCGAGGCCACTCCGGTGATTTCGCTGCTCGAGATCCACAAGGACAGGCAGGCCGACATCAAGCGGCAGACGCGCGTCCTGACATCGCCATCCGTGCCGACCAGGCTCTACCATGACATGCACGGCAATGCCTGCCGCCGCTTCACCGCGCCTGCCGGAGGCTTTCGCATCCTCTACGACGCGGTGGTCGCGGACAGCGGAGAGCCGGATGAGGTCAACACGCTGGCCAGGGAACTGCCGGTGGCCGAATTGCCCGACGAGGTGCTCGTTTATCTCCTCGGCAGCCGCTATTGCGAGACCGATCATCTCAGCAATCTCGCCTGGCAGCTGTTCGGTCATCTTCCATCCGGCTGGGCGCGGGTGCAGGCGATCGTCGACTATGTCCACAATCGCCTGTCGTTCGGCTACGGCTATGCGCGTTCGACCCGCACGGCGGCACAAGCGCATGAGGAACGGGTGGGCGTCTGCCGCGACTTCGCGCATCTGGCGATCACGCTCTGCCGCTGCATGAACATCCCGGCGCGTTATGTGAACGGCTATCTCGGCGACATCGGCGTGCCGATCGATCCGGCGCCGATGGATTTCTCGGCCTGGATGGAAGTGTTCCTGGACGGCAAATGGTACACGTTCGACCCGCGCCATAACCGGCCCAGGACCGGCCGCGTCGTCATCGCGCGCGGCCGCGACGCCATCGACGTGCCGCTGCTGCACAGCTTCGGCCCGCACCGGCTCAGCCTGTTCAAAGTATGGACCTATGAACAGGAAGGCAGGCTGTTCAATCCGCCCTACCACGGCATCGACAAGACGGTCAGCGCACGGATGCTGGCCTAGTCCCTCACCATTTCGGTTTTGCAGCTGGGGACAACTGGTCCGCTTCGGCACACAAGCGCTGTGCCGCAACAGGACGTCGCCGGATGTGCCGCGATCCCTGGGCCCAACATGGTAAGCGCCTCGTAAATGAAATCGCGGTGGCGGTTTTGCATTTACCGGTCATTCACCCTGACGCATACCAAAGTTCAACAAAAACAATGCGGTAGTTGCGAGCCGCTCGCTCTCGGAGCGTCACGGCGTCATCCGGCTGGAATCCTGCATTGCCTTTTGCGCGGCGACGAGGCCGAGGCAAGCGGAGGCTGTTGGAGATGCGGAATTACGGGGGTCTTGTTCACGCGGTCGGCGGGTTCGCCAGAGATCGCGGTGGAAATTTCGCGGTCCTGTTCGGCTTTGCTGCCTCGGTCTTGGCGCTGGCCGCCGGCTTTTCTGTCAACATCTCGCAGCTCTACAATGCCAAATCGAGCCTGCAAGGCGTGGTTGACGCCGCTGTAACATCGACGGCACGCGACCTGACCACCGGGGTCATCAAGGAGGCCGATGCCGACAATTCGGTGAAGGCCTTTCTCGTGGCCAACAGCGCGGCGGGCATCCTGCAGCCGGACCAGGTGGTGCTCGACAAGCTGATCGTCGACAAGACGGCTAAAACCGTGCAAGCAAATGTGCATGTCGATGTCGCCCTCTATTTTCCGCTGTTCGGCATCGGCGACATGCAGCGCGTCGCCGCTTCCACCACCGCGCTCTATTCGGACAAGACGGTCGAGGTGGCTATGATGCTCGACATCACAGGATCGATGGCCAAGCGGGGCAACGTCGACAAGATCGGCGATCTGAGAGCAGCCGCGAGAAACGCCGTTCAGACCATGCTCCAGAATCAGGATCCCAAGAGGCCCCGTATCCGCGTCGCGATTGTGCCTTACGCGTCTGGCGTGAACGCCGGCAAGCTAGCGGAAAACGTCTATGCCGAGACGCAAGGGAGCTCGGAGCTGCCACCTGTCGCAGGCAGTTCGCTTCTTGTCGCCAAGACGGGCAAAGCCTTGCTGCCGTCCTTCAGCGACTACATCTCCATTGTTGGCGCGGCGATGCCACATCCGGATAATTGCACCACAGAGCGCAAGAACAAGAATGGCGATGCGGATCTGAGCGCCGACGGCCCGGACACGGTTCGCACGGACAGGAACGGCAAGAAATATTATGCCCTGGTCAACCGGGACGATCATCTCGATGGCGGGGGAATGAACAGGTGCCCTGATGCGGAAGTGATCCCGCTGACCGCGGATTCCGACGCATTGCTCGATTCGATCGACGATTTCCGGGCCGCTGGTTATACGGCCGGCGCGATCGCCATTCAGTGGACCTATTATATGCTGTCGCCGCAATGGCGCACCGCGATCAAGAATGCCGGTCTCGGCAACGGCGCATCGGATGCCGATGCGAAGAAGATTGCCAAGGTTGCTATCCTGATGACCGATGGCCAGTTCAATACCGCCTTCGCCGGGGCTGGGGGGAGCTACAACGGCCAGGGCGACCTTGCGCGCGGCAACGCCGAAGCGCTGTGCGGCAACATGAAAAATGACGGCATTGAGATTTTCACCATCGGCTTCGATCTGAACGACAAGGACATGTCGGCAACCGAGCGGGACCAGGCAAAGGCGGTGCTGAAGGGCTGTTCGTCGAAAGACGCCTCCGCCGCCGAGAGACATTACTTCGAGGCGTCTACCGGAGCAGAATTGGACGCCGCCTTTCAAGAAATCATCCGCAACACCGAAAAGGTCGCACTGACCCAGTAATCCGCCCAAAAAGGAAAAGGCCGCCGCTTCTGAGAAGCCGGCGGCCTTCCGTGTTTCCGTCCATGGCGCGGCCTGTGGCGGCGACCCAAGGGGTCACCCACCGCGCATCTCGCGCCTTAACGGGAAGACTGCTTCCCGAAAGTGCAATCCTGCGAGGCCACGTTCTGGAAAACGAAATCACTCGACATCGGATCACCTCCTTTCGATTTGTTGAACACATGGACATGATGGGGTGCGTTGCAGCAAATGACAAGGTGCCTCGCTGAAAAAGGCACCTGCCGGAACCGCGGAGCATTTCAGGGCGCTTGCGATCCCCGCGTCAAATAGACAAGATCGCGTCATCGAGCCGCAGGGAGGGAGCATGGACGCTACCGAGAAAGCCGCGCGCGTCGTTCGAACGGTGATCGAAACGCTGAAGCCCGGTTTTGCCGTCAGGCTGTGGACCGGCGAGCGGATCGGCCCCGCAGGCGGGCCGGTGCTCACCGTCAACGACCAGGACATCGTCTGGCAGGTTGTGAGGCGACCGTCTTTGTCGACGCTGATCGAGATGTGGATTTCCAAGACCATAGACATCGAAGACGGGACGCTGTTCGATTTCTACGCCCTGCCGTCGCAAGGCAAGCTGCGGACCAAGCTCAAGTCGCTGCCGAAGCTGGCGATCCTGCGCGACCTGCCTTCCGTGCTTTTGTCACGCAAGCAGATGAGCGCGCGGACCGATCTGTCCGGGCGCAATCCCTATGTCAGCGGTTCGAGCCAGGAAGCGATCCAGCATCACTACGACATTTCGAATGCCTTCTACCGGCTCTTCCTCGACGAGCGCATGGTCTACAGCTGCGGTTACTTCAAGGATTTCGCCAACGGCATCGACCAGGCGCAGGCCGACAAACTCGACCACATCTGCCGCAAGCTCCGGCTGAAACCGGGCGAAAGGCTGCTCGACATCGGCTGTGGCTGGGGCGCCATGCTGATCCATGCCGCGAAGAATTACGGCGTCGTCGGCCACGGCGTCTCGCTGTCGCAGGCCCAGACCGATCTTGCCCGCGAGCGCATCCGCGCCGAGGGTCTGGAGGACCGCATCACCATCGAGATCAAATCCTATGCCGAGCTCACCGGCTCTTTCGACAAGATATCGTCGATCGGCATGTTCGAGCATCTGGGTATCGCCAACCACGCCGCCTACTTTTCCACCGTCCACCGGCTGCTGAAGCCGGGCGGCATCTATCTGCATCACGCCATCACCAGGCGCAGCAAGGGCGACATGAAGAAGACCCTGCGCAAGGGACCGGAATACAAGGCATTGCTCAAATACATTTTCCCCGGCGGTGAACTCGACACGATCGGCATGACAACCGGCAATCTGGAGGCGCACGGTTTTCTCGTCTACGATGTCGAGAATTTGCGCGAGCATTATGCCCGCACCTGCAGGCTGTGGGCCGAGCGGCTGCAGGCTCGCTTCGACGAGGCGGTTGCCGAGGTCGGCGAGGCCAAGGCGCGGCTGTGGCTGCTTTATCTGACTGGCTGTTCGATCACCTTCGAGCGCGCCTCGGCGCAGATCTTCCAGACCGTCGTCACCAAGCGCGCACGCGGCCCGAGCGGCCTGCCGCCGACGCGGGCCGATCTTTATCGTTGACTACACGAACCGCATCTCGTCGCCGAGCTTGATGCTAGCTGGCTTGTCGACCGTGCAATAGACGCCGAGATTATGCGCGTTGTGGCGGACCAGGTTGCGCAGGATGCCGGGGTCGTTGTCGAAGCCGTCCTGGGCGATGATGGTGAAGCCGCAGCGGCGGCATGGTTCGGAGATGGTCAGCAGGAGATCGCCGATCGCCAGCTTGCGGCCGATCCATTCCGTCTCCGGAAACGAACCTTCGATCGCCGCCATGTCGACGACGATATTGGGGCGGAAGCGGCGCGGGTCGGCGGCGCCTTCCGGATGCAGCGTCTTCAGGCGCGCCAGCGAAGCCGTGGTCAGAAGATGGATCGGCGCCTTGCGGTAGCGCTCCGCCGTCAATGGGCCGGAATAGCCCGGCGCATTCTCCTGGCGGAACGGCCGGATCGAGGCTTCGAAGCCGAGATAGGCCGATACCGCGCGGTCGCTCTCGACGCCGGGAGCAGACAGCCATTCGCCGCCGGGGACGGCGACCTCAAGCTGGCGAGCGAGGTTCAACCGGGTGCGGATCAACGGCACCTTGTGCCACTTCTCGGCGCGGTCCGGCCGGGCGATCTCGTTGTCGGATGCATCGACCAGGCCGAACATGCGGTCGCCCTCGATGCTTTCGAGTGCAACGGAGATCGCCTCCAGGCGTTCGCCGGCGAGCGAGCTCGCTGGATAGCGCCAGAGTTCGCTGACAGTGCCGAGCAAGGCCGCGTCCCGCATCAGCCCTTCTTGTTCTGCCGGTTGGCAACCAGATCGTCGACCACGGCTGGATCGGCGAGTGTCGAGGTATCGCCAAGGGCGGCAAAATCGTCCTCGGCGATCTTGCGCAGGATGCGGCGCATGATCTTGCCGGAACGCGTCTTGGGCAGGCCCGGCGCGAACTGGATCTTGTCGGGCGAGGCGATGGCGCCGATCTCCTTGCGGACATGGGCGACGAGTTCCTTGCGCAGGTCTTCGGTCGGTTCGGCACCCTTCATCAAGGTGACGTAGCTGTAGATGCCCTGGCCCTTGATGTCGTGCGGGTAGCCGACGACAGCGGCCTCGGAGACCTTCTCATGGCTGACCAGCGCCGATTCGACTTCGGCCGTGCCCATGCGATGGCCGGAGACGTTGATGACATCGTCGACGCGGCCGGTGATCCAGTAGTAGCCGTCGGCGTCGCGGCGGCAGCCGTCACCGGTGAAGTACTTGCCCTTGTAGGCGGAAAAATAGGTCTGCACGAAACGATCGTGATCGCCATAGACGGTGCGCATCTGGCCCGGCCAGGAATCGGTGATGCAGAGATTGCCGTCGGCCGCCCCTTCCAGCACCTTGCCTTCGCCGTCGACCAACTGCGGTTTGATGCCGAAGAAGGGGCGCGTCGCCGAACCCGCCTTGAGATCGGTGGCGCCGGGCAGCGGCGTGATCAGGATGCCGCCGGTCTCGGTCTGCCACCAGGTGTCGACGATCGGCACTTTGCCGTTGCCGACGACGTTGAAATACCACTCCCAGGCTTCCGGGTTGATCGGCTCGCCGACCGATCCCAGCACGCGCAGCGACTTGCGCGAGGTCTTCTTCACAGGGTCGTTGCCGGCGCCCATCAGCGCGCGCAATGCGGTCGGCGCGGTGTAGAAGATGTTGACCTTGTGCTTGTCGATGACTTCCCAGAAGCGCGACTGCGACGGATAATTCGGCACGCCCTCGAACATCAGCGTGGTGGCGCCGTTGGCGAGCGGGCCATAGACGATGTAGCTGTGGCCGGTCACCCAGCCGACATCGGCGGTGCACCAGTAGATGTCGCCGTCATGATAGTCGAAGACATATTGGTGCGTCATCGAGACATAGACGAGATAGCCGGCGGTGGTGTGCAGCACACCCTTCGGCTTGCCGGTCGAGCCCGAGGTGTAGAGGATGAACAGCGGATCCTCGGCCTTCATCTTCTCCGGCTTGCACTCGGCCTTCACCGTCGCGATTTCGTCGTGGTACCAGACGTCGCGGCCCGGAGCCCAGCCGATCTTGCCGCCGGTGCGGCGCACGACCACCACTTTTTCGACTTTGGTGCCGGCCTTGGCTGCGATCTCGATCGCCTTGTCGGTGTTCTCCTTCAGCGGGATCGGCTTGCCGCCGCGCAGGCCCTCGTCGGCGGTGATGACGAAAGTCGACTTGCAGTCGTCGATACGGCCTGCCAGCGCGTCCGGCGAAAAGCCGCCGAAGACGATCGAATGGATGGCGCCGATACGCGTGCAGGCCAGCATCGCATAGGCGGCCTCCGGGATCATCGGCATGTAGATGGTGACGCGGTCGCCCTTCTTGACGCCGTGCTTCTTCATCACATTGGCGAGCCGGCAGACATGCTCGTAAAGCTCGTTGTAGGTGATCTTCTTGTCGTCGTAGGGGTTGTCGCCTTCCCAGATGATGGCGGTCTGGTTGCCGCGCTTCTTGAGATGGCGATCGATGCAATTGTAGGAAACGTTGGTCAGCCCGTCCTCGAACCACTTGATCGAGACCTTGCCGTCGAAGGAGGTGTTCTTGACCTTGCTGTAGGGCTTGAACCAGTCGATGCGCTTGCCGTGCTTGCCCCAGAACTTGTCCGGGTTCTTGATGCTGTCGGCATACCATTTCAGGTAGGTATCATTGTCGATCAGCGCATTCTTCTTCCACGCCGGCTGGACGCGATGGACATGAACCTCGGACATTCCTGACTTTCCTCCCGAACCAATCGCCGGCTTGAAATGCCGGCGGGATCGCGGTGACACGACCGCGAATTCGGCGGCATTATTACCAGTTCCGCCGTTACGGCAATATTAGACGTTGGATTCGCGCGGCGGGATGCCGCAGGCGGGCTTTGGAGAGCTGTCAGCACTCGGTCGAGCGCGCTGCTAACTGCATGTTTTCGCGTGCTAAAGCCGGTTTCGATGAAGAAAAAATCAATAGACGGTTAATCAACGGCGCGCACAATCAGCCTTGGGAGGACAGGAGAATCAACAAGGGACCGCCCAGGGGGACCGCAATGCGCGATCATGCCGAAATGGACCTGATGCTCAAAGGCTATGGCCTGACCACGGCCAAGATTCTGTACCACTTTCCCGATCACCCGCATCTGCTGCAGAGCTTTATCTGGCAGGACTACGACATCGCGCCGAAGTTTCCGGTGCTGATCAAATTCATCGAGTTCTGGAAAGCCAAGCTCGACGGGCCGCTGCACTCGATCAGCTACACGCACCAGAAACTGATCGGGCCGAACGAGTGGCGCAAGGTGGATGGCGAGTTCGTGCTGCACTAGGGCCGAAACTCAATCAGCCGGCCGAGAGAAAGGCGCGATCGGAGGTCGCTCTATCCCGTCATCAGCTTCTCGATGCTCAGGATTTGAGGGTCTCCACGCAGAAGTACCTCGCCATACCATGACACTTTGTCATGTGAAGGCAGAAGAAGGGGTGACGCCTTCAGGCCTAGCAGGGCGCGCTCCATTGCTTCGCCAAAGTTGCGGCCCATAAAGCCTATGCCCGGCATCTCCGGGGACACAACAAACACCCGGCCCTCGCCATCGACATACAGGCTTTCGTGACTGTTGTGAGCGCTGGCAAAGCAAGCCAGCTCTGTTTGAAGCAGGGCTCCAATTTCGGAAATTTCTTCGTAGCCTTCGTCTGGAGGCCACCAAAAGCTGACATCGCTCCGGGCGCATTCTATCCCGGGACCGAGCTCGCCGACCTTGAGGCCATGGAACTCGCTAAGAATGGCAGCCACCGGATGACTTGCCGGGACCGTTGGAGGCAAGTGCACCCTGCGCCCGGGAAACCATCCGGCTGCGGCAAAGATCGGCAAAACAGCAGGCGGCAGAGTCATCATTGTGCAATTATGAGCGGTGGTTATAACGTCCGCAACGGGTAAGCAGCGGACGTTCGTCGTGGACAAATAGCCTGTTGTCTCGTCGTCAGTCTCCCGGCGACCTTTTTTACACCGCCGGCGGGTTGAGCCGGGCGAATCCTTCCTGGCGGCGATAGGGGAAATACGGATAGGGCGCGGTGACTTCGCTGGCGGCGTCGAGCTTTTTCATCTGCTCCGGTGTCAGCGTCCAGCCGACGGCGCCGAGGTTCTGGCGCAATTGCTCTTCGTTGCGGGCGCCGATGATGACCGATGACACGGTCGGGCGCTGCAGCAGCCAGTTGATGGCGATCTGCGGCACGGTCTTGCCGGTTTCCTGCGCCACTGCGTCTAGCGCGTCCATCACCCGATAGAGATGCTCGTCCTCGACCGGCGGACCGAAGCTCGCGGTGTCGTGCAGCCGGCTCGTTTCCGGCAGAGGCTGGCCACGGCGGATCTTGCCGGTCAGGCGGCCCCAGCCAAGCGGGCTCCACACCAGCGCGCCGACGCCCTGGTCGAGGCCGAGCGGCATCAGCTCCCATTCATAGTCGCGCCCGAGAAGCGAATAGTAGACCTGGTGCGCGACATAACGCGGGTAGCCATGCTTGTCCGCTTCCCCCAGCGACTTCATCACTTGCCAGCCGGAGAAGTTGGAGACCCCGACATAACGCAGCTTGCCGGCGCCCACGAGCGCGTCCAGCGTCGACAAAACCTCGTCGATCGGCGTGCCGGCATCGAAGGCATGCAACTGCAACAGGTCGATGTAGTCGGTGCCGAGACGTTTGAGCGCGACATCCACTGCCTTGATCAGCCGAGAACGCGACGAGCCGTAGTCGGCCGGTCCCTCGCCCATCGGCAGCGAGGTCTTGGTCGAGATCAGCACGGCGTCGCGGCGGCCTTTTATGGCTTCGCCGAGCACCTCCTCCGAGGCGCCGTTCGAATAGACGTCGGCGGTGTCGAACAGATTGACGCCGGCCTCGAGGCAGATGTCGACCAGCCGCCGCGCTTCCCTGGCGTCGCTGTTGCCCCAGGCACCGAACAGCGGGCCGGAGCCGCCAAAGGTTCCCGCGCCGAATGAAAGTGCGGGCACTTTCAGGCCCGATGCGCCGAGAGGTCGATAGTCCATTTTTCTGCTCCTGATGATATCGAAAACGGATTGCGGACGAACTTACGAGTTGGCGCAGACAGGCGTGCCGAGCGAGGCGCTGCGGTCGAGGCGCAGCGCCAGCCCGGCGACGCCAAGGGCCGCGACCGGCAGCAGGGCGGCGACCCAGGTGAGCGCGCCAAGGCCGAGGCCGTGGGCGATGACCGCGCCGCCAAGCCATGCACCGCCGGCATTGCCGAGATTGAAGGCGGCGATGTTGAAGGACGAGGCGAGGCTCTGGCCGGCGCCTTGGGCCTTTTCCAGCACCCACATTTGCAGCGGCGCCACGGTGGCAAAGGCGGCGGCACCGAGCAGGCCGACATAGATCACGGCCATCACCTGGCTGTGGATGGCGAAGCTCATGGTTGCCAGCACCAAAGCGAGCACGACGAGGCTGCCGAGCACGGACGGCACCAGCCAGCGGTCGGCGACCTTGCCGCCGGCGAGATTGCCGGCGATGAGACCGCCGCCGAAGACGAGCAGGATCGGCGATACCGCCGCTTCCTTGAAGCCCGAGAGCTCGGTCAACAGCGGCGCGATGTAGGTGAAGACGGCGAAGACGCCGGCATAGCCAAGCACGGTGGTGGCGAGGCCGAGCAGGACGGGCGTGCGGCGCAGCACGGCGAGATCGGTGCGCAGGTCGCTCTTCTCGGGCGCCGCCTGGCTGCGCGGCACCAGGGCCAGGATGACGGCGAAGGCGGCGAGGCCGACCGCAGTCACCGCCCAGAAGGTCGCGCGCCAGCCGAAGGCCTGGCCGAGCCAGGTGCCGAAGGGCACGCCGAGGATGTTGGCGATGGTCAGGCCGGTGAACATCAAGGCGATCGCCGAAGCCTTCCTGTTGGGTGCGACAAGGCCGGTGGCGACCACCGAGCCGACGCCGAAGAAAGTGCCGTGGGCAAAGGCGGTGATGACGCGGGCGCCCATCAGCGTCCAGTAGTCGGGCGCCAGCGCACAGGCGAGATTGCCAAGCGTGAAGATCGCCATCAGCGCCAGAAGCACTGTCTTGCGCGGCCAGTTGCCGGTGGCGATGGTCAGCAGCGGGGCGCCGATGACGACGCCCAGCGCATAGCCCGAAATGAGCTGGCCGGCGGCGGAGATCGAGACGCCAAGGTCTTTGCTGACATCGAGCAGCAGACCCATGATGACGAATTCGGTGACGCCGATGCCGAAGGCACCGGCGGCGAGGGCGTAGAGAGCAAGAGGCATGGTGGTTCCCACTTCGGCGATGACGAGCGCCCTGTCCAAACCCGCGCCCGACCCGGAAGATCGTGTTGCCGTGCATTGTGAACCAGACTTGCTCCAGGCATACTTTCTGTGAAATAGATTCACAGATGGCCAGACCTGACATCAACCGCTCCGGCGAGATCGAAGTCTTCGTGCGCGTCGTCGAGGCGGGCAGCTTTTCGGCGGCGGCGCGCGCCTTGCGCATGACGCCATCGGCGGTCAGCAAGCTGATCGCCCGGCTGGAGGCCAGGCTCGGCGCCCGACTGGTCAGCCGCTCGACGCGCAAGCTGCAACTGACGCCGGAAGGCAGCGCGTTCTACGAGAGCGGGCTGCGCATCCTGGCCGACATGGCGGCGGCCGAGCGCGAGGCGGCGGCGGGTGCGGCGCCGCGCGGGCGGCTGCGGGTCAACACATACGTACCCTTCGGCGTGCACCGGCTGGTCCCGCTCCTGCCGCGCTTCCTCGAACGCTACCCCGAAATATCGGTCGACCTGGTGCTGACCGACAGCGTCATCGATTTGATGGCGGAGCGTGCCGATGTCGCGATCCGGGCCGGGCAGCTCGGCGAGTCACGGCTGGTGGCGCGCAAGCTAGGCCAAAGCCCGATGGTGGTGGTTGCCGCCCCGTCCTATCTTGGCGCGCTTGGGACGCCGCGCCTGCCTGCCGAACTCGATCGTCACAATCGGCTTGCCTTCGGCTTCGCCCGGTACAGCGACGGCTGGCCGTTCGCGGACGATACGTCCTTCACGGTTCCGGTCAGCGGCAATGCGATGGTCAGCGATGGCGAAGCGATGCGGCTGATGACGATTGCGGGTGCGGGCATTGCCCGGCTGGCGCGCTGGCATGTCGAGCCCGATATTGCCGCCGGCCGGCTAATGCCGCTGCTGGAAGACTTCAACCCTGGCGATGTCGAACCGACACATGCCGTCTATGTCGGCCACGGCAAGCATCTGCCGGCCAGAGTGCGGGCTTTTCTCGATTTTCTGGTCGAGACCGTGCGGATGGCCTGAAGTGATACCCGGGAGCCGTCCGACTCCCGGGATAGCCTTCGTCGGCCGCGTTATGCTTTGGGCGTGAACGGCGCCGGCCGGCGGCCGGCCGCCTGGCGTTCGACCATCCAGCCGGGATATTCCGCCGGCAGCGCGCTGACCTCGTCGAGACGGGCGAGATCGTCGGTGTCGAGCTTCACTTCAGTCGCGGCAAGGTTCTGTTCTAGCTGCTCCATGCGGCTGGCGCCGATGATGACGCTCATCACGAAAGGCTTGGCCAGGACATAGCCGAGCGCCACTGTGGCAACGCTGACATCATGTTTCCTGGCAACTTCGCGCATGACGGCGACGGCCGCCCAGGCGCGGTCCTCGTTGACCGGCGGGAAGTTGAAGGACGCACGGTGGCCCTCGCCATTGCCGGGCGCGCCGGGGCCGTATTTGCCGGACAGCAGGCCACCGGCCATCGGCGACCACACCATCAGGCCGAGCTTCTCCTCGTTGATCAGCGGCACGATCTCGCGTTCGAGTTCGCGGCCGGCGATCGAGTAATAGGACTGGATGGTCTCGAAACGGGCAAAACCCTTGCGGTCGGCAATGCCGAGCGCCTTGGCGATGCGCCATGCTTGCCAGTTGGAGACGCCGACATAACGGACCTTGCCGCTGGCAACCAGATCATCGAGTGCCCGCAGTGTCTCATCGATCGGCGTCACCGCGTCGGTGCCGTGCAGCTGATAGAGATCGATGTGGTCGAGCTGCAGCCGTTCGAGGCTGGCATCGACCGAATCCATGATGTGGCCGCGCGAGGAGCCACGCTGGTTCGGGCCGTCGCCCATGGCGCCATGCACCTTGGTGGCGATGACGACGTCCGAACGTTTGACGCCGAGGTCCCTAAGCGACTGGCCGAGCAGGCGCTCGGATTGACCGAAGGAGTAGACATCGGCCGTGTCGAAGAAATTGACGCCGGCGGCGATCGAGCGGCCGACGATCTCGTTGACGCCCTTCTGGTCGAGGCTGGCGATCAGGCCCCATTGGGCGTTTTCGCCGGCGGCGCCGAAGGTCATGGTGCCGAGGCACAGTTCGGAGACAAACATCCCCGTATTTCCAAGCTGATTGTAACGCATGGCAAAGGCTCCAGGAGAATTGTGACGACACTAATCAAATAGGAACGGTACGTTTCGTTTCCACTGTTGGCGTAACGACCGCTTGAGATTGGCCCAATGCGCGTGAGCGTAGGTAGATGGAACGCCTCGAAAAGCAGACGAACGAGCTTAGACGTCCCAGGGATTAAGCACCGTCACGCCTGTATCATCAAAATCGGCGGCGTTGCGCGTCACCAGAATGAGATCATGGACAAGCGCGGTCGCCGCGATAAGCGTGTCCGCGCTGCCTCTTGTGCGGCCGGCCGTGATACGGCCCCAAGCCAACGCGACATCTTCCGTGACGGCAAGAATACGGTCGGTATTGTCCCGCCGAAGCTCCCGCAGCCACAGATCGAGGCGTGTTGCCTTCTCGGAGTCGACCTTGCGCAGCTTGATGATCCCACGCTCGATCTCTCCAAGCGTAATGACGCTGAGATTGACTGATGTCGGATCCACCGATGCCAGCCATTCAGTCGGCCTGGGCAACCGCCTCTGCACATCCGAAACGATGTTCGTGTCGAGCAGATACATCAGAGATCGACATCCCGGATCATCGTCTTCGGGCGACGGTTGACCTCTTCGGCGAAACCATCATCCCAAACGGGGCCGGTCAAAAGGTACTCCGCCAGCGACTTTTTCTTTCCAGCCAGACGGTCGTAGTCCTCGGCGGAGAGCACCACTGCGGCACGCTCGCCGCGCAACGTCACCGTCTGCGGTCCCTCGCTTCGCGCACGCTGAACCACCTTGGAAAAATTGTTCTTCGCGTCCTGAAGGTGCCAGTTCATGAAATGCTCCTAGCTAGCTTGGCTAGATATAGCATTTGCATGGTGAGGCAGCAAGGAATGTGCTGGTGCCGTGCGGGACTAACGACTGCCGAAGATCGCTGAACCGACCCGGACGCTGGTGGCGCCGAAAGCGATCGCCGTCTCGTAGTCGCCGGACATGCCCATCGAGAGTTTGGCGACGCCGGCTTCCTTGCCGAGCTTTTCCAGCAAAGCGAAGTGCGGGCCGGGGTTCTCGTCGGCCGGCGGGATGCACATCAGGCCTTCGATGGCTAGGCCGTGGACGTCGCGGCAGCGGGCGACGAAGGCGACCGCCTCGCGCGGCTCGATGCCGGCCTTCTGCGGTTCCGAGCCGGTGTTGACCTGGACGTAGAGCTTTGGCGCGCGGCCTTGCCGGGCGATCTCCCTGGCGAGTTCGGCGGCGATCTTTTCACGGTCGACCGTCTCGATGACATCGAACAGCGCGACGGCCTCCCTGGCCTTGTTCGACTGCAGCGGGCCGATCAGGTGCAGCTCGATGTCCGGGAAAGCGCCTTTCAGCGCCGGCCACTTGCCTTGCGCCTCCTGCACGCGATTCTCACCGAAGACGCGCTGGCCGGCCTCGATGACCGGGCTGATGTCGGCGGCCTCGAAGGTCTTGGAGACGGCGACCAGCGTCACCGCACCGGCTTCGCGGCTAGCCTCGCTCTCGGTCGCGGCAATCTTCGCCTTGACCGCAAAAAAACGCTGAACGGCGTCGCCCATCTGCAAATCCTGCTGTTTTGGCCCGCGTTTTTGACCGACGCGATGCCCATATGGTTGACGGGTTTGCCAAACCATGGTGAACACCCGGACCACATTCCCTGAACTGCCGAGCTTGTCGCCCGCAGTCCGTGCATGCTTTTAAGTGAAAAACGTCCCATGGCAACCGAACGATACAATCCGCGCGCATCAGAACCCAAATGGCAGAAGGCCTGGGCTGCCAAGAAGCTTTTCGAAGCGCACAATGACGATCCGCGCCCGAAATACTACGTGCTGGAGATGTTCCCCTATCCGTCTGGGCGCATCCATATCGGCCACACCCGCAACTACACGATGGGCGACGTAGTGGCGCGTTACAAGCGGGCCAAGGGCTTCAACGTGCTGCATCCGATGGGCTGGGACGCCTTCGGCATGCCGGCCGAGAACGCGGCAATGCAGAACAAGGTCCATCCCAAGGAATGGACCTACCAGAACATCGCCACCATGCGCGAGCAGCTCAAGGTCATGGGCCTGTCGCTGGACTGGGCGCGCGAATTCGCCACCTGCGACGTCGACTATTATCACCGCCAGCAGATGCTGTTCCTCGACTTTGTCGAGAAGGGCCTGGTGACGCGCAAATCCTCCAAGGTCAACTGGGATCCGGAGGACATGACCGTGCTCGCCAACGAGCAGGTCATCGACGGGCGCGGCTGGCGCTCGGGCGCGCTGGTCGAACAGCGTGAGCTGACGCAATGGTTCTTCAAGATCACCGACTTCGCCCAGGACCTGCTGGATTCGCTGGACGGGCTCGACGAGTGGCCCGAGAAAGTGAAGCTGATGCAGCAGAACTGGATCGGCCGCTCGGAAGGCCTGCTGATCCGCTGGCCTTTGGCCTCCGACATTGCCGGCGAACACGAGCTGGAAGTCTACACGACGCGGCCCGACACCATCTTCGGCGCTTCCTTCATGGCCATCGCCGCCGATCATCCGCTGGCCAAAAAGGCGGCCGAGACCAATCCGGCACTGGCGAAGTTCATCGACGAGGTCCGCCATATGGGCACGTCGGTGGCGGCGCTGGAGACGGCCGAGAAAAAGGGTTTCGACACCGGCATCCGCGTCGTCCACCCGTTCGACGACAGCTGGACGCTGCCTGTCTACGTGGCCAATTTCGTGCTGATGGAATACGGCACCGGCGCCATCTTCGGCTGCCCGGCGCATGACCAGCGCGACCTCGACTTCGCCAACAAATATGGCCTGCCGGTGGTGCCGGTGGTGATGCCGGAAGGCGAGAATCAGGCGACCTTCCAGATCGTCGACGTGGCCTATGGCGACGATGGCGCGATGATCAATTCGCGCTTCCTCGACGGCATGAAGCCGGGCCAGGCCTTCGACGAGGTGGCGAAGCTCCTGGAGCAGAAGACGATCGGCAACCGGCCAATGGCCGAACGCAAGGTGAATTTCCGCCTGCGCGACTGGGGCATTTCGCGCCAGCGCTACTGGGGCTGCCCGATCCCGATGATCCATTGCGAGGATTGCGGCGTGGTGCCGGTGCCGAAGGCGGACCTGCCGGTCAAGCTGCCCGACGACGTCGATTTCGACCGGCCGGGCAATCCGCTCGATCGTCATCCAACCTGGCGGCATGTGAAGTGCCCGCGATGCGGCAAGGACGCGCGGCGCGAAACCGACACGATGGACACGTTCGTCGATTCGTCGTGGTATTTCGCTCGCTTCACCGCGCCCTGGGCCCACGAGCCGACCGATCCCAAGGCGGCGAACGAATGGCTGCCGGTCGACCAGTATATCGGCGGCATCGAGCACGCGATCCTGCACCTGCTCTATTCGCGTTTCTTCACCCGCGCCATGCGCGAGGCCGGCCATGTCGATCTGGCCGAGCCGTTCAAGGGTCTGTTCACGCAAGGCATGGTGGTGCACGAAACCTATCGCGTCGGGTCGGCATCGAACGGCCGCTGGCTGGCGCCGACCGAGGTGCGGCTGGAGGAAGCCGACGGCAAGCGCCGCGCCATCGAGATCGCCACCGGCGAGGACGCGACGATCGGCCCGCTCGAGAAGATGTCGAAGTCGAAGAAGAACACGGTCAGTCCGGAGGACATCACCGACGGCTACGGCGCCGATACGGCGCGCTGGTTCATGCTGTCGGATTCACCGCCCGAGCGCGATGTCGAATGGACCGACGATGGCGCCGCCGGCGCGCATCGCTTCATGCAGCGCATCTGGCGGCTGGTATCGACGGCAGCCGAAACGCTGGCAGGCGTCAAGCCGGCGGCGGCCGACAATGGTGAGGCCGGAGCGGTTTCCAAGGCCGCGCACAAGATCCTCAAGGCGGTCGGCGAGGACATCGAGAAGCTCGCCTTCAACCGCGCCATTGCCCGCATCTATGAACTGGCCAATGTGCTGACCGCGCCGCTCAACGACGTGGCGGAAGGCAAGGCCGATCCGGCGATGCAAGGCGCCTGTCGCCAGGCGGTGGAGATCCTGGTGCACCTGATCGCGCCTGTGATGCCGCATTTGTCCGAGGAGTGCTGGGAGGCGCTGGGCGGCACCGATCTGGTTGCCGAACGGCCGTGGCCGGTCTTCGATCCGGCGCTGGTCGTCGACAATGAGGTCACCTATCCGGTGCAGGTCAACGGCAAGAAACGTGGGGATTTGACAATTGCCCGCGACGCGGACCAAGGTGCGGTCGAAAAAGCTGTGCTCGCTCTCGACTTCGTGCAGAAAGCGCTCGAAGGTAAGGCCCCGCGCAAGGTGATCATCGTGCCGCAGAGGATCGTCAATGTCGTTGCCTGACCTTGAGTTGCCTAACCCCGAAAAGACAGAGCTGAGCCGCCTGCTGCGGCGCATCGCGCTTGCCGGCCTTGTCGGCTCGCTCGCACTGGTCTCGGCCTGCCAGGTGCGGCCGCTCTATTCGAACGCGCCGCTGTCCACGGGCTCGACCGCAAATGCCGAGCTGGCGTCGATTGCCGTCAAGCCGGTCAACACACGCTATGCCCAGCAGGTGCGCAACAATCTGATCTTCGGATTTGGGCGCGGCGCCGGCGAACCGGCCTCGCCGCTTTATTCGCTTGGTCTCAGCGTGACCGAAGCCGTCGATTCGGCCGCGCTGGTGCAGGTCCAGACCGATCAGGACGAGCCGACCGCCGGTTCGGTGACGCTGACCGCCAGCTATACGCTGACCGATGCGAAAACCGGCGCCGTCATCACGGTCGGCAAGCGGGCGATCACCTCGTCCTTCGACAGGCCGCGGCAGGAATTTGCCTCGTATCGGGCGCAGATCGACGCTGAAAACCGCGCCGCGCGCGAGCTGGCCGAAGCCCTGCAATTGTCCATCGCCCAGGATCTGGTCCGGCACGGCAAGACGGCTGGCTAACGCCGTTTTTCGTTTCACGCAAAAGCCGAGCCAAGGACGGGCAAAACGCGCCGGCCTCCGGGCCGCCAGCGGCATGTGAATTTTGATCTTCGACGCGCCTCGCGTCGGCCAGGGTCCGGTTTTATTTTCAGCTTTTCCATCGCCCCGGCGCTGCCGACGGGAAGCAACTGTTAACCACTCGCTCCCTATTGCTCAGCAGACGTTTCAGAGTGAGTCTTGAGCATGGAATCCAGGCGTTTTCTCCGGGTCAATTCATTGAAGGCAGCTTCGCCCGATGACCCCGGGGTAAAGCGTTTCAACACCATGAGCGACAAGGCGGACGGCCGGCAGCTCGGTGCGGCCGGAGCCGGTGATTTCGTCGATCTTGGCGGCAACGAAAGCCCAGCCTGGCAAGACTATTTCTTCCTGGCGCCCAATGTGCGGTTTACCCGCACGCCGGACTATGAAGCCAAGACGCGCCATCCGCAGCGCGACCAGATTGCCGCCGAGCAAAGCGAACCGCCGGTCCCACCGGCGCAGCAAGCAAGCGCACGGCCCGCCGCGGCCCCGCCATCCCATGCAGCCACGTCTTCACCATTGCTGAAGAGCCGGAACCCCGTCTTGGACGCCGTCCGCTCGACTGCCGGCAACAGGGGCGCGGTGCTGCAGAGGCCGGCGGGTTCGGCCCCGACATCCGTTACGCCAAGGCATGCTGGCGAACCGGCACGGACCGCTGCGCCTGCGGGGTCAAGGATCGTCGCAACATCACGCGCATCCGCGCCGACCCAGGGGACGGCGGCGCCGGTCAAAACCACTGGCCGCGAAAGAGTGCGTTGGCCCTATCTGTCGGATCACGCCTTTTTCGAGGTCATGGCGCCCTACATGGTCGAGGCTCCGTCGCCGGTGCCGCAAGCCGTCCCGGCGCCGCGCCCGGCCGGGCCGGTCGTCGCCAAACCGGCCGACAGCCACGCCGCGCCCACGGCGGATCCCACCTCGCTGTTCCGCGTCATCGAATGCCTTCCGGGCCTGCAAGCTCCGCCCGCCTCGCCGGACGTCCGTCCGGCCAATTCGAACGAGGCCGAGATCCAGCCGGTGGCGAGCGGCGCGCCGCGACAGGCCCGGACGGCGGCCGCAACTTCCGCCGTCGCGCGCAATGCCGTTCCGGTCCAGGTCGCGCAAAGCCTGGAGGAGACCGTGCAGGCTCCGGCCGGGCGCGCCTCTTCGCCGCTGCCCAAGGTCGGCAAGATCGTGCCGTCCACGACCGGCGAGGCATACGAACTTCCCTCCGAAGAGTTGCTGCAGCAGCCGCCGGAAGGGCAGGGCTTCTACATGTCGCAGGAGCGGCTCGAGCAGAATGCCGATCTCCTGGAAAGCGTGCTGGAGGATTTCGGCGTGCGCGGCGAGATCATCCACGTTCGCCCTGGTCCGGTCGTGACACTCTATGAGTTCGAGCCGGCGCCGGGCGTCAAATCGTCTCGCGTCATCGGTCTCGCCGACGATATCGCCCGTTCCATGTCGGCGATTTCGGCGCGCGTCGCCGTGGTGCCCGGCCGCAACGTCATCGGCATCGAGCTTCCGAACGAGACCCGCGAGACCGTCTATTTCCGCGAGCTGATCGAATCGCAGGGTTTTCGCAAGACCAGCTGCAAGCTGGCGCTTTGCCTCGGCAAGACGATAGGCGGCGAGCCCGTCATCGCCGAATTGGCGAAGATGCCGCATCTGCTCGTTGCCGGCACCACCGGCTCCGGCAAGTCGGTCGCCATCAACACCATGATCCTGTCGCTGCTCTACCGGCTGAAGCCGGAAGAATGCCGGCTGATCATGGTCGATCCCAAGATGCTCGAACTCTCCGTTTATGACGGCATCCCGCATCTTCTGACCCCCGTCGTCACGGACCCCAAGAAGGCCGTCACCGCGCTCAAATGGGCGGTGCGCGAGATGGAGGACCGCTATCGCAAGATGGCGCGGCTCGGCGTGCGCAACATCGACGGCTACAACGAGCGCGCCGCCCAGGCCCGCGACAAGGGTGAGGCGGTCGTCATGACCGTTCAGGCCGGCTTCGAAAAGGGCACCGGCGAGCCGCTCTTCGAGCAGCAGGAAATCGACCTCGCGCCGATGCCCTATATCGTCGTCATCGTCGACGAGATGGCCGACCTGATGATGGTCGCCGGCAAGGAGATCGAAGGCGCGATCCAGCGCCTGGCACAGATGGCGCGCGCGGCCGGCATCCATCTGATCATGGCGACGCAACGCCCCTCGGTCGATGTCATCACCGGCACGATCAAGGCCAACTTCCCGACCCGGATTTCCTTCCAGGTCACGTCCAAGATCGACAGCCGCACCATCCTGGGCGAGCAGGGCGCCGAGCAGCTGCTTGGCCAGGGCGACATGCTGCACATGATGGGCGGCGGGCGCATTTCGCGCGTGCACGGCCCCTTTGTCTCCGACGCGGAGGTCGAGCATGTCGTGGCGCATCTGAAGGCGCAGGGCCGCCCCGAATATCTGGAAACCGTGACGGCCGACGAGGATGAAGAGGAAGACGAAGGCGACCAGGGAGCCGTCTTCGACAAGGGATCCGTTGCGGCCGAGGACGGCGATTCCAGTTATGACGAGGCGGTCAAGGTGGTGTTGCGCGACAAGAAATGTTCGACGTCCTACATCCAGCGCCGCCTCGGCATCGGCTACAACCGCGCCGCCTCACTGGTCGAGCGCATGGAGAAGGAAGGGCTGGTCGGCGCACCCAACCATGTCGGCAAGCGCGAGATCATCATGGGTCGGCGCCCGCCGGCAACCGCCGCCGACGACGCTGACTGATCGGGAGGTCTACGAAGGTCAATAAAAAAGGCCGGTTGCCCGGCCTTTTGGTATCGGATATCGGATCGCTCAGCCGATCTTCTGGCCGGTCTTGGCCCAGTCGGCGAGGAAGGCGGCGAGGCCTTTGTCGGTCAGCGGATGGTTGACCAGCGCCTTCAGCGTGGCCGGCGGCGCGGTGACGACATCGGCCCCAATCAGGGCCGCCTGCTTGACGTGGTTCACCGTGCGCACCGAAGCGGTCAGGATCTCGGTCTGGAAATCGTAATTGTCGTAGATCTGACGGATCTCCTGGATCACCTCCATGCCGTCCGAGCCGGTGTCGTCGATGCGGCCGACGAAGGGCGAGATGAAGGAAGCGCCGGCCTTGGCGGCGAGCAGCGCCTGGTTGGCCGAGAAGCACAGCGTGACATTGACCATGCGGTTCATTTCGGTGCGGATCGTCTTGCAGGCCTTCAGCCCATCGAGCGTCAACGGCACCTTGATGGTGACATTCGGCGCGATTTTGGCCAGCACCTCGGCCTCGGCCATCATGTTCTTGTACTCGGTGGCCACGACTTCGGCCGAAACAGGGCCTTCGACGATGTCGCAGATCTGCTTGGTGACCTCGGAGATCTTGCCGCCCGATTTCAGGATCAGCGAGGGGTTGGTGGTGACGCCATCGAGCAGCCCCAGATCGATCAGCTCACGGATTTCCTTGATGTCGGCGGTGTCGGCAAAAAATTTCATGGCGGTCTCCTGAAGATTTCGGCG
This sequence comes from Mesorhizobium sp. B263B2A, assembly GCF_020165775.1. Taxonomy (NCBI): domain Bacteria; kingdom Pseudomonadati; phylum Pseudomonadota; class Alphaproteobacteria; order Hyphomicrobiales; family Phyllobacteriaceae; genus Mesorhizobium; species Mesorhizobium sp. B263B2A. The sequence continues at coordinate 60,259 of NZ_JAIUIU010000017.1, forward strand.
TGCTGGGGAAGGCACGTTCAGCGTTGCCCTTTGATCTAGACCAAAGTCGGGGCAAGGTCACGCCTCATGATCGAAGATTCGCCCTTTGTCGCAGCCGCGCCGGTGCTGGTGCCGATGCCTGCAGAACGCCCCTACACCTATGCCGTGCCCGCAGGCATGCACGTCGTGCCGGGCTCGATCGTGCGCGTGCCGCTCGGGCCGCGCCAGGTCGCCGGCATCGTCTGGGATGGCGTGGTCGAGAATATCGACGCGAAAAAGCTGCGTCCCATCGAGCAGGTCTTCGACTGCCCGCCGATCGACCGTTCGATGCGCCGCTTTGTCGACTGGGTGGCGCAGTACACGCTGTCGGCGCCGGGCATGGTGGCGCGCATGCTGCTCCGGGCGCCGGAAGCCTTCGACCCGGAACCGTGGATCGAGGGGCTGCAGCGCACGCTTCTCGCGCCCGACCGGATGACGAGCGCCAGGGAGCGGGTGCTGGAGGTGGCCGAAGGCGGCCTTGCCTGGACGCGCTCCGGCCTCGCCCATGCCGCCGGCGTGTCGTCGACGGTGATCGAGGGACTGAAGGCGCAAGGCGTGTTCGAGACGGTGATGATCCCACCGCGGCCGGTGGTGGCCGCGCCTGATTCCCTGTATGCCGTACCGGAGCTGATGCCGGACCAGAATGACGCGGCATCGATGCTGCGCGCCAATGTCGCGGCCGGCACCTTCAACGTCGCGCTGCTCGACGGTGTCACCGGGTCGGGCAAGACCGAGGTTTATTTCGAGGCGGTGGCGGCCGCCCTCGACCAGGGCAAGCAGGTGCTGATCCTGCTGCCGGAAATCGCGCTGACCCACGCTTTCCTCGAACGCTTCCAGCAGCGCTTCGGCGCCAAGCCCGGCGAATGGCATTCCGACCTGCCGCCAAGGATGCGCGAAAAGGTCTGGCGGCAAGTGGCTGAGGGCACTGTGCGCGTCGTCGCCGGCGCGCGCTCGGCGCTGTTCCTGCCGTTCAAGGAGCTCGGCCTGATCGTTGTCGACGAAGAGCACGACCCCGCCTACAAGCAGGAAGACCGCGTTTTCTATAACGCCCGCGACATGGCGGTCGTGCGCGGCCACATCGGGGGTTTCCCAGTCATGCTGGCGTCGGCGACGCCATCGGTCGAGAGCCGAGTCAATGCGAGCCAAGGCAAATACAACAGAGCCATTCTCTCGGCTCGTTTCGCCGAGGCGGCGCTGCCGCAGCTGAAGTCGATCGACATGCGGCGCGCGCCGCCGGCGCGTGGCGGCTTCCTGTCGCCGGTGCTGCTCGACCATATGCGCCAGACGCTGGAGAGGAGGGAACAATCGCTCTTGTTCCTCAACCGGCGCGGCTATGCGCCGCTGACGCTGTGCCGGGTCTGCGGCCATCGCTTCGGCTGCCCGGTCTGCTCGGCCTGGCTGGTCGAGCATCGCTTTCGCGGCCAGCTGGTCTGCCACCATTGCGGGCACAATGAGCGCCGCCCGGAAGCCTGCCCGGAATGCGGCACGCTCGATCACCTGGTCGCCTGCGGGCCGGGCGTCGAGCGCATCGCCGAGGAGGTGGTCGCGCATTTCCCCGACGCGCGCACCATTGTTTTGTCATCGGACCTGATGGGCGGCGTGCGGCGTCTGCGGCTGGAACTGGAGGCGATCGCCGATGGCGAGGCCGACATCGTCATCGGCACGCAGCTTGTCGCCAAAGGCCACAATTTTCCCAATATGACGCTGGTCGGCGTCGTCGACGCCGATCTCGGCCTTGCCAATGGCGATCCGCGTGCCGCCGAGCGCACCTTCCAGCTGCTCAGCCAAGTGACCGGCCGCGCCGGCCGCACCGGCAAGAAGAGCCTTGGCCTGTTGCAGACCTTTCAGCCCGACCATCCGGTGATGCGGGCGATCGTTTCCGGCGACGCCGAGGCGTTTTACGAGCGCGAGATCGCCGAGCGTGAGCGCGCGGCGCTGCCGCCCTTCGGCCGGCTCGCCGGCGTCATCGTCAGCGCAGTGACGCGGGCCGAGGCCGAGGGCCATGCACGCGGCCTGCGCCGCGCCGCGCCCGAGTCCTCCGATCTGTTTGTGCTCGGGCCAGCCGAGGCGCCGCTGTCCCTGCTTGGCGGCCGCCACCGTTTCCGCTTGCTGATCCAGGGCGAGCGGCGTGCCGACATGCAAGGTTTTATCAGGGCCATGCTGGCCAACGGGCCGAAGCAGCGCGGCTCGGTGCGGGTGCAGGTCGATATCGACCCGCAGAGTTTTTTGTAAGGTCGCGCTTTCAGCGGTAGGCTGTCCCCAGCGAAAAATGGAAGATCACATGAAAACCCTTGGCCTGCTCGGCGGCATGAGCTGGGAATCGACCGCCATCTACTATCGCTTGCTCAACGAGATCGTGCGCGAGCGTCTTGGCGGGCTGCATTCGGCGAAACTGCTGCTGTGGTCGTTCGACTTCGCCGAGATCGCCGAGCGCCAGCATCACGGCGACTGGGAGGGCGCCGGCGTGCTTCTCGTCGAGGCGGCGCGCAAGCTGGAGGCAGGCGGCGCTGAAGGGCTGCTCCTGTGCACCAACACCATGCACAAACTGGCCGGCCAGGTGCAGGCCTCGGTGTCGATCCCGCTGATCCACATCGCCGACGCCACGGCGGTCGCGATCAAACGCGCGGGGATGCAGCGCCCGGCGCTGCTGGCGACGCGCTTCACCATGGAGCAGGATTTCTACAAGGGCCGGCTCGCCGACAAATACGGCTTGCAACCGATAGTGCCCGATGCGGCCGGGCGCGACATGATCCATCGCGTCATCTATGACGAGCTCTGCCAGGGTATCGTCACAGATGCCTCGAAGGCGGCCTATATCGCAGAGACCGAGCGCCTGCGCCGCGAAGAGGCCGCCGACAGCCTGATCATGGGCTGCACCGAGATCACCATGCTGATCGGGCAGCAGGATTTCGACATTCCGGTCTTCGACACGACGCGCATCCACGCCGAGGCGGCGGTCGAGTTCGCGCTCGATTGATGCGCTTTTTCTAAAGTTCAGGGAGCCATCTGGCGTGGCGTTTTTCCTCCGCTAGAATGCGCCACGATTTCAAAACAGGCATTTCGAGGGGACAAGATGGATTTTGCGCTTCCATGGCCGACGAGCCAGGGCGAATGGCTGGCCTGGTCGAGCGCCGTCGTCACCGTGCTGCTCGGCCTTCTGTTTTTCCTGGCGCCGGGCGTGGCCTTCCGTGTCCTGCGCCTGCAGGTCAAACCGGAGAAGGCAGCGGCGATCGCCGAGGGACGCGGCAGGATGTCGGGCTTCTATCTCGGCGTCGGCCTGTGCTGCATCCTGCTGGCGCAGCCGCTGGTTTACATGGCGCTCGGCTTCTCCTGGCTGTTCACCGCCTTCGGCCGCCTGCTGTCGATGATGTCGGATGGCGCCAACACGCCTTTCAATTGGGTTTCCATTGTGGTGGAATTGGCCTTGGCCGCATTGCCGCTCGCCTTTGCCTTCGGCTTTGTGCCCTGAATCCTTAGCTATTCCGGGGCGCGAGGCGGGACTCTTTCGCCAGATGCGACAATAGTGCCTGAAAACCATGCGGAACGACGCATTGCGGTCTTAAAATGCCTGTGCTAGACGGCAATCGACTTTCGGCCGGGGATAGCGGAAGCCGCGCCTCCGTGCTTGGAAAAATGCAGTAAGGTCAAAGATTTAGCCAGAGTTTTTGCTCGCGCCAACAATCTGCGGCCTGTCAGACAAGAGAAAAGACGGTCCGTGGCTCAATCGTCATCGCCAATCTCAGGTGTCGCAGAACGCTACGCGGGTTCGCTGTTCGAACTCGCGCTGCAGGCAAATTCCGTGGCCAAGGTCGAAGCCGACCTCAACAGTTTCGAGGCGATGCTCGCGGGCAGCGCCGACCTGACCCGGCTGATCAACAGCCCGGTGTTCTCCAGCGAGGACCAGGCCAAGGCTATCGCGGCAATCGCCGACAAGGCCGGGATTACCGGCCTCACCGGCAATTTCCTGCGCGTCGTGGCCCGCAACCGGCGCCTGTTCGCGGTACCCGGCATGATTAGGGCATTCCGCCAGATCGCCGCCGAACATCGTGGCGAGACCGCCGCCGAAGTGACGTCGGCTCATGAGCTGACCGCGGCCCAGCAGACCGAACTCAAGGCGGCGCTGAAGAGCGTTGCCGGCAAGGATGTGGCCATTTCCGTCACCGTCGATCCGTCGCTGCTCGGCGGGCTGGTGGTCAAGATGGGCTCGCGCCAGATCGACACGTCGCTCAAAACCAAACTCAATTCGCTCAAGCTTGCACTGAAAGAGGTCGGCTGATGGACATCCGCGCCGCGGAAATTTCCGCAATTCTGAAAGACCAGATCAAGAATTTCGGCAAGGAGGCCGAGGTCTCCGAAGTTGGACAGGTGCTGTCCGTCGGTGACGGTATCGCCCGCGTCTATGGCCTCGACAATGTCCAGGCCGGTGAAATGGTCGAATTCCCCGGCGGCATCCGCGGCATGGCGCTCAACCTCGAAGCCGACAATGTCGGCGTCGTCATCTTCGGCGCCGACCGTGACATCAAGGAAGGCGATACCGTCAAGCGCACCGGCGCCATCGTCGACGTTCCGGTGGGTCCCGGTCTGCTCGGCCGCGTCGTCGACGCGCTCGGCAACCCGATCGACGGCAAGGGTCCGATCAAGGCGGTCGAGCGCAAGCGCGTCGACGTCAAGGCGCCCGGCATCATCCCGCGCAAGTCGGTGCATGAGCCGATGTCGACCGGCCTCAAGGCCATCGATGCGCTGATCCCTGTCGGCCGCGGCCAGCGCGAGCTGGTCATCGGCGACCGTCAGACCGGCAAGACCGCCATCATCCTCGACACGATGCTCAACCAGAAGTCGGTGCACGACAACGGCCCCGAGAAGGAAAAGCTCTACTGCGTCTACGTCGCCGTCGGCCAGAAGCGCTCGACCGTCGCGCAGTTCGTCAAGGTGCTGGAAGAGCGCGGCGCGCTCGAATACTCGATCATCGTCGCCGCCACCGCGTCCGATCCGGCGCCGATGCAGTTCCTGGCGCCGTTCGCCGGCTGCACCATGGGCGAATATTTCCGCGACAACGGCATGCATGCGCTGATCAGCTACGACGATCTGTCGAAGCAGGCCGTCGCCTATCGCCAGATGTCGCTGCTGCTGCGCCGCCCGCCGGGCCGCGAAGCCTATCCGGGCGACGTCTTCTACCTGCACTCGCGCCTGCTCGAGCGCGCCGCGAAGCTCAACGACGATCTGGGCAATGGCTCGCTGACGGCGTTGCCGGTCATCGAAACGCAGGCCAACGACGTGTCGGCCTACATCCCGACCAATGTGATCTCGATCACCGACGGCCAGATCTTCCTCGAAACCAACCTGTTCTTCCAGGGCATCCGCCCGGCCGTCAATGTCGGCCTGTCGGTGTCGCGCGTCGGTTCGTCGGCGCAGATCAAGGCGATGAAGCAGGTTGCCGGCTCGATCAAGGGCGAGCTCGCGCAGTACCGCGAAATGGCGGCCTTCGCGCAGTTCGGTTCCGATCTCGACGCCGCCACGCAGCGCATGCTCAACCGCGGATCGCGCCTGACCGAACTCCTGAAGCAGCCGCAGTTCTCGCCGCTGAAGACGGAAGAGCAGGTCGCGGTGATCTTCGCCGGCGTCAACGGCTATCTCGACAAGCTGCCGGTCAACCAGGTCGGCAAGTTCGAGCACGGCCTGCTCAGCCACATGCGTGCGGCGGGCAAGGACGTTCTCGACGCCATCCGCAAGGAAAAGGCGCTGTCGGACGATCTGCGCGCCAAGCTGAAGGCCGAGATCGACGCTTTCGCCAAGACCTTCGCCTGAGCGAAGCGACAAGACGGGATCAGGTTTGAAGCATGCCTTCATTAAAAGACCTTCGTAACCGTATCGCCTCGGTCAAGGCGACGCAGAAGATCACCAAGGCGATGCAGATGGTCGCCGCGGCGAAGCTGCGCCGTGCGCAAGAGGCTGCGGAAGCGGCGCGCCCCTATTCGGAGCGCATGGGTTCCGTGCTGGCCAACATCACCCAGGCGATCGGCGGCGGCGGCGATGCCCCCGCGCTGATGACCGGTACCGGCAAGGACGACGTGCATCTGCTCGTCGTCTGCACCGCTGAGCGCGGCCTGTGCGGCGGCTTCAACTCGCAGATCGCCCGTCATGCCCGCGACCATATCCGCAGGCTTTTGGCCGACGGCAAGCAGGTCAAGATCATCTGCGTCGGCAAGAAGGGTTTCGATATCCTGCGCCGCGACTATGCCTCGATGATCCTCGAGCGCATCGATCTGCGCGAGGTCAAGACGCTCGGCTTCGTCAATGCCGACGCGATCGCCAAGAAGGTCATCCACCTCTTCGACGAGGGCGGCTTCGATATCTGCACGCTGTTCTATTCGCAGTTCAAGTCGGTGATCAGCCAGATCCCGACGGCGCAGCAGATCATTCCCGCAGGCGTCGCTTCGGCTCCGGCCGAGGCAAATGATGGCGGCAATGCCGTCTATGAATATGAGCCGGAGCCGGGCGAAATCCTTTCCGACCTCATCCCGCGCAACATTTCCGTGCAGGTTTTCCGGGCGCTGCTCGAAAACGCGGCCGGCGAGATGGGTGCCAAGATGAGCGCCATGGACAATGCGACTCGCAACGCCGGCGACATGATCAACAAGCTGTCGATCACCTACAACCGTCAGCGGCAGGCGCAGATCACCAAGGAACTGATCGAAATCATTTCGGGCGCCGAGGCGCTCTAGGCGCGGTCCGGGGCCATTTGGCCCGCGACCGGACCGCGTGAGAAACAAAGGACGAAAAAGGGTAAAGACGATGGCGAAAGCAGCGACCCCCCAGAAGGCAACACCCAAGACGGCAGCCGCGAAGGCCGCAGCCCCCGCGAAGGCTGCAAAGGCTCCGGCGGCAGCCGCGAAGGCGGCTCCGGCCAAGGCCGCTTCGGCCAAGACACCGGCAGTGGCGACCAAGGCAACCGGCGTTGTCGGCCAGGTCCGCCAGGTCATCGGCGCTGTCGTCGACGTTCAGTTCGGCGAACATTTGCCGGCGATCCTGAACGCGCTCGAGACCACCAATGTCGGCAACCGCCTGGTGCTCGAAGTTGCCCAGCATCTCGGTGAAAACACCGTGCGCTGCATCGCGATGGACTCCACCGAAGGCCTGGTGCGTGGCCAGGAAGTGCGCGACACCGGCGCTCCGATCACCGTTCCGGTCGGCCCGGGCATGCTTGGCCGCATCATCAACGTCATCGGCGAGCCGGTCGACGAAGCGGGCCCTGTCGACGCGATCGAGATGCGCTCCATCCACCAGCCGGCTCCGACCTATGTCGAGCAGTCGACGGAAGCCCAGATCCTGATCACCGGCATCAAGGTGCTCGACCTGCTCGCGCCCTACGCCAAGGGCGGCAAGATCGGCCTGTTCGGCGGCGCCGGCGTCGGCAAGACCGTGCTGATCCAGGAACTGATCAACAATATCGCCAAGGCGCATGGCGGCTATTCGGTGTTCGCCGGCGTCGGCGAGCGCACCCGCGAGGGCAACGATCTCTATCACGAGTTCATCGAATCCGGCGTCAACAAGAAGGGCGGCGGCGAAGGCTCCAAGGCGGCCCTGGTCTATGGCCAGATGAACGAGCCGCCGGGCGCGCGCGCCCGCGTCGGCCTGACCGGCCTGACGGTCGCCGAATATTTCCGCGACCAGGGCCAGGACGTGCTGTTCTTCGTCGACAACATCTTCCGCTTCACGCAGGCGGGTTCAGAAGTGTCGGCTCTGCTCGGCCGCATTCCGTCGGCGGTGGGCTATCAGCCGACGCTCGCCACCGACATGGGCGCGCTGCAGGAACGCATCACCACCACCACCAAGGGCTCGATCACCTCGGTGCAGGCCATCTACGTGCCCGCCGACGACTTGACCGACCCGGCGCCGGCGACCTCGTTCGCCCACCTTGACGCGACGACGACGCTGAACCGCGCCATCGCCGAGAAGGGCATCTACCCGGCGGTCGATCCGCTGGATTCGACCTCGCGCATGCTCGACCCGATGGTTGTCGGCGAAGAGCATTACGGTGTCGCCCGCCAGGTGCAGTCGATCCTCCAGCGCTACAAGTCGCTGCAGGACATCATCGCCATCCTGGGCATGGACGAGTTGTCGGAAGAGGACAAGCAGACGGTGGCCCGCGCCCGCAAGATCGAGCGCTTCCTGTCGCAGCCGTTCTTCGTCGCCGAAGTGTTCACCGGCGCGCCGGGCAAGCTGGTCGACCTCGCCGACACCATCAAGGGCTTCAAGGGCCTTTGCAACGGCGACTACGATCACCTTCCGGAAGCCGCCTTCTACATGGTCGGCGGCATCGAGGAAGCGGTCGAGAAGGCACAGCGCCTCGCGGCTGAAGCGGCGTAAGAAGAAGCGAATAGCGAATAGGGAGTAGCGAATAGAGGCAAGGTGAGCCGAGCGAGTTTCTTCACTACTCGCTACTCACTATTCGCTATTCGCTAAATTGATCATGGCTGAAGCTTTCAAGTTCGAACTGGTCTCGCCGGAGCGCCTGCTGGTTTCCGCCGAGGTCGAATCGGTCGTCATTCCGGGCGCCGAAGGCGAGATGACCGTGATGGCGCATCACGCGCCGGTCATGACCACGATCCAGCCCGGTGTCGTCACGGTGAAGAACGCCTCTGGCAGCGAAGAGCGCTATGTCGTGTTCGGCGGCTTTGCCGACATCGTTCCGGCCGGCTGCACGCTGCTGGCGGAATCGGCCGTCGCGGTGAAGGATGTCGATCGTGCCGATCTCGCGCGCCGCATCCAGGAAGCCAAGGAAGATGCCGCAGACGCCAAGGACGACCAGGCGCGCAGCAAGGCCGAACAGTTTCTCAGCCAGCTCACCACGCTGGAAGGCGCCATCCTGCCGGCCTAGTGACCCTGAAGGGCGCCAGGGGCTAACTACCCTGTCGTGCGTGTAGGCGTTTCAAATATTATTGAGATTTGTTATCCTCGGGAAAGAAATTCCGGGGGATATTTTTGTGCTTGGTTTAGACCTTAAAACCTGGCTTGGGTTTGCCTTTGTTGGCGCCTTAGTATCGACCGTTGGGTCGATTCTCGGCATCGTGATAAAGGAGTACTTTATTTCCAGATCTTTCGAGCTTTGGAAGCAAGATCGAGCTCTTGAGCAGATTTACCAAAAGTACAGGGATCCCCTAAAGCTTTCTGCAAGGGAACTGGGGCACCGTCTGATCGAAATTTGTGACACTTACCCCACAGTATTTTTGTCGCAACAAGTTTTCGATTCGCGGCCTGCTAAGCAAGAAAGAAACTGCGATCAGGATCCATACTACCAGCGTTACAAGTTTGTCAGTACCATGTACCGCCTATGTGCCTTTTTGGGATGGCTAGAGCTATATCGCCAAGAGCTCACATTCTACCAAGCCTCTCGGAATCGACACACCGCGAAAGTGGAGAAATCTTTGTCGGCCATAAGATCCGATCTCGCAGACGGTCATATTAACACGGCTAGCGATTGGGATGACTGGCGAGACACGCTTATCTTTCGTGAAGAATTACGCGCAATTGGGGAATCGATGATTGAGAGTAGAGGTTCGGGCAGGTCGATCATCGGGTATGGGCGCTTTGTCGATCTATTAAATAGCGATAGCGCGAACCCGACCAGGTCATGGTCACAGGTTGTTCTTAATTTTTTGCTGGATTTGGAAGTTGGAGGTAAGGATTTCAGGAGAATCCGACTCTGCCGTATTCTCTGCCACCTTGTCGATTTCATCGGGCTTATTGACAAGCGTGATCTTGATGAGCGGCTGGAGGATGCACGTAAGAAATGGAGCGCTGCCTGAGGTTCCCAGTAGGCACTTCTGGTCAGAAACCATTGCCAGTCGGTATCATGGTCATTCGCTTCCTATACCGAGGGCGGCGAAGGCCAGGGTCGGACCATCCCGTCGCAGGTGGACGAGATGCACGGCCACCAGTTCAATCAGCGTCTGGCGCTCGGGGTGATCCCCAGCGAAGCCGGCCAAGTCGAACACCGCCGTCACGGTTTCATTCGCCGGCAGTTGCTGGCTCAAAAGGGCCATCAGCGGCCCGTCGAGCGGATCGGTGAAATGGCCCTCCGGCAAGGTATTACCCCGCGCCGCGCAGGCGGCGATCCAGGCAGCCACCACAAGCGTGAGATGCACAAATTCAGTGCCGGCTTCCATGCACTCCACGGCCGAAGCAACAATACGCTGCGGCAGTTTCTGGCTGCCATCATTGGCGATTTGCGCCGTGCGGTGGGCGAGCGCGGTGTTTGAAAAACGCTCGGCGAGCTCCGCTGTATAGGTCTTGGTGTCGAGCCCGGCATCCTCGGGGAGGGTCGGAATGGCTTCGGCCCATAGCGCGTCGACGAACTGCCTTATCGCCGGATCGGCAAAGGCGCGGTCGACGGTGGCGTGGCCGCTGAGCAGGCCGAGATAGGCGATGGCCGAATGCGCGCCGTTGAGCAGCCTGAGCTTCATGTCCTCGTACGGGGCGACATCCCCGACCATGGTGACGCCGAACTTTTCCCAGGACGGCCGGCCCGCCGGAAAATTGTCTTCGATCACCCATTGGCGGAAGGGCTCGGTCATGACCGGCCAGGCGTCCTCGACGCCGAGCTCGCCGGCAATCCGTGCCCGGTCGGCATCTGTGGTCGCCGGTACGATGCGATCGACCATGCTGGAGGGGAACGCGACCTCCGTGGCGATGTAGCCTGCAAGTCCGGTGCCGCTGGTTGCGCCCGGGCCGGCATCGCGCAACTTGGCGAATTCGATCAGCAAGCGGTGCAACGTGGCGCCATTGGCGGGTAGGTTGTCACAGCACAGCACGGTAAAGGGCGGTGTGCCGGCGGCCCGCCGCCGGGCGAGCGCCTCGGTCAGAAAACCATGCGCCGTCCTGGGTCTTTGCGGATTTGCCAGATCGTGGACGATGTCGGGATGGGCGGCGTCCAGTCCGCCACCCGCTGCCCTCAGATACGCCTTTTCCGTGATGGTCAGCGTGACGATCCGGGTGCGCGGATCGGACAGTGCCGCCAGCACAGCACCGGGGTCTTCCGGCGCCACCAGCATCGAGCCGATCGAGCCGATGACACGGAGCTCCTCCTCGCCGCTGCTGCGGATCGCCAGCGTGTAGAGCCCGTCCTGCGGCGCCAGCGCGTCGCGCGTATCGGGGCTGCGCAAGGAAACGCCGACAATGCCCCAGTCCATTTCTCCGGCCGTCAGGCAGTCATCGACATAGGCTGCCTGGTGGGCGCGATGGAAAGCGCCGACACCGAGATGCACGATGCCCGGGGTGATGCGGCTGCGGTCATAAGAGGGGGGCGCGACCGAGGCCGGCAGCGCTTGTAGCGTTGTGGCGGAGAGGCGTTTGTTCGTCGTGGCGCGGCTTGTCTGGTCGGATGGCATGGATGGCCTCGGCATGGGGTCGGCGAGCGGCGTAACACCCGATCTCTTGCCACACAATGGCTTCAAAAGTCATCATACAACAATCCAATTTTTGTATGTTGACATTATTTCCTGCCGCTCCTACCGATAGCGCCTTCGGGAGGATCATCGTGGCACTGACCAATGCGGATTTGCTGTTTCCAGCCGAGGCGCATCCGCGCTCGATCGCCCGCGATCTCTATGCCGGGATCAAGGATCTGCCGCTGGTCAGCCCGCACGGCCACACCGATCCGCGCTGGTATGCGCTGAACGAGCCGTTCCCAGATCCGGCGCAACTGCTCATCGTGCCCGACCACTACATCTTCCGCATGTTGTGCAGCCAGGGCGTGCGGCTGGAGGACCTCGGCGTGCCGACCCTTGACGGCGGGCCGGTGGAGACCGACGGGAGGACGATCTGGCGCCGCTTTGCCGAGCACTATCATCTGTTTCGCGGCACGCCGACCCGGCTGTGGTTCGACCATGTGCTGGCGGATCTGTTCGGTATCGAAGAGCCATTGAGTGCCGAGACGGCCGACCGCCACTACGACACGATCGCGACTGTGCTGCAGTGGGAGAATTTTCGCCCGCGCGCTTTGTTCGAGCGCTTCAACATCGAGGTCATCGCGACGACCGAAGGCGCGCTCGACGATCTCAAATGGCACCAGATGATCCGCGACAGCGGCTGGGAAGGCCGTGTCGTCACCGCCTACCGGCCGGATGCGGTCGTCGATCCCGATTTCGAGGGGTTCTCGGCCAATCTCGACCGGCTCGGCGAAATCACCGGCTGCGATACCGGCACGTGGGCCGGCTATCTCGACGCGCATCGCCAGCGGCGTGCCTTCTTCAAAAGCTTTGGCGCGACCTCGTCCGATCATGGCCATCCGACGGCCGATACCGCCAATCTTTCCGACGCCGCGGCGCAGGAGCTGTTCAGCCGCATCCGCCGCGGCTCGGACGACGAGCGCGAGCGAAAACTGTTCCGTGCCCAGATGCTGACCGAGATGGCCAAGATGAGCCGGGACGACGGGCTGGTGATGCAGATCCATCCCGGCTCCTGGCGCAACCATTCGCCCGATATCTTTCGGAAGTTCGGGCGCGACAAGGGCTTCGATATCCCGACCCGGACCGACTATGTGACGTCGCTGAAGCCGCTGCTCGACTGCGTCGGGCTTGCGCGCGATCTCACTGTCATCCTCTTCACGCTCGACGAGACCAGCTACGCGCGTGAACTGGCGCCGCTGGCCGGCGTCTATCCGGCGCTGAAGCTCGGGCCGGCCTGGTGGTTCCACGACAGCCCGGAAGGCATGCGCCGCTTCCGCGAGATGACGACGGAGACAGCCGGCTTCTACAACACCGTCGGCTTCAACGACGACACCCGTGCCTTTCCATCTATACCCGCCCGCCACGATTTGGCGCGTCGGGTCGACTGCGCGTTCCTGGCACGCCTCGTCGCCGAGCACCGACTGCGCGAGGACGAGGCGCATGAACTGGCCAAGGAGCTTACCTACACGCTTGCCAAGAAGGCGTACCGGCTCTGAGCCGGGCGCCTTGATTTTAAAGGGAGGAAGTCATGTTGCATTTTTCGAAATTAACAGCGGTCACATTCGCCTTCGGCTCGCTGCTGATCGGCATCGCCAACGCCGAGACCGTGCTGCGCTCGGCCGACACACACCCCGATGGCTATCCGACCGTCGAGGCGGTGAAATACATGGGCGAGCTGATCAAGCAGCGCACCGACGGCCGCTATTCGGTCGAGGTCTATCATTCGGCGCAGCTCGGCGAGGAGAAGGACACGATCGAGCAGACGCAGACCGGCGTCATCGACCTCAACCGCGTCTCGATGGGACCGTTCAACGGCATCGTGCCGGAGACGGCGGTGCCGTCGCTGCCTTACATCTTCCGTTCGGTCGACCACATGCGCCATGTCATGGACGGGCCGATCGGCGACGAGATCCTCAAGGCGTTCGAGGCGCATGACCTCGTCGGCCTGGCCTTCTACGATTCCGGCGCGCGTTCCTTCTACAACACCAAGAAGGACATCGCCTCGATGGCCGACATGAAGGGCATGAAGTTCCGCGTCATCCAGTCGGACGTGTTCGTCGACATGGTCAATGCGCTGGGCGCCAACGCCACGCCGATGGCTTATGGCGAGGTCTATTCGGCCTTGCAGACAGGCGTCATCGACGGCGCCGAGAACAACTGGCCGAGCTTCGAATCCGCCAAGCACTACGAGGTCGCCAAGCACTACACGATGGACCAGCACCAGATCGTCCCGGAAGTGCTGGTCATGGCCAAGGCAAGTTGGGACAAGCTGTCGCCGGAGGATCAGGCGATCGTGCGCCAGGCGGCCAAGGACAGCGTCGTCAAGATGCGCGAGTTGTGGGACGCGCAGGAAAAGAAGTCGCGTGACATCGTCGAAGCAGCCGGCGTCAAGGTCAGCGAGATCGACAAGCAGCCGCTGATCGACGCGATGAAGCCGGTCTATGACAAGTACCTGTCGACGCCGGCGCTGAAGGACCTCGCCACCCGCATCCAGGCGACGAAATAATGGAAGCCGGCGGACCGGGCGGGGCGCGGACTTCCGCGCCGCCGTCGAGCGAGGGTGGCTTGAAGGCGTTCTGGCTGGGCACCGAACGGCTGTTGGCACAGCTGTCGAGGCTCGCACTGTGGGTCAGTGGCGCCGGACTGACCTTGATGACGGTGATCATCTTCTGGCAGGTCTTCTCGCGCTATATCCTGAACAGTTCGCCAAGCTGGACCGAATCCTCAGCGGTGCTGTTGATGGGCTGGTTCATCTTCCTCGGTGCCGCTGTCGGCGTTCGCGAGCGCACGCATCTAGGCTTCGACGTGCTGCTCTATTTCCTGCCACCTTCGGCCAAGGCGGTGCTGCGCAGCATTTCGGACGTCGTCGTGCTCGCATTCGGCTTCGGCATGATCGTCTATGGCGTCCAGCTCGCCAGGCTGACCTGGAACACGGTGATGCCGTCGCTCGATCTCCCGGGTGGCGTCAGCTTCCTGCCGGTCGTCCTGGGCGGCGCACTTGTCTGCCTGTTCTCGCTGGAGCGGCTGGCCGGGCGCTTTGCCGGCCTGCCCGTCGATGCCGACCAATACGCCACAGGCGAGGAGGATCTCTAGATGGCCCTGACGGTCCTGTTCGGCACCTTCGTCTTCCTGCTCGTCATTGGCACGCCGATCGCGTTCTGCCTCGGTGTCGCCAGCTTCGCCACCGTACTGGTGCTGGGCCTGCCGCCGCTGGTGGTGTTCCAGCGCCTCAACTCCGGTGTCAGCGTGTTTTCGCTGATGGCGATCCCGTTCTTCATCTTCGCCGGCGACCTGATGGTGCGTGGCGGCATCGCCGCCAGGCTCGTGGCGCTGGCCGGTTCGCTGGTCGGTCATTTGCGCGGCGGCCTGGGCCAGGTCAACATCGCGGCGTCGACCATGTTCGGCGGCATTTCCGGCTCGGCGGTGGCCGATGCATCGGCGGTCGGCGGGCTGATGATCCCGCAGATGAAGGCGCGCGGCTACGGCATCGATTATGCCGTCAACATCACCTCGGTCGGCGCCATCATCGCGCTGCTGATTCCGCCCTCGCACAACATGATCATCTATTCTATTTCAGCCGGGGGCCGTATCTCGATCGCCGACCTGTTCACCGCGGGCGTCATACCTGGCCTGCTGCTGGCGCTGTCGCTGATGGTCACCGCCTATTGGGTCGCCAGCCGCCGCGGCTACCCGACCGAGCCGTTCGCCGGCTTCGGCCGGGCCCTGCAATTGCTCGTGACCGCCATCCCCGGCCTCGTCCTGATCGGCATCATCTTCGGCGGCGTCCGCTCCGGCATCTTCACCGCCACCGAAAGTTCCTGCATCGCCATCGTCTACGCCTTCCTGGTGACGCTCATCATCTACCGTTCGATGAGCTGGAACGACTTCGTCGCCGCCACCAGCGCCGCGGTGCGCACCACGGCGATGGTGCTGATGATCATCGGCTGCGCCGCGGCCTTCGGCTGGCTGCTCGCCTATCTCAGGGTACCGGCGGCGCTGGTCGCCTTCCTGCAGTCGGTGTCCGACAACAAGCTGGTCATCCTGCTGCTGATCAATGTGGTACTCCTGATCCTCGGCACGTTCATGGACATGTCGCCGCTGATCATCATCACCACGCCGATCTTCCTGCCGGTTGTCATGGCCTATGGCGTCGACCCCGTGCATTTCGGCGTCATCCTGATCCTCAATCTGGGCATTGGCCTGTGCACGCCACCGGTCGGCGCGGTGCTGTTCGTCAGTTGCGCCATCGGCCGCATTCCGATCTGGACGGCGATGCGCTCGATCTGGCCCTTCTACGGGGCGGCCTTCGCCGTGTTGATGCTGGTCACCTACATTCCGGAAATCTCATTGTGGCTGCCGAGTCTTTTCCACTAGGGGCCTTTTCCACTAAGGGCCTTTTCCACCAACGGGTCTGTTCCATTAGGAGGTCACGTGTCCGATACCGTCGCCGACCTCAGGGTCGAGAGAAAACCAAAACTGTCGGAGACCGTCATCGCGGCGATCCGCAGGCAGTTGCAGGCGGGGGAAATCCTGCCCGGCCACAAATTGCCGACCGAAGGGCAACTGACCGAGACCTTCGGCGTCAGCCGCACGGTCATCCGCGAGGCCCTGGCCAAGCTTGCCGCCGACGGCCTTGTCGAGCCGCGCCAGGGCGCCGGCGTCTTCGTCACCGAGCACATCTCGACGATGTTCGGGGCGCTGGCCGCCGACATGGGAGCCAAGGATTCCATCGCCCTCAACGTACTCGAAGTGCGCCTGGCGATCGAGATCGAATCGGCTGGGCTCGCCGCCATCCGCCGCAACGCCGCACAGGAAGCGGCGATCCAGGAGGCCTTCTTCGAGTTCGAGCGGCTGCTGCTCGCCAGCGAGCCGACCGGGCCGGCCGACCTTGCCTTCCACCGCGCCATCGCCAGCGCCACCAACAATCCGTTCTATGTCGAGATGCTCGACGTGCTCGGCCGGCGCGCCATTCCGTGCGACGTGACCTCGCCCTGGTCGACCGAACTGGCGCAGTCCGACTCTTACCAACGCGGGCTGCAGCGTGAGCATCTGGTTATCCTGAACGCGATCACCTCAGGCGACGCCGAAGCCGCGCGCGAGGCGATGCGCAAGCACCTCACCGCCAGTCAGCAGCGCTACCGCGAGCGCCTGCACGCCAGGCAGGCTTTTTATGCCGATACGGTCAGGGCCGCCGGCGAATAACCCCATTGCAAGTCAGGACATCCATGAGCCAGAGCCATACCGACTTCACCTCGCGTTTCGCCATTGATCCGGCCGCCGCCGCGACGATGGGAACCGATGAATTGCGCCACAATTTCCATATTGAAGACCTGTTCCGGCCTGGCCGGGTCTGCCTGACCTACACCCATTACGACCGCATGATCGTCGGCGGCGCCATGCCGGTGATGGCGCCGCTGCCGCTGGATGCGATCAAGCCGACCGGGACCAGGGATTTTCTCGACCGCCGCGAGCTGATCGTCGTCAACATCGGCGGCGCAGGCAGCGTGAAAGCAGGCGGCCAATCTTTCGAATTGCAGACGCGCGACATGCTTTATCTCGGCATGGGCAGTAGCGATGTGTCGTTCGCCTCCGCCGAAAAGGACACGCCGGCGAAATTCTATCTGCTCAGCGCGCCGGCGCACCAGGCCCATCCCAGCCGGCTGATCCGGCTCGGCGACGCCAAGCGCCTCGACCTCGGCAGCAAGGAGGCCTGCAACGAACGCTCGATTTTCCAGTTCATTCATGCCGACGGAACAAAGACTTGCCAGCTCGTCGTCGGCATGACGCAGCTTGCGCCGGGCTCCATCTGGAACACCATGCCGTGCCATGTGCACGACCGGCGCATGGAGGCCTATCTCTATTTCGATCTGCCGGAAACGGCTCGGGTCTTCCACTTCATGGGCGAACCGGACGAGACACGCCACATCGTCATGCGCAACGAGGAGGCGGTGCTGTCGCCCGGCTGGTCGATCCACTCGGGCGCCGGCACCTCGAACTACGCCTTCATCTGGGCGATGGCCGGCGACAATGTCGACTATACCGATGTCGACCCGGTGGCGATGGACGATTTGCGGTGAGCGATCTTTCCGCCTTCAGCCTGGCCGGCAAGCGTATCCTGGTCACCGGTGCCAACACAGGCATCGGTCAGGGCATCGCCATTTCGATTGCGCGTGCCGGCGGTGCGGTGGTCGGCGTCGGCCGCTCGTCAATGGATGATACGGCAGGCAGGATCGCCGCCCTGGGCGGACAATTCGAGGCGGTGAAGGCGGATCTTGCCGACACGGCGGATGCCGGCCCGATGCTGGATCGGGTCTGGGAAGAAAACGGGCCGCTCGACGGGCTGGTCAACAATGCCGGCATCATCCGGCGCGCCGATGCCGTCGATCTCAGCGAGAGCGATTGGGACGACGTCATGGACGTCAATTTGAAGACAGCCTTCCTGCTTTGCCAGTCCTTCGCCCGGCGCGTCCTTGCCGGCGGACGCCGGGGCAGGATCGTCAACATCGCCTCGGTGCTGAGTTTCCAGGGCGGCATCCGCGTCGCGTCCTACACGGCCTCTAAACATGGCGTGCTCGGCATCACCCGGCTGCTTGCCTGCGAGTGGGCATCGAAGGGTATCAACGTCAACGCCATCGCGCCGGGCTATATCGAGACCAACAACACGCAAGCGCTGCGCGCCGATGCGGACCGCAGTGCCGCCATACTGGGTCGCATCCCGGCTGGCCGCTGGGGCGAACCGGGAGACATTGGCGACGCCGCCGTCTTCCTGCTGGCGCCGGCGTCGAGCTACATGCATGGCGCGGTGGTGCCGGTGGATGGCGGCTGGCTGGCGCGATAGCCAAGGAGACAACGATGACCAAGAAGATTTTCGCCCATGCCGGCGAGGGCGTCTGGACGCCGACGCCGGATGGCAACAGGCGGCGCGTTCTGCTCCATACCGACGAGCTGATGCTGGTCGAGTTCGGCTTCGACAAAGGCGGCATCGGCGCCCTGCATTCGCACCCGCATGTCCAGGCAAGCTATGTCGCCGAGGGTCGTTTCGAGGTGACGATCGATGGCCGTACCGAGATCGTCGAGACTGGCGGCAGCTTCATCGTGCCATCCGGTCTGGTGCACGGCGTCAAGGCACTGGAAGCAGGGCGGCTGGTCGACAGCTTCACGCCCCACAGGGCCGATTTCCTCGCCTGATCGAGCCGAAATCAATACGTGCCAAAGGCGCCCGCGCCGCTTTGCTCCAGCACATCTCGCAAAGGAAAAGCCCGCACCCCTCCGGAGAGGCGCGGGCCTGCCATCGATGGAGGTGGCCAGTGAATCGTCACTTCTTACTCGGATCTTCCGCCGGGTTGACGTAGGTGATCGCGAAGGGCCCCTCGCCATGAACCTGGACAATCGTATCGCTCGTCGTCCAAGCGAAGTGGTTCATTCCAGCCGGGGCAACGCCGAAACCGCCAGCCGTCAGTTCGATGCCCTTCGCCTCATCGAGCTTGTCGCCCATTCCGATATGAAAATTGCCGGAAATCACCGTCACATATTCCGAGGTAGGGTGGTTGTGCGCAGGAATTTTGTAGCCTGCGGGCATCTTCAGCCGCAGCACATAGATGCCGTCCTTTGACGGATCGCCGGCAACAACCGCGAACTGTGCGCCAGCTGGAAGGACGGCAGGAGCAGGACCCCATTTGATGCCGTCGGCATTCATTGGCATATCATCAGCAAGCAGGGGCGCTGTTCCAGCCAGCAGAAGTGCAAGTGTGCAGGCTAATTTCAACATCCTGGTGTCTCCATTGGTTTGCAGAAAAGTCTTTTTTTGCCAAGCTGGAGGTTGATAAGATCGCGCATCGGGTGACGCGGGATTAATCTGTCGAGCTGCAGCGTTCTGGAGGTGTAGCCGCCAGACTTCAGGTTCAGCAATGACTGCAACATCGGATTTACATACAGGGACGCCGGACCATGGACCGGATCTGCTGTCGGAAATGCTGAAAGCCGTAAGGCTGACCGGCTCCGTCTTTCTGAACGCCTGCTTCAGCGCGCCGTTCGGCGTCGTGGCCCCGAAATACTATGACCCGGTCAGCCCCATGGCCTGCCTGCGCCACATAAGCATTTTCCATTTCATCGTAGCGGGCAACTGCACTTTCGAGGCCGCAAATGGCGAGCGGCGAGAAGTCACTGCTGGCGATCTGCTGTTCCTGCCATTCGCTGGCCATCACAGGTTTTGGAAGGGTGAGCCGCTGGTGATGGCTGCGGCCGGAGAAATTGTGCAGCCCGGTCGGATCGAAGGAATGTGGACCGTCAACTACGGCGGCGGCGGTGACGAATTGCGCATGATCTGCGGCTTTCTCGAGTCTTCGGAATTCCTGTTCGCGCCGGTGTTCCGCACACTTCCGGCGCTCATCGTAGAGAAGATGTCGGAGAACAAGATAGGCGCCCTGATCGCTTCGACGGTGCGGGAAATCGATTTGCATGTCGAGGCGGCGGCGCCGGGCTCACAGGCGATGCTTGGAAGGCTCATGGAGCTTCTGTTCGTCGAACTGCTGAGGCGCCATGTTGCCCGGCTTCCACCTGGCTCAAAGGGTTGGTTCGCCGCGCTGAACGATCCAATTGTCGGAAGGACGTTGCAGCTTCTCCACGCCGATCCAGCGCGCCATTGGACCGTCGGTCAGATTGCCGACAAGGTTGGCTCATCGCGCACGATCGTCGCGGAGCGGTTCAACGCGCTGCTCGGCCGCCCGCCGATCGAATACCTGACGGGTTGGAGGATTCAACTGGCTGGCGAGCGCCTGCGTTTCGGCCATGAAAGTCTCGCAAGTATCGCTGCCGGCGTGGGGTATCAATCCGAGGCCGCATTCAGTCGCGCCTTCAAACGCGTCACCGGGATCACACCAGGAAAATGGCGAGAACGGACCGGCCGCCGTGCGGGTTTTGCCTTAGAATCCGCTTCGCCTTAGGCCGCTTCGAGGCGACCATCGATGGCAGGACGGAAATCCTCGAGACCGCCAGCGGCATCATCGTTGCGTCCGATCCGGTGCACGGTGTCAAAGCACTGGAAGCGGGCCGGCTTGGCGACGGTTTTCAAAAATGAAAACCCGCGCCCCAAGGAGCGCGGGTTTGTTGCCTGGGCGCTTGTGGCGCCGCGGTACTCAAAACGTTCACCGCAGGATTGGAAACCTGCCGAATGATGGTGAATATAAACTTAATGCGCCGAGATCGCGGCGTTTGATCAGGTGATCCGCTGAAGCAGGCCGAAAAGCCGTTCGAACGTCTTGCCATAGGGCGGGCGCAGCAGGGCGCCTGCGCTCAGGCGCGACTGCAGGAAGACCGGCTTCTCCTTGCTGAAGGTGCGGAAACCCCATTGCCCGTGATAAGCGCCCATGCCGCTGGCGCCGACACCGCCGAAGGGCTGGTTCTCCTGCACCAGATGCAGCATGCAGTCGTTGATGGTCACACCGCCGGCGACGGTTTCGCGCAGGATGCGCCGGCGGTTGCCGCTGTCGCGCCCGAACCAATAGAGCGCCAACGGGCGGTCGGCCCGGTTCACATGGTCGATCGCCTCGTCGATGGTGGCGTATTCGACGATCGGCAGCACCGGCCCGAAGATCTCCTCGCGCATCAGCCGCAGGTTCGGGCTGGCATTGCCGACCAGTGTCGGCAGGAGCTTGCGGCTGGTGGTGCCGAGATCTTCGCCGGCCGGGTTGATTTCCGTGACATCGGCGCCGGCATCGCGGGCCTCGGCGATCATGTCGCGCAGGCGCTGGTAGTGCCGGTCGCTGATGATGGCGGTGTAGTCGGGATTTTCGCGCATGGAGGGGTAGAGCCGCGCGATCGCCGTTGCGAGCTTGGCGGCGACCGTGCTTGCCTGTCCCCTGGGCACCAGCAGGTAGTCCGGCGCGATGCAGGTCTGTCCGGCATTCAAAAGCTTGCCGTAGGCGATGCTGGACACCGCCGCGTCGAGATCGCAGGACGGATCGAAGATCGCCGGCGACTTGCCGCCGAGTTCGAGCGTGACCGGGGTCAGATTGGCGGCCGCCGCGATCGCGACCTGGCGGCCGACCGCGGTCGAGCCGGTGAACAGCAGATGATCGAAAGGCATCGACACGAATGCCTTGCCCATCTCGGCATCGCCAGTGATGACGCTGAGCTCATCCGGGGCGAAATGCTCGCCGGCGAGTTTGGCGAGCAGCTCCGAGAAAGCGGGTGTCAGTTCCGACGGCTTGACGAGCACGCGGTTGCCGGCGGCAAGGGCTGCCGTCACTGGCGCGACGGCAAGTTGAAAAGGATAATTCCAGGGCGAGACGATGCCGACGACACCAAGCGGCTGCGCGACGAGGCGGTTCTTGCCCGGCAGGAACGGCAAGGTGGTGGCGACACGGCGCTCCCGCATCCAGCCTCTCAAATGGGACAGGGCGTGGCGAATGCCGGCACGCACGACAAACAGTTCGGCAAGGCGCGTCTCATGCGTCGAGCGGCCGCCAAAGTCGGTGTCGATCGCCGCGCAGATGTCGGCTTCATGCCGCTCGGTCAGCACCAGCAGGCGGTTCAGGCGGTCCTTGCGGACGTCGATGTCGGGAAAAGGCTGCTTCTCGAAGGCCCCGCGCTGGAGATGGAACCGCTCGCCGAGGATGTCCTGTCTCACCTGCAGCATCGTGCCCTCCCTGGCTTTTGCCGGCCAAGCTTACATCCGAGCGCGCAGGAATCCAGCGGGATGCAGGTGTCGCTGGGGAAGGCGCGTCCTCTGCCGGCGCGTCTCGAAGTGGGCAGGCTGCGACGGATGCGCTGATGCTTTCGGCCGGCCAGGAATGTGACCGACGGATTTATCGCAAAGATAGTACCCGAAGCACCGTTTGGATAAATGCCTCCAGCGCAGGAAGATTGTGGCCCTTGCGTCGTGTCAGGGCGACTTCGTAGGCAATAGGCGAGCCGTGGCCGACCAAGTCCCGAAACACCACGCCCTCGCGGCCTGTCTCGGCAAACAGGCTCGGCACAAGCGCGACCCCAAGCCCGGCCGCCACCAGACCGACAATGGTTTCCATTTGAACCGCACGCTGGACAATCCGTGGCGTGAAGCCGGCTTGAGCGCAAGCCCGCAGGATTGTCGAATGAAGGCCTGGGCCTTCCGCGGCTGGAAAGAGAACCCAGCCTTCGTCAGCGAGCGCGGCCAAGGTGAGCGGAGTGTGCAGTGCATTGGCCAGAGGGTGGCGGGCTGGAATGGCCGCGACCAGCCGGCTCCTGACTATCGTCTGTGTCAAGATACGTGGCTCGGCCCCGGATGGGAGTGGAAGAGCAACGATCCCGAGATCCATGCGGTCTTCCAGAAGTGCCGCGATCTGCCGAGCCGAAGGGGCTTCCTCGAGTTCCAGCACAACTCCCGGCTGACTTTCCCGGAATTCGGCAATCAGGGTCGGCAGCAATTGCCTCACAGCGCTAGCGACAAAACCGATGCGCAGCGAACCAATCTCCCCAGTGCCAGCACGTCGCGTGAGCGCGACGGCGCGTTCGGCCTGGTCGATCGTTCTTTGCGCCTCTTCGCGCAGCACTTCTCCTGCCGCCGTCAGACTGTTGATCCGGTTGGTGCGCTCGAACAGGCGAACGCCCAGTTCCGCCTCCATTTGCCGGATCGTGGCGGTGAGCGGCGGCTGAGCCATGTTCAGATGCTCAGCCGCTCGCCGGAAACTCATGGTTTCGGCGACGGCGAGGAATTGCTGGAATTGGCGCAAGCTCAGCATGCGATATCTTTATCATATCGTCGAGGCACATAAACAGTATTCGACATATCGCACTCCCACGACCATCTCGAAGACATCGGTCAATTCATGGGAGCTCGATATGTCAAAGGACAACAGGGTGGCGGTCATTACCGGCGGAGCCAGCGGCATTGGATTCGGCATAGCGCAAGCGATGCAGCAGGCGGGTTACGCGGTCGTTCTTGTCGGCCGTGACGAGAACCGCCTTGCCGAAGCCACGAGAAAACTCGGTTCGCAAGCCGCGTGGCGACGAGCGGATGTTGGGAATCGTCGTGAGGTTCAGGAGGCGTTGACCCAGCTGAACAAGGTGGACGTCCTCGTAAACGCCGCCGGCTTCACGCGAAGCGTCAGCCTCTCGACTCCGATCGAGGAGGCTGAGGCCGATTGGGATGCCCTCGTTGACGCCAATCTGAAAGGTAGTTTTCTGATGGCGCACGTCGCGGCACCATTGCTTGCAAGTCCGGGAGGCCGCGTCATCAACATCGGTTCGATAGGTGCGCAGACCGGCGGCAGCCGGCCAGGCAGCTTGGCCTATGCGGCCGCGAAATCCGGCCTGCATGGCCTGACCTATGCGCTGGCCCGCGAATTGGCTCCGCGCGCCATCACGGCAAACGCCGTCGCGCCGGGGTTCATCGCTGATACCGGATTCACCGGAGGCTGGCCGCGAGATCGCATCGCCGCGATCGTCGCCGAGACGCCAATGGCGCGGCCAGGGACACCGGCCGATATCGCCGGCGCGGTGCTCTGGTTGGCATCGGAGGCCGGCTCATTCGTCACCGGTGCGGTTATACCGGTCAATGGCGGGTGGCGAATAGGTTGAGCCGACGGCGGCATGTCGGCCGGGGCCGCTGCGCAGCCCGGATTCGAACCAACGAAAGGCGAAGAGCAACCTGTTCCGGTTGTGCTCCGAGGATAGCTGCGCTACTCCAAAGTGGAACTCGGAGAGTCTCTTGACCGGTTTTTACATCCTCTCCAATCCCCGAAAAATCGCTCGCCGCCCGGTGTCCGCCTGATGCCGGCACAGGCAGCGAGCATGCGGGCGGAGGATCCCAAGCGGCGCGTCCTGAAGGACGTGTTCGGCTTCGACGATTTCCGACCCGGCCAGGCCGCTGTCATGGACGCGCTGCTCGGCGGGCGCCATGTGCTGGCCGTGATGCCGACAGGGGCGGGCAAGTCGCTCTGCTACCAAGTGCCGGCGCTGGTCCTGGGCGGGCTCACCATCGTCGTTTCGCCGCTGGTGGCGCTGATGCAGGATCAGGTCGCCGCCTTGCGGCTGGCAGGCGTCGCCGCCGACACGATCAATTCCTCGCTCGACCGCGAGGCCAATGTCGCGGCCTGGCGCCGCGTGGCTTCTGGCCAGACGCGGCTGCTTTACCTGGCGCCGGAGCGGCTGATGACCGAGCGCATGCTCGAGGCGCTCGCCAGGCTCGACGTCAGCCTGATCGCGATCGACGAGGCGCATTGCATTTCGCAATGGGGCCCGGCGTTCCGGCGCGAATATGAGGATTTGTCGCGGCTGCGCGGCATTTTTGCGAAAGTGCCGATCATCGCCGTGACGGCGACCGCGGATGAGAGCACGCGCACCGACATCGCCGTCCGGCTGTTCGCCGAGCGTGTCGAAACGCTGGTGCTGGGTTTCGACCGGCCCAACATCAAGCTCGCCATCGCGGCCAAGCAGGACAGCAAGCGCCAGCTGCTCAACTTCATCGAGCGTCATCCCGGCCGCAGCGGCATCGTCTATTGCCTGTCGCGCAAGAAGACGGAGGAGATGGCAGCTTTCCTGGAGAAGAATGGCGTCACCGCGCTCGCCTATCATGCCGGCATGACCAAGGACGCGCGTGAAGCGAACCAAAACGCCTTCATGACGCTCTCGGGCGTCGTCATGGTGGCGACCATCGCCTTCGGCATGGGCATCGACAAGCCCGATGTCGCCTATGTCTTCCACACCGATATGCCGGGCAGCCTCGAAGCCTATTATCAGGAGATCGGCCGCGCCGGCCGCGACGGGCGGGAGGCCGAGGCGCATATGTTGTTCGGCCTTGGCGACATCCGCATGCGCCGGCTGTTCATCGACGACGAGGATGCGTCGCCCGAGCACAAGAGGCGCTCGCATCGCCGGCTCGACACGCTGATCGGCTATTGCGAGACGGCGCAATGCCGCCGCCAGGTGCTGCTCGGCTATTTCGGCGAGGAAGCCCAGCCTTGCGGCAATTGCGACAATTGCCTCGACCAGGTGCCGCGCGCCGATGGCGCCGCCGAGGCGCGCATCATCCTGGCCGCGGTCTCGCAGAGCGGCGAACGCTTCGGCGCCGCCCACGTCATCGACATCCTGACCGGCCATGAAACCGAGAAGGTGCTGGCCAGGGGTCATGAGAGGCTCGCCAGCTTCGGCAGCGGCGTGGCGCACAAGAAGGATTTCTGGATGTCGCTGATCCGCCAGCTTGTCGCTGGCGGGTTCCTGGAACCGGACCCGAGCGGCCATGGCGGCCTCGCCATCGCCGATAAGGGGCATGCGCTCGGTCGGGGCGAGGTGGCGTTCCACTACCGCGTCGAGGTGCGCGGCCGAGCCTTGCGCAAGATGCGAGCGGCCGAGGGTTCGAGAGCCGAAGGCGTCGATGCCTCGTTGCTTGCCACGCTCAAATCCGTGCGGCTGCGATTGGCGAAAGAGCGCCAGGTGCCGGCCTATGTGGTGTTTTCCGATCGCACGCTGATCGACATGGCCGAGCGCTGCCCGCGCGATCTCGACGCCTTCGCCGAAGTGAATGGCGTGGGCGCGGCGAAGCTCAAGGAGTTCGGCCAGGCTTTTCTCGCGGCAATCGCGGCGCACCAGTCCGATGGGTCGGCCTGAACGCCCCACCAAATCCTTTGCCGGCAGTCGTCACATCTGTATCGACATGCCGCCATCGACGGTCAGCACATGCCCGTTGACGAAAGACGCGGCGTCGCTGGCGAGGAAAAGTGCGGCACCGGCAATTTCCCGCGGCTGCCCCCAGCGCTGCAGCGGAACCCGCTGGCGGGCGAAGGCAACCAAATCGGGGTCTGCCGCCATCGCGGCATTGGTCTCGGTGGCGAACATGCCTGGCGCGATGGCGTTGCTGGTCACGCCGTGGGCGCCATATTCGACAGCCATGCTGCGCATCAGCCCGGTCAGTCCTTGCTTGGCCGCGGGATAGATGGCGTCGCCGGGCCGCGCCATCTCGCCGACGATCGAGGTCACCGCGATCAGCCGGCCGTGGCCCTGGGCTTTCATGATCCGCGCCGCATCGCGCGACAGCGAGATCGCCGATAAAAGATCCGTCCTGATCAGGTCGAGGATGTCATCGTCGTTGAAAGCGGCCAGCGGCCGCCTGTCGCGGGCGCCGACATTGTTGACGAGGATATCGAGGCGGCCGTGGGCCTTGCGGATATCGGCGATCGCGGAACACCCGGCCTCGATGTCGGCGATGTCGAAGGTGACGGCCTGGGCGCTGCCGCCACTCTCGGCAATGGCGGCGACGGCGGCATCGAGCGTTGCGGCTGTGCGTCCCGTGACAACGACATGGGCTCCGGCTTCGGCAAAGGCGAGCGCGATCTCGAAACCAAGCCCGCGCCCGCCGCCGGTGATCAGCGCCACGCGCCCCTTCAGGGAAAATCTGTCGAAAATGCTCAAGCGGGCCTCTACGCGCACAGGACGGCAGTACCGATCCCATGCGGCAATCGGCGGCTCAGCCTACTGTTCCATCGAAGCCGATGAAAATAAACTTAATGCGCGGTCGCGTGCGTGCTGCGCCACGCTCAAGGCGTTGTTCTCCGATCGGACCCTGATCGACATGGCTGAGCGCCGCCCGCCCAGCTCGACGCCTTCGCCGAAGTGAAAGGCGTCGGGCGGCGAAGCCT
This sequence comes from Mesorhizobium sp. B263B2A, assembly GCF_020165775.1. Classification (NCBI taxonomy): domain Bacteria; kingdom Pseudomonadati; phylum Pseudomonadota; class Alphaproteobacteria; order Hyphomicrobiales; family Phyllobacteriaceae; genus Mesorhizobium; species Mesorhizobium sp. B263B2A. The sequence continues at coordinate 87,335 of NZ_JAIUIU010000017.1, forward strand.
AGGACCTTCGGCCAGGTTTTTCGGGACGCGATCGCCGTGCACGAATCCGATGTCTGACGACGCTGTTTTTTCTGATTGTGCCGCTTTTTTATGCACGACTTGCAAAGTCTGCCCGGTTACTTCCCTGATGCTGTTGCCAGGAAGCAACAAGCCAGTATGAAAAGCCGGCGCCACGAACGCCGCTCTTGCTCTCCTTCGCAATCGGGCTTTCTACTGCAGGTGGCACACGGATTCTCGTTCAAAGCCTTCATAAATCATGATGAGACACGCCTTGGGTCGTTGCAGTCGGCGCACCTTGCCGATGTTGTTGCGCCGATAGGGCGCGCGACGGTCTTTTCGTGAGGGCAAGGCATGTCTGGCGTGACAATTCCGGGCGCGGCTCGTCGGTGCACCGATCGTCGAATTTCGCTTGGGGAAGCAATAGTGTTGGGAATACTGGGGAGGGGTTGCCGCGCGTTTCAATCTGCAACGGCGCTCGGCGGCACCAGGCTGGCCGCGCCAGTCGGGCTGGCTCTTTCGTTGGCGCTGGTTGCGCCCGCATTTGCGGACGGCGGCAGGGGAGGCGGCACTGGCGGCGGCGGGACAACGGGCGTGTCCGGTGGTGCGGATAGCGCGACCGGTGCCGGCGGCGACGGTAGCACCGGCATTAACGACGCAGGCATCGCCTCCGGCGGCGGCGGCGGCGGCGCCGGGGTGACGGGCGGAAGCGGCGGGGATGGATTTAGTAGCCCGGCCGCCGGCGGCGCGGGCGGCACCACCGCAGGCGCCAATGGCGGCGATGGCAGCAACGCCAGCAGCGGCGGAACGGGTGGTGGCGGCGGCGGCGGCGGTGCCCATGGCGCGGTCGTTTCGACCTCGGGAGCGCTTTCCAGCGTCGGCGGAAACGGCGGAAACGGTGGAAATGGACCGCCAGGCCCCGGTGGATCCGGCCCCGTTGGCGGTGGCGGCGGCGGTGGCGGCGGCGGCTACGGAGCGGTGGTCACCGGGAGCGGCCTGTCGCTGACCAACAGCGGGACCGTGGCAGGCGGCAAGGGTGGCAATGGCGGTGACGGTGGCTCCGGCGGCGGCAGCCCTGGCGACGGCGGCAGCGGTGGGATCGGGCTCGATCTCACCGGCACATCCAACTCCCTGGTGAACACCGGCACGATCACAGGCGGCGCGGGCGGGACAAGCGGCGTCGTCCGCAATGCGAATAACTGGTCTCACAACGGCGCGGCAGGCTTGGGCGGCGTCGGTATCCGTGGCGCCGGTCTGACCATCGTCAACAGCGGCACGATCTCGGGTGGGCTCTCGGGCGATGGAGTGACGCGCGCCAATGCCATCAGCTTCACCGGCGGGATCAACACCCTGGAACTGCAGGCAGGCACCGACATCCTCGGCAGCGTGGTTGCGTTCAGTGCTGCCGACACCCTACGGCTCGGGGGGGCTGCCAACAGCAGCTTTGACGTGTCGCAGATCGGCGCCAGTGCGCAGTATCAGGGTTTTGGCATATTTCAGAAGACTGGCAGCAGCACCTGGACGCTGACCGGGACCAACACTGCCGCGCAGTCCTGGACCATTGATGCAGGTATCTTGTCGGTGAACGGCACGATCACCAGTGCCACCATGACCGTGAACGCTGGCGGCGCGCTGGGGGGCACCGGCACGGTTGGCAACACAACGATCGCGGGCGGCGTTCTGGCGCCGGGCAACTCGATCGGCACCATCACCGTCGCGGGGGACCTCGTGTTCGGCGCCGGCTCTACATACAGCGTCGAGGTTTCGCCAGTCACGGCCGACCGCACCAACGTTACCGGTACCGCCGACCTCTCGGGCGGCACGGTGGAAGTAACTTATCTGCCGGGCACCTTCGTGGCCAAGAGCTATACCATCCTGCATGCCGACGGGGGGCTGGGGAGCACTGCATTCGCAGGCTTCGACGCTCCTACACTGCCGGGCCTTACAAGCAGCCTCGTCTATGACTATACGGCGAACAACGTTTATCTGCAGACGACCGCCGAGGCGATCATTGGCGCCGGCCTTAACGAGAACCAGAAGAGCGTCGACACGGCGCTCATCGACTATTTCAATCAGAACGGCGCATTGCCCGGCGCGTTTGCCGGGCTTGACGCGAACGGGTTATCCCAGCTCTCCGGCGAGGTGACGGCCGGTGCCGTAAATGCCGGCATCGACAGCGCCGACCAGTTCATCAACGCGCTCGATGCCCAGGCAATTCAGGGCGAGGCGGGCCCGTCCCGCGGCGGTGCGCCGACAGCCTATGCCGGCGACGAGGCGGCCGGCGGCAAGGAGCAGTTCGCGGCGCTCGGCATGAAGGCCAGCCACAATGCAGATCTGGTGGGGTCTGTCTTCGCCAGCCGCTGGCAGGCATGGGGCGCCGTCTATGGCGGTGCGCAGAAGATCGGCGGCGATGCCATCGTCGGTTCGCACGACACGAATGCGGACATTTTTGGCGTCGCCGGCGGCATCGTCAGGAACTGGGGCGACAGCCGTCTCGGCGTCGCGATCGGCGGCGGTTCGTCCAGCTTCTCGCTGTCGGATGATCTCGGCTCCGGCCGTGCCGACACCTTCAATGTCGGCGTTTTCGGCCGGCAGGGTTTTGGCGATGCCTATATCGCCGGCGTGCTGGCGTACGGGGTCAACGACACCAACACCAGCCGGACTGTGCCGGGCGACACGCTGGAGGCTTCCTTCAACGCGCAGACTTGGTCGGGACGCGTCGAGGGCGGCTATCGCTTCGCCACGCCGGTCGCGGTGCTGACGCCCTACGCCGCATTCCAGGCGACAGCCTATCGCCTGCCGGGTTATGCCGAGACCAGCGTCGGTTCCGGCGATTTCGCGCTCGGCTACGGATCCCAGACGACCACGGCGACGCGTTTCGAACTGGGCCTCAACCTCGACAAGGACATCGCGCTGCAGGACGGAGCAAAGCTGACGCTGTCAGGCCGCGCCGCCTGGGCAATCAACGGCAGCACAGGCCGCACGGTGACGGCAACGTTCCAGAACCTGCCCGGCGCGACCTTCACCATCGACGGAGCCGAGCCGGACACCAACGCCGCCCTCGTCAATGCGAGCGCGACGTACACATCGGGCTCCGGCCTGTTTGCTTCGCTCGGCTTTCAGGGCGAGTTCTCGGGCAATGTCCAGAGCTATGCCGGCAAGGCAAAGATCGGGATCAGCTGGTAAGCGATCGGGATCAGCTGGTAAGCGATCGGGATCAGCTGGCCGTGGCCAGCAGGATGAGCAAAGTGACGAGATGTCGGGGACCGGGTTGGTTCGGCTGACGCCCAAAGGGCGGCCGGTCTTCGACGCCAGGCAAACGGCGACTATGTGAAATCGGTTACGGAAGACCGGTGCCGGGCACTTTACACAGCCGCATGCAGAACATGCCGCTCGTGACGGTCGCCTTCGTATCAGTGCTCGGCATGGCGGTTCCAGGGCCGGATGTCGTGCTGGCCATCACCAACGGCTCACGCTACGGCGTCTGGAACGCCTTCATCGCCATGGCCGGCGTGGTGCTTTCCGACTTCGTCCTCATCTGCATGGTTGGGCTCGGCTTCGGCGCGCTTCTGCTGGCCTCGGAACTCTATCTCTCCGCGCTCAGGATGGTTGGCGCCGGCTATTTGCTTTTCGTCGCGGTCCGCACGCTCCGCATCTCCACCGCGTCCCGACCTGCAATCGATCCCGCCATTCTCCAAAAGACCCAGTCGACCAAGGCCCTCATTCTGCGTTGCTTCGTGGTGGCGGTCACGAACCCCGAGGCTTGGCTGTTTTTCCCCGCCATCCTGCCACCCTTTGTCGACACCAATGAGCCGATTGCGATGCAATATGCCGTTCTGGCCATCATCATCGCAGTGGCGGATGTATTGGTACTGATGCTCTACGCGACCCTTGGCTCACGGGCGGTCAAGCTCCTGGCCGGCCCCAACGCCGTGTGGATCGATCGATCCTATGGTCTTGCCTTGCTCGTTCTTTCGAGCGTTCTCATCCTGCAGGCCTTGGGCCATCTTTGAGGTGGATCCGAGGCGACCCGATGGAATGGCGGGCCGAGGAACGCGGGCGTGGTCGGGCTCGGCACGTCGCTATAGAACGACCGTCGAACACAGGTTCTTGACGAGACTTAAAACTCGTCCCTAGCTGTCGAGACCCCAAAGATCCGGGTTCCGTTTGAAATACTCAGTCAGCATTTCGGTGAGCACCCGCACTTTCCGCGTGGGATGCTGACCCGGCGGGCGGACGACATACGCGGCCCCCGGCGGTACCGGATAACGCATCATGATCGGGACCAGCGCGCCCGAGGCGACATAGTCATATGTGATGCAATCGGGGAGCCAGGCGATGCCGAGACCTGCCGCCGCCGCCGCAGCAAGCGCCATGGCGCTGTCGGCCTTGAACCTGCCCTGCGGCTGAGCCGTGACAATCCTGCCGCCATCCATGAACTGCCAACCTTCCGTTCCCTGCATCAGGGCATGATGGGCGATGAGTTCATCCGGGGTCTCAGGTGATCGGTGTAGTTCGATATAATCCGGGCTTGCGACAAGCTTTCCATGGATCGGCCCGACGCGTTTCGCGATCAGGTTGGAGTCCTGAAGATAGGCGCTGCGGATCGCACAATCGAAACCCTCCGCGATGAGATCGACGAAGCGATCGCTGTAGGAGGTATGGATGTGAAGTCTTGGATGCAGGCGCGCCATTTCCGCAAGCACGGGGGCGAAGTGAGTCGCCCCGAAAGTAAGCGGCATTGCGACCCTCAAACGGCCGCGCAGCTCGCCGCTGGGGAGGATCGTTTCCCTGGCGGTGTCGATCTCGGCGCTGGCCCGGGCCGCATGGTCCCTGAACGTGATTCCCGCTTCCGTGAGTGCCGCGCCGCGGGTTGTTCGCGCAAGGAGCTGGACGCCAAGCTCGGCTTCGATCCTGAAGAGCCGCCGGCTGACGATTGACTTGGAGACGCCGAGCCGGCGCGCAGCGGCCGACACGCCCCCTGCATCGGCCACTGCGACGAATGTCTGCAGGTCTTCGATGTCCATCCAGCGTTCCTCATTTCGCGACACAGCTTGCCTGAATGTGACACTACCGCATCACCAAGAGGAACAGCAAATTGCGTCCAGGCAACGTCGCCCGCCGGCGCATGTCTCCCGTGAACCTATTGCCGTCCATGGCGGCAGAGAAAGGAAGTCTTGATGACCCCTCGTAACGGCCTCGATTCGCTTCTTCGTCCTGAAGATTCGGTCCTCGTTCTGATCGATCACCAACCTTATCAGCTCGCAAACCTGAACAGCCACGATCCGCACATGGTGGTGAACAACACGACCGCGCTGGCGAAGCTGGCAAAAGCCTTCAATGTTCCGACCATCCTCACCAGCGTGATCGCGGCGCGCGGTGGACTTCTCTTCAAGCAGATCACCGACGTATTTCCGGGCCAGGAAGTCATCGATCGCACCTGGGTGAACACCTGGCAGGACGAGAATGTGGTGAACGTCGTCAAGGCGACCGGCCGCAAGCAGCTGATCATCGCCGGCCTGTGGACCGAGGTCTGCGTCGCAATGCCTGTGATCCAGGCAGCCGGCGAAGGCTGGGACGTGACCGTGATCACCGACGCGTCGGGCGGGATTTCGAAGGAGTCTCACGAGGTTGCCATCCAGCGAATGATCGCGGCCGGCGCGAACGTGATGACCGTGATGGCGCTCGCTGGCGAATGGCAACGCGATTGGGCGCGCACCGAGCATGTCGAGGAGCTGACCGAGATTCTCATCCAGCACTTCGGCGGCAGCGGCATCGCGTATCTTTGGGAGCAGCAGCTTCTCAACACGCCAGTAGCCGGCTGATCCGGCCTGCATGGCGGTGAGGGTCGGAATCGATCCGTTTGCCGGCCCTCGCCACCCTCACCTCGAGGGAAGCCTTCTGCCGAAACAAATCCGCTCATGTGCGGCGATTGCGTGTGATCCAACCCGCTTCTAAGCGATTGATTTTCTTAGAAAAATTTCGTCTGGGCCGTTGGCGGAGAGGGAGGGATTCGAACCCCCGATGGGCTTGCACCCATGCCGCATTTCGAGTGCGGTGCATTCGACCACTCTGCCACCTCTCCGCGGTCATGGTCGGCCGTTGCCGGCGCGGCGCACTAGATAACGGCTGAACGGGCAGGTTACAAGGCCAAATCCGCGGGGAAATTCAGCTTGCCGTCCGGGTCCGGCCGGGATCGAGACCGTCCCGTCCCCGGCAGGCGATCGCGGCCGGTACCCAGGGCCAGGGAAACAGCCCGTTTGCCTTGACTCGCGCTCAACCTTCGGTTAGGGACAGCGCGCAATCGGCGTGGAGGGTTCTTCCGCGCCGCTTGTTTTTTGAACCCGCAGACTGACAAAAAGACGGCCGAACCGCCAGAGGCGGTTCATCAAGGCCGACCGAACAGCGAAAGGCAAAAAATGTTCGCAGTCATCAAAACGGGCGGCAAGCAGTATCGCGTCGCCGCCAACGATCTCCTGAAGATCGAAAAAGTCGAAGCCAATGTCGGCGATATCGTCGAGATCGGCCACGTGCTCGCGCATGGCGAGGGCGAAAACGTCACGTTCGGCGCGCCGTTCGTCGATGGCGCTCTGGTCACGGCGGAAGTCGTCGAGCAGGGCAAGAACCGCACGGTCATCGCTTTCAAGAAGCGCCGCCGTCAGAATTCGCGCCGCAAGATCGGCCATCGCCAGCTTTTGACCACCGTGCGGATCTCCGAGATCCTGCTGGGTGGCGCAAAGCCGACGAAGACGGCCGCGGTGAAGGCGCCGAAGAAGGAAGCCAAGGCCGAACTGGCCTCCGAGGCAAAGGCCGAGGCCGCGCCGAGGGAAGCCAAGGCCAAGAAGGAAGCTGCTCCGAAGGACGAGGCGAAGGCCGAGACGGCCGCCGCGCCGCTGTTCAAGGCGCCGAAGGGCGAGCCGGACGATTTGACCGTGATCAAGGGCATCGGCCCGGTCGCCGCCAAGGATCTCGCCGAGCAGGGCATCATCACCTTCGCGCAGCTCGCCAAGCTGACCGAAAAGGATGTCGCCAAGATCGACGAGCACATGCCGTTCAGCGCCGACCAGATCAAGGACTGGCGCGAACAGGCCAAGGAACTGGCGAAGAAGTAATTTTTCCGGCGACTGGGTCGCCGGATCGGACTTGAAACGGAACGCGAACGCGTTCATAAGGCCTTTTAGGCGCCTTGCGGCGCAACGGAGTTAGTTAGATGGCACACAAGAAAGCTGGCGGCTCGTCGCGCAACGGTCGCGACTCGCATTCCAAGCGTCTGGGCGTGAAGAAGTTCGGCGGCGAAGCCGTCATCCCGGGCAACATCATCATTCGTCAACGCGGCACGACCTGGCATCCCGGCGTCAATGTCGGCATGGGCACGGACCATACCCTTTTCGCGCTCGAATCCGGCGCCGTGATGTTCAACAAGAAAGCCAACGGCCGAACCTACGTATCGGTCAATCCGATTACCAAAGCCGCGGAGTAGCCGGTTCCGCACTAGAACACCGGCGCCCATCTCGGGAACCGGTGTCTGGCAAAACCAGGAAAAGGATCAGGGGAGATGGGTTTCCATCTCCCCTTTTTCTTGTGCCTGGAGGACTTTCAAATGGTTGCCGAAGCGGAAGACACCGAAGACGAAAGTTACGCGATAGACTGCCCGGTGCTGGTCACCGAGCGGCTGGTGATGCGGGCGCCCTGCGAAAACGATGTCGCGCAACTGGTGGAGCTCGCCGACAACCGCCATGTCGCCGAAATGCTGGCGCGCATGCCGCACCCCTATGGCGAGGCCGAGGCACGCGCCTTCCTCGCCATGACCAAGTCGCGCCGCGCCGGCATCGTCTATGCGCTGACGCTGGCCGGCACCGACACCTTCGTCGGCTGCGCGGGCTTGAACACCACCGATCGCGGGCTGGAGCTCGGCTACTGGATCGGCGAGCCCTATTGGAAGAAGGGCTATGCGACCGAAGCGGCCCACGCGCTGGTCGATCTCGCCTTCCAGAAGACCTCGATCCAGGTGCTGCATGCCTCGACCCGGGTCATCAATCCGGCCTCGCGCCGGGTGATCCACAAGTGCGGTTTCCAGTATGCCGGCCAGGGCATGCTGAATTCGATCGTCGCCGGCCAGGTGCCGGTCGAGCGCTATCGGCTGGATCGCAAGACCTGGATCAGCCTGCGGAACTGGGTGCATTTCTAGATGGGGCGATATTCAGGTGAGGCCGGCCTGCAAACGATGGTTTTCTGCGCTTCCGGTGCTCACGGACTTCATGTCCGCTCCGCTCCGGTTCTCGGAAACCATCGTTTTCGACTCGGCCTGACCTGAATCTCGCCCCATCTCGGCGCGTGCCGCAAACCAAAGGTTTTGAACGAAGCCTAAGTCAGCCCAGTTCGGCCCAGACGGGCAAATGGTCCGAGCCGACCGCTTGGCGGTCGACCCACAGGCGCTTCAGGAATCGGGCAAGCGAGGCGCTGGTGAAGATATAGTCGATGCGCTTGTGGCGGCTGGCATCCTCGGGCCGTTTGGGATCGACCCAGGTGGCGAGATCGGCCACATCGAGGCGCACAGCGGCATCGACGGCAAAGTCGGCGGTCAACGGCATGCCGAATTCATGGTCCGGGCGGCCGGCGAGTTCGACATATTCGGGCGAGCCGGCCAGCATGTTGAAATCGCCCATGCCGACAAAGGCTTCCGGATGCGGCAATTCCGGCAGGCCGATCTCGGCGACGCCGGACAATGCTCCGCCTTCGAGCGCGTAATTCAACAGGCGCTGGCGCAGGAACTGGATCTGGCTGGCGCGTTCGACCGGACTGCGGTGATCGAGATGGATGGAATAGAAGCGGATGAAACCGAGCGGCGTCTCTATCAGCGCTTCCAGCGCGCCGCGTTGGAAGTTCATCATCTCGAAGCTGCGGCTGCGCGGCAGAAGCAGGTTGCGCGACAAATGAATGGGCGTCTTCGACAGCACCATGTTGCCAAGCTGGAAGGTCGTGGTGATGGCGCGCTCATCCTCGATACGCGAACCGATATTGGCCTCGAAATTGCTGCCATAGACGGCAAAGTAGTCGGGCAGCGCCTCGCCGATCTCGGCGACCATGTCACGGCCGCCGTTCCTCGGATTGTTGCGGGTGACCTCCTGCAGCGCGATGACGTCGGCGTCGCGCACGGCCTCGGCGATGCGCCCGACATCGTACTGCCCGTCGAGACCGACGCCGTACTGGATGTTGTAGGTTACAAGCTTCATTCCGCCATCTCCGGCCAACCCCATGCGGCCATTGTCACAAAACGGCCTCGCCCTTGGCCGCGCCTTGGTTTAGAGCAAGGCCTAAGGTTTAGAGCAATGCCGCAAGGCCAATAAAGAAACTGCGATCCATGAAATTTCTCGATCAAGCCAAGGTCTATGTCCGCTCCGGTGACGGGGGCGCCGGTTCGGTGTCGTTCCGGCGCGAAAAATTCATCGAGTTCGGCGGGCCGGACGGCGGCGATGGCGGGCGTGGCGGCGATGTCTGGCTGGAAGCGGTGGACGGGCTGAACACGCTGATCGACTATCGCTACCAGCAGCATTTCAAGGCCAAGACCGGTGTCCATGGCATGGGCCGCAACATGACGGGGGCCAAGGGCGCCGACGTCACGCTCAAGGTGCCGGCCGGAACGCAGGTGTTCGAGGAGGACAACGAGACGCTGATCTGCGACCTGACCGTCGTCGGCCAGCGCTTCCTGCTCGCCAAGGGCGGCAATGGCGGCTTCGGCAACCAGCATTTCAAGACCTCGACCAACCAGGCACCGCGCCGCGCCAATCCCGGCCTGCCGGGCGAAGAGCTCAACATCTGGCTGCGGCTGAAGCTGATCGCCGATGCTGGCCTTGTCGGGCTGCCCAATGCCGGCAAGTCGACATTTCTGGCCGCCGTCACCGCGGCCAAGCCGAAGATCGCCGACTATCCGTTCACGACGCTGCATCCCGGCCTCGGCGTCGCCCGCATCGACGCGCGCGAATTCGTCATCGCCGATATTCCCGGTCTCATCGAAGGCGCGCATGAAGGCGTCGGCATCGGCGACCGCTTCCTCGGCCATGTCGAGCGCACGCGCGTGCTGCTGCACCTGGTCTCGGCGCAGGAAGAAAATCCGGGCAAAGCCTACAAGACCGTGCGCGCCGAGCTCGATGCCTATGGCCATGGCCTGATCGAGAAGGCCGAGATCCTGGCCCTTTCGCAGGTCGATACGCTGGACGCCGATCAGCGCAAGAAGAAGGTCGCTTCGCTGAAGCGCGCCGCCGGGCGCGCGCCGATGCTGTTGTCCGCCGTCACCGGCGAAGGTGTCGAGGCGGTGCAGCGCGCCCTGATGACGGTGATTGCCGAGGCTCGCGCGCAAGCTCTTCCCGTGGTCGAGACGCGCTGGGAAAAGTAAGGCATGCAGTCGCTCAGGAAATACCGGCGCATCACCGTCAAGATCGGCTCGGCGTTGCTCGTCGATCGCGCGGCGGGCCTGAAGCGCGACTGGCTGGCCTCGCTTGCCGACGATATCGCGGTGCTGGCCAATGGCGGCGCCGAAATCCTCGTCGTGTCGTCCGGCGCCATCGCGCTTGGCCGCACCATCCTCGGCCTCGGCAAGCGTGCGCTGAAGCTCGAGGAAAGCCAGGCCGCGGCCGCCGTCGGACAGATCGCGCTCGCCGGCGCCTGGTCGGATGCGCTCGGCAAGGGCGCCCTGAAGTCCGGCCAGATTCTCTTGACCCTTGGCGACACAGAGGAACGCCGCCGCTATCTCAACGCCAGGGCGACGATCTCGACATTGCTCAAGATGAAGGCGGTGCCGGTCATCAACGAGAACGACACGGTCGCCACCTCCGAAATCCGCTATGGCGACAATGACCGGCTGGCCGCGCGCGTCGCCACGATGATGGGCGCCGACCTCCTCGTGCTGCTCTCCGACATTGACGGGCTCTACACCGCGCCGCCGGCGCGCGACCCGCAAGCCAAGTTCATCCCCGTGGTCGACCGCATCACATCCGATATCGAAGCCATGGCGGGAGCCGCCGCTTCCGAACTGTCGCGCGGCGGCATGCGCACGAAGCTCGATGCCGGCAAGATCGCCACGGCCGCCGGCACGGCGATGATCATCACATCGGGGACGCGGCTGTCGCCGCTGATGGCGATCGAGCGCGGCGAACGCGCCACCTTCTTCCGGCCGAGCGCCAATCCGGTCAAGGGCTACAAGACCTGGATCGCCGGCCAGCTCGAGCCGGCCGGCCGGCTGACGGTCGATGCCGGCGCCATCGGCGCGCTGCTGTCCGGCAAATCGTTGCTGCCGGCCGGCGTCAAGCTGGTCAGCGGCAATTTCTCGCGGGGCGACACGGTGGCGATCCTGTCGCCAGAGGGCCGCGAGATCGCGCGCGGACTGGTTGCCTACGATGCCGCCGATGCCGTAAGGATCGCTGGCCTGAAGACAGCCGAGATCGAAACCATTCTCGGCTACGAAGCGCGTTCGGCGATGATCCACCGCGACGATTTGGTGGTCAATCACGCCGGAGACGACACAAGCGGAGGATGAGCCATGCTGAAACTGCATGAAAAATCCGGGGACGACACCGTGGCGCTGATGGCCGATATCGGCCGCCGTGCCCGCGCTGCCGCCCGGCCGCTGGCCATCGCCACCACCGCCGCCAAGAATGCCGCCCTCCTCGCAATGGCCAAGGCGATCGTCGCCCGCGAGCAGGAGATTCTCGACGCCAACGCCATCGATGTCTCGAATGGCCATGAGTCCGGGCTATCCGCTTCCTTCATGGACCGGCTGAAGCTCGATCCGGTGCGTATCCATGCCATGGCCGAAGGGATTCGCGAGATCGCGGAACTCAAGGATCCCGTCGGCGACGTCATCGCCGCCTGGGAGCGGCCGAACGGCCTGCAGATCGAGCGCGTGCGTACGCCGCTCGGCGTCGTCGGCGTCATCTATGAGAGCCGCCCGAACGTGACGGCGGATGCCGGCGCGCTCTGCCTCAAGGCCGGCAATCCGGTGATCCTGCGCGGCGGCTCGGATTCGCTCAATTCGTCTTCCGCCATCCACGCCTGCCTTGTCGAAGGCCTGAAGGCGGCCGGCCTGCCGGAAGATGCCATCCAGTTGGTGCCGACCACCGACCGCGCCGCTGTCGGCGAGATGCTGAAGGGGCTTGGCGGCACGCTCGACGTTATCATCCCGCGCGGCGGCAAAAGCCTTGTCGGGCGGGTGCAGAGCGAGGCACGCGTGCCGGTCTTTGCCCATCTCGAAGGCATCTGCCACCTCTACATCGACCGCTCGGCCGATCTCGACATGGCCGTCAGGATCGCCGTCAACGCCAAGATGCGGCGCACCGGCGTCTGCGGCGCCGCCGAAACGCTGCTGGTCGACCGCGCGGTGGCGTCCACGCATCTGGTGCCGATCCTGGACGCGCTGCGCGCCGCCGGCTGCGAGATCCATGCCGATGCCGAAGTGCTGAAGCTGTTTTTCGACGCCAAGCCGGCTGATGATGCCGACTGGGTGACCGAATATCTGGACGCCATCATCGCGGTGAAGCTGGTCGACGGCGTCAGCGGTGCGATCGACCATATCGAGACCTTCTCCTCGCATCACACGGAGGCGATTGTCGCCGAGGATGCACCAGCGGTGGAGCGGTTCTTCAATGAGATCGATTCGGCGATCCTGCTGCACAATGCCTCGACCCAGTTCGCCGATGGCGGCGAGTTCGGAATGGGCGCCGAGATCGGCATCGCCACCGGCAAGATGCATGCGCGCGGACCGGTCGGCGTCGAACAGCTGACATCGTTCAAATACCGCGTGCGCGGGTCGGGACAGGTGAGGCCTTGACGATTTTTGTCGTTAGAGCGTGAAGCGTTGCGCCCAGGCACCCCCCTCTGTCCTGCCGGACATCTCCCCCGCAAGGGGGGAGATTGGCTGGCATTTCGGATTTCGCCAATCTTCAGCGCTGCAAGATTTACCTCTTCGCCGAAATTGCTGATCTCCCCCCTTGCGGAGGAGATGCCCGGCAGGGCAGAGGGGGGTGCCTAGCGCGATGCTATCTCCTTCCCCACCCCCAGCACCCTCTGCCTACCTCAAAATGCCGCATGCCGAAAAGGGACTGGCCGTCGGTCTGTTCGGCGGTTCGTTCAATCCGCCGCATGCCGGCCATGCGCTGGTCGCCGAGATCGCGCTGAGGCGCCTGGCGCTCGACCAGTTGTGGTGGATGGTGACGCCGGGCAATCCGCTGAAGAACACGCGCGAACTGGCGCCGCTGACCGAGCGGCTGCAATCGTCGGAGCGGATCGCCAAGAACCCGAAGATCAAAGTCACCGCCTTCGAGGCGGCGCATCATGTGCGCTACACCGCCGACACGCTGGCGCTGGTCAAGGCGCGCAATCCCGGCGTCGATTTCGTCTGGATCATGGGCGCCGACAGTTTGCGCGACTTCCATCACTGGCAGCGCTGGCGCGAGATCGTGCTGACCTTCCCGATCGCGGTCATCGACCGACCGGGGGCGACGCTGTCGTTCCTGTCGTCGGTCGTGGCCAAGACCTTCGACTATGCCCGCGTCGACGAGGGCGATGCGCCGCGGCTTGCGCGCATGAAAGCGCCGGCCTGGACCTTCATCCACGGCCCGCGCTCGTCGCTGTCGTCGAGCGCGATCCGCCGGATGGCAAAGGGATAGGGTCTCGCACCGCCGATGTCGCTTTTGCGGGGGCTTTTCGCCGCGAAGTGGGCGATCTTGTCTGAACATGGCCACTCTCGCGAAGCACCAGACCACCATTGATCCGGAGCAGGGCAGCGCGCCGACGCCGCTGATCGCGATCGCCAGCGTCATCGTTTCGATGGCGCTGATCGCCATAGGCAACGGGCTGATGTTCGCTTACATACCGGTGCGGCTCGGTGCCGAAGGTTTCGACCCGACCTGGGCCGGGTTGATCGTCACCGGCCTGTCGGCCGGCGGTCTCGCCGGCTGCATCCTGACCGGGCCGCTGGTGCGCAGGGTCGGTCATGCCCGTGCCTTCATGGTGCTGTCGGCGCTGATTGCGCTGTCCAATGCCGCCATCGGCGCCGGACCGCATCCGCTGCCGTGGATCGGGGCACGCGCCCTCTACGGCTTTGCCATTTGCGGCCTGTTCATCGTTGCGCAGAGCTGGCTCAACGACGCCATCGGCAACGCCATACGCGGCCGGGTGATGGCCTTCTTCTACGTCGCCTATGTCGCCGGGCTCGGTGTCGGCTATGCGGCGCTGGCTTTCATCGACATCAAAGCCGCGGATGCGCCCTTGATCGGCATCGCCTTCACCGCCCTGTCGATCCTGCCCGTCGGCATGACGCGGCTGGCGCAGCCGCCGGCGCCGCAGGCAGCCTCGGTGGCGCTGCGCCGGGCGTGGCGGATTTCACCGGTCGGCGTTGCCGGCATGCTGGCGGTCGGCGGCCTGTCGATGTCGATTTCCGGCTTCGCGCCGATCCATGCCACAGCCAAGGGCTACAGCCAGGCCGATGTGGCGCTTTTGCTTTCGGTGATGCCGCTTGGCACGCTGATCCTGCAGCTTCCGCTCGGCTGGATCTCCGACCGCACCGATCGCCGCTATGTGCTGATCGGCGCGTCGGCGCTGGCTGCGGCGGCGGGCATGCTTGCGCTTGGTTTCGACGGCGGTGCGCTGGCGGCGCTGCTGGTGATCTATGTCTTGTGGGACGGCGCCTCGGAATCGATCTATTCGCTGGCCAGCGCGCACGCCGCCGACCGTGCCGGCAAGGACGACATGGTGGCATTGTCCAGCTCGCTCCTGTTTGCGTGGTCGCTGTCGGGCTTCATCGTGCCGGGCATCGTCACGGCGTTGTCGGCCGTCTTCGGGACGCAGGCCTTCATCTATGTGGCAATCGTCATCGCCTGCGCCTTCTGCCTGTTCGTGCTGCTGCGCGTGTTCACGACGCGGCCTGTGCCGGCCACCGAGACCGGCAGCTTCGCGCCGATGACGGCGCAGGCGCCGCTGCCGGTCGAACTTGCCTATGCGCCGGACGAACAGGGCTGGCCTCGAAGCAATTGATTATTGCCGGCGGGCTTCCGGCGCCGGTGCTTCCGGTGCCGGCAGCGGGATCGATATGCCTTCCTGGTCGAACTCCTGCTTGGCGCGCTTGGTGAGATCGGCCTGGGTGGCGAAGAAATCCGCTGACGATGTCCAGTAGCGCAAGGTGATGGAGACGGTGCTGTCGCCCAGTGCCGCAACGAAGGCGATCGGTGCCGGCTGGCGCTTCACGCGACGCTCAGCGGCAGCGATCGCCAGCAATGCCTTCTGGGCCCGATCGATATCGTTCCACGAGCCGATGCTGAGCGTGATGTCGGCACGCCGGACGCCGTTGCGGGTGAAATTGCGCACCGGCTGGTTCCACAGCGTCGAATTGGGCGCCAGGATGTAGACGCCATCGGCGGTTCTGAGCTTCGTGGCGAACAGCCCGATTTCCTCGATCGAACCGGCGATGGAGCCAACCTCGACGGATTCGCCGATGCGGAACGGCCGCAGCGCCAGCAGCATGATGCCGGCGGCGATGTTCTGCAGCGTGCCTTGCAGCGCCAGGCCTATGGCCAAGCCAATGGCGCCGAGCGCGGCGATGATCGACGCCGTCTGCACGCCGAACTGGCCGAGCACCATGATGACGACGAGGACCAGAATGGCGTAGCGCACGATCTTGGAAAGGAAATGCCGCAGCGTCTGGTCAAAGCCGTGAATATGCCCGAGGCCGGCAAAAATCGAGCGCTCGGCGAGGCCGGCGATGATGTAGCCGACCACCAGAAGGATGACCGCGCCGATGGCGGAGAACGAATAGGAGACGATCAGCGTACTCAGCTGCGCCAGGCCGGCCTGGACGGTGAGAAGGGTGTCTTGCGGGTCGATCGGCATGGCGGGATTCCGGTTGGTCGGTCAGCCGATAACCGCGGCTGGACGCCTGGGTTCCGATCTTTTTGCCTGCCGCACGGAACAACCGAGCGCCCAGCGAGTTCGCGTGAGTTGGGGTTCCGTCTTGAAACTGCAACGGAACTCTGCCTATCTAAGTGGTGTCACCCGCTTTTGGGGTGATTTGGTTGTTCTTGCTGCGAAAGGAAATACACTGAGAACAGCACTGCGGAAGAAGGCCGATATCGTGCCTTCGCCGGCCAGGATCAGCGTAGACGACGCCGTGTCCCGTGCCATCAAGACAGTCCTTGCCAGTCTGGAAGACTCCAAGGCCGAAAATATTGTCTCAATCGACATTCAGGGAAAATCGAGCCTCGGCGACTACATGGTCGTCGCGTCGGGCCGATCGCACCGTCATGTCTCGGCTGTCGCCGATCATCTCCTCAAGGCGCTCAAGGATGCCGGGCTCGGCACGGCGCGCGTCGAGGGGTTGTCCGGCGCCGACTGGGTCCTGATCGATTCGGGCGATATCATCGTCCATGTCTTCCGTCCCGAAGTCCGCGAATTCTACAATCTCGAAAAGATGTGGCAGGCGCCGGATCTCGAGGAAGAGACCCTTCACTAAGCTGCCCTGTGTCGTCGCCCAGAACCGGATTTCCTTTGGGTGAGATGCATTGGCGGCTTATAGAGGCGGGATGAAGATTTCAGTTCATGCCGTGGGCCGAATGAAAGCCGGCCCCGAGCGGGAGTTGGCCGAGCGCTATTTCGAGCGCTTCGCCAAGAACGGCCCTGCCGTGGGGCTCGAATTCGCCGGCGTCACCGAGATCGCCGAGGGCCGTGCGCAGGGCGCCACCGAGCGCCAGCGCGACGAAGCTTCCAGGCTGCAGGCGCAGCTGCAGCCCGGCACGGCGCTGATCCTGCTCGACGAGCGCGGCAAGAGCCTTTCCTCGCAGGATTTCGCCAATCGCATCGGCCAGTTGCGCGATGGCGGGCGCAAGGCGCTGGTGCTCGCCATAGGCGGCGCCGACGGCCACGACGCGTCGCTGCGTGAGCAGGCCGAACTGGTGGTCTCGTTCGGCGCGCTCACCTGGCCGCATCAGCTGGTGCGGGTGATGCTGGGGGAACAGCTCTACCGGGTGGCGACGATCCTGTCGGGCCACCCCTATCACAGATCCTGAAAGCCGCCGCTCCGCACCGAATTCCGCCCCAATGCCGCGCAAGATCGCAGTCGGAACCGCTTCCCTTGTGCATGTCGTTGTTCCAAAAGCACCGCGCAACTTTGGGCGACACGCGTTAACATGGTTGATGGTTCGTTAACGAAGCCGCAGATAGAGTCGATCGCGAATGTCTGAAGGCTGGAAATCGACACTGAGTTTATCGACAAGGGGCTCGTCGACAGGGGGTTCTTGGCGCGTGCGCTGCGGCATCGCGGCGGCGGCGATCCTTCTGTCGCTCCACGCGGCGCGGGCCGAGAACACGCTCGACATGGCTCCCGATCCGGACCAGAGCCGCGCCGAATACGAACAGGTTTCCAAGGAAATAACGCTGTCGTCGGAACGGCTGGCCAAGCTTGCCGCCGACATCGCCGCGGTCAAGAAGGACCACGCCTCGATCACGGCCGCGTTGATCCAGTCGGCGATGACCGAACAGAAGCTCGGCCAGGACATCGAGGATATCGGCGCCAAGCTGGAGGGGCTGAAGAGCCAGCAGCAGAAGATCCGCGCCTCGCTCATGGCACGACGCGACGTGCTGGCCGAAGTGCTGGGTGCCTTGCAGCGCATGGGGCTGAATCCGCCGCCAGCGATCCTGGTCAAGCCGGAGGACGCGCTGTCGTCGGTGCGCAGCGCCATCCTGCTCGGCGCCGTGGTGCCGGAATTGCGTCAGCAGACCGATGCCCTGCTGGCCGACCTCAAGGAACAAACCCGGGTGACGGCCTCGATCGAGGCCGAACGGGCGCGGCTGACGGAGGCGGTCGGCGAGCAGGCGGCGGAAAAGAAGCGGCTGGGCATGCTGCTGGAGGCCAAGCAGAAGCTCGAGGCCGACACGCAGGCGCAGATGGCCGCCGAGCAGCAGAAATCCGAGGCGCTCGCCGCCAAGGCCAGCAGCCTGAAGGACCTGATCGCGTCGCTCGAAGCGCAGGCCGAGAAGACCCGCAAGGCCGCGGATGCCGCAAAGGCAGCCAGTGCCGACCAGACTGGTAACGATAAGACGGGTGACGACAAGCCGGGTGACGACAAGACCGCGTCCCTGGCGGCTCTGCCCCTTCCCGAAGGCAACCGGCTCACCGCGACGGCTCCTTTTTCGGCGCTGCAAGGGCAGATCGCGCTGCCGGTAACAGGCCGAATCAAACGCCGGTTCGGCGCCGATGACGGTAGCGGCGCCTTGATGCTTGGCGACATGCTTGCGACACAATCGGGAGCCATCGTCACCGCTCCGGCGGATGGGAATGTGCTTTATGCGGGGCCGTTTCGCTCCTACGGTCAACTCTTGATCCTCAATGCCGGCGACGGTTATCATGTCGTTCTGGCGGGGATGAGCAGAATCAGCGTCGTGACTGGCCAGTCGGTGCTCGCAGGAGAGCCGGTCGGCGCGATGGGAGAAGCCCGGGTGGCGAGTACCTCGGTTTCGAAGAATGGAAATGCCACGCCGGAACTCTATGTCGAGTTCCGTAAGGATGGAAAACCCGTCGATCCGGCCCCATGGTGGGCGGACCGTTTTTCTGGAAGGACGTGAAATGATGCGGAAACTGTCGCTTCTGTTTGCCGGTGCGCTGATGGGCGCGTCCGCCATGAGCCTTGTTTATGGCGCTCCTGGCTCGTCGGCGAACGCTGCGGGGTCGGAGACCTACAAGCAACTCGCGATCTTCGGCGACATCTTCGAGCGCGTGCGGGCACAATATGTCACGCCGCCCGACGACAAGTCGCTGGTCGAGAACGCCATCAACGGCATGCTTTCCTCGCTCGACCCGCATTCCTCCTACATGAACGCCGAACAGGCGCAGGACATGCGCGTGCAGACCAAGGGCGAGTTCGGCGGCCTCGGCATCGAGGTCACCATGGAGAACGACCTGGTCAAGGTGATCACGCCGATCGACGACACCCCGGCCGCCAAGGCTGGCGTGCTGGCCGGCGATTATATCGCCAAGATCGATGGCGAAGAGGTTCGTGGCCTGACCCTCAACGACGCGGTCGACAAGATGCGCGGCCTGGTCAACACGCCGATCAAGCTCACCATCCTGCGCCAGGGCGCCGACAAGCCGATCGAGCTTACGGTGGTGCGCGACATCATCAAGGTCAAGGCGGTCAAGTTCCGGGTCGAGAACGACATCGGCTACATGAAGATCACCTCCTTCACCGAAAAGACCTATGACGACCTCGAGAATGCGATCGACACCATCAAGAAGCAGGTGCCGGACGACAAGCTCAAGGGCTATGTGCTCGACCTGCGCCTCAATCCGGGCGGCCTGCTCGACCAGGCGGTGAGCGTGTCCGATGCCTTCCTCAAGCGCGGCGAGATCGTCTCGACGCGCGGACGCGATCCGAAGGACGTCACGCGCTTCGACGCCAAGCCGAAGCAGACCGACGACATCAACGGCAAGCCGATGATCGTGCTCGTCAATGGCGGCTCGGCCAGCGCTTCCGAAATCGTCGCCGGCGCGCTGCAGGATCTGCGCCGCGTCACGGTGGTCGGCACACAGTCCTTCGGCAAGGGTTCGGTGCAGACCATCATTCCGCTCGGCGAGAATGGCGCGCTCAGGCTGACGACGGCGCTTTATTACACGCCGTCGGGCAAGTCGATCCAGGGCAAGGGCATCACGCCCGACATCAAGGTCGACCAGCCGTTGCCGCCGGAACTGCAGGGCAGGGACCTGACGCGCGGCGAATCCGATCTCAAGGGCCACATCAAGGGCGCCGACGAGAGCAAGACCGGTTCGGGCTCGGCCGCCTATGTGCCGCCGGATCCGAAGGACGATCTGCAGCTCATCTATGCCGAGCAGCTGCTGCGCGGCCAGAAGACCGATCCGGCCTTCCCGCCCAATCCGGAAAAGGCCGTGCTCAACCAGTAGTGGTTTGGCCGGCCAGGTCTGGCCGCCTGAACCAAGCAATGCGATGCTGCCGGGACCCTTGGGTTCCGGCAGTTTGATTCGAGCAGATGCGGCGCCAAGGGGTGCGCCAGGATTGATGAATTCGCGCAGGTCTTCTCGAAGTGCTCCCTTCGGAACCATGCGCACCGGGGACAGGACTTGGCTGATATCGGCAAGGACATCGAACGCCCGCTTGGACAGACCGTCCGGGTGCCGCGCGCCGCCGGCAAGATCAGCGCGGGCGTGGTCGCCTCAGCCATTGTCGTGCTGGCCGTGGTCGGCGTCTCCGGCGCGATCGCGCTCAGGGAAAAGCCGTTTCGCAAACCGCAGGAGGTTGCCGTCTCGACGCCGAAGGTGACGGCGGCTGCCGAACCCGCCGCCGCGCCTCCAGCCTTGGCGCCGGCCGCCGTCCCGAAGGCGCAGACGCCAGCCAAGACGGGCGGCCCGCAGATCATCCATGTCCAGACGGAAGAGGGCGATGGCCCGCCCAAGGCGGGGATCGTCATTCGCGATCCGTCGAGCATCGGGCAGAACCTGAAGATCGCGCATCTTCCCGACAAGGCGCTGATCGAAGCCAGCGAGACCGGGCCCTTGCCGATGCGCGCCGCCGATGGAAGGCGGCCATTCGACGTCTATGCGCGGCCCTGGTCCGGCGCGCGCGGGGCTCGCGTGGCGATCGTCATCGGCGGGCTCGCGGTTTCGCAGACCGGCACCCAGGCGGCGATCGCCAAGCTGCCGCCGGAGGTGACGCTGGGCTTTGCCCCGCAGGGCAACAGCATCGGCCGCTGGATGCAGGCCGCCAGGCAGGGCGGCCACGAGATCGTCATGCAGGTGCCGCTCGAACCGTTCGACTATCCCGGCGTCAATCCGGGCCGCAACACGCTGACAGTGGCGGCAAGTGCCGACGAGAACCTGAAAAGCCTGCACTGGGCGCTGTCGCGGACCACGAACTATACCGGCGTCATGAACTATATGGGCGCCCGTTTCTCGGCCGACGCGACGGCGATGGGACCGTTCATGGCCGAGCTCGGCAAGCGCGGCCTCGCCTATATCGACGACGGCTCGTCGGCGCGCAGCCTCGCACCGGACCTGGCGCTGAAGGACGGCGTGCCCTTCATCGCCGGCGATATGGCGATCGATGCGGTGCAGGATCGCGGCGAAATCCTGAAGAAGCTCGACAGCCTGGAAGCGACAGCGCGGGCCAAGGGCTTTGCCGTCGGCATCGGCTCGGCTTTCGACCTGACGGTCGACACGGTGTCGTCCTGGGTGGCCGAAGCCAAGAAGCGCGGCATCGAGATCGTGCCGATTTCAGCGGTGGCCATCGATCCGCAAAAAGGCTGACGATCCGCTGACCGCAACAAACCCACTGGAACGACCGGAGAGAGCGTCAGATGGCCAAAAAGATCGACCGCGAAACGCTGCCTTATCGCCCCTGTGTCGGGCTGATGATCCTCAACGCCGAGGGCCTGGTCTGGGTCGGGCACCGCATTGCCGAACCCGACAGCGAATTTGCCGGCACCACGCAGCTCTGGCAGATGCCGCAAGGCGGCATCGACAAGGGCGAGGAGCCGCTGCAGGCTGCCGAGCGGGAGCTCTATGAGGAGACCGGTATGCGCAGCGTCTCGCTCATTGCCGAGGCGCCGGACTGGATCAACTATGATCTGCCGGACCATCTCGTCGGCATTGCCTTCAAGGGGCGGTATCGCGGCCAGGCGCAGAAATGGTTCGCCTTCCGCTTTCATGGCGAGACAAGCGAGGTCCAGATCAATCCGCCGCCGGGCGGCCACACCGCCGAATTCGACAAATGGGCATGGCGGCCGATGCAGGACTTGCCCGACCTGATCGTGCCGTTCAAGCGCCATGTCTATGAGGATGTGGTGGCGGCGTTCCGGCACCTGGTGGCATAGAATGACGGGAGGCAGCGCGGTTGCCGCGCGGGTCCTGCGGTCCTATTGATGTTTGTCCGCCACGAGAAGGGTCGCCATGAACGACGCCTCCAGAAGGTCGTTGCCCGGGGATACCGCTGGCGTAAGCGAAGCGGCGGCGGGAGCCATTCTCACCATCGATCTCGGCGCGATCCGTGAAAACTACCGGCGGCTGAAAGCGCAACTGGGCGACGTGCGTTGCGCCGGCGTGGTCAAGGCAGACGGCTATGGTCTCGGTGCGACGCAGGTGGCATCGGCGCTGATGAAGGATGGCTGCGACACTTTCTTCGTCGCGCTGCTGGCCGAAGGCGTCAGCCTGCGCAAGGCGATCGGCGCCGGGCCGGATATCTACGTGCTGAACGGGCTGCCGCCGGGCTCGGAGCCGGAAGCCGTCGCCGCCGGCCTGTGCGCGGTCATCAACAGTGGTGCGCAGTTGAAGGCCTGGCGCGCGGCGGCGCAGGGCGTTGGCCGCCGGCTGCCTGCAGCCATCCAGGTCGACAGCGGCATGTCGCGGCTTGGCATGGCGCCAGCCGAAGTCGAAGCGGTGGTAAAGGATACCGGCGCGTTCGAGGGCATCGACATCAGATACGTGATGAGCCATCTGGCCTGCGCCGACGAGCCGCGCCATCCGGCCAACGAGCAGCAGCGGCTGGCGTTTGAGCGGCTGCGTGCCCTGTTGCCGGCAGCGTCCGCCTCGCTCGCCAATTCCTCCGGCATTTTCCTTGGGCCGCGCTACCACTACGATCTGGCCCGGCCGGGGGCGGCGCTCTACGGCATCAACCCGACGCCTGACGCGACCAATCCTATGCTGCCCGTGGTGGGGCTGCAGGCCAAGGTTGCGCAGACGCGCGGCATCGAAAAAGGCACCGGCGTCGGCTATGGCCACACCTATCACGCCGAAGGTCCGCGCAGCCTGGCGACGATCTCGTTCGGCTATGCCGATGGCTGGCTGCGCCGCTCGGCCTCGGCGGCCTGGTTCGAAGGGGTGCGTCTGCCCTTCCTCGGGCGTGTGTCCATGGATTCTATCATTCTCGACATTTCCGCCCTGCCGCCCGGCAAATTGCGCGAGGGCGACCTGGTCGAACTGCTGGGTCCCGCACAGAGCGTCGACGATGCGGCCGGCCATGCCGGCACCATCGGATATGAAATCCTGGCCAGCCTCGGCACGCGCTTTCACCGCCGATACGTTGGCGGTTGAGCGGTTTGGCCGCGCTTGACAAGCGGTCGCCCGTCGGCAAGGTTCGGGGCATGAGCAACCTCGCTTATATCAGAACCTTGTTCAGGGTCTGCCCGATCGCGGGATCGTAGCCCCGGCGCGGCCGCCTTCCGGCGTCCGTCCGTACCGGGGCATCCATACATCCACCATCGTCATCAAGTCGTTCAGCTCTTCGCGGCTGCCGACTAGTCATCATGCCGCCATCAGCGGCAGGCGCGCATCCATTCGATGCGCCGATCCATGAGGTTTGCCATGCAACATGCAACAGAATCGCGTCCGAGCGGCCAGATACTGATCAGTGAGATCGACCATGACAGGCTGACCTGCCTGGCGAGAGCCTTGCTCGACCGCACCCCCGAGGTGGCCGAAGAGCTGCTCTCGGAAATGGACCGGGCCGTCATCACGGACACGGCGGCGATGCCGGCCGACGTGGTGCGGATGGGTTCGACAGTGGCGGTCCGCGGCGAAGGCGGGGACATACAGTGCATCACGCTGGTCTATCCCGGTGAAGCCGATATTGCCGAAAACCGGATTTCGGTGCTGACGCCGATGGGAACGGCACTCATCGGTGCCGCCATTGGGCAGGTTGTGTGCTGGAGCAGTCGTGACGGTCGGGAGTTGTCGGTGACCATCGAAGCCGTCGATACATCGACCTCCGGCCCGCAGCGTCTCTGATCGTGGAGGCTGTGATGACGACCACGAATTGCTGCCTGACGAGAAAGGACTTCGCTGTCCTCGAAGTCATGCTGGAGCGCCGGCGGGCGTTTGCCGATCCGATCGTGCATATGCTTGAACGCAAGCTTTCGAGTTCCGACGTCGTTCCCGTCGATTCGATCGATCCCGATATCGTGACACTGAACAGCAGAGCGGTGTTTTGCATCGATGCCGGTCCGGCCGAGACGCGCACGCTGGTGCAGGATGAGGTGCACGGCCCGGTCGGATCGAGCCTGTCGGTGGCAACGCGGCGCGGGCTCTGCGTACTAGGCATGGCGCGGGGCCAGACGGCGTCGATCGAGTACCCTGACGGCAGGCGGGAGTCGATCCGGATCAAAGCGGTGCTCTACCAGCCGGAGGCTGCCCGGCGCGCGCTCGGGCAGAAACACCAGGCTGATCAGCGGCGACCGCACGGGCTCACGCTCGTCTACAGCGCCGAAGCCTGCATCCGGCCCCTTGGCGAGACGGCTGGAATGCTGCAGACAGAAGATGACGACCCCGGTCCGTCGGCGGCGTGAATGGGCCACAGCGCATGGTCTTGAAAATCGGGATCGATTTTCACCAGGGATCATGCGCAAGTCGGCGGTGTTGTGTCTATCGGCGTCCCGACCGACGCCGCGCAAGGAGTGGACGATGAAAATCATGGTGCTGGGCGGTGGCGTCATCGGGGTGACCACGGCGTATTACCTCGCCGAGGCTGGCCACGAGGTGACGGTGGTCGATCGCCAGAAAGGCCCGGCGCTGGAAACCAGCTTCGCCAATGCCGGCGAGATCTCGCCCGGCTATGCCTCGCCCTGGGCCGGGCCCGGCATTCCGCTCAAGGCGATCAAATGGCTGCTGATGAAGCATGGTCCGCTGGTGGTGCGGCCGGCCTTCGACCCGCATATGTGGACCTGGCTGGTCAAGATGCTGCGCAACTGCACGGCCGAGCGCTACGCGATCAACAAGTCGCGCATGGTGCCGCTGGCCGAGTACAGCCGCGACACGCTGAAGGCGCTGCGCGAAGCGACCGGCATCAGCTATGACGAGCGGACCCAGGGCACGCTGCAGCTGTTCCGCACGCAAAAGCAGCTCGACGGCACGTCAGGCGATGTCGAGGTGCTGAAGAAATACGGCGTGCCCTACGAAATCCTAGACCAGGACGGCTGCATCGCGGCCGAGCCGGGCTTGGCCAGCGTGCGCGAGAAGTTCGTCGGCGGCCTCAGACTGCCGCATGACGAGACCGGTGACTGCAAGATGTTCACCGACAAATTGGCCGAGCTCTGCGTGGCGCGCGGCGTGACGTTCGAATACGACATGACGATCTGGCGGGTCCTCCGCAGCCGCAACCGCGTTGCCAATCTCAGCACCAGCAAGGGTTTCAAGGCGGCCGACGCCTATGTCATGGCGATGGGCAGCTATTCGGCGGGGTTCATGCGCCGGATGAAGCGGCCGATCCCGGTCTATCCCGTCAAAGGCTATTCGATCACCGTGCCGATCAAGGATGCCGCGCTGGCGCCGGTGTCGACCGTCATGGACGAGACCTACAAGGTGGCGATCACGCGGCTCGGCGATCGCATCCGCGTCGGCGGCACGGCCGAGATTTCCGGCTTCGACCTGAGGCTGCACGAATCGCGGCGGCGCACGCTCGAACACTCGGTCGGCGATCTCTTTCCTGGCGCCGGCGCCATGCGCGAGGCGACGTTCTGGTGCGGGCTGCGGCCAATGACGCCGGACGGGCCGCCGCTGATCGGCCGCACCGAGCTGTCCAACCTTTATCTCAACACCGGCCACGGCACGCTCGGCTGGACCATGGCCTGCGGTTCGGCCAAGGTGCTGGCCGACATCATCTCGAGCCGGGTGCCTGATATCGATGTCCGCGCCCTGGCGCAGGAGCGCTATCTCAAATAGCGGCCGCCAATTCAGAACGCCTGCCTGACCCAGACGTCGTCGAACAGCAGCCGGTAGGCCCACGGGATCGTCACATTGGCGGCGACCGGGTTGGAATGGGCGAGGTAATCGTCATAGACCGGCTTCATTCTGGCGTAGAAGGCGGGGTCGAGCACCACCATGCCGTTCTCCGAGTCATGGAAGAAGCTGCGGTTGTTGAGGTTGACCGAGGAGATGGCCACCAGCCTCTCGTCGATCATCATGATCTTGGAGTGCAGCACCACATCGGGCGCCTTGAATTCGCGGATGTTGATGCGGTCGCCATATTCTTCGACGAACAGCTTGTTGAGCGCGGTGAGGAACTTGCCGCCGATATCGCCCTTGAGATCGATGCGGCCGACAATATCGATCTTGACCCCGCGCGCCAGCGCCCGGTCGAAGGCTCGCGCGAGGCTCGGCGTCAGGTTGAGGTAGGGATTGACGATCTGGATATGATGGCTGGCGGCATCGACCAGTTCGACGAAATAATCCTCCAGCGCATGGCTGTCCTCATAGGGCACCGAAATGAAATGCCGGGCATTGCCCGACGGGCGGCCACCATTGGAACGGACCGGGATGGAGAAGGGGCGCGCCAGGTTGGTGTCGGCGTCGCGCAACCATATCGTCGACAGATGCGCGGCGAGCGTGTCGACAATGGTGGGGTCGGCGAACTCGATGTCGAAGTCGCTCCAGTTCGAGTAATAGTTCAGCGAAAAGCCGTCTGTCTTGCCGTATTGCTCGAGGTCCGGATAGCGCGACAGATCGATCGGCTGGTGGAACAGGAAACCGTCATGAATGTTGCGGCCGCCGATGATGACGCGCGAGCGCGCGGGATCGAGCGCCAGCGTCGCCAGCATCTTGACGTGATGGACCTTGTGCAATTGTGAAATCTGCTCGTCGATCGGCGCGCCATGGTCCGCCCGCCAGCGATATTCCTGCAGCTCGACATTGGGGAATTCGGCCGCCAGCCGGTGCAGCATGGCGTCGTCCTTCTCGCGTTCCAGCACATCGGTCACCATGATGCGCACCTTGGTGCCAAGCGCTGCATGGTGGCGGATCAGCCTTTCCAGGATGCGGCCGGAAAAATCCGCCTTGAACTCGAGCGACGAGAGATAGATCAGCTTCAACCTCGGTGCCCTGGAGAAATCGAGCGGCAGTTCCGGGTCACCCTTGTCGATGGCCGCGTCGGACAGCGGCGCGCCCATAAGCGCCTCGACCTTGGCGTTGAAGCCGTCGCGCGATTTGCGCAGCAGGCGCGGCTGGCCGATCGGCACGGCGCAGGTCTGCGACAGCCAGCGGCTGGCGTAGAAGACGCGCTCAAGTGCGTCTAGGCTGGCATCGTCGGGAACCGGGCAGCGCTGGTAGCGGCTGTCGAAGGCGGCAAGCGCCGGATCGGCGGCCTCTTCGCGCCGGATAGCGAGCGGTGCGCCTGCCTGGGCAAGACTGGAGCGAATCCTCGCGTTGCAGCCGTTCAGGCTGTCACTTGGAAACAGGCTGGCCGTGTCGTTCTCGCCGGACAGACGAAAGCGGAATACGGCACTCGCGGCGATGGTGCGTGAGCCGCCGCCGGCACGAATGACCAGCGCGCCGTCGCATGACCCTTCGATCTCGGCGGCCTGCTTGCCGGCCTGGCGCACGACGATCTCGACGCTGCGTGCCTGCAGGCCGGAGAAATCGAAAATCTTGGGCGCCGAGGGCCGTGCCGCAGCGTCGATGTAGAGCGTCTGCCGCGACACCCGCCAGCGTCCGTCGAAACGGCCCTCGCCGACGTCGCCGCCGGACGGCGGCAGACGCGGCTTGGCCACGGGTCCGGCCAGTTGCTGCAGCGTCGTGTAGGTCGCCTGGAAGTCGCGGTTCTGGACGTCGCGGCGGTTTCGCCCGAACGGTCCGGTGCCATTGGCGCGGTCCATGGCGCCGAGCTGGTTGTGGGCAAGCAGCGCCAGGAAGCGGCTTTCATAGTCGCTGGTGCGGGTGTTTCCGAAAAATTGTGCCGCAGCGACCTGTGGCCCGGGCGTGCCGGCCGACAGCGCGGGACGGGTGCAGGCCGCCTGTGCCGGCGGGAACTCGCAGGCGTTCCGGCCTGGGCCCGCACAGCCGGCAAGGGCAGTGAGCGCCAGCCCGAACGCGGCCAGGATGATCGATGCGCTGCCGTTCAACCCGCTGCTCCGGCCTTCAGGGCACTCAACTGCGCCGGGTCTCGCGGTGGCATGAAGCCTTGCGGAAAAACCGTGCAGACCGGAATGGCAAAGGTGGCGATCAGCAATTCCGCTTCGCTGCGCATCTTGCGGGGCGCCGTCTTGTCATCGCGGATCGCCCTGGCCGAAGCGACAAGAGCGCCATCGCAGTCGCAATGGTTGTGACGGGCGATGTAGCAGGCGTCATGGGTCCGGCAAACCGCGTCGAGGCGGTCGACCGGCCGGGCCGACAGATCGCCGGTGCGGGTGCCTGGGCCGCAGTAATTGCCGATGACGAAGGGCGAGGGGCGCGCCATGGCGTAACGGATGGGCTTGGGCAATTCGGCTTCCGGCACTTTTGTCCATGGGTTGGCGCAGGCCGAGACGAAAAGCAGCGGCAGGATGGCAAGAACGGCTCGCATTTTTATCCGCGCCAGCTTTCTGACGATTTCCCCACCCGGCGGCCCCGCTCATAGCGGTGGCCGCATGCCTGATGCCACACTGGCTGGTTTTGTGGCAAGCGCAAGGCGGCGCCGACAGCCTCGGTCATGTATTGCAATGCTGGATTGATCTGCCCGATAATACTCACTCGGGCACCCGGAGTGTAAGCACCAGTGATGCAGCGTTGCCTTATCGTTACGTTTGTTGGATTTCTGTCTGGCGTCGCGGGGGCGAATGCCGCCGACAATACCGTCCATGACCGAAATAACTGGATCTCGCTGACCTTTCCCGAAGAATGGACCAGTGAGCCGCCTTCTGGCGAAGCGATGTTGCTGGCTGTTGATTCCACAGAAAATGAGGGCCTGTCCTGCATGGTGTCGGGCTCGCTTTACAATCCAACCGGTTCGCCGCCCGATCCGCGCAAGTTCATCGAGGACTGGCCGATGGGCACTTGGCAGAGGATGATGGGCGAACCGTTCAACACAGCCGATTTCAGCAATGACAAGCTGGCAAGGTTTCCGGACGGCTATCCTGTGCGCCTTGCCGATCTGGACTTCACGGTTAGGAACGAGAATAACATTCTGCACGGCCATTCCAGGTTTGCGTTTTCAGTTCGGGGTGCGCGCTATGGTTATGTCAACTGCTCGTTGATGGCCGAGAGCGCCGAGGAGGTGGCGCAGCGATGGGCACCATTGGCGGACGAGGTTGAGCGCGTGGTGAATTCCTTCGTTCTCTACCCGCCTTGAATGGCGCATTGCCTTCGCCGGTTGGTGAAATCAGGTGAAAAGGCCCCGCTCCCGCTCCACCGCCTTGGTGATGAAGCTGGCGACGATCTGGACTCGCCGCAGCGGCCTGACCGATTCGTGATAGACCAGCCAGTAGGCGCGGCGGATGGGTGCCACCACATCGACGGCCATCAGTTCCGGCATCGAGCGGGCGACAAACGTGTGCAGGATGCCGATGCCGGCGCCCGACCGCACCGCTTCGGCCTGGCCGAGTGCGGAGGAAATGGCAAAGCTGGTGCGCCAGTCCGCGCTGAACTCGGCGGCGTAGTCGAGCGAGGGGCTGACGATGAGGTCGGGCACATAGCCGATCAGTGTGTGCTGGCCGAGCTCGGCGGCGGTCCTGGGCAGGCCATGCGCTTGCGCATAGCCGCGAGAGGCGAACAGGCCGAGCGTGTAGTCGACCAGCTTTCCCGCCACCAGCCGGCCCTCGGTCGGCCGCTCGACGGTGATGGCGATGTCGGCCTCGCGGCGCGACAGCGAGAAGGAGCGCGGCACCGGCACGAGCTGGATCGTCAATTCGCGGTGCAGCGCGGTCAGTTCGCCGAGGCGCTTGGCCAGGAAGGCGACGCCAAACCCGTCGGGCGCACCGATGCGGACCGTGCCCGAGACGTCGTCGCCTTCGCCCGATACGGTCGAGCGCGCGGCGATCATGTCGCCCTCCATGCGCTCGGCAATGTCGAGAAAACGCTCGCCCGCGGGCGTCAGCTCGCTGCCGGTGGTCAGGCGGCGGAAGAGTTTCGTGCGCAGCGCCTCCTCGAGTGCCGCGATGCGGCGCGAGAC
Organism: Mesorhizobium sp. B263B2A; assembly: GCF_020165775.1. Classification (NCBI taxonomy): domain Bacteria; kingdom Pseudomonadati; phylum Pseudomonadota; class Alphaproteobacteria; order Hyphomicrobiales; family Phyllobacteriaceae; genus Mesorhizobium; species Mesorhizobium sp. B263B2A. Next base: position 117,232 of record NZ_JAIUIU010000017.1, read on the forward strand.
GGTGGCGTGGTTGAGTTCCAGCCGTTTGGCGGCACCGAGGATCTGCCCAGCGCGGGCCACGGCGAGGAAGATGCGGACGTCATCCCAGTTCATGAGAGTGGTCCGAATGACAATGGTCAGCGTAGCGTTCTGTGGCGCCCCCCTCTGTCCTGCCGGACATCTCCCCCTCTAGGGGGGAGATTGGCAGCGTCGCCGACAGTCCCTCCTTGACAGCCCCCATGATTGGCGAAGGCGAATATGACAGCGCAATCTCCCCCCTAGAGGGGGAGATGTCCGGCAGGACAGAGGGGGGCGCTAAGGAACTCAACGTTGATCATTCCTGGTGTAAGAGGCCCCATCATTTGCGAGAATTGATGCTCTTCCGTCAACCGCTATCTATTTTTCGCACAACGGTTGCGTTCTCGCTCGCGTTGCCATTCGCCGGCCGAAGGCGGACAATGCGGGTATCACGAACAAAGGGAGAGACATCATGATCGAATACGGTCATTTCATCGGCGGCAAGCATGTCGCCGGCACCAGCGGCCGCAAGCAGGACGTCATGCAGCCGATGGACGGCACGGTGCGCGGTACGGTGGCGCTGGCTTCGCAGGCGGAATTGCGCGCGGCGGTCGAGAACGCCAAGGCCGCACAGCCGAAATGGGCCGCCACCAATCCGCAGCGCCGCGTGCGCGTGCTGATGAAATTCCTCGAACTGGTCGCCCGCGACTATGACGAGCTGGCCGACATACTGGCGCGCGAGCACGGCAAGACCATCGCCGACGCCAAGGGCGACATCCAGCGCGGCCTCGAAGTGGTCGAGGTCTGCATCGGTGCCCCGCACATGATGAAGGGCGAGTTCACCGACGGCGCCGGCCCCGGCATCGACGTCTATTCGATGCGCCAGCCGCTCGGCGTCGTCGCCGGCATCACGCCGTTCAACTTCCCGGCGATGATCCCGCTATGGAAGATCGCCCCGGCGATCGCCTGCGGCAACGCTTTCATCCTGAAGCCTTCGGAGCGTGACCCGGGCGTGCCGATCCGCATCGCCGAGCTGTTCCTCGAGGCCGGCCTGCCGGCGGGCATCCTCAACGTCGTCAATGGCGACAAGGAAGTCGTCGACGCCATCCTCGACGATCCCGACATCAAGGCCATCGGCTTTGTCGGCTCGACGCCGATCGCGCACTACATCTATTCGCGCGGCACTGCCGCCGGCAAGCGCGTGCAGTGCTTCGGCGGCGCCAAGAACCACATGATCATCATGCCCGACGCCGACATGGACCAGACCGTCGATGCGCTGATCGGCGCCGGCTACGGCTCGGCGGGCGAGCGCTGCATGGCGATCTCGGTTGCCGTCCCGGTCGGCAACGACACCGCCAACCGGCTGATGGAAAAGCTCGTTCCGCGCGTCGAGAGCCTGAAGGTCGGCCCGTCGACGGATTCGGCCGCCGATTTCGGCCCGCTGGTGACGCGCCAGGCGCTGGAGCGGGTGAAAGGCTATGTCGACACCGGCGTCAAGGAAGGCGCCAAGCTGGTCGTCGACGGCCGCGGCTTCTCGATGCAGGGCTATGAGAACGGCTACTACATGGGCGGCTGCCTGTTCGACAATGTCACGGCCGACATGAGTATCTACAAGGAAGAGATTTTCGGGCCGGTGCTCTCGGTGGTGCGCGCGCCGACCTATGAGAGCGCGATCAAGCTCGCCAACGACCATGAGATGGGCAATGGCGTCGCCATCTTCACCCGTGACGGCGACGCCGCGCGCGACTTCGCTAGCCGTGTCCAGGTCGGCATGGTCGGCATCAACGTGCCGATCCCGGTGCCGATCGCTTACTACACGTTCGGCGGCTGGAAGGCGTCGTCCTTCGGCGATCTCAACCAGCACGGTCCGGACGCTTTCCGCTTCTACACCAAGACCAAGACGGTGACCTCGCGCTGGCCGTCTGGCATCAAGGACGGCGCCGAGTTCGTCATCCCGACGATGAACTAGCCGGCCGCTTTGCTGCTTGCGCGTCCTCGCCTTCGGCTGCGGGCGCGCGGGCGGGCATGAAGGCAGACAGCAAAGGCTCGGGCTCAGAACCCGAGCCTTTTTCTTGCCCGGTCGCGGTCGGTATCCACGTGAACGCTAATGTGATGGAACCTGGTGGCGCGTTGCCGTCTTAGGTTGCAGTCCTGCCGCCTGGAGGCCTGGAGGCGCGGCAGATCAACCAACGGCGCTGGCGACAGCTTCGGGGGCAATCGTTTGGCGCAGGGAGGTGTCAGATGGCACGTCTTATTGCAACGATATCTCTGGTGGCGGCTTCCGCGTTTTTCGCCGCCCAGGCATCGGCCGCACCGCAATGCGCCGCGCGTACGGACATGGTCAAGGCGCTCGGTGAGAAGTTCCACGAAAGCCAGGCGGCGCACGGCCTGGTCAACCCGAGTGTGATTCTCGAGATCTTCGTTTCCGAGCAGGGCACCTGGACCATCCTGGCCACCGATATCCATGGCCAGAGCTGCGTCATCACGGCGGGCGAAGGTTGGGACGGCGCCATGATGGCGGGGATGCCCGGCGCCTGAATTGACATCGGGCTCAGCGCGTGGCTGCCGCCTCGGCATGGCCGCGCAGCAGCGCCATCAGCCGCTTGGCGTCCTTGGCCGCGGCCTCTTCATCTCCGTCAAGGATAGAGCGGATCAGGGCAACGTGGTGCTCGGCCGATTCGGCGAGCCCGGTGTCGGCCTTGTAGCGGAACCAGAAGCGGCGGCTGTGGGTCTGCAAGGGGGCGGCCAGCCGCGCGGCAAAGGGGTTGTCGGCGGCCATCGCCAGAGCCTCGTCGAGCGCTTTGTCGGCCTGGATGAAGGCCAGCACATTGCCTGAGATGACCGCCTTCTGCATGGCAAGGGCTGCCTCGTGAAACAGGTCGGCGGCCTCGCGGGTGACGAAGCGTGCGGCCGAGCGGGCCAGCACCACCTCGACGCCGCGCCGGGCGTCGAGCACGCGCAGCCAGTCGCCGGGATGCAGCGGCGCGATCGCGATGCCGGCACGCGGACGCACGTCGAGCAGCCCTTCCCAGGCCAGCCGCTGGATCGCCTCGCGCACCGGCGTGCGGCCGAGCGCCAGCCTATCGATGAGGGCGCCCTCGGTGACGAAGCTCGCCGGCGCCAGTTCGAGCGTGACGATCATGTGCTCGAGCACGCGATAGGCCCGGGTCGCGGCCGGCTCGGACAAGGCGCTTGCTTCCTTGGATATCAAAGGCTGTCTCCTGATATATCCAGGATATATCATAACGGATTCCGCATTGACAGCGGCTTTCTTAACAGATATACGGCTGATATATCAGATGGAGCAATGATCATGTGGACCGGAGTTTTCCCCGCCGTCACGACCAAATTCACCGCCGACGATCGTCTCGATCATGCCGAGATGGAGCGCTGCTTTGCCCTGCAGATGGAGGCCGGCTGCGACGGCATCATCGTTTGCGGCTCGCTCGGCGAAGGGCCGATGCTGTCGCATGACGAGAAGATCGAGGTGCTGAAGACGGCCCAGAAAGTCGCCGGCAAGAAGCCCGTGCTGCTGACGGTCAACGAGGCCGGCACCCGCGAGGCCGCCAGCATCGCAAAGCGCGCCGCCAAGGAAGGCGCCAACGGCCTGATGGTGGTGCCGAGCCCGATCTACCATACCAATGAGGAAGAGACGGTGGCGGCCCTTCGCGCGGTTGCGCAGGCCGGCGACCTGCCGGTGATGATCTACTCCAACCGCCTGGCCTATCGCGTCGACGTCACCGTCGACCAGATGGAGGAGCTGGCGTCGGACAAGCGCTTCGTCGCCGTCAAGGAGTCCTCCGACGACATCCGCCGCTCGACCGAGATCATCAATCGCCTGGGCACCCGCTACGACCTGTTCACCGGCGTCGACAATCTGGCCTTCGAGGCGCTGTCGGTCGGTGCAATCGGCTGGGTGGCCGGCCTGGTCACCGCCTTCCCGCGCGAGACCGTCGCCATCTACCAGCTGATGAAGCAGGGCCGCCGCGAGGAGGCGCTTTCGATCTACCGCTGGTTCCGGCCGCTGCTCGATCTCGACGTCTCGACCTACCTGGTGCAGAACATCAAGCTTGCCGAAGTGTTCGCCATCCAAACCAATGATCGCGTGCGCATGCCGCGCCAGCCGCTGTCGGGCGAGCGCCGCAAGGCGGTCGAAAAGATCATCAAGGACGCGCTGGCGGTGCGGCCGACGCTGCCGCAGTTCTAAGCTGGCTGGGCGGATCGAGCTAAGGGCTGGCACATGCACCACGGCACGCAGCCATGAATAGCGATGCTGCAATCGACATCGCCATCATCGGCGGCGGCATCATCGGCATTTGTGCGGCCGCCTTGCTTGCCGAGGCGGGGCGCGACGTCACGGTCTTCGACCGTACCGGCATCTGCGAGGAGACGAGTTCCGGCAATGCCGCCGCCTTCGCCTTCTCCGACGTGCTGCCGCTGGCCCACAAGGGCATGATCCGGCAATTGCCGAAATGGCTGGCCGACCCGCTCGGGCCACTCAGCATCCCGCCGGCCTACCTGCCGAAGCTCCTGCCTTGGCTGATCCGTTTCTGGCGGGCCGGCGCACCGGAGAAATACGAGGCGAGCCTCACCACCCAGGCCGGCATGATGAAGCTCGCCGAAGCGGAGTGGATGGGCTTGCTCGACCGCTCCGGTACGCGATCGATGCTGCGCGAGGACGGCTCGCTCGAACTTTACGAAAGCGAAGGCGAGTTTCAGGCCGGGTTGTCCGGCTGGGCCGCGCGCGAACGTTTTGGCATCGGCTTCCGCCATGTCGAGGGCAAGGATCTTGCGACGCTGCAGCCGGGCCTGTCGCCACGCTTCGTCAAGGGCACGTTCGTGCCGGGCTGGAAGACGGTCGCCGACCCAAAGCTGCTCGGCAAGGCGGTGTGGGCCTATGCGCAGTCCAAGGGCGCGCGTTTTCAAACGGCTCGGATCGATCGTGTCGCGGCGGACCAGGATGGTGCGACGCTGACGCTGGCCGATGGATCCACAAGGCGCGCCAGACGGCTCGTCATCGCAGCCGGCGCCTGGTCGCACCTTCTGGCCAGGCAGCTCGGCGATCGCATTCCGCTCGAAACCGAGCGTGGCTACAACACGACCTTGCCGACGAGCGCCTTCGAGGTGAAGCGGATGCTGATCTTCTCCGGCCATGGCTTCGTCATCACGCCGCTGGAAACCGGCTTGCGCGTCGGCGGTGCGGTCGAACTCGGCGGCATCGAACGGCCGCCCAATTATGCCAGGTCGAAGGCGCTGCTGCGGAAGGCGCAGAAATTCCTGCCGGGGCTCGATCCCTCGGGCGGGCGCGAATGGATGGGATTCCGGCCCTCGCTGCCGGATTCGGTGCCGGTCATCGGCAAGGCGCAAGGAAGCCGGCCGGTGGTCTATGCCTTCGGCCACGGCCATCTCGGCCTGACCCAGGCGGCCGCCACCGGGCGGTTGATCCGGGGGCTCGTCCTGGGGCAGACTCCACCTGTCGATCTGGCCCCCTTCAGTCCACAACGGTTTTGATTTTTTCGGGTTTGATTTTCGAGGAACGACATGGCCAAGAAATCCTTCTTCTGCATCGACGGCCACACCTGCGGCAATCCGGTGCGGCTGGTCGCCGGCGGCGGACCATTGCTGCAGGGTTCGACGATGATGGAACGGCGCGCGCATTTCCTCGCCGAGTATGACTGGATCCGTACCGGATTGATGTTCGAGCCGCGCGGTCACGACGTGATGTCCGGCTCGATCCTCTACCCGCCGACGCGCGAGGATTGCGACATCGCCATCCTGTTCATCGAAACCTCCGGCTGCCTGCCGATGTGCGGCCACGGCACCATCGGCACGGTGACGATGGCGATCGAGCACGAGCTGATCAAGCCGAAGACGCCGGGCGTGCTGAGGCTCGACACGCCGGCCGGCCTGGTCATCGCCGAATACAAACAGGTCGGCGAATATGTCGAGGAGGTGCGCATCACCAACGTGCCGTCCTTCCTCCATGCCGAAGGACTGACGGTCGAGTGTCCCGGGCTTGGCGAGATCACCGTCGATGTCGCCTATGGCGGCAATTTCTACGCCATCGTCGAGCCGCAGGCGAACTACCGCGACATGGCCGACTATTCCGCCGGCGACTTCATCGCCTGGAGCCCGGTGGTGCGGCAGCGGCTCAACGAGAAATACACTTTCGTGCATCCGGAGAACCCAGGCATCAACCGGCTGTCGCACATGCTGTGGACCGGCAACCCCACGGTCGCGGGAGCCGACGCCCGCAACGCCGTCTTCTACGGCGACAAGGCGATCGACCGCTCACCCTGCGGCACAGGCACCTCGGCACGCATGGCGCAGCTTCACGCCAAGGGCAAGCTCAAGGCCGGCGATAGCTTCGTCCATGAATCGATCATCGGCTCGCTGTTCAAGGGCAAGGTCGAAAAGGAGGTCACGGTCGCGGGAAAGCCGGCGATCATTCCCTCGATCGGCGGCTGGGCGCGCACGACCGGATTGAACACGATCTTCATCGATGACCGCGATCCGTTCGCGCATGGGTTCATCGTCAAATAGTCGATTCGTCACGTTAGGGAAGGCGCGCAAACGCAAAAGGGAATTCTGTCAGGAACGCAACGATCCTTCTCATCACCTAATTTTGACGGCGATTTCTTCGAAGTGGGGCGCATGATGAGGTCGAATCGTCAAAGACATTGCGTTATGCCAATGGTAGGGTCCGCGATAGTCCAGGGGTCGGGAGCGAAAAAACGGGCAATCGGACGGCGTGCCGCCAAAAGCGCATGACGATTGAAAAATCACGTTGCAATCCGGCCTCGAAACTTTACGACTAGGGGAAATACGAAAAGGAATGCGTCTGCATGGGCGACATTCCAGGGGAGCCATGTACACATGCAGTATTTTGTCCAGCAGCTTATCAACGGGCTGACGCTGGGATCGATCTATGGGCTGATCGCGATCGGCTATACGATGGTCTACGGCATCATAGGCATGATCAACTTCGCCCATGGTGATATCTTCATGGTGGGCGCCTTCGCGGCGCTGATCGTGTTCCTCATCCTCGGCGCGCTGTTCTACTCGGTGCCCGTGGTCATCGCACTGCTGGTCATGATGATCGTGGCGATGCTGCTCACCAGCCTCTACAACTGGACGATCGAGAAAGTCGCCTACAGGCCGCTGCGCGGTTCGTTCCGCCTGGCGCCGCTGATCACCGCCATCGGCATGTCGATCACGCTGTCGAATTTCGTCCAGGTGACCCAAGGACCGCGCAACAAGCCGATCCCGCCGATGGTGTCCGAGGTCTACAACATCAACGGTGTCAGCGTATCGCTGAAGCAGATCATCATCGTCATCGTCACCGCGCTGCTGCTGGCGCTGTTCTGGTACCTGGTCAACAAGACCTCGCTTGGCCGCGCCCAGCGCGCCTGCGAACAGGACCGCAAGATGGCGGCGCTGCTCGGCATCGATGTCGACCGCACCATCTCGATCACCTTCATCATGGGCGCCGCTCTCGCCGCCGTCGCCGGCACGCTGTTCCTGATGTATTACGGCGTCGTTGCCTTCTCCGACGGCTTCACGCCTGGTGTGAAGGCCTTCACGGCCGCAGTGCTCGGCGGCATCGGCTCACTGCCGGGTGCCGTACTCGGCGGGCTGCTGATCGGCTTCATCGAAAGCATGTGGTCGGCGTATTTCTCGATCGACTACAAGGACGTCGCGGCGTTCTCGATCCTGGCGATCGTGCTGATCTTCCTGCCTTCCGGCATTCTGGGCCGGCCAGAAGTCGAAAAGGTCTGAGATCATGGCCGTCACCGTATCTCCCGAGAGCGACACCGTCGCCACCCCTGTCCAACGCGCCCTCAAGGAAGCGTTCTATGCCGGCGCCATCTCGCTTGGCCTGTTCGTGCTGTTCATCGGGCTGAAGACCGGCCAGAACATGTCCAATGAACTGGTCGTGACGACGCGCTGGGGCCTGCTCGCCGCCGTGGTGATCGCCACGGCCGTCGGACGCTTCCTCTACGTCGCCTACGGCCAGCCGTTTATGGCCAGCCAGAAGATAACCAATGTTGCCACTGGCCTGTTGCCGGCCAGCGTGGCGTCACGGTTCTTCCAACTGCCGTGGTTCATCGCGGCCGTTGTCGCGGCGGTGCTGCTGTTTGCATTGAACAGTTCTCTCGCCGGATGGGTGGGAGCAGAGCCGGCCGGCTATCTGCAATTCCTGCGCGCCCTGGCCGTCATCTACGTGCTGGCTTGCGTGATCTATTACTTCCGCGCCTTCATCCATGCCAACTTCACCAAATTGGGGATCACGGCGTTGGTGCTGTATCCGATCCTGGTGATCGCAGTGCTGTCGCTGAACGCCTGGTCGATTGTCGGGGGGATGCAGGGCTCGCTGAAATGGGTCGATAATTTCGGCATCCAGATCCTGATCTATGTGATGCTCGCATGGGGCCTGAACATCGTCGTCGGCCTCGCTGGCCTGCTCGACCTCGGCTACGTCGCCTTCTATGCACTTGGCGCCTATGCGTATGCACTTCTCGCCACGCATTTCGGCCTGTCTTTCTGGATCCTGTTGCCTGCCGCCGGCGCCATGGCGGCGCTGTGGGGCGTGCTGCTCGGCTTCCCGGTGCTACGCCTGCGCGGCGACTATCTGGCAATCGTCACGCTGGCTTTCGGCGAGATCATCCGCCTGGTGCTGATCAACTGGCGCGAGGTCACGAACGGGTCGGCCGGCATTTCCGGCATTCCCAAGGTCAGCTTCTTCGGCCTGATGTCGTTCAACGTGTCAGACCCGAACTACATTGCCAAGGTGCTGGGCATCGCCCAGTCGGGCGCCTACTACAAGATCTTCCTCTACTACCTGATCCTGGGCCTTTGCCTGCTCACCGCCTTCGTCACCATCAGGCTGCGCCGTCTGCCTGTTGGCCGTGCATGGGAAGCCTTGCGCGAGGACGAGATCGCCTGCCGCTCGCTCGGCATCAACACCACCACCACGAAACTGACCGCCTTTGCCACCGGTGCCATGTTCGGTGGCTTCGCCGGCTCATTCTTCGCCGCGCGGCAAGGCTTCGTCAGCCCGGAATCCTTCGTCTTCCTGGAATCGGCCATTATCCTGGCCATCGTCGTGCTCGGTGGCATGGGATCGCTGGTCGGCATCGCGGTTGCCGCGATGGTGATGATCGGCGGCACCGAGGCGCTGCGCGAACTCGACTTCCTCAAGCAAATCTTCGGGCCAGACTTCACGCCCGAACTCTACCGCATGCTTCTCTTCGGCATGGCGATGGTCATCGTCATGCTGTGGAAGCCGCGTGGCTTCGTCGGCAGTCGCGAACCGACCGCTTTCCTGAAAGAGCGAAGGGCTGTCTCCGGTTCCTTTACCAAAGAAGGACACGGCTGATGAATGCGAACCCGATCGAGAAGACCAGCCCGGGCATGAACGACACTATCCTGCAGGTCGATCACCTGTCGATGAAGTTCGGCGGCCTGGTCGCCATCGGCGACCTGTCCTTCACCGCCAGGCGCGGCGAGATCACGGCGCTGATCGGTCCCAACGGCGCTGGCAAGACCACCGTGTTCAACTGCATCACCGGCTTCTACAAGCCGTCGGAAGGCATGATCACACTCAACCGGGCCGACGGCTCGAGCTACCTGCTGGAGCGGCTGCCCAACCACGAGATCCCGGCGCGCGCCAAGGTGGCGCGCACCTTCCAGAACATACGCCTGTTCTCGGGTATGACGCTGCTGGAGAACCTTTTGGTTGCCCAGCACAACAAGCTGATGAAGGCATCCGGTTATACGGTGCTTGGTCTGTTCGGCTTTAGCGGTTATCGCAAGGCCTCGGCCGAATCGGTGGAGCTCGCCAAGCACTGGCTGGAGAAGGCGGACCTCGTCGACCGTGCCGACGATCCGGCCGGCGACCTGCCCTATGGCGCGCAGCGGCGGCTCGAGATCGCGCGCGCCATGTGCACCGGGCCGGAGCTTCTGTGCCTCGACGAGCCGGCGGCCGGTCTCAACCCGAAGGAATCGCTGGCGCTCAATACGCTGCTGATGGACATCAAGAATACGTCGGGCACCTCGATCCTGCTGATCGAGCACGACATGTCGGTGGTCATGAAGATTTCCGACCACGTCGTGGTGCTGGAATACGGCCGCAAGATCTCCGACGGCAACCCGCAGTCGGTGCGAACCGATCCCCGCGTCATCGCTGCCTATCTCGGCGTCGACGACGAGGAGGTCGAGACCGTGCTGACCGAAGTCGGCGACGAGGACGTCATCGAACAGCTCGATACCGGTCCGGATTCCGCGCATGGGCCGGGCACGTCATCGTCGTATCTCGCCGGGCCGGTGAGCGACACGGTTAGCCACAGCGAAGGTGAGCGCGTTACGGTGTCCAAGGGCGCCTCGAAGGCGGCACAGTTCGATGCGCGCGCAGCGAGCGTGGCAAGCAGGCCAATCGTCGCCAGCCCGGCCCCGGCGGCGAAAACGGCAGCGAAGAAACCGGCGGCCAAGAAAACGGCCGCGACGAAAACGACGGGCAAGGCGCCCGCGGCGAAGGCCGAAGGCGTTTCGAACCGCCTCGCTGCCCCACGTGGCGGCAAGGCCGACAATCTGACCCGCATCAAAGGCATCGGTACAGTCAACGAGAAGAAGCTCAACGAACACGGCATCTTCCATTTCGACCAGATCGGCGCCTGGAAGAAGGCCGATGTCGAGGCGGTCGAAGCCTATCTCGCCTTCGATGGACGCATCACGCGCGAGGAATGGGTCAAGCAGGCCAAGCTGCTCAGCCAGGGCAAGGATACGGAATTCTCGCGCCGCGTCGATGCGGGCAAGGTGGCGACCAGCCATGCTTCCGGGAAGGCCGCAAACGCGGCTTCGAAGACCACAAACGTGGCTTCTGGGAAGACCGCAAAAGCGGCTTCCGGCAAGACTGCTGCCAAGCCTGCCGCAGGCAAGCGCGGAGGGAGCAAGTGATGGCCGGGACAACGCTGCTCGATATTAAGGGTGTGCAGACCTACTACGGCAACATCCGGGCGCTGAATGGTGTCGACGTCACCGTCACGGAGGGTGAGATCGTGGCGCTGATCGGCGCCAACGGCGCCGGCAAGTCGACGCTGATGATGACCATCTTCGGTGCGCCGCGCGCCCGCTCGGGCACGATCACCTTCGCCGGCACCGACATCACCCAGATGCCGACGCACGAGATCGCGCGCATGCGCATCGCGCAATCGCCGGAGGGGCGCCGCATCTTCCCGCGCATGACGGTGATGGAAAACCTGCAGATGGGCGCCAGCCTCGACAACCTCAAACATTACGACGAGGACGTCGAAAAGGTGTTCACGCTGTTCCCGCGGCTGAAGGAGCGCATCGCCCAGCGTGGCGGTACGCTGTCGGGCGGCGAGCAGCAGATGCTGTCGATCGGACGCGCGCTGATGGCGCGGCCGAAACTGCTGCTGCTCGACGAACCGTCGCTGGGGCTGGCGCCGCTGATCGTCAAGCAGATCTTCGACGCCATCCGCGAGTTGAACCGCACGCAAGGGCTGACGGTGTTCCTGGTCGAGCAGAACGCGTTCGGCGCGCTCAAGCTCGCCACGCGCGGCTACGTCATGGTCAATGGCAATGTGACGATGAGCGGCACCGGCAAGGAACTGCTCGCCAATCCGGAAGTGCGTGCCGCCTATCTCGAAGGCGGACATCATTGAGTTTGGAGCGGGATGTGCATCCGGCATTCCGCTCCAAGTTGTTTGTCACATGATCTTTGTCCGAAAGTCTGCAACTTTTCGGGATCATGCCAGGGAGACTTCACCATGCAAGGCATTCTCTATGAGGAACCGTCGATCTGGCAGTTCTTCTTCGTCACCTGCCTGCTCGGCGGCTGGGCTGCCTGGATGACCGGGAAGGCGAGCGCCCAGACGTGGCGCAGCTTTATCCAGCTGTTCGCCTATCTGCTGGGGCTCGGCATCGGCATCCGCTTCATCCATCATGCGCTGTTCGACGGCACGATGTTCTCGCTGCATTACTATATCGTAGACACAATCGTGCTGATGATATTGGGCTTCGTCGGCTATCAATACACACGAACCAACCAGATGGTCACACAGTATAATTGGCTCTACGAAAGAGCTTCGATTTTGAGCTGGAAACCGAAAGGTTGACGTTCATCATTAACGCCGCGTCAGGGATGAAACGGCGTGACAAGTGCCTGAAAATCGGCAAACTATGCTTTCTGCGATAAGGGTGGGCATCGCATGAAAGCTTCATCCACGCCCACTCCGTTAATGGGAGCGTTTAAATGAAAAAGTCACTTTTGTCCGCTGTTGCCCTGACCGCGCTGGTCGCGTTCAGCGGCAATGCGTGGGCTGACGTACTGTTCGCCGTCGCCGGTCCGATCACGGGCCCGAACGCGGCCTTCGGCGCACAGTTGCAGAAGGGCGCCGAGGCGGCCGTCGCTGCGATCAATGCCAAGGGCGGCATCAATGGCGAGCAGATCAAGCTCGAAATCGGCGACGACGTCTCCGATCCGAAGCAGGGCATCTCGGTCGCCAACAAGTTCGTCGGCGACGGCGTCAAGTTCGTGATCGGCCACTTCAACTCGGGCGTGTCGATCCCGGCCTCGGAAGTCTACGCTGAAAACAACATCGTCGAAATCACGCCGGCCGCGACCAACCCGAAGTTCACCGAGCGCGGCCTGTGGAATGTGTTCCGCACCTGCGGACGCGATGATCAGCAAGGCAGCATCGCCGGCGCCTACATCGCCGCGAATTTCAAGGATGCCAAGGTCGCCGTCATTCATGACAAGACCCCCTATGGCCAGGGCCTCGCCGACGAAACCAAGAAGGCAATGAATGCCGCTGGCGTCAAGGAAGTCATGTATGAAGGCATCAATGTCGGCGACAAGGACTTCTCGGCGCTGATCGCCAAGATGAAGGAAGCCGGCGTCACCCTGATCTACTGGGGCGGCCTGCATACCGAAGCCGGCCTGATCATCCGCCAGTCCGCGGATCAGGGCCTGAAGGCACCGATGATGTCGGGCGACGGCATCGTGACGGACGAGCTTGCGGCGATCGCGGGCGACGCCGTCGCCGGTACGCTCAACACGTTCGGCCCCGACCCACGCCTGATCCCGGCCAACAAGGAACTCGTCGAGAAGTTCCGCGCGCAGGGCTTCGAGCCGGAAGCTTACACGCTCTACGCCTACGCCGCCGTGCAGGTGGTCGCCGAGGCGGCCGCTGCCGCCAAGACGAACGACCCGCAGGCCGTTGCCAAGGCGATGCACGAAAACGGTCCGTTCCCGACCGTTCTGGGCGATCTTGCCTATGACGCCAAGGGCGACCCGAAGCTGCCGGGCTACATCATGTACGAGTGGAAGAAGAAGGACGACGGAAAGTATTCCTGGTTCCCGAAGTCGTAATCCACTCAGACAGATCTGAGACCAATGATGCCCGGCGCCACGCGCCGGGCATTTTCTTTGGCGCATTCCGGTGGCTGATGCCCCTCTTCGCCGGCCCTCCTTGGGCCGGAGAGATCGCATCCAGGATCGAAATTGTCGCCGTTGTTCCGTCCGTTCGAGCGAATGCGTGCGAGTGTTGGCCGGATAATTGATTTAAATCGGTTTAAACGGGCGTTGATTTTGTTTGCACTGCAGCATTTTCACGCTAATCATGGCGCCGGTTTCTCTTCCCTTCCGCTGCTGGAGCCCAGTCCTTGGCCATCACGAAGATCCTCGTCGCCAACCGGTCAGAAATCGCCATCCGCGTCTTTCGCGCGGCCAACGAGCTGGGCCTCAAAACCGTGGCGATCTGGGCCGAGGAAGACAAATATTCGCTGCACCGCTTCAAGGCCGACGAGAGCTACCAGGTCGGGCGCGGCCCGCATCTCGCCAAGGACATGGGGCCGATCGAGAGCTATCTGTCGATCGAGGAAGTGATCCGCGTCGCCAGGCTTTCGGGCGCCGATGCGATCCACCCGGGTTACGGGCTTCTGTCGGAGAGCCCCGAATTCGCCGAGGCCTGCGCGCAGGCCGGCATCACCTTCATCGGGCCGAAGCCGGATACGATGCGCCGGCTCGGCAACAAGGTCGCGGCCCGCAATCTGGCCATCGAGGTCGGCGTGCCGGTGATCCCCGCCACCGATCCGCTGCCCGACGACATGGACGCGGTCAAGAAACTGGCCAAGGAGATCGGCTATCCGGTGATGCTGAAGGCCTCTTGGGGCGGCGGCGGACGCGGCATGCGCGCCATCCGCGCCGAGGCCGATCTCGCCCGCGAAGTCACGGAAGGCAAGCGCGAGGCGAAAGCCGCCTTCGGCAAGGACGAGGTCTATCTCGAAAAGCTGATCGAGCGCGCCCGCCATGTCGAGGTGCAGGTGCTTGGCGACACCCATGGCAACGCCGTGCATCTCTTCGAGCGCGACTGCTCGATCCAGCGCCGCAACCAGAAAGTCGTCGAGCGTGCGCCGGCGCCCTATCTCGAAATGTCGCAGCGCGAGGAGCTTTGCGGCCATGCGCTGAAGATCGCGCGCGAAACCAGCTACATCGGCGCCGGCACGGTCGAGTTCCTGCAGGATGCCGATACCGGCAAGTTCTATTTCATCGAGGTCAACCCGCGCATCCAGGTCGAACATACCGTCACCGAGATGGTGACCGGCATCGATATCGTCAAAGCCCAGATCCACATTCTCGACGGCTTCGCCATCGGCACACCGGAATCGGGCGTGCCGGCGCAGCGGGACATCAGGCTGAACGGCCACGCCCTGCAGTGTCGCATCACCACCGAGGATCCCGAGCATAATTTCATCCCGGATTACGGCCGCATCACCGCCTATCGCGGCGCCACCGGCTTCGGCATCCGCCTTGATGGCGGCACCGCCTATTCCGGGGCGGTCATCACCCGCTTCTACGATCCGCTGCTGGAGAAGGTGACGGCCTGGGCGCCGACACCGGCCGAGACCATCGCGCGCATGAACCGCGCCTTGCGCGAGTTCCGCATCCGCGGCGTCGCCACCAACCTCACCTTCCTCGAAGCGATCATCAATCACCCGAGCTTCGCCGACAATTCCTATACGACGAAGTTCATCGACACGACGCCGGAGCTGTTCCAGCAGGTCAAGCGGCAGGACCGGGCGACCAAACTCGTCAACTACCTGGCGGACGTCAGCGTCAACGGCCATCCCGAGACGCGCGGCCGGCCGATGCCGAAGGCCGATGCGGCGCCGCCCGTAGTGCCCTATCTCAACGGCAACGTGCCCGCCGGCAGCAAGCAGAAGCTCGATGTGCTCGGCCCGGAAAAGTTCGCCGCCTGGATGCGCGAGCAGAAGGAAGTTCTGGTCACCGACACGACGATGCGCGACGGCCATCAGTCGCTGCTCGCGACCCGCATGCGCACGCATGACATTGCCGGCATCGCCGGCACCTATGCGCGCGCCCTGCCGCAGCTTCTGTCGCTGGAATGCTGGGGCGGCGCGACCTTCGACGTGGCCATGCGCTTCCTCACAGAGGACCCGTGGGAGCGGCTGTCGCTGGTGCGCGAGGCGGCGCCCAACCTGTTGCTGCAGATGCTGCTGCGCGGCGCCAATGGCGTCGGCTACACCAACTATCCCGACAATGTCGTGCAGCATTTCGTCAAGCAGGCCGCAAGCGGCGGCATCGACCTGTTCCGTGTCTTCGATTGCCTGAACTGGGTCGAGAACATGCGCGTCGCCATGGACGCGGTCGGCGCCGAGGGCAAGCTGATCGAAGCGGCGATGTGCTACACCGGCGATATTCTCGATCCGGCGCGAGCCAAGTACGACCTGAAATACTATGTCGGGCTGGCGGGCGAGTTGCAGGCGGCAGGCGCCCATATCATCGCGGTCAAGGACATGGCCGGCCTGCTGAAGCCGAGTGCTGCCCGCGTGCTGTTCAAGGCGCTGCGCGAGGCGACCGACCTGCCGATTCATTTCCACACTCACGACACGTCGGGTCTGTCGGCGGCGACGGTGCTGGCGGCGGTGGAGAGCGGCGTCGACGCCATCGACGCGGCGATGGATGCCTTCTCCGGCAACACGTCGCAGCCTTGCCTGGGCTCGATCGTCGAGGCGCTGAAGGGCACCGAGCGCGACCCGGGCCTCGACCCGCAATGGATCCGCAAAATCTCGTTCTACTGGGAAGCGGTGCGCAACCAGTATGCCGCCTTCGAAAGCGACCTGAAAGGACCGGCCTCGGAAGTCTACCTGCACGAAATGCCGGGCGGACAGTTCACCAACCTCAAGGAACAGGCGCGCTCGCTTGGGCTGGAGACGCGCTGGCACGAGGTGGCGCAGACCTATCACGACGTCAATTTGATGTTCGGCGACATCGTCAAGGTGACGCCGTCGTCCAAGGTCGTCGGCGACATGGCGCTGATGATGGTGAGCCAAGACCTGACGGTCGCCGATGTCGAGAACCCGGCCAGGGACATCGCGTTCCCGGACTCGGTCGTCTCGATGCTGCGCGGCGATCTCGGCCAGTCGCCGGGCGGCTGGCCGCAAGCGCTGCAGAAAAAGGCGCTGAAGGGCGACAAGCCGATCACGGCGCGGCCCGGCTCGCTGCTGAAGCCCGCCGATCTCAAGGCCAGCCGCAAGGAGATCGAGGAGAAGCTCGAGCGCAAGCTCTCGGAATACGAGTTCGCCTCGTGGCTGATGTATCCGAAGGTGTTTTCCGACTTCGCCGCGGCGCAGGAAGCCTATGGCCCGGTCAGCGTCCTGCCGACGCCGACCTATTTCTACGGCATGAAATCGGAAGACGAGATCTTCGTCGACATCGAGAAGGGCAAGACGCTGGTGATACGGTGCCTGGCCATCGGCGATGTCGACGACAAGGGCATGGTCACCGTGTTTTTCGAGCTCAACGGCCAGCCGCGTCGCGTCAAGGTGCCGGACCGGGCGCATGGCGCCTCCGCCGCCAAGGCACGGCGTAAGGCCGAGCCCGGCAACGAGGCGCATGTCGGAGCACCGATGCCCGGCGTCGTCTCCGCGCTTGCGGTTGCCGCCGGCCAGGCGGTGAAGGCCGGCGACGTGCTGCTCTCCATCGAAGCCATGAAGATGGAGACGGCACTGCATGCCGAGCGCGACGGCACGGTCGCCGAGGTGCTGGTCAAGGCCGGCGACCAGATCGATGCCAAGGATCTGCTGATCGCCTTCGCCTGAAACCTCGCGCAAGCGGGCAAGCTGTCGGCTTCTGTCGGCAGCCCTTAGCGCGCTGTTCGATAACCGCTTGACCCCGTGCCCCCGGTCGGGCATCGAACCGCTGAAATTCGCCGTGGCACGGTCCCCGAGTCGCGGCGCGGAACCGATTCTTTGGAGAAAAACATGGCCGACGATATCACCGAGACCAGCCAGACTGTTGCCGCCGGCCAACTGCGTGCCCTCATCGAGCGCATCGAGCGGCTCGAGGAAGAAAAGAAGACGATCGCCGACGACATCAAGGAAGTGTTCGCCGAGGCCAAGGGCACCGGCTTCGACACCAAGGCGATCCGCACCATCATCCGTCTGCGCAAGAAAGATCAGGCCGAACGCCAGGAGGAAGACGCCATCCTCGACCTGTACATGGCCGCGCTCGGCATGGTCTAAGACTAGCGCAGTTGACGCAATTCCGGACGGAAAACCGTTTTCACTTTTCCTGGAATTGCTTTGGCGTCCGGCGCCCGATGCGGTTGCCGGAGATACGGTTCGAACCATGAGCGAATTCGATTTTGGCGGCCGTCGCGCCTCGGAATTCCGCCATCGCGGCTTCTGGTCGCTGTTCGCCGAACGGCATCCGGAAGAAAGGGCGCGGCTGGCGCGGCGCGGACCTTGGTTCTGGCAACGCGGATTGCCCGACTTCGCCCTGGTCCTGTCCATGTATGTCGCGCCGGCGCAGAACCATGTCGGCGTCTTCTTCGGCCGCAACGAGAAGTTCGGCGCCACGCAGAGCTGGGCGCGGCTGAAGCCGTTCCAGCCAGCGATCGAAGACAGGCTGAAGCTCAGGCCGGAGCAAAGTTGCGAGGGCCTTGGCATCAATTCGATGTGGCGGGTGAACTGCTATGCCGAGGACAACTGGCCGGCGATGACCGACTGGCTGGTGACGGAATGTTCGCGTGTCGAACGCGCCGTTGCCGAAGTCCTGGGGCAGGGGTAGGTGATCGCGGATTTCTTCCGCTCGCGCTGGCTTGGCCAGGTGCCGCTCGACCGGCTGTTCTGGCGTGACATGCTGCTCGTCGGGACATTGATCAATATGGCGTCTTCGGCGCTGGCGCTGGTCCTGCTCGGCCTCAAGCTGCCGCTGTGGCTGGTTCTGGCGGTGCATTTCGCGCCGGTGCCCTACAACATCTTCCTGACCTGGGCAGTCTGGCGCACGGCGGAGAAATCGGGCGGCGCCAAGGCTTCGCTGACAATGCTGGGTTCCGCGCTTTGGCTGATCGCAACGGTGGTGGTCTGAGGTTCGCATACGAAAAAGGGCGGCCGAAGCCGCCCTTTGGAGAAAGCCATGAGATGCCGCTCAGGCGGCCGGTTCGAATTTCAGCGCCACACCGTTGATGCAGTAGCGCAGGCCGGTCGGCGGCGGGCCGTCCTCGAAGACGTGGCCGAGATGGCTGCCGCAGCGGGCGCAGTGGCATTCGGTGCGGACCATGCCGTAGCTGCGGTCGATTGTGTTCTCGACCGAACCTGGCACCGGATCGTTGAAGCTCGGCCAGCCGGTGCCGCTCTCGAACTTCAGCTTGGATTCGAACAGCGGCTGGTCGCAGCCGACGCAGGAAAATGTGCCGGCGCGCTTCTCGTAGAGCAAGGCGCAGCTTCCCGGACGCTCGGTGCCGTGGCCGCGCATGACCGCATATTGCTCCGGCGTCAGCCGGGCGCGCCATTCGGCGTCGGTGCGGGTAACGGGATAGGTGTGGGTGTCCATGTGATCTCCTCAGCCTTGGCGGCTCGTTATTGGTTGCAACCTCATATTCGCCCGAAGATAGGCGTTTGTTACCGGCATGGCCAGTTCTGGCGCACTCAATGCTTCCTTGAAAGCTGCTTAGTCGCGCCTTCCAGCCCGGCCAGCGTCAGCGGGAACATGCGGCCGCCGAAGATGTCGCGGATCATCGCGATCGAATGGGTAAAGCCCCAGTTCTTTTCGCTCTCCGGATTGAGCCAGACCGCGTTCGGCCATTGCCGCAGCAGACGGCCGAGCCAGACAGCGCCGGCTTCCGGGTTCCAGTGTTCGACCGAGCCGCCGGGATGGGCGATCTCGTAAGGGCTCATCGAGGCGTCGCCGACGACGATCACCTTGTAGTCCGGCCCGTATTTGTGGATCAAGTCGAAG
The DNA here is from genome assembly GCF_020165775.1 of Mesorhizobium sp. B263B2A. NCBI lineage: Bacteria > Pseudomonadati > Pseudomonadota > Alphaproteobacteria > Hyphomicrobiales > Phyllobacteriaceae > Mesorhizobium > Mesorhizobium sp. B263B2A. The sequence goes on from NZ_JAIUIU010000017.1 coordinate 136,514, forward strand.
GTCGGGACCGTTTCGGCATGGCGGCGCCGGTTGTCCTTCCACACGCCCTCATAGAGGCAGTTGTGGAAATAGAAATATTCGAGCTGGCGAAATTCGGCGCGGGCAGCCGAAAACAGCTCCTCGACGCTTTTGATGTGATCGTCCATCGAGCCGCCGACATCGAAGAACATCAAAAGCTTCACGGCGTTACGCCGCTCGGGCCGGGTCTGGACGTCGAGATAGCCGTGCTCGGCGGTGGCATGGATGGTGCCGGGCAGGTCGAATTCCTCCTCGGCGCCTTCGCGCACCCAGCGGCGCAGCCGCTTCAGAGCGATCTTGATGTTGCGGGTGCCGAGCTCGACGGCATCGTCGAAATTCCGGAATTCGCGCTTGTCCCAGACCTTCACCGCGCGGCGGTTGCGGCTTTCGTGCTGGCCGATGCGCACGCCCTCTGGATTGTAGCCATAGGCGCCGAAGGGCGAGGTGCCGCCAGTGCCGATCCATTTCGAGCCGCCCTGGTGGCGGCCCTTCTGCTCCTCGATCCGCTGCTTCAAGGTCTCCATCAGCTTGTCGAAACCGCCGAGCGCCTCGACCAGTTTTTTCTCTTCCTCGGTCAGATGCTTTTCGGCAAGCCGGCGCAGCCATTCCTCGGGAATATTGGCGACATCCACCGCGTCCGGTCCGCGCAGCGCCTCGATGCCTTTGAAGACATGCGCGAACACCTGGTCGAAGCGGTCGATATGGCGCTCGTCCTTCACCAAAGCGGCGCGGGCGAGGTAATAAAAACCTTCGACGTCGTAGTCGACCAACCCGGCTTCCAGACCCTCCAGCAGCGACAGATATTCCCTGAGCGAGACGGGAACGCGTGCAGCCTTCAGTTCGAGGAAGAAAGGGATGAACATGGCCGGCTATAGCAAATCATACTCGATGAAGCCCGTGCGGCGGGCGACGTGGTCGTAAAGCTTGCGCGCGGTGGTGTTGGTCTCGTGCGTCATCCAGTAGACATTCTTGACGCCGATCTTGCCGGCTTCCTGCTTGACCGCCTCGATCAGTGCCGCACCGATACCCTTGCCGCGGACGTCCGGGTCGGCGAACAAATCCTGCAGATAACAGTTGTTTTTCTCCGACCAGCCGGAGCGGTGGTACAGGTAGTGCGTGAGACCGACCGCCTTGCCGCCCAGTGTGGCGATGAAGCCTTTCGGCTCGAACTCACCCGGAGTGAACAGCCGCTTCCAGGTGACGGCGTAGACCTCTTCCGGCAGCTTGGTCTCGTAGAAGGTCAGGTAGTCGGTCCACAGGCGGCGCCAGTCGGCATGGTCGGATTGCGCAAACGGGCGCACTACAATCTCGGTCATTTCGTTCCCTCTGAAATCTGGAACCCGATCCATACCAACAGAATCGGGATCAGGAACACCTTTGCCTATTCGGCAGGCGAATTATATTCGCGAAAAGCGGTCGCGAGCATGTGCAGCGCCTCTCGCGCCCGCGGCGACAGAGCGTGCGACTGCAAAATGATATCCGACGGAGGAATTGGTGGCAGGCCGAGTTTGCGGCCCACCTCGATCAGGCCCGGAGGCACAACCCGGTAAGCGAGGGCGGAAAGCGCAAAGCCGGCCGACACTGCGATGTTGACGGCCGCGCCGCCACCGCCGACGAAGGCCTCATTCCAGGCGATGCCTGCCCGGTCCAGCGCCTCGACCGCTCTCATGCGGTCCGGGCAATTGCATCTGGTGCTCAAAAGAGCCAGGCGCAGGGGCGTGCCTGGTCGCCATTCGAAGGCGGGGGCCGCGAACCAGCCATAGTGGGTGCGCGACAAAGCTTCACCGCGTCGACTGTCATCTTCCTGGTGCACAATCACCGCATCGAGTTCGCCGCGATCGAAAGCTTCTTCCAGCATGGAGCTGGTGTCGATCCGTATGTTGAGCGCGAGCGACGGATCGTGGGCATGAAGCTGGGCGATCAGCGTGGAAAGCTCAGGCCCCGCGACATGATCGACGAAGCCGAGCGCAAGCCGACATGGCGCAGCGGAAAACTCCGCGACGGCGCGTTCATGGGCGGCAAGGAATTCGCGGGCCACGGGCAGGAAGACAGCCCCCCTTTCCGACAGGGCCACGCGGCGCGGGGTTCGTTCGATCAAACGTGCGCCGAGCTTGTCTTCGAGGCGCCGCAACTTGACGCTGATCGTCGCCTGGGTGCTGCCAAGTGCTGCAGCCGCCCGGGTGAAGCTCTGCAGATCGGCCACCATGACGAAGGTGCGCACGGCATCGACATCGAGACTGGTCATCTCCAGCATTCCATTTTGTTATCTCTGAAATAGAAATGCATAGTCTTTTTTCATGGTCAAGCCTCGTCTATGTCATCTCGACCGCGGTTCGAAGAGCCGGCCCGGTTCCAGAATGCTTCGACTGAAAGTGATCGATATGACATTTCAAATCGACCGAAACACCGTTGCGCTTGCCGGGGCTTGCCTTGCCTCGCTGCTGTTCGGCCTCGAAATCTCCAGCGTCCCGGTGATCCTTCCGAAACTGGAAAGCGTGCTCGCCGCCGACTTCAAGGATCTGCAATGGATCATGAACGCCTACACCATTGCCTGCACAACGGTGCTGATGGCGACAGGAACGCTGGCCGACCGCTTCGGCCGCAAACGGGTGATGGTGATCGCCACCATCGCCTTCGGCCCGGCCTCATTGCTGTGCGGTCTGGCAGCGAGCGCTCCGCTCCTCATCATTGCACGCTTCCTGCAAGGCCTGGCGGGAGGGGCGATGTTCACTTGCAGCGTGGCCGTCTTGTCCCACCAGTTTCAGGACGGCAGCGAACGCGGCAAGGCTTTTGTGGCCTGGAGCGTCGTCTCGGGGATCGGGCTTGGCTTTGGTCCCGCCATCGGTGGATTGATCGTCGCATTCTCGAACTGGCAGTGGGTGTTCCTCATCCATGTGCCGCTTGCCCTCCTTGCCCTGGTCTTCATCGGTGCCGGCGTCACCGAATCGCGCGACCGCAATGCCCAGAAGCTTGACCGTGCCGGTATCCTGACGCTCTCGTTCGCGGTGTTCGGCTTCTCCTATCTGATCACGCAAGGGGCCGATCTCGGCTCTGGCGCCCGCATCGGCGTGGCAAGTGCTGCCGTGCTGGCCTTCGCCGCGTTCCTCGTTGCCGAGAAGACCAGCCCCTACCCGATGTTCGATTTCTCGGTGTTCCGGATCCGTCAATTTTCGGGAGCGATCATGGGCGGCATCGGCATGAATTTCAGCTATTGGCCGTTCATCATCTACCTGCCGATCTATTTCTCGGGCGTGCTCGGCTATGACAGCACCACGACCGGCCTGCTGCTGCTCGTCTACACGCTTCCCTTGATGCTGATGTCCTCGACCGCCGAGCGCCTGCGCGCCCGCTATCAGGCGCGAGTGGCGATCCCGCTCGGGTTGCTGACATTGGGCGTCGGCTTTATCGCCATGAGGATAGGTTCGGGCCTTGAGGGAGCCACCTGGCTGACGATGCTGCCCGGTACGCTGATCGCCGGTATCGGTATCGGCCTCACCAATTCACCGACCACCAACACCACGACAGGTTCGGTGTCGCCGGATCGCGCCGGCATGGCTTCGGGCATCGATATCAGCGCGCGGCTGATCACGCTCGCCATCAACATCGCGGTGCTGGGCCTGCTGTTGACGCAGGGAATTGCTTCCTACCTCAAAACCGCATTGGGCACGGCCCTTGACCCGGACGAATTGCGCGCGTTGGCGGAAAGGATCGCCACCGGAAATCTCGATGGCCTCTCGCAATATTCGCCGAGGCTGGCGACCCTCAACCCGTCCGGCGCGCTTGCGCATGCCGCGTTGGTCAATGGTTTTGGGTGGGTCATGCTCTATAGCGGGATCGGCGTTCTTGCCCTTGCCGTCATCAGCTTCGTCGTCTTCGGCCCCAGAAACGCGCCGCAAGAGGCAAGGGACCGTCATGGTGCTCAGGGCGCAAGTGAAGCTCGATCATAGCCAATGCTTGGCTTTTCACCCTTGCCTGCGCGCCATGAAGGCAAGCCGCTCGAACAGATGGACATCCTGTTCGTTCTTCAGCAATGCGCCGTGCAGCTTGGGCAGCGCGTTCTTCGGGTCGGCGCGCAAATCCTCAGGCGCGATATCGTCGGCGACCAGCAGGCGGATCCAGTCGAGCGCCTCGGAGGTCGACGGTTTCTTCTTCAGCCCCGGCACGTCGCGGATCTCGTAGAACTGGGTGAGCGCCGCGCGCACCAGATCGTGCTTGATGCCGGGATAGTGGACGTCGACAATCCTGTGCAGCGTCTCGACGTCGGGAAAGCGGATGTAGTGGAAGAAGCAGCGGCGCAGGAAGGCGTCCGGCAGCTCCTTCTCGTTGTTGGAGGTGATGATGACAATGGGACGGACGGCGGCGCGGATGGTCTCGCCGGTCTCGTAGACGAAGAACTCCATCCGATCGAGCTCCTGCAGGAGGTCGTTGGGAAACTCGATGTCGGCCTTGTCGATCTCGTCGATCAGGAGCACGACCTTCTTGCCGGCGGCGAATGCTTGCCAGAGCTTGCCGCGCTTGATGTAGTTCTTGATGTCGTTGAACCTGGTGTCGCCGAGCTGGCTGTCGCGCAGCCGCGACACGGCGTCATACTCGTAAAGACCTTGCTGGGCTCGCGTCGTCGATTTGACGTGCCATTCGATGAGGTCGAGGCCGAGCGCCGCCGCCACCTGGCGGGCGAGTTCGGTCTTGCCGGTGCCGGGCTCGCCCTTGACCAGCAAGGGCCGCTCCAGCGCGATCGCCGCGTTGACCGCCACCATCAGATCCTTGTCGGCGACATAGTCCTCCGTGCCTTCGAAACGCATTTCTGCTCCTTGGTTCATTCCGGGCGACCGTAAGGAGGCGGCTCGGCCCGCGCAAGGTGGGTGTCCGTGACGACTGTGCGAGACCCGCGGGGAAAGAACGCCAATTCTCTGGCGCTTAGCCGACCGGCGGCCTATATTAGGCGGGACGGTCTGCGCTTCCCGGCAGGAGAACATTTTCCCCGGGGCCTTAACGATCCTTAGGGAGCTGTCCCTGGGAAGACCCGTGGGTTTTCTCACACGGCGCCCACCTACTTTGTAGGTTCCCGGGATCGCTCTCTCCACCGGTTGTGTGGATCGTCACTTCTTGCCCATTTCCGCGTATTCCGGTGGATGTTGCGGTAGAAAACGTCGCTCCTAAAACGCCCTCCAGATTTGACCTTTTCTATCGTCGCGGCATGACATCTCTCAAAGACCTGAAAAAACAGCTTCGGCTCGAGGCTCTCGGCCGCCGCGATGCGCTTGATGAATTCTGGCGTGTGGAAGTTGCGCTCGAAATGGCCGAGACGGCGCGCGACCAGCTCGCCATCGAACCGGGCCAGATCGTGTCGGGCTTCTGGCCGATGCGCTCGGAGGTCGACGTGCGGCCGCTGATGTTCGCCTTGCGCGAAAAAGGGGCAAGGCTCTGCCTGCCTGCCATTCTCGACAAGACCACCATCGTCTTTCGCGAACTGGTGCGCGGCGCGCCGATGGTCGAGATGGGTTTTGGCACGGTCGGCCCGCACCACGAGGCCGAGGTGCTCGACCCCTCGGTGATGCTGGTGCCGCTCGCCGCTTTCGACGCGCGCGGCCATCGCATCGGCTATGGCGCCGGCTATTACGATCGCGCCATAGCCAGACTGGTCGACAAGGGCCATGCGCCCCGGCTGATAGGTATCGCCTTCGACTGCCAGGAAGTTCCGCAGGTTCCGGACGAACCCCACGACATCATCATCCCGGAAATACTCACCGAAACCGGGTTGCGCCGCTTCGCGCCAAAATTGTAGATAAATGGACGCATGATCTTTCGCTGGCGTCATGCAGCTTTTTGCTTCGCTGACTTTCGGTGCGGGATCATATGAGACTTCTCTTCCTCGGTGACATGGTAGGCAAGACGGGACGCACGGCGGTTTGGGAACAACTGCCCGGCCTGATCTCGGACTTCAAACTCGACTTCGTCATCGTCAATGGCGAGAACGCCGCCGGCGGCTTCGGCATCACCGAGGAGATCTTCCGCGAGACCATCGCCGCCGGCGCCGATGTTGTCACCACCGGCAACCATGTCTGGGACCAACGCGATGCGCTGGCCTTCGCGCCGCGCGAGGAGCGCTTCCTGCGGCCATCCAACTTCCCGAAGGGCACGCCCGGGCGCGGCTCCGGCGTCTACATCGCCAGGAGCGGCGCGCGCGTGCTGGTCGCCAACATCATGGGCCGGGTGTTCATGCATCCCGAGCTCGACGATCCGTTCCAGGCCGGTGAACGCGAGCTTGCCGCCTGTCCGCTCGGCGAGCAGGCGGATGCCGTGGTGATCGACTTCCACGCCGAGGCGACCTCGGAGAAGATGTGCTTCGCGCATTTCGTCGATGGCCGCGCCAGCCTCGTCGTCGGTACCCACACCCACCAGCCGACCGCCGACCACCAGATCCTCAACGGCGGTACCGGTTATTTGTCCGACGCCGGCATGTGCGGCGACTATGATTCCTCGCTCGGCATGGACAAGGAGGAGCCGCTCAACCGGTTCCTGTCGAAAGTGCCGAAAGGGCGGTTCGAGGCGGCGAACGGACCGGCGACATTGTGCGGCGTCGGCGTCACCATTTCCGACCGCACGGGACTGACCGAGAAGATCGCGCCGTTTCGTCGCGGGCCGCGCCTGGAAGAAACGGCTCCGTCCTTCTGGTCGTGACATTGATATAGGGGGTCGCAATACCTAACTGCCGGCGACACTGCTCTAGATCGTAGAGGGGACGACCTCCATGCAGCTTATCGAATTCCTTGCGCCGCATTTTCAATTTGTTTCCGATCCAACTGCCTGGGTCGCGTTGTTGACGCTGGTTGTGCTCGAGATCGTGCTCGGCATCGACAATCTGATCTTTATCTCGATCCTGACCAATAAGCTGCCGGAAGCCCAACGCGCCCGCGCCCGCCGGCTCGGCATCTCGGCGGCGCTGATCATGCGGCTGGTGCTGCTCGCCACCATCTCGATCATTGTCCAGTTGACGACGCCGGTGTTCACGGCGTTTGGCCACGGCTTTTCCTGGCGCGACCTGATCCTGATCGCCGGCGGCCTGTTCCTCGTGTGGAAGGCAACCAAGGAAATCCACCACACGGTCGATCCCGACGACCACAAGGACTCGATGGTGGGCGAGACGCTGCAGATCAGCCTTGCCGGCGCGATCTTCCAGATCCTGCTGCTCGACCTCGTCTTCTCGATCGATTCGATCATCACCGCCGTCGGCATGACCGACGAGATCGCCATCATGTACATCGCGGTGATCGTCGCCGTCAGCGTCATGATGCTTGCGGCCGGGCCGCTGGCGGATTTCATCGCCAAGAACCCGAGCATCGTCATGCTGGCACTGGGCTTCCTGTTGATGATCGGCATGACGCTGATCGCCGACGGCATGGGCTATCACGTGCCCAAGGGCTATATCTACGCGGCGATGGGTTTTTCGGCGCTGGTCGAGGGGCTCAACATGCTGGCGCGGCGCCGCAAGAAGGCGAAATCCGGCGAACGGCACTGAGGCGGCGCTTGCCGGATGCCGAACTGGATTGACTCTTACGAAATTGTACGTACATTACTGTAAATCGACGGTGCTGTTTTGCAGTTCGAATGGGACTTTGAAAAAGCCAGGCGCAACCTTGCCAAGCACGGCATCGCGTTCGATCTGGCCCAAAAGGTGTTCGCTGATCCGCTTCATCTCATAGTGCCTGACCGCTTTGAAGATGGCGAACAACGGTGGCATGCGATCGGGGCGATCGGAGCCGTAGTGGTCTTGCTGGTTGTCCACACCTATCCTGATCGCGAAGATGAAGAACGGATTAGGATTGTTGGCGCCCGGAAAGCGACACCGCATGAAAGGAGGCGCTATGAGCAAGAAGAACCTTAGTCGGGATCAACGCGATCAACTCGCCAAGCTGGCTGACTTGGCTGACAGCGAGATTGATACTTCCGATATCCCGGAGGTTCCGGCGGAGAATTGGGTTCATGCTCGCCGCGGACATCTTTACCGACCACTCAAACAGCCGGTGACCATCAGACTCGATGCTGACGTGCTATCCTGGTTCAAGGAACATGTCGGGAGCGGCGGTTATCAAACCGAAATCAATCGCGTGCTCCGCCATCATGTGATCGAACAGGAACGGCGTAGAACCTAAGTTGGTTCACTCCCCGGCACGCCCTTTGGGTGACGGTCGCCGATCAGGCCCAATGTCAGGCCTTGCTCCAGCCAGGCCTTGGCGCCGGCCAGCACCAGAGCGAAACCGTCGGTCGAACCGATAGCCGTTTTGACCTGCTCGTCGCCATTGCCGGCAAAGCCGAAATTGCGAACCTTGAGAAAGGTCGCATCATCAGGCATTTCGGTGAAGGTCCAGACCACCGTGGTCGGCGGATCGCTCCATCGCATGACGATCTTCTCGTTCTTGACGATCTCGCTGACATTGACCGTCGTCGAGACGCCATACATGGGCCATTCCCAGTGAACCTCCTTGCCGCTGTCCAGCCGGGCGTTGCCGTCCGTGAACCAGAATTTGGCGGTGATGGCCGGATCGACGATGGCCTCGAACACCTCGGCGACGGGCCTTCGGATCAGCATGCCTGCCTCGGCGGTTGGAGTTTCGCGGATTTCCATGGTGTCCTCCTTCGATCGAAAAGGTCGTACATCGCACGAAAGATGGTACATCGCACCGTGACCGCCGTTTTGCGCGGTTCCAGACAGCAAACGCCAAACGCCATCCCGGAGTTGCCTCATCCCCAAGTTGCCTCACCCCCAAGTTGCCTCAGGCCAGATTGACCTGCCAGGAGACGCCGAACTTGTCGTTCAGCCAGGCGAAGCGGCGGCTGAAGCCATAGTTGTCAGGCGGCATCAGGAAGGCGCCGTCCTTTGCCAGGGTCTCGACAATGCGGTTCAGTTCCTCTTCGGAGGAACAGTCCACGTAGAGCGAGACCGAGGGTGTGAAGGTGAAGGCGTGATGCACCGGGCTGTTGAAGACCATGACCTCCAGGCCGGCGATGGAGACACGCGCCAGCTTGACCACGCCTTCCGGGCCATCCTCGCCGGCGCCGTAGCGCGTGACGTCAAGGATCTTGCTGTCGGGAATGGTCTCGCAATAAAGGGTCATGGCCTCTTCGGCCTTGCCCTCGAACATCAGGAATGGCGTTACTTTCGTCATCGCGGGGCTCCGTCCTGATCAAGATCAGACATTGGTCTCGTTGGCGGGTTCGCCCTTCATCTCGCTGCGGTAATAGCCGTCGCGCAAATTGATGCCATATTCGACATAGGCCTTCATACAGGCCAGCATCTGCGACCAGCCCTCGCAGTTGAGGTAGGATTTCTTCAGCCCGACCGAGCCCTCCCGCCAGCCGCTCTCGGCGATGGTGACGAAGGTGCCGCCATCGTCCAGCGGCTCGAAATTCATCTCGATACGGGTCTTGTAGGCGGGCTTGCCGTCGGCGCCGGTGGCGTCCCAGCGCAGCACGATGCGGCTGTCCCTGATCACTTCGTCGACCTCGACCGGCACCTTGCCCCACCAGACGACGCCCGCGCCGGCTTCAAGCGGCGCGCTGGCGCCGCCGATGGTGGTGAAATAGCCGCTCAGCTTCTTCGGATTGACGACGGCGTCGAAGACTTCGGCGACGGGCTTGCCGATGCGTCCGGAAACCTTGAATCCAAGAGACATATCCACAACTCCTTCCTTGCTTGACCCAAGGATATGTTATAGAAACATAACATGTCAAGCCGATCGCAAGACGACAATGTTTTCAAGGCGCTGGCGCATCCACGCCGGCGCGAAATGCTGGACCAGCTGAAGGACGAGCCGAAGACCACGGGGATGCTGTGCGATGCCTTTCCCGACATCGACCGCTGCACCGTCATGCTGCATCTCAAGGTGCTGGAGGAGGCCGAGCTGATCGTGGCGCGCCGCGAGGGACGCGAACGCTGGAACCATCTCAACGCGCTGCCGATCAAGCAGATCCATGATCGCTGGATCAGCCAGTATGCCGGCCACGCGCTCAGCATCATCGACCGGCTGAAATCCGATCTCGAGGCGTGAGCCGCGCCGTCTCTCGCGCCGCGCACGCGGCGTGGCTGGACGAA
>NZ_JAIUIU010000018.1:0-146525 GCF_020165775.1 Mesorhizobium sp. B263B2A
CTTGTGGGAGAAGGTGGATCGGCGCGATAGCGCCGAGACGGATGAGGGGTGCTCCAGCGGAGTGAGACGTTGGCGTTCCCTGGAACACCCCTCATCCGTCTTGCCGCTGCGCGGCAATCCACCTTCCTCCACAAGGGGGGAAGGAAGAAGCGCATGCCGATGCACCCTCATCATTGCCGCCCCCGCATGGTAATAAACGCGCCGAACATAACCACGGCGACCATGATGGCGCCTTCGATGATGGCGGTGACGTTGGGGTCGATGGCGAGCAGGGTGAGATCCGTGCGCACCAGGCGCAGCACGAAGACGGCGACGATGGGGCCGAGCAGGCCGCCTTTGCCGCCGCCGAGCGCCACGCCACCCAGCACCACGGCGGCGACGCTGGCCAAGAGATAGGGGCCGGGAATGGGCGCGCCGATGCCGGTGCTCATGGTCAGCGCCAGCCCGCCCATGGCTGCGAACAGGCCCGACAGCGCATAGGCGACAATGCGGGTAGGGGCGACCGGCACGCCTGAGCGGAACGCCGCCAGTTCGCTCGAGCCGATGGCGTAGATGGAGAGGCCGAGGCGCGAGCGCCTGAGCGGTATCCAGACGATGCAGAGGCAGACGATGAGCACCAGCAGCGCCTTGGGCAGCCAGGCGTCGATGGCGTCGGGCAAGCCCGGTATCGGCACGGTGCCCGAGATCAGCGCCTTCAGCCATTCGGCGGCGCTTCCGCCCGGCGCGCCGAGCACCAGAAGGGCGGCCCCCTGCAGCACGAACAGCATGGCCAGCGTCACGACGATGTCGGGCACGCGGGTGACGACGATCAGCAGTCCGTTCAGCGCGCCGAGCACGAGGCCCATGGCGAGCACGAAGGGCACCACGAACAGCGCGTATTCCTCGCTCGCGCCAGCCATCATCGAGGCGGCGGTGACGCTGGTCAACGCCATCATGGCAGCGACCGACAGGTCGATGCCGCCGGCGATGACGACCACCGTCTGCGCGGCGACAGCGAAGGCATAGGGCAGAACGGCCCGCGCCAGCGAGCCGAAGTCGCCGCTGCCATAGCCCGGCTGGATCAGCTTGGTGACGACGAACAGCACGACGAGGAGAGCGAACAGGCCGGTGACCCAGCCTTGGCGGCGCAGGAAATGGCTCATGGCGCCGCCTCCGGCGCATCGGAAGCGTTCGCGGTGGGGTCGGCCAAAATGCCGACATCGGCTTTGACGCCGCGCGGCAGGCCGTAGGCTGCGCGCATCAGCGCCGGCTCGTCGGCTTCCTCGACCGGGAAGATGTCGACCAAGCGGCCGCCGAAGATGACGATGACGCGGTCGCAGACGCGCTGCACCTCTTCGAGTTCCGAGGTGTAGAACAGCACCGACTTGCCGTTGCCGGCAAGTTCGCGCAGCAATTTGTAGATCTCCTGCTTGGTGCCGACATCGATGCCGCGCGTCGGGTCGAAGCACAGGATGGTTCGGGCATCGGCAGCGATCCAGCGGGCGATGGTCACCTTCTGCTGGTTGCCGCCGGACAGGCGTTGCACCTCGCCCTGCGCGCGGGTGTCGATCTGCAGCCGCTCGATGGCGCTGGCCACCTTCGCGCGCTCCCGGCGCATTTTGATCGGTCCCCAGTGGCGGAACGCAGCACTGAAGGGTAGCGCGATGTTCTCGCGCACCGAGCGCTGCATGGCGAGCGCCTCGGCGCGGTCGCCCGGCACATAGGCGATGCCGGCACGGATGGCGTCGATCGGGTGCGAGAACTTTGCCGGCTGGCCGTCGACCTCGATGGTGCCGCCGGATGGGCGGATCGAGCCGGCCAGGGCGGAAAACAACTCGTCCTGGCCCTGGCCTTCGAGCGCGACGACGCCGGCGACTTCGCCATCTCCGAGATCGAAGGAGACATCGCTGAGCTTGGTGCCGACGCGCAGGTTGCGCACGCTTATGCGCGGCCGGGAGGCGATGGGCGCCTCCTTTTCGGCAGCGCTGCGGGCGGCAACGTGGGTCTTGACGATGCGGGTGCCGAGCATCAGCTCGACGATCTTTTCCTCGACGCCCGGCACGATGTCGACAACGCCGACGGTCTCGCCATCGCGCAGCACGGTGGCGCGATCGCAGAGCGCGGAGATTTCGACGAAGCGATGCGAGATGAAGATCACGGCGCGGCCGCTGTCGCCTTGGCGGCGCACCACTTCCAGCACTTTCTCGGCGAGGTTGGCGGGCAGCGCCGCCGTCATTTCGTCGAGCAGCAGCACGTCGGGCTCGACGGCAAGTGCCCGCGCCAGGTCGAGCACGCGCAGCACGGCCAGCGGGATGTCGCGCGCGGTGTCGCGCAGGTCGAGGTCGGGAATGCCGAGTTCGCGCACCCAGGCGCGGAACGGCTCGACCGGCGTGCCGGTCAGCCGCAGGTTGGAAAGCACGTCGAGATCGGGGATCAGCGACGGTTCCTGGTAGACCGGCAACAGGCCGGCGCGGCGTCCGGCGGCCGGCGAACGGATGTCGCGCGCTTCGCCCCGGATCAGGATGCGGCCGGCATTGGCTTGGATCGCTCCCGTCAGGATCTTCACCAGCGTCGACTTGCCGGCGCCATTGGCGCCCATCAACGCATGCACCTCGCCCGGCAGCACGGACAGGGACGCGTTGCGAAGGGCGGCAACCGCGCCGTAATTCTTGGCGACGCCGGTGGCGTCGAGGAGAGGGCTGGTGGTCAAATTGTTGGGTCTCGGGTCAAGCTGTTCAGGTATTTCTGGAACCGACTGGCCGCAACGGTGACCTTCCCTTCTCCCCTTGTGGGAGAAGGTGGCCTCGCGAAGCGAGGTCGGATGAGGGGTGTTCCAGGGAACGCCAACGTCTCACTTCGCTGGAACACCCCTCATCCGTCTCGGCGCTGCGCGCCGATCCACCTTCTCCCGCAAGGGGAGAAGGCAGAAGCGCGGGTGCTTACTCTCCCGGGCCCTTGCAGGCCACGATCTGCTCCTTCGTGTACGTCGTCCAGTCCGGGATCGAGATCGAGACTGGCCATTCGGGGCTGAGCGATGGGTCGGCGGCGGCCTTGAGCTTGGCCTTGCCTTCGTCGGTCGCGTTGTCCCACAGTTGTGGGTCGACCAGCACGGTCTGCTGTGCCGGCTTCTTGCCGTCGAGGATCTGCAGCGCCAGCGTGACGCCAGCACCGCCGATCGAGCCGGGGTTGGTGACGGCAGCGCCGACGAGGCCCTTGACCGAGCTCAACTGGCCGACGAAGCCGGCATTGTCGGCACCGACCACCGGCACCAGCGGGGCCTGCGATTCAACCAGCGCGTCGACGATGACATTGTCGATGCCGGACGTCCACACGCCGTTGAACGGGGTGCCGGTGGCCAGGAACGACAGCATCTGCTGCTTGGCCTGGTCCTGCTGCCAGCCGGTGAAGACCTCCTGTGCGACCTTCACGTCGGGGAATTCGGCCAGCGCCTTCTTGAAGCCCTTGTCGCGATCGGAATCGGCCGAAGCGCCGGCGGCGCCGCGCATGTAGAACACCTCGCCCTTGCCGCCCATCTGCTGGAACAGCCACTTGGCGCCGAGATAGGCGTATTGTTCCTGGTTGTTGGAGATGATGTAGGCCGACGGTTCGGTGACCGCCTGGTCGACGGCGACGACGACGATGCCGGCCTTGGTGGCTTCCTCGAGGCCCGCCTTGATGCCGGCCGGATCGGCGGGGTTGACGACGATGGCGTCGACCTTGGCGCTGATCAGGTTGCGGATGTCTTCCAACTGGCCGGCGGCATCGGTGTTGCGGTGGGCGATGTTGAGCTTGGCGACCTCGCCGGATGCCAGCGCCTGCGCCTTCATGGCGCAGACCATCTCCTCGCGCCAGCCATTGCCCTGCACGGTGTTGGAGATGCCGATCGTGTATTTGCCGGCGGCGGCAGAGACGCCTACCGAGGCCAGCAAGGCGGCACCCGCAAGGAGCGGGACCATGGTCAGGATTTTTTTCATTTCAGACTTCCTCCACATTGTTTTTCAGTTCCAGTTCAACCCGTTGAAGCACGCCGCTGACAAAGTGAGTCAGACGGTGTGCTCCAATTTACTTGACGAAAGGACGCAGCACGTCGCGGGCGAGCAGAAAGCCCCGCTTCACCTGATCGTCGCTGCCTTCAAATCGCCTGTCCTCATGTTCGATGATGACGGATCCGTCATAGCCGGCGCGGTAGAGGCCGGAGAAGAAGCCATTCCAGTCGACATCGCCCAGCCCCGGCATGCGCGGCACCTGCCAGCCTATGCCAGCGGAGAGAATTCCGCGCTCGTACAAACCATCACGATCAATCATCAGGTCCTTGGCGTGGACATGCAGCATGTAGGGGCCGAATTCCCTGATGAAGCGGGCCTGGTCGATCATCTGCCAGACCAGATGCGAGGGGTCGAAATTCATGCCCACCTCGCCGCCCCAGGCTTCCAGGATGCGGCGCCAGACCTGTGGCGAATAGGCGATGTTGTGCCCGCCCGGCCACTCGTCATAGCTGAAGATCATCGGGCAGTTCTCGAAGGCGAGTTTTACACCGTGCCCGCGTGCAAAAGCGACGATTTCGGGCCAGACTTTCAGCGCGTCCTGCCAGTTGACGTCGACGGTCTTCGAGGCATCGCCGCCGCAGAAGGTGTTGACCACGGGAACGCCCATATTGGCGGCCAGCACGATCACCTTCTTGAGATGGCCAATGACCGCCTCGCGGTGGGCGGCATCCGGATCCAGCGGGTTCGGATAGTAGCCGAGGCCGGAGACGATGAGGTTCTTTTCCGCCAGCGAGGCGACGATCTCCTTGGCCTGCGCGGGCGAGGTGGAAGCCGCGTCGATGTGGCTGGTGCCGGCATAGCGGCGGGTCGCGCCGGACGTTTTCGGCCAGCAGGCGATTTCCAGCGCCTCGAAGCCGGCCTGATTTGCCCAGTCGGCGACCTCGCCGAGCGGCGTCTCCGCAAACGGTGCGGTGAGCAGTCCAAGTTTCATAGTGCCTCCCAACCCTTATAATGCCGATTGTTTGGATCGCTTCAACCTCGCGACCTCATCTTGTTCAAGACTGTGCCTGATAGCGGCCATCGGATCGTCCGAAAGCAGATCATCAAGCGCTGACGTAACGGCCGCGCGAAGCGTCTCGTTCGCGGCAAGGCCGGGGTCGAATATCCCGTCGATGGCGAGAATGCCTGAAGCCAGCGCTGGTGCATCTCGGCCGGCCGTGTCGGCGATCCCAGCGACCTTGCCGGCATAGGGGTCCGACACCGGCCAGCGTTTGCCGAACCGGGTTGAGGCCTGGATTAGATAAGCCATCCAGCCGGCGACCGGCACCGACAGCAGGCCGATGCCGGCGCCCTGGCGCAAGCGGTCGCGGATCGGGTTGAGCAGGCGCTGGACGATCTTCTGCGAGCCATCGGTGGCGATCTGGTGGTTGCGGTGGCGGATCGCGGTGTTCTGCAGCCGGCCGAGACTTTGCTCGACATAGGCGAGGGGCAGGACGCCGGGCACCGGCGTCAACGTCGGCAGCGTTTCTTGCACCAGCATGCGTCGTACAAAGGCCAACAGCAGCGGGTCGGCGACGGCATCGAAAGTGTGTTCCAGCCCGGCCAGCACGCCCAGCGTGGCGAGCGTCGTCTGGGCGCCGTTCAGCACCCGCATCTTGAGATGCTCGAAGGGGGTGACGTCGTCGACGAAGGTGGCGCCGACCAGATCCCAGCGCGGCACGCGGCCGGCGAATTTCTGTTCGATCACCCATTGCCGAAATGGCTCGCCGACTGCGACCGCATCATCGCGGTAGCCGAACCATTGCTCGACGCTGTCGAGGTCATCGCGCGTCACCGCCGGCGCGATGCGGTCGACCATGGCGCAGGGGAAGGCGGCGTTGGCCGCTATCCAGTCGGCCAGCCCTTTGTCGCGCCGCTCGGCGAAAGTCCGCACGACCTTTTCGAGGATGACGCCGTTGGTCGGGATGTTGTCGCAGGAGAGCAGCGTCATCGGTTGGCCATGCGTGGCCCTGCGCTGCTCCAGCGCTTGCGCGAGGATGCCCGGCACACTGCGCGGTGCCTGGGAATTGGTGAGGTCATGGACGATGTCGGGATGGCCGAGATCGAGTTCGCCGCTCGACGGAATGTGGCAATAGCCTTTTTCGGTCACCGTCATCGTTACCAGATCGATGTCGGGCGAGGCGAGCACGTCGAGCGCCGGTTTGGCGCTTTCCTGGCTGTCGACCACCTTGACGATGCTGCCGATGACGCGCGCCTCGACATGGCTATTCTCGCGGATCAGCCTTGTGTAGAGGCCGCTCTGCCGGCCGAGCGTGCCGGCAAGGCTGGGCGGGCGGATGTTGATGCCGACCACGCCCCAGCGGTCGAACTGCAGCGACAGCAGGTCATCGGTGTATTCGGCCTGGTGGCAGCGGTGGAACGCACCGACACCGAGATGCGCCATGCCCGGGGCGAGGGCCGCGCGGTCATAGGCCGGTGTCTGGACCGACACAGGCAAGCGATCGAGCAGCGCCGGCCCCAATGTTTCGGGTGAAGCGTTCACCGGTTCGCCCCGATCACGGACTGTTCCTGGTCGATCACGGCGCCGGTCATCGGTCCGGCCGCGTCGGACAGCAGGAAGACGGCGAGGTTGGCGATGTCGTTCGGCGTCAACAGCCTGCCGAAAGGCTGAGCGGCGTTGGCGGCGTCGAGCCAGCCCGGGCCGTTGCCCAAAATTTCGGATTGCATGACGCGTTCGGCCGGCGTGTCGGTCCAGCCGACATTGATGCCGTTGACGCGGATGCGGTCGAAACGGTGGGCGTTGGCTGCATTCTTGGTCAGCGTCGCCAGCGCGCCCTTGGTGGCTGAATAGACCGCGAGCTCGGGCGAGCCGCAATGGGCGTTGATCGACAGGATGTTGACGATCGAGCCGCCCTGGCCGCGCTTCTTCATGTCGGCGATGGCAGCCTGCATCAGGAAGAATGGTGCCCGCGCGTTGACGGCGAACAGCGAGGCCCAGTCGTCGAGACTGGCATCGAGGAAGGAGGCACGGTCGGTCAGGCCGGCGGCGTTGACCAGGCCGTCGATGCGGCCGAAGCGGTCGATGCAGGCTTGCGCCAGAAGGGCGGGGGTTGCCGGGTCTCCGAGGTCGGCGGCGACGAAGATGGTCGGCGTGCCGGTGGCCGACAGTTCCGCCGCCACGGCGTCGCCGCGTTTGCCATCGCGCCCGGTGATCAGCAACCCGCCGGCGCCGGCGCGCGCCAGCGTCTGCGCGATCGCGCGGCCGATGCCTTGCGTCGCGCCGGTGACCAGCACGACCTTGCCTTGAAGATGAAGCTCCATTCCTCCTCCCGGAACAAAGTTTCTATTTTTTGAAATATGGAACGGCAATTCCCGATAGTCAATTGTGCCAGCGGGGCCTCACGTGCCGCGCCGCGCGGCGACCCCTTGGACCAGTGCCATGCCGACCGCCAATGAGGCCGCCAGCGAGCGAAAGCCGGCGAAGTCGGATTCCACCACTTCCAGCCAGCTGTCCGACAGCCGGATCAATGGGCTGAAGGTGCTGTCGGTGATGGTGACGATGCGGGCCTTGCGCTCATGCGCCACCGCGACGAGGTCCGGGGTGATCGAATTGTAGGGGCTGAACGAGACGGCCAGCACCGCGTCGCGCGCGCCGATGCAGCCGACCTGGTCGAGTGCCGAGGAGCCGACATTGTCGACCAGCACATTGCGCACGCCCTGTTGAGACAAGGTCAGCGACAGATAGCTGGTGACAGGGAAGGCGCGCTTGGAGCCGATGACGTAGATGAGGTCGGCGCCAGCCAGCAGCGCCACCATCTTCTCGAAACTCTCGACGTCGAAGCCGGCCTCGATGCGGCCAAGCGAGGCCTGCGAGGCGCCAACCATGCCATGCAGGAAATGCAGATTGGCATTGGCCTCTGTCTTTTCCTGGCCACGCCCTTCCGGCCATGATCCCTTGACGTGGTCCTTGAACAGGCCCTGGAAATCGGAAAAACCGGAGTAACCGAAGATCTGGGCAAAGCGCACCAGCGTCGAGGGCTGCACGCCTGCCTGGGCGGCCACCTGCGCGATGGTGCCGAGCGCGACGTCGCTCGGATGCTGCCACAGGAAGATCGCCACCTGGCGCAGCCGTTTGGGAAAATGCACCGTGCCCGACGACAGTACCGCGCGCAGTTCCTCATAGGTCCGCGGCTGGATGTAGCCCAGTGCTGCCAGCGAGCGCCCGCGCTTGCGCGTCGCCGCCTCGTCGGCAATGGACCGTCCCGATGATTTGCGCGCCCCGCTCATGTTTTCAGGCTAGCGCGATACGATCGTTTTACAATATGGAAATTGGAAATGGCGTTCGACGGTGAGTTGTGGTTTTGACGAGTGATGCCGACGGTCAAAGGTGGCGCTCTACGAGGCCCCCCTCTGTCCTGCCGGACATCTCCCCCTCAAGTGGGGAGATTGGACGTCATCTCTGCTTTCGCCAATCGCCAGCGTTGCAAGAAAGGCGCCGCAGTCGACGCTGCCAATCTCCCCCCTGGAGGGGGAGATGTCCGGCAGGACAGAGGGGGGCGCCATAGAACTCGACGGTGGGTGCTGGCTTGATATCGGGCCTCAGCCCTTAAATCAGTCTGCTCGGAGGAGACAAACATGGTCTACGCAACATCTGACGGGTCGGCGGGCAAGCGCCTGCGGGTTGGCATGGTCGGCGGCGGCCGCAATGCCTTCATCGGCGCGGTGCACCGGCTCGCCATGCGCCTTGACGACCAGATCGCGCTGGTCGCCGGCGCGCTGTCGTCCGATCCGGAGAACGCCGCCGCCTCTGCCGCCGAGATCGGCATCGCGCCGGAGCGCAGCTATGCGGACTACCATGCCATGGCCAAGGCCGAGGCGGCGCGGCCGGATGGCATAGAGGCCGTCGTCATCGTCACGCCCAACCATCTGCACGCGCCGATCGCCGCTGCCTTCCTCGAAGCCGGCATCGACGTGATCTGCGACAAGCCGCTATCGACGACGCTAGATGACGCCGAGGCGCTGGTGGCCTTGGCGAAGGCGAAGAAGCGCCGCTTCGTCGTCACGCTGAACAACACCGGCTACGCCATGGTGCGCCAGGCGCGCGAGATGGTGGCGGCGGGCGAGCTTGGCCGGATCGTGTCGGTGCACGGCGCCTATATCCAGGACTGGCTGACGAAGCCGATCGACGCCGAGGGCCAGAAGCAGGCGGAATGGCGCACCGATCCGGCGCGGGCAGGGCAGTCGGCGGTGCTGGCGGACATCGGCGTGCATGCCTTCAATCTGGCGAGCTATACCTCGGGTTGCGAGGCCGAGACGGTGTCGGCCGATCTGTTCACCGCCGTGCCGGGGCGCCGGCTCGACGACAATGCGCATGTGCTGGTGCGCTGGACCGGCGGGGCGCGCGGCACGATCCTGGCCAGCCAGACGTCACCCGGCCACTACAATGACCTCTCCGTGCGCATCTATGGCGACAGAGCCGGGCTCGAATGGTCTGGAAGCCGGCCGGAGGAATTGCGCTTCTCCAGATATGGCGAGGAAACCCGCACGCTGGTGCGCGGCGGCCATGGCTCGACCGAGGAAAGCCGGCGCGTGTCGCGCATGCCGGCGGCGCATCCGGAAGGCTATATCGAGGCCTTCGCCAATTTCTACCGCGATGCAGCCGACATCATCCGCGCCCACCGCTCGGGTGGGGTGGTCGATGCGGCACGCGCGGCGCAGGTGCCTGACGTGGTCGATGGCGCGCGCGGGGTGAAATTCGTCGCCGCGGCGGTGGAATCGAACGCGGCGGGTGGAGCGTGGACGGCGGCGCGGTTCGAGGAATGACAGTCGATCTCCCCCCTTGAGGGGGAGATGCCCGGCAGGGCAGAGGGGGGCGCGAAGGAACGCCAGCCCTTCCGCATGGTCCGCTTTTACGCCAATCTCAACGAACACGGCTGATTTGGCCGAGAGGTTGGCGGGACAGCGCCCCCTCTGGCCTGCCGGCCATCTCCCCCTCGAGGGGGGAGATCACTGGATTCGCAGCTGCTTCGCCAGATCCGATAGCATCGGACGCTGCCCGACAAGCATCTTTACCTCGGCCTCAGGCAGGCTGAACCAGCCCGCTCTGTCGACCTCCGGGAATTCCTTCATCGATCCCGACCGCGGCGGCCATTCCATGGTGAAGCTGTTGCTCTTGATCGCCGCCACGTCGATCTCCGCCCTGGCCTCCACCGACCAGGCGCTGACGATCTTGCCGCCCGGTTGCTTGTAATCGCCGAGGCGCGTGAAAAGGCCGTCGACCTTGATGCCGATTTCTTCCTCGGTTTCGCGTTGTGCCGCCACAAGCTCGTCCTCATTCTCGTCGACAAGGCCTTTCGGGATCGACCAGGCGCCATCGTCCTTCTTCGCCCAGAACGGGCCGCCGGGATGAACCAGCAGCACGCGGACATCGCCATCGCTTCGACGATAGATCAGCAGGCCGGCACTGCGTTTTGCCATTTTGCGTGTCCATTCGTGGCGCCGGTACGAGGTGGCCAATTGCCAGCCGATCATGGGTGCCGACCCTTGCATCGGCAAATTGCGACGCTATGTCAAACACGCCCGCATTGCACCTCATGTGCGAGTCCGGCAATCTGAAGTATCACTTTGGGGCGGCGTCGAAGGTCAGGTAAGGCGTCCGAATGCAACTGGGTCTGATCGGCTACTACAGCGACTTCGTGGTCTATCCGCTGGTGATCGCCATATTGGGAATAGCCGGGTTGATCGAGGCCGGCGAGGAGAGTGCGCCGGAGTGGATCGGTACGGTCATCTTCTGTCTCGGCCTGTGGACGCTGGTCGAATACGTCCTGCACCGCTTTGTCCTTCATCACATCCCCTACATCAGGGACCTGCACGACCGTCATCATGTCGAGGAGCGCAGTTCGGTGG
Source organism: Mesorhizobium sp. B263B2A (assembly GCF_020165775.1). Classification (NCBI taxonomy): domain Bacteria; kingdom Pseudomonadati; phylum Pseudomonadota; class Alphaproteobacteria; order Hyphomicrobiales; family Phyllobacteriaceae; genus Mesorhizobium; species Mesorhizobium sp. B263B2A. The sequence continues at coordinate 10,872 of NZ_JAIUIU010000018.1, forward strand.
GTACGCCAACCTGGCTCAGTCTGGGTGTGCATGCGCTGGTCGCCTTCCTGCCGGTGTGGATGGCCTTCGGTTTCGCGACCGCGAGCGCGGTCAGTTGCGGCCTGATGCTGGGCTATCTCTGGTACATCAGCATCCACCACATGATCCATCACTGGCATCCCAGACATCCCAGTTATCTCTACACGCTCAAGCGCCGCCACGCAGTGCATCATCACATCGACGATACCGCCAATTTCGGCGTGACGTCGATATTCTGGGATCGGGTTTTCGGTACGGCGCAGCTCTGAGGGCCGGGGCGTATCTCGATCCCGGCAGGTCCGGCGTCATTGTCATGGCGGCCGGCCCGAGATAGCCTGCCCCGAGATAGCCTGCATTGATGTGCTGGGACCGGGGGCGTGCCGGGAATGCTTCTGCCATTCTTGTATTGGCCTGCATATCATCGCCTTGGCAGGCTGAAATGGGTTGCTCTTTTCGCGCCGTTCATCCTGTTGTCCGGCTACATCGCCTATGGCTTTGTCGGCATCCAGCTCGACTCACCGCTCACCGCCCTCAGGCACTTTGCCGCGTTCCCGAACTGTGCAGCGGCTCGCGCCGTCGGTCTTGCCCCCGCGCGCAAGGGGCAGCCCGGCTATTGGCCGACGCACGATGCCGACAAAGACGGCATCGCTTGCGAGCCTTGGCACGGGGAAAGCGCCAGCGGCGTCAAGGTGCATCGCTATTGGCAGCGGCAGGTAGTTCTCACAGTTCCTTTTCCGCCAGCTCCCTGAATTCGTCGGGCACCGAGCGCGCCGCTTCGAGCGCCACCGTGCCGTAGCCGACGGCCTGTTTGCCGAAGCGCTCGCGGATCTTGTCGATGGCGCGGTCGGCGCCGAAGCGCGCCAGGCCTTTCGCAGTGCCCGGCCGGTGCTTTTCGTCGGCAAGGCCGAGCGGCAGTTCGAGCTGCAGCTCGGCACTTTCCCAGAGGTGCGAGACCGAGATCGCCAGCAGCGAGATCGTTCTTTCGTGCGGATTGTCGGCGAGCACGCCGCGTACCAGATCGCCTGCGATTTCGGCCAGCGTCGTGGTCGCCGAGATCGGCTGGTCGAGCGTGATCGAACGGGTCACGGCGCTGAGATCGGCAAAGCGCACACGCACGGTCACCGTGCGGCCGGGCCGCGCCTTGGCGCGCAGCCGGCTGGCGACGCGGTCGGCCAGATGCAGCAAAGTGGGCACGATGACGCGCGCCACGGCTGGCTTCTGACCGAGCGCCGACTGCGCGCCGGCCGAGTGCGCGCGGCGCTTCGTCTCCAGTTTCCTCGGGTCGCGGTTCCACGACAAAGCCGAGAGCTTTTCGCCGGCGGCGGGACCGAGTAGCCGCGTCAGCGCGCCGCTGTGCGTCCTGGCCAGCTGGCCTATGGTCTCGACGCCGATTTCGGCCAGCCGCGCCATGGTCGCCGGGCCAACACCCCACATCAGGCCGACCGGCAAATCGTGCAGGAAGGCAAGCTCGGTGCCGGGATCGACCACCACCAGCCCGTCGGGCTTGGCGACCTGCGAGGCGATCTTGGCCAGATGCTTGGTGCGCGCGACGCCGATCGAGATCGGCAGACCGAGTTCGGCCCGCACACGGCGGCGGATGGTTGCGGCGATCTCTTGCGGTTGCCCGAACAGGTGCGTGCAGCCGGCGACATCGGCGAAGGCCTCGTCGATGGAGATGCGCTCGACGAGCGGCGTAAAATCGTCGAGCACCTTGATCGCCGCGTCGCCAAGCCGCTGGTAGTGGCTGAAATTGCCGCCGACGAAGATCAGCTGCGGGCAGAGCTCGCGCGCCTTGCGCCCCGGCATGCCGCCGCGCACGCCGAAGGCACGCGCCTCATAGGAGGCGGCGAGCACGACGCCGCCGCCGACCGCGATCGGCTTGCCGCGCAGCGACGGGTCGAGCAACTGTTCGACCGAGGCATAGAACGCATCGAGATCGGCATGCAGGATGGTGGCTGTCGTTTCCATCCCGACCGCTCATCCACAGTTGCTGATAGATGCGAACATATAGAGAACAAAAAGTGATCACCGTCAAGCCGTGACCCCATATCCCTTGCCGCCGCCGGGGCCTGGAAAGTCCTCTTGGGCAAGACAGCGTAGCCGCCTAGACAATATGCTCCGCCCGCAGCGCCGCTTTCAGCCGTTCCAGCGCCGGCTCGCCACCGGCCGCAAGCTCGTCGGCGATGCGGGCGAGATGATCGTCGGCCTTGCGATGCTTGCTGCCCCAGGCGCCGAGCGTTGCCAGCACCGGCAACAGGTCGACGCCGGCCTCGGTCAGCCGGTAGATCGCCTTCAGCCCGTGGGTCGGGTCATCGCTGCGGGTGAGGATGCCTTCTTCCTGGAGCGTCTGCAGCCGCTCGGCCAGCGTGCGTGAGGAGATGCCTTCGTCGGATTGCAGGAACTCGCGAAAGTGCTTTTTCCCAGCGAAGATCAGATCGCGGACGATGAGCAGGGTCCAGCGGTCGCCGAGCAGTTCCAGCGACAGGTTGATCGGGCAGCCGGATTTTTCACGGGTCGACATCTATGGTTCCGTTTTTAAATCACTTTACTATTGACATCATTCTGTGCATGCGTCAAATGGTTCCAAAAGTAAATCATTCTGTTGCCATAGTGGCTCGTTTTCGCAGAGGAGGACGACATGCAAGCAATCGAGAGCAACGTCGCACCAAAGACCGTCGTGGTTGTCGGCGCCACCAGTGAGGTCGGCAAGGAGGTCGCTTCCGTGCTGGCCGGCCAGGGGCACAAAGTGCGCGGCGTGGCGCGCAGCCTGGGCGTTGCGCTTGACGACGCCGACGCTCTGGCATCCGCCTTCTCCGGTGCCGACAGCGCCTATGTGATGATCCCCTTCGACGTCACCGCGCCGGATCTGCATCGCTTCGAGGATGAGGTCGGCGAGCGGCTGGCAGCGGCGATCACGCATTCAGGCATGCGCCGTGTCGTGCTGCTCAGCGGCCTCAATGCTCATCTCAAAAAGGGTACTTCGCTGGGCGCCGCGATGATGGAGGAGCGGCTCGAAGCGCTTAGCCTCGACGAGCTGGTGTTCCTGCGCGCCTCGTTCTTCATGGAGAATTTTGCCAAGGGCCTGGGCTTTGTCCAGCAAGCCGCTTCCGGTGTCTTCGCCACGCCGTTCCGCGGCGACCTGCCAATGCCGCTCATTACCGCCTGCGATGTCGGGCAGCGCGCCGCCGCCTTGCTGGGCGCTGGCCGGTTCCCGGCCGAGCGGGTCGTCGAACTGCATGGCGGCGGTTACTATGCCTTTGAACAAGCCACCGCGATCCTCGGCAAGGCGATCGGCAGGCAAGTCACCTATCATGCCGTGCCCTTCGCCGATGCCCGCGAAGGCATGGTCGCCAACGGCCTGTCGGCGAGCTTTGCCGATGCGCTCGGCGAAACGGCGGCGAGCTTCAACAAGGGCGATCGCTGGGCGCTGGAGGCACCGTCGGTCAGCAACACCACGCCGACCACTTTCGAGAGCTGGGCGCACGCTTTCGCCCGCTCGCAAAGCGCTGCCTGATCCTTCCCATCCAGAATCCGGAAACGAGGCGAACGCCATGAAAAAGCTGATCCTTCAGATGCAGATGTCGGTCGACGGCTATGTCGGCGCCAATGAGGATCATCGCTGGCAGCTTTGGGAGTGGGGCGAGGACAATGGCTGGGACGAGGAGCTGAAGCGCGATTTCAACACCGTCTTTGCCGGTATCGACACAATCCTGCTCAGCCGCAAGATGGCCGAGGAGGGGTACCTGACCCACTGGGGCAATGCGGCGAAGAAATATCCGGCCGATCCGTTCTACGCCTTCGCCCAGCGTATCGTCGAGGCACGCACGGTTGTGCCTACCGACAGGCTGAAGACCTCGCGGTGGGAGCGCACGACGGTGGTGAGCGGCGACCTGCCGCGCGAAGTCAAGGCGCTGAAGGCGGGGGAGGGCGGCGACATCGCCGTCTTCGGCGGCGCCGGCTTCGCCTCCGCGCTGATCGCTGCCGGGCTGGTCGACGAGTTCCAGCTGTTCGTCAACCCCGCGGCACTGGGCGCCGGCCGCCGGATTTTCGACCAGGGCGGTTTCCAGAAACTTCGGCTGCTCGGCTCGAAGGCCTATGCCTGCGGAATGGTGGTCAACCGCTACGCGCCGGGCGGCTGAGCCTCGCATCGATAAAAAGACGTTTGGGCAGAATCCTTTGCCCGGGTCTCTTCGTCTTCAAGCTGCGGTTGCCGGGATGGCGCCGCGGCAATCAAGACGGAGAAAAGCTGATGATCCTGGTGACGGGTGCTACGGGCCTGAACGGAAAAGCGATCGTGCGCGAGTTCGCGCGGCAGAAGCATGCAGTGCGGGCACTGGTTCGCGATCGGAACCGGGCATTGGCTGCAGGACTGGGCGAACTGGCCGGCGTCGACCTGATAGAGGGCGACATGCGCCGGGCGGAAACGCTTGGCGCTGCGCTCGACGGCGCCGATCGCGTGCTGATGATTTCGACCGCGGGCGACGACATGACCGAGACGCAGTGCCGTTTCATCGATGCCTGCAGAACGGCCGGCGTCGGGCATGTGGTGAAGTTCTCCGGCAGGGAGTCCAACATCGGCTACGACGCGACGAAGTTTCGCTTCACGCGCATGCATGAAGAGGTCGAGCGCTATCTGGAAGCGGCGGGGATGGCGTGGACGCATCTGCGCCCCAGCCAATTCATGCAGGTCTATCTGCGCGACGCACCGACGATCGCCGCCGAGGGCGCCTTCTATCTCGCGCTCGGCGACACCGAGCTGTCGCCGGTCGATGTCGAGGACATCGCCAAAGTGGCCTTCCGGCTGCTGCGCGATGGCGGCCATGCAGGCGAGAGCCTCGACATGACCGGCCCCGAGGCGCTGACGATGACCGACATCGCCGCGCGGATATCGCAGGCGATCGGCAAGCCGGTCCGCTATGTCGATGTGAGCCCGGAACAGCGGCGGCGCAACCTGCTGGCCGCCGGCATTCCGGCCGGTTTCGCCGATGCGCTGGACGAGCAACTGGCCGAGCGACGGCGGCGGCCGAAATCGCGGGTGCACCTGGCGACGCATGAGATGTTCGGCGTCCAGCCGACGCCGTTCGTCGAGTTCGCCCGGCGCCATGCGGCGGCGTTTGGCGGCGCGGCCTGAGCGCTCTCCCGAAAAAGCGAGCGCTGTGACGTATCCTTTTTGCCCGCTCGTCCGTCCTTGGCTTTGGAGGGTCGCGGGACCCGCGATCCATAACCCCGGAGGCTATTATGGCGAGCACTGAGAGTGAGGCAAACAGGAACCATTATGCGGCGTTCGTCGCCAATGCCGGCAAGCTGACCAGCCCGCAGGCGATCATCGATTTCAACGACACTCACTGGCCGGCGCTGACCGGCGAACCGGGCGGCGTCGACTATATCGAGGTGGATGCCGGCGGCGTGCCGGCGCTATGGATCGTCCCGAAGGGCGCCGACGCGGAGCGGGCGCTGTTTTACGCGCATGGCGGCGGCTTCGTCGGCGGCTCGATCTATACGCACCGTAAATTGGCCGGGCATCTCGCCAAGGCCATCGGCTGCCGCGCGCTGCTCTATGATTATCCGTTGGCACACCAGGCGAAGCATCCGGCTCAGCTCGAAGCAGCGATGACTGCCTGGAACTGGCTCACCGACGAGGGCTTCGACCCCGGACGGATCGTCATCGCCGGCGATTCCTGCGGCGCGGTGCTGACCTATGGGCTCCTGCAGCGGCTGCGTGCGCAGGGGAGGCCGCTGCCCGTCGCCACCCTGATCATCTCCGGCTGGTTCGACATGGCGCTGACCGCCGCCAGCTACGAGACCAACCGCGACAAGGACCCCGCCTTCGCCAAGGCCGGCGTCGACTGGCTGGTGGCCAATTTCATCGGCGATGCCGACCGGCGCGATCCTGAGGTCAGCCCGCTCTATGCCGACCTCTCCGGCTTTCCGCCCGTCTTCCTGCAGGCTGGCGCCGACGAGACGCTGGTCGACGAAAGCCGCATGTTCGCCGAGCGTGCGAGGCAGGCCTGCGTCGAGACGCGGCTCGATGTCTTCGATGGCATGCTGCACTCCTTCCAGATGATGGCCGGCCGGGCGCCCGAAGCCGATGACGCGATCGCCCGCCTCGCCGCCTGGGTGCGGCCGAAGCTTGGGCTGCCGGATGCCGTTGATGTTGCCGCCGGCGCGAAGGCGGCCTGATCATGCGCCGGCTGATCGTGTCCAGCTTCGTCTCGCTGGACGGTGTCATCGAAGGGCCGATGGGGTGGGCGTCGCCCTTCTTCGATGAGCAGAACCAGGCGCATGCCTTGCAGGCGTTGTCCGGCGTCGAGTTCTTCCTGCTCGGCCGCGTCACCTACGAGATGTTCTCGGCGCGCTGGCCTGACCTCAAGGGTCCGTATATGGACCGCATCAACGGCATGAAGAAGCTGGTCGCCTCGAAGACGCTCAAGACGGTGGGATGGAATGCCACGCTGCTTGAGGGCGACGTCGCGCAGGCGCTCGCCGCGCTCAAGCGGCAACCGGGCGGCGACATCCTGAAATATGGGGTGTCGCAGCTCGACAAAACGCTGGTCTCCGCCGGGCTGGTCGATGAGTATCATCTGTCGATCGTGCCGACCCGCGTCGGGCACGGCAAGCGCGCCTTCGACGATGTCGGTTCCATCGACCTCGATCTCGTCGGCACGCACAGTTTCGACAATGGCGTGGTGACGCTAACCTATGTGCCGCGATGAACCAGCAGATCCGCAGATCTCGTGATACCGCGCAGGGGATGAGGCCAAGGCTCGATCCCGAAGGCCTGTTCGACCTGCGCTATGCCGCGTTCCTCGAGACCGTCTCGCATCTGCGCGTCCAACTGCATCGCTACTGCGCCCGCATGACCGGCTCGGCGCTCGATGGCGAGGACATCATGCAGGAGGCTCTGTTCGAGGCCTACCGCAAGATCGAGTTGCTCGACGACACGCTGGCGTTGCGGCCCTGGCTGTTCCGCATCGCCCATAACAGGTGCATCGATTTCATCAGGGGCCGCCGCACGCGAATGCTGGCCGAGGCCGGCTACGCCGGCGACGATATCGTGCTGCCGGTCGAGCCTGCCGGGCGGGGTGCCGGCCGCGCTATCGAGCGGCTGGTGATGCACCTGCCGCCGAAGGAGCGCGCCTGCGTGCTGCTCAAGGATGTCTTCGACCATTCGCTGGAGGAGATCGCCGAGCTCGTCGGCTCGACGACAGGCGGCGTCAAGTCGGCGCTCAACCGCGGCCGCGCCAAGCTCGCTGCCTTGCCGGCGCAACCGGTCGCGGCGCCCGCATATGATCCCGAACTGGCGCGGCTGCTCGGCCGCTACGTCGAACTCTTCAATGTCAGGGACTGGGACGGGGTACGCGCGCTGACCAGCGCCGATGCGCGCCTGCGCGTCTCGGATTGCTACAACGGCCTGCTCTCCGACTCGCCCTATTTCGTCGAGTATGAGCGCGCGGAACTTCCCTGGCGCATGCGGCAGGGTGCGATCGGCGCCGAGATCGTGCTGGTCGTCGACAGGCTGTATGGCGATGTCTGGCGGCCTGCCCATCTGGTGCGGATCCATGCCGCCGGCGGAGTGATCGACCGCATCGCCGATTACTATGCGTGTCCCTGGATCCTGGAGATGGTGTCGGCTGATGCGGACCCGCGCCCTCACTTCGCATCATGAAAGATGATGCCGACGGTGTGGCGCATGCCTGAGCGCAGGCGGCTGACGCCGTGGCGCAGGTTGACGCGGTAATTGCCTTTCGTTCCCTGCACCGGCCGGTTGTGGACGGCGAAAACCACGGCGTCGCCCTGGCGCAGCGGCACCACCTCGACCCGGCTCTGCATGCGCGGCCGCTGCTCGGTCAACGCGAATTCACCGCCGGTGAAATCCTTGCCCGGTTCGGAAAGCAGGATCGCAACCTGCAGCGGGAAGGCGAGGTCGCCGTAGAGGTCCTGGTGCAGGCAGTTGAAGTCGCCAGGCACATATTGCAGCAACAGCGGCGTCGGCCGCGTCTGGCCGGCGTCATGGCACTGGTCGAGAAACTCGGCATGCGTCGCGGGATAGCGCATCGCCTGTCCCATGCGCTCGTTCCAACGGTTGGCGACCTCGGCCAGTCGGGGATAGAGCCCGCTGCGCATTCCGCCGATGAGATCGGGCAACGGATAGCGGAAATAGCGGTATTCGCCCTTGCCGAAACCGTGCCTGGCCATGTGGATGTGGCTGCGGAAATGCTGCTCCTGAGGATAGAGGCCGGCGATCTGCCGGCACTCCTCACGCGAGAGCAGCTTTTCGAGCACCGCGCAGCCGAAGCCGTCGAGTTCGGCGGTCAATGCCGGCCAGTCGTAGGATCCGACGCGTGTCTCTGCGGCTTCCACCGCGGATGCGGCTACCTTGGCGTGGGCGTTCATATCCGGGCCTCCTTGTCGAGCAAGGCGCGCTTGCGCTCGATGCCCCAGCGGTAGCCCGACAACGTGCCGTCGGCACGGACAACGCGGTGGCAGGGAATGCCGAGCGCGATGGCGTTGGCCGCACAGGCCGTCGCCACGGCGCGGGCGCCGTTGGACTGGCCAAGGCGTTGGGCAAGCGCGGTGTAGGTGATGGTGGCGCCGCGGGGGATGGTGCGCAGCACGTCCCATACACGCTGCTGGAAAGGCGTGCCGTGGCTGACGTCGAGCGGCAGGTCGAGGCCGGCGGAGGGCGTTTCGACGAAGCGCGCGATCGCGGCAAGGTCGTCGCTCAGTCCGGGCTCGTCTTCAATCAGAATCTTGCCAGGGAAGCGGCTGGCGAGATCCTGCTCCAGTGTTTCGGCATTGGAGCCGATCAGGATGGCGCAGACGCCGATCCGGCTGCGCGCCGCCAGGATGTTGCCGATCGCGGATTGGCCGATGGCGTAGGTTATTGTTTCGAGGGCGGTGTACGCGGTGGATGCGATCATTTGAGTTTGCATAAGGTTCATTGCCTTCACTCCTTCTGTGCCTGAACCCTAGTTCCCTGCGTTCGGCCCCTCACTCCGATGCTTGCTTTCAAATCCAAATCCCCTGAAGAGGCGGGGAAAGCGCCCTACGGCGCCCCCCTCTGTCCTGCCGGACATCTCCCCCACAGGTGGGGAGATTAGCGGCTTCGTCGCCCCACTCGTTCCTGCAACATCGGAGATTGGCGAAGGCCGTGATGACAGCCAATCTCCCCACCTGTGGGGGAGATGTCCGGCAGGACAGAGGGGGGCGCCGTAGAGTGCTGACTTGGACCACACTGCCCAAACATGCTCACCCAACACGGGTGACGGCGACCTCGCCCAGCACGAACACTTCGCCTGACACCAGCCGCAGCTCGATCTCGCCGCTCTCGCCGCGACTCCACTCAGCTTTACCTTCATCGACCAGTTCGCCAATGGCGGCCAACACCTGTGACTTCGCGTCCTCCTGCTGCGCAACGCTGCCTGATGACGGGACGTTCGCGCCGGAGGTGGAAGACCTTGCCATCGCGCGCATGCTGGTGCCCGTCAGCTCCGTGCAGATCGGTAAGCGCTGTCGGATGCATTCGATCCACCCGCCTCGCGGTCGAGCAGCGCGCGCTTGCGCTCGGCGCCCCAGGCATAGCCGGACAGCGCGCCGTCCTTGCGGATCACGCGGTGGCAGGGGATGGCCACCGCATGCGCGTTGGCCGCGCAGGCGGCGGCGACGGCGCGCGTGGCGTTCGGCGTACCGATGCGCCGCGCCATCTCGGCATAGGACACCGTCTTGCCGACAGGGATCTCCTGCAATGCCTGCCAGACGCGCTGCTGGAACGCCGTGCCGCGCACGTCGAGCGGCAGGTCGAGACCGAGCGCCGGCGCCTCGACGAAACCGACGACGCGGGCGACCAGCGCCTCGTAATCGCGGTCGCCGCCGATCAGCCGCGCCTTGGGAAAACGGTCTTGCAGGTCGCGCACCAGCGCGTCGGGATCGTCGCCGAGCAGGATCGAGGCGACGCCCTTCTGGCTCGACGCGACCAGAATGCTGCCGAGCGAGGCCTCGCCGACGGCGAAGCGGATGTCCTCGTTGGCGCCGCCGGCACGGTAGCGGGTCGGCGTCATGCCGAGCATGCCGGTCGATTTTTCGTAGAAACGCCCGCTCGAATTGAAGCCGGCGTCATAGATCGCGGCCGTCACGCTGGCGCCGTCTTCGAGGCCCTGGCGGACCCGGGCGGCCCGGCGTGCGGTGGCGTAGTCCTTCGGTGTCAACCCGGTGATGGCCTTGAAGACACGATGGAAATAGCCGGCGCTGCGGCCGGCTACACCAGCCAGTTCGGCGAGCGAGGGTTCCTCCTCGCTATGCTCTATCCTGCGGCAGGCATCGGCGACCATCGCGGCGTTGCCGGCTTCAAGCGAGGGACCATCCGGATTGCAGCGCCGGCAGGGACGAAAGCCGGTCGCCCTGGCCTGATCCAGCGTATCGTGCAACTGCACGTTCCTAGGGTTGGCGCGCCGCGACGGACAGGAGGGGCGGCAGTAGACGCCGGTCGTCGCCACCGAATACCAGAATTCGCCGTCCGCCGATTTGTCGCGCGCGACGATGCGCGCCCAGCGCGGATCGTCGGCGACCGGCAGCGGGACGGATTTCAGATCTTTGGCCAGGGTGATGAACATGGCCGCATTGAAGCCGCCAAACGCCGGCCTCGCCACCCGTTTCCTGACAACTGTCAGGAGGGGCGGGCCTGATCGATGTTCGAGAACTGGGCTCTACAATTTTCCATCGGGCAAGATTATGACAAGGTTGATCTGGAGAAGGTGTGATGGAAAACATTCGACCCATTAGGACCGAAGCTGACTACGATTGGGCGATCGCCGAAATCGGCAGATATTTCGAGAATGAGCCGGAAGTCGGCTCTCCTGACGGCGACCGCTTCGACGCTCTTGCGTGCCTGATCGAGGCTTATGAAGACAAGTACTACCCGATTGAATCACCCGATCCCATTGACGGGTCGCATCCAATCGGATTCAAAAGTTCCATGTAAGTCATTGTTCTCGTTGCATGTAGCCCAGGGTTGATAAGCGTTTGGCGGTAGGCTCTCCTACGCCGCACGCTTGGGCTCCACCGCGAACGGGCTGAGGCCGAGCCAGGTCTGCATCTTCCTGCCGATGGCCTGGTCGCCGGTCAGGGCGACCTTGGTGCCGGCCTTCTCGACGGTGAGCAGCCCCATCCAGATCGCCGTCATCGTATGCAGGTCGGTCGAGACGTAGAGGTCGACCTCGAAACCCGGATCATACCAGCACAGGTCGACCTCGCCGTGCTTCTCGACGATCAGCCACCACGAACGTTTGGAGACCGGAAGTTCCTGGTACAGGAATTGTATCACGGTGCGCCCGTCGGGCAGCGGCGAGGGGTTCAGATTGCGCCGCATGTCCCACATCAACAGCGACGGATCGAGGTTCTTGAGCGACAGCCGGGACTCGACCCACTTCTGCCCCCAGAACCCCATCGCCTCGACGACGGGGCGCAGATCCCGGCCTGCCTCGGTCAGTTGATAGTCGAAAATCCCCTTCTCGCCCTGGACCGCCTTGCGCTCGACGATGCCGGCCAGTTCGAGCTCCTTAAGCCGTTGCGACAAAAGGGTCGGCGACATTTTGGGGACGCCGCGGCGCAGGTCGTTGAAGCGGGTCGAACCTGCCACCAGTTCGCGCATCAGCACCATCGTCCAGCGGGTGCACAGCACCTCGGCGGCCATCGATAGCGGGCAGAACTGCTTGTATCCGTGCTGGGCCATGATCGGTGCCTCTCCCTCGAACCTGAGCCGAACATTAGCCCTTCATGATTGAAGCGGCGAGTACAGAAACTGTACCGGGCCGGTACAGATCGCGGACTGGTTGGCAGAGGCCTTGCCATGCGAGCCCTTTGGCCGGTTGCACGGGATATCCCTGTGCGCCGCAACCAAGGATACGACCATGACTGCTTACCTTATCGCGGACATCAAGATGAAGGACCCGAAATGGGTGCCGGACTATGCCGCCTCGGTGCACGACCTCGTCCACAAGCATGGCGGCAAATATCTGTCGCGCAGCGGCAATGTGAAGACGCTCGAGGGCAAGCCGCTCGACACCACGCTGATCGCTCTGATGGCATTCCCGTCGGAAGCCGCGGCGCGCGCCTTCACCAACGATCCGGCCTACGCGCCTTTCGTCTCGGCGCGTCAGGGCGGCAGCGACAGCCGTTTCCAGCTCATCGACGACACCGATCTCGCTGGAACGATACCGTATCTGCCGAAGGGATGATCCTTCCACGATACATCGAATTCGGGATCGCCAAGCAACAACAGCCACGGTGCTTGCCTGCCGGGCCTCCGTATTTCCGGCGGCCGGCGAGCTGTGCTTTTTCAAGAAGAATGGAATGGATATGAAGTCAAATCTTCGCAACAGGCTCGTCATGGCGGGGGCCATGCTTGCCGTCGGCGCCACCCTCGCACAGGCGCATCAGGAGGCGTCCGACGCCGCGTCCGGTCCCAATCCGCTGGCCGACAAGGTGCGGGCCGCGAACAGCCGCTTTCTCGACGTCAAGGCAGCGACGGCCGAGGGCTATGCGCCCATTCCCTGTGCCAGCGGCATCACCGGCGGCGCCATGGGCATCCACTACGTCAACGGCCAGTATCTGAAGGACGACAAGATCGACATCGCCCGTCCCGAAGCGGTGATGTACGAGCCGATGGCCGACGGCACGCTGAAGCTGGTGGCGGTCGAATATATCACCTCGAAGGGGCCGGCATCACTGGACGGCCAATTGTTCAACTTCAACGGCGCTCCCAACCGCTACGGCCTGGGTGAGTTCTACGAGTTGCATGTCTGGGCCTGGAAGGGCAATCCGACCGGCACTTTCGCCGACATGAATCCGAAAGTGTCGTGCGAGCATGCGATGGCGCCAAGTCAATAAGCAACGGAGCCAGTAAGCAACGGGGTCAGTAAGCAAAGGAGCCAGTAATCGATGAGGCCAGGCGGCATCGACGCCGCCTGGCCTCATACGATGGTTCCCGTGTGCTGCCTCAAGCGGCTTTCATCAGGCCGAGTTGGGTGAGGGCGGTAACGCCGTCGTCGAGACCGATCTCCTCGACGATCCTGCCGTCGATCACCTTGAGCACCGTGGTGCCGGTGAAGCGCATCGTGCGGCCGGTGGCGGCGGGCAGTGAACCGACCAGAAAATCGCCGAAGGCCGGGCCGGTATGCGTGCCGCCACCTTCCCACTGGCCGACGACATAGTCGCCCTCGGCAATGAGGTCGGCGGTGGCCCAGAAGTTGAGATCCGGGAATGCGGTTCGGAAATCGGTCATGAAAGCCTTGATATCGTCGCGGCCGCGACGCGGCTCATGCAGCGAATATTTCAGCAGCATGTCGGGCGCCGCGATCTCGTCGACCACCGACAGGTCGCAGGTCTCACCCCAGAAATCGGTGAACCATCTGACGACGACAGCCTTGTTGTCTTCTTGCTTGGTCATTGGGAGGATCCTCTTGTGTTGGGGGGCATCGACGTCGCCGATGACCTGGGGCAAACACTAGGCGGATATTGGGAGCGCAAAACTCCGGTTCTTGCCGGCCAATCGAAAGACGGGCGGCTTCTTGTCTGTTCGAGGCGGCGCCTCGAAGCCGATATCCGAGCCGCTGCACGTTCAACGGTATTCGGCTGAAGGCAATACTTATGAACTTGGTGGGAACCCGTTGAAGTATCGAAGAAAGGGCGTCCCCCGCCTATACAGAAGGCGGGGACGCGAGGCTTTGCCCGGTACCGATTTGGATTATCCCGTGCTGCCTTGCGAAGATCAGAATATCTGTGGACGAAGAATAATGCGTCCCCATCTTCCGGTTTTTTTTGGCACCCTTCTTCGCAGGGGTGATTCTCATGCGGAATTCATGGGCGGCTGCTTTCGCGGCTTTTGGGGCCATCTGTTTCATGACCTTTTTCGGGCCGCCCGCGACGTTTGCGGCGGAGCCGCCGACCACCGCCCCATCTGCCGTCGCCGATCGCAAGGATCAATTTTTCGCGGCCGTCAAGGCTGCCCAGGAAGCGCTGGCCAAGGCGGTGCAGGGTAACAATCTGGCCGACGCCGAAATCGCGGCCCGACAGGTAAGGGATGCCCTGGCCGCCTATGATGGCGAACCGACAAAGGACGAGATCGTCACCAGGAGCAAAGACCTCGTCGACCAGCTCAGCAAATACAGAGGCCAAGCCGACCAGGACATGGTGGACGCGCTCAGCGATCTCGCGCACCAGATCGCCGTCCACCGGGCGGCACCCTCGGAGGCGGAGCTCGTGACCAGAACCGACGATCTCTCGGCATGGCTGGCCGCCTACAAGGGCACGGCAGGCGGTGTCGTCGACACTGCGGTTAACAAGTTGGTGACGAGCATCGCGATCTATCGCGGCATTGGCGATCCGGGTTTCATCACCAAGGCATCCACCGAGCTGTCAACCTGGATCGGCAAGACCACCTGGCTCGCCGGCGATGATGCGTCAGCGATGCTGGAACTGTCGGAAACGATCATCCAGAAGGCGCGTCTCTTCGATCCGGATGACGCCGCCATGTCCTTCAAGAGCATGGCGGCCGCCATGACCGCAACAGACGACACCAAACCCACGCCTTTCCGGCCGCCACTGGAAAGGAGCGCGTATACCCTGCAAATGAAAGAGGCCTGGACACCTCTCGATAGCCAGGTAAGGGCTGTCGATCCGGTCGCATGGTTCACCAGCCAGGCAACGGCGATCAAGAATTTGATCGGCGACGCTGACGCTGCCAGCCTGCCAATGCGCACCTTGCTCCAGAACAACGCCGCGGCCATGAAGGCCGCGGGTGAGGCTAAGGATTCCATCGTCCTGTTGCAGGGCGGCTACCGGCCCCAGATCCACATAATCGATGCGCTCTACGGCGATCTCCCGACAGGCCGCCACAGCAAGCGCGTCTGTAATGCGACGCGCGGCATGATGGCCCGATGCGAACGCAATGGCAGTTGCACGCTGGATCCGAGCTACAAAACAGGACTCTGCGGTTACGACCCGATACCGGCGGCGGACGAACGAACGCGAGCCGTCGCGGTACAGTATTCGTGCTTCACCGGCGGCGACGACATTTGGGACCAGCTTGCCAGCCACCCGCTCGAAGACCCGACCAATTTCTCGGATATCAGCAATCTCGACAATCCGGCGACCAGCGTCACCATCCTGCGTGGCACGGTCATGGAGTTGCGCTGCCCCTTCGATACGAAGACCGCGACAATGGTCAAGTGATGGCAAACCGGTACCTGTCCCTCGTATCCACGCTGGCGGCCATGTGGGCAGCGGCCGTGCTTACGTCCTGCTCGGTGGCCGGATCGGTGCCGGTGGTGCAATACGCACAGCTTCCCGGCACTCAGCCGCCAGCGCTCGACGTCATACGCTGCACGAGCGGGCTGGGTTCCTATTCGCTGCCCAAAAGCCTGTTGCGCGTCACCGTCATGAAGCCGGCGACCACCGATGCGCCCTACCACACGATAAAGATCGAGGGCGACAAAAGGGTCGCCGACAACAGGCAGACCTATTGTCTCGACCATCTCTCGAGCGCGTTCGCCGACGATACAGTGCGCGTCTTCAAGGAGAAACTGTCCGGCACACCTATCAGCCCGGCCACCGAAGCGACGCCGTTCCTGCAACTCGTTGCCTCCAATGCCGTCGATCGGACAACCGACATCGTGCGCAAGATCATCCGCACGGCATTCATCCTGCTTTCGGGCAATCCTGGCTTTGCCGGCGCGCGCGCCGGTATCGAAAGCGCCGGCGCGACCACCGTCGTGCGGGATTTGCGCTTTGACCCGTTCGACCAGGGCGAGATGGCCGAGATCAATCAGTCTATCGTGCCGCTCGGCTTCTGCGTCGTCCTCGGCGACTATTCCTACGATGTCGACGCCATGACCATCGATGCCTACTGTGCGGCGCCTGAAAGCACGGTGAAACGCCATCCTTCGCGCAAGGCCGAGATCGCGGCGCACCAGCGCTATCTCATTCCCAAACCGACAAACGGGATTTTCTATCGCCCGCGCGCCGATTATCCGGTGTCCGTCTACGTCAAAGCCGATCCCGGCAGCTCCGACCACTGGCGGCTTGGGCAAAAACAGTATTTCGGCTTCGAGAACATCTCGCCGGTCATCTCGGTCGGCGTCGACAGGACACTGTTTGCCACGCGCCGCACGGGCCTCGTCTTCGACGACGGCGTGCTCACCGATGTCTGCCTTGCCAAGGGCAGCGAGGTAGCCGGCTTTGTCAACATTCCGCTCGACGTCGTCTACGGCATCATCGCGCTGCCGACGCAAACCATTCAGGCATCGGTCAACAGCAGCGCCACGCGCAAGCAACTGCTCGACGCCCAGAATCAGCTTGTCCAGGCACAAAAGGTCTATATCGACTATCTCCAGGACTCCGGAAACAGCCAGGCGCCCAAAGTGCCAGACGCAACCGATGCGCAGGCCTTGCAGCTTGGCACCGGAAGCAAGCCGCTTGGTGTTCCAGGCCAGGTTGCAGCAGACCTTCCCGGCCGTGGGCTCTCGGGCGACAGCTCGTCAATCGCCGACGACACGGTCTTGAAGGACGTATGCCCGGAACTGGTGGCGGCAAACAGTGGCCCCCTTCTTGCCAGAAGTACGGGGAAATTCTGATGCCCCGGAAGCTGCTTTCCTTGCTGTTGCCGCTTTGCCTCGTGCTTCTTGTCTCGGCGTGCGCGCGCTCGATGATGTCCACGGCCTCCGTAGCCGACGCGGCCGATGGCACATGTCATGCCAATGCCGGCACATACCATCTGCCGAAGCGTCTGATCCACGTCACGGTCAGTGGCGAGCCCACCAGCTACAGCCTTTCCATGGTCCGGAAGGGACTTGTCAGCGACGACGAAACCTTCTGCCTCGACTTTCTTCTCTCGGTCTTCTCCGACGATCGCGTCGGCATCAAGCGAAGCGGTACCGGGCTTCTGCAGCGAATCTTCACCCACGCCGACGACAAATCGAAAAGCATCGCCAACGCCGTCATTCAGGCGACAGGTGATCTTGTGGCCAGTTCGAAAGCCGGCGGTCTGGATCGTCTTGCACAGAAGCAGGTGAGTGCCGACAACACCCCCGTCTACTCGACGATCGATTATGATCCTTTTGACGAACAGGCAGCAACAGACACCAGGGATGCGCTGAAGCCGTTCGGCTACTGCGTCTACCTCGATGATCGCAACGACCCTTATGTGCCGGAATGGTCGCCCCGCCTTTGCGGCCAGCAGAGCGAATACCACGATACCGACCCGAGCTATTACAGCAAGGAAAAGGTGGCCGCGCACAAGCTGATGCAGCACGGTGTGCTGTACCGGCCCGAACTTTCGCATCGCCTGGTGATCCTGCGCAAGAACGATCCGGATAGCCCCAGCGAAGCCTGGCATCTCGCGGGGACGGAATATCTCGAGATGCCCAACCGCGCGCCCATCTTCGCGCTGGGGGTGAACCGCGCCTTCTTCGTCACCGCTGAAACCGATGTCCTGTTCGACAACGGTCTCTTGAAGAATGTGACCGTGATCAAGCCGAGTGAGCTGAACGCCTTCGTCGATATCCCGCTCTATGCGGCGCAGGTTGCGCTTTCCATTCCGGCCGCGACGCTCAACATCTTCCAGAACGAAGCGGCCAACCGCAAGGAACTGTGGCAGACCAATGCGGAGCTGGTCAGCACGCTGCGCAAGATGCGGCAGGACACGATGGCCGACCAGGCCTTGGCCCAAGGAACGATAACGCCGGGACAGCGCATTGCGGTCGCCGGCGGCGTTGCCGCGGGCGACGGCATTATCGCGGCCGGGGCGCAGCCGCTCGCCGCCAGGTCGGGCGAGTCGCCGGCCTTGCAGCGGCTCAGCAGCTGCCTCGACGACGAAACCATAAACGCCACGCCCGAGGGGCGCGCGCAATGCTTCGATGCCATGAAATCGGGAGAATGAAGTGACCGGGAGCTCGGCGGTCAGCGGTCTTGTGACCGTTCTGCTTGCGGTGCTGCTGCCGGTTTGCCAGGTCTCGGAGGCCCGGGCCGCGGATCAGGCCGTCGATACCTATCAGGCCGGGTCCTACCAGGCGCTGCAGGCCAAGTCCGGCACCGACACTCCGGACGACCATGGCGGCGAATTCGGCACCAAAATGGTCAATTCGGTGCCGGTGCCGGAGGGCGTTTACCAGGACGTCGTTCGCATCACCTTCCGGCCTTCGGCGCTCAGCAACGCCCAGGCCGTCTGCACGGGCACGATGGTGCATGGCCAGCACGCCGTGTTGACCGCGGGCCATTGTTCCTGCGGCGTTGCGGACAGTTATCGATTTGTCACCAAGGAAACATTCGACGATCATCTGGATACCAAGCAATTGGCGAGCTTTACGCTTCGTGCCATCCGCGAAGCGGTTCGTTTCCCGGGCTTCGACTGCACGGAGGGCGCCGACAATGCAGGGCGGGACCTTGCGCTGTTCTTTGTGCGAAACCTCAACGAGGAAAAAAACGAGCCACCGCCGTCGAAGGCGGGACCGTTGACGCGTGTCGCCAGCATGCACTCGGTCTATGCCGCCGGTGCCAGGCAGCTCACCGCTTCCGGCTACGGCATTACCCAGAACGGAACCTTCCCGGATACGCTGGAGCGCGGGCGCATCGACGTCGGCTCGTATTTCTGCAGCCAGGGCGATTTTGGCGGAACCCCTTGCGCCGGCTTCCGTGAATTCGTGCTCGGCACGCTGGGCGCCGGCAGCGTGGCGTCACCAGTCGATACCTGCAACGGAGACAGCGGCGGCCCAGTATACTGGTATCCGCCGGCACAGACAGATGCGTTGACCGGCAAGGTTTTCTTTCCGCCACCGGCACTGGTTGGCGTCACGTCTCGCGCCTTGGTTTTTGCAGACCACCTGCCCGGTATGCTGTGTGGCGGGGGAGGGGTATACACCGCCGTCGGCCATTCCGACGTGTTGAACTGGATGTTGTCGTCAGGGGTCCTGGTGCGCACCATCGACTTGAGCATCGATCTCACAGGGACCGGTGGACACTAATCACGACAGACCTTTGACCGATCCGCCACAGAACAGACCGGCGTTCCGTCGGAGTTTCCAACAAGGGAGACAGTCATGCCAAATCCGCGAACAGGAAAAGCCGCCCGGCAGCCGAAAACCGCGCGCGTTCAGCGTCCGCGGAAACGCAGGATGCGGTTCGTGGTGCCGCCGAAGCCGGTGCAGGTCAAGCCGCCGCCGCCAGGCGTCATGGGCCTGGTCGAGGTCGACAGCCTGGTGCGCTTCGAAAGGGCGCATGGCATCGCCACCGGGGTGGGCGTCACCGCGGCGGTCCTCGACACCGGCTGTTTCACCGAACATCTCGACTTCAGTCCGAGCGATGAGCGTATTGCCGCGAGGGCGAACTGCATGACGGACCAGACCAGCGAGGACGTCAGCGATGTCTCGGGCCACGGCACCCATGTCACCGGGGCGCTGGCGGCAAACGGACCCCATGTCGGCGTGGCGCCGGCCTGTCGCATCGTGCCGGTGAAAATACTTCTGGGCACCGACGACGACAAAAGCGCGCAGATACGCGCCGCGATCGCCCGCGGCTTGAACTGGGTGCTGGACAATGCCGAGGCGCAAGACATCACGGTCGTGTGCCTGTCGGTCGGCGACGCCGGCAACTACGCGGATGACCAGGACTTCGGCGGCGACGCGGTCACCGAAGCCGTCCTGGCGCTGGCGGAGCGCAACATTCCGGTCGTCGCGGCCGCCGGCAATTTCTACGGCAAGTTTTCGAAAACCGAGCCGGTCGAAGGAATGTGTTTTCCCGCCATCCTGCGGCAAACGGTCAGCGTCGGCGCCGTCTACGACCAGCCATGTGACAATGCGGCGGGCCGGCCGTGCAAGCTCGGTCCGGAATATGGCAGCCCGTCCACGCAGAGTTCCGAACCTGACCAGTTGACGATCTATACGCAGCGCATGGCCAAAGCGGATGAGGGTCAATGTGGTACCGACATCTTCGCGCCCGGCTCATGGGTGCTTTCCACCGGCACCGACGGCGATAACGGTTCGTCGATCGTCAAGCAGGGCACCAGTCAAGCCGCGCCGATCGTTGCCGGTGTCATCGCGCTGCTGCAGTCACTGCACTTCAAGCACACCGGTGAAAAGCGGCCGCCCATCGCGACATTGAAGAAGATCATGAGCGATACGGCAATCGTCGTCTCCGACGATTCACTGGTGACCAACGTCAAGGTCACCAACAAGACCTTCCTGCGGGTGGATGCCTTTGCCGCGGTACAGGAACTCGCCCGGCGACTGGGCCAGCACTGACCGGCAGTCAGGAACGGGATCCCGCGGCCATCGTGATTGCGCTCTGTTCTCGTGGCCAGGTAACGCTTTCTTCTCTGGTTCTGTCGCAGATTGCCCGCGGGTGGGGCAGGCGAAACAGACGATGGCGCGTCAGGACAAAAAAAGTCGCGATAGAACGTTCTGGGCGAAAGCGCTGGAACGCGCCCATCTTGGCGTCTGGGACTGGGATATTCGGACCGGCGACTGCTTCTACTCGGCGACCTGGGCGCATATGCTGGGCTATGACGAGGATGAGCTTGCCGCCACCAGCGACCTGTGGCTGCAACTCACCCATCCCGACGACCGCGAGCATGCGCTGGCCAGCGGCGACCGCCATATTGCCGGGTTGACCGATGCCATCGAGACCGAACTCAGGCTCAAGCACAAGCTGGGCCATTGGGTGTGGGTGCTGGATCGCGGCGGCATCGTCGAGCGCGACACGTCCGGAAAGCCCACCAGGCTGATGGGCGTGCAAACCGACATTTCCAAGCAGAAGGCCGCCGAGGCCGAGCTTGAACAGGTCAATGTGCGCTTTCGCCTGGCGCTCGCGGCCAGCGGCACCGGCATCTGGCACTACGACATCGCCACGAACAAGAGCTATTGGGATGCTCGCACCAGGGACATATTCGGCTTGGTCGCCGACACCGACGAGGTGACAGCCGACCTCTGGCACAGCTATCTGCACCCCGACGACAAGGAAGCCACCGAGCGGGCGCATCTGCCGCCACCCGGCTCTGACGGCGTCACCGCCTCGCAATACCGCATCATCAGGCGCGACGGCGGGATCCGCCATGTCGAGTCGCTGGTGCGCTTCGTCGCCGCGGCGGGCGCTGCCGGCCAGATCCTCGGCACGGTGCGCGACATCACCGAGGAAAAGCTGCGCCAGCAGGAGCTTGCCTACGCGGCCCGCCACGACGCGCTGACCGGCCTGTGCAACCGCGCCGCCTTCGACAGGCTGCTCGCCGACCACATCGCCGCGGGTGTGCCGCTGGCGGTGTTCTATGTCGATCTCGACTACTTCAAGGCGCTCAACGACTTTGCCGGCCACGCTGCCGGCGACCTGGCGCTGAAGAGCGTTTCCGCCGGCATCCGTGGCTGCCTGCCGCAGGCGGCGCACGCGGCGCGGCTGGGTGGTGACGAATTCGCGCTGCTGGTGCCGCATTGCAATGCCTCACAGGCCGAGCGGATCGCCACTGCCGTGCTCGGCGCGGTGCGCGAGGCCGATCTCGGCACGGCCGCGGCGTCACGCAAACTGGCGGCCTCGATCGGCATCGCCTTCATCGACGACGCCAGCACCACGGTGGCCGATGCGCTGGCTTGCGCCGACGACGCATGCTACGCGGCCAAGGCTGCCGGGCGCAATCGTTTCGCGGTGTTCTCCACGATGGTCGAATCGGGGTCGGCCGGGCTCAATGCCGCGCGCGTCGCCGCCGATACGGTCGACGCCATGGAAGACGGACGGCTGAAACTGTTCGGCCAGGAAATCCACCTGCTCGGCAAGCCCTGGCAGGAAAGCCGTCATGTCGAAGTGCTGGCGAGGCTCGCCGGGCGCAACGGCCGGCTGGTGCCGCCGGGCGAGTTCATTCCGGTGGCCGAGCGGTTCGGCATCGCTTCAAGGCTCGACCGCTGGATCATCCGCACTACGCTGTCGCGGCACGGCGCCGCCTTGCGCTCGGGCTCGCTGACGCTCGGCTTCAACCTGTCGGCACAGACGCTGAGCGATCCGCAACTGTGGGCGTTCGTCGACAGTGTCATCGACGAGACCGGAGTGCCGCATTCGGGCATCGGTTTCGAGATCACCGAGACCGCAGCCGTCACCAATTTCGACGCCGCCGAACAGTTCGTGCGCAAGGCGCGCGAGCGGCGCTGCCGGGTCAGCCTCGACGATTTCGGCGCCGGCATGAGTTCGTTCGAATATCTCAGGCGTTTCCCCGTCGACACGATCAAGATCGACGGTTCCTTCATTGAACACATCACGGAAAGCCGCTTCGACCGCGAGATCGTACTGGCCATCACCAGCATTGCCCGCAGCCTCGGCTGCGACGTGGTGGGCGAGAAGATCGAGCGCCAGGACACGCTGGCCATGCTCGGCGATATGGGTGTCGCCTTCGGCCAGGGCTTCCTGCTGCACCGGCCGGAACCGCTGGAGCAGATCGTCGCACGTGCGAGCGAGGTGCCGGCCCGCAAGGCATCGTGAACCGGGTGTCGAGTTTCAGGTGAGGATGACCTTACCTGAAACTCGACACCAGGTTTTGACGCAATCCCAAGGGAAGGCGCTACGCGCTTTTCCCCGGAAAACCGTTTCACACTTTTCCTGGAATTGCTCTCTAACGGTTTTGCCGCGCCGTCGATCGTGGAAATTCCACTACCCCAATTTCGGGTCGCCTGTGTTGTGCTTCCGCCACCGTTTCGATCAACAGATCGAGGGCGTCACACGCCGCACGGCTCGTCTCGTCATTGCCACGCAGATAGTGATAGGCACGTTCGAGGTGGACGCGGGCGGCTGAAAAATCGCTGGTCAATGGTCCCTCCATGATCCCGCCCTAATTTATCTTGGCCGGCCTGGCGGAACGCGAGGTAAATATCCACAGGCGCTTTTTATTCAAATGCCGCCAGATGGGCCAGAGAAGGCGCGACCCTTGAGACTGCCAATCTCCACCGGGGAGATTGGCAACTTCGCGGCCGAGCGACTAAAGTGGTATCTCCCTTGTCCGAGGCGAGATCATGATCGTACAGGCGTGCATCAATGGCGCGCGGCCGCGCGATTTCCACCCGGGATTGCCGCTGACGGCGCAGGCGATGGCAAGCGACGCGGCGGCCTGCGTCGCAGCGGGTGCGGCCGAACTGCATATCCATCCGCGCGGCGCGGACGGGCGCGAGAGCCTGGCCGCCGTCGATGAAACGGTGTTTGCGGTACGCAAGGCCTGTCCGGGCACATTCGTCGGCGTGTCGACCGGCGCCTGGATCGAGAACGATGTCGAGCGGACGCGCGCGGCGATCGCCGGCTGGCGCGAGTTGCCCGACTATGCCTCGGTCAACCTGTCGGAGGCCGACGCGCCCGCCGTGATGGATCTGTTGCGCCGGCGCGGCGTCGGTATCGAGGCCGGGCTTGCCACGACGGAAGATGCCGAGCGCCTCGTGACGTTTGCCGATCGCGACCGGGTGCTCCGCATCCTGATCGAGATCGACATCCAGGACCTGAATGCAGCGCTTGACGAGGCGCACGGCATCGCCGCCGTGCTCGAACGCGCCGGACTGCGGCGACCGATCCTGCTGCATGGCGTCGACGCCACGGTGTGGCCGTTCGTGGAGCTTGCGCATCGGAAGCGCTGGTCGACGCGGGTCGGGCTGGAGGATGGCAGGACGCTCGCCGATGGCAGGACGGCAAAAGACAATGCCGAGATTGTCGCGGCGGCCGTCGCTATCTTCCGGCCAGCGCCCTTGGGTGGATAAAGTCAGTCTCCCAGGATAATCCGGATCGCCTGGTCGACCACCGGATGCAAGCCGCTGGCCTGGAAGGACAGGCGGTTGCCGGAACCGACATTGCTGGTCATGGCTATGGTCAGGTTCGACTGTGGATCGTGCAGCATGACGGCGACGTAGCCCGGAATGCTGCCCTGATGGCCGTAGAAGGCGCGGTCGGCGTAGGCGCTTTGGAACATGCCGGCACCGGTCTCGCGCATGCGGGTGCCTGGAAAACTCGCCGGCACACGGTGTTCGAACATCTCGGCGAAGAAGGGCGGCGACAGCAGCTTGCCGGAGAACAGGCCGCGCATGAAACCCACCATGTCGGACGGCGTCGATACCATGTCGCCGCAGCCATAGGCGGCACCGAACGGGAAGGAATCGGAAGAATCCTGCAGGTCGTCGGCGTAGGGCAGCACGCCGTCCATGCGCCACATCTCGCCGCCCGAGGCGATGTCGGTGGGCGCATTCGGCGCCGGCGGCGGCCGGTGGTAATAGCCGCGCACCATCGCCTTTTCCGGAAAGGCTTCGGTCGCCGGCGACCAGGTGTTTTCCAGGCCAAGCGGCTCGAGGATCGCGCTTCTGACGTAGCCGCCCAGCGACTGGCCGGTGACGGCCTCGATCACCAAGCCGGCCAGCACATAGCCAGTGTTGTTGTAGACGGCGGGACCGCCCGGCGCCTTCTGCTTGTCGGAGGCGAAGGCGATATCGACCAGCTGCCGGGGCGTCCACTGCCGGCTCGGGTCCATCGGAATGTAATATTCGAATTCCGGCAGGCCGCTGCGGTGGTTGATCAGCTGGCGCACCGAAATGTCTTTGGCACCCGGCAGGTCGGGAAACCAGAGGGAGATCGGCGCACCGAGATCGAGCTTGCCTGTCTCGGCGAGCTTGACCAGGGCCGCGGCAACGAAGGTCTTGGTGCAACTGCCGATCTTGAACGGCTGGTCCGGAGTGACAGGAGTGACGTGCCGCCGGTCGGAGAGGCCAGCGGTGAGGGCGGTTGGTGTGACGCCTGTCGAATAGGCGAGCGAGGCGCCTACCGCGCCATCGGCGAGGTAGGTGTCGAGGAGGGCGGTCAGGTCTTTTGGCATGGATGTCTCGCTTTCTTTTCCCTTCTCCCCTTGCGGGAGAAGGTGGATCGGCGCGCTAGCGCCGAGACGGATGAGGGGTGTTCCAGCGGAGTGAGACGTTGGCGTTCCCTGGAGCCCCCCTCATCCGTCGCCTTCGGCGACACCTTCTCCCGCAAGGGGAGAAGGGAAGGCGCCAGCCCTCACTCCGCCATATCGACGGCGGCGAAATTCTGCCGGCCGAAGGGGTCGAGCACGTAGTTGAGAACGCTCTTGCGGATCGGGATCGCCACCATCGAATGGGCGATCGGCGCCACCGGCACTTCGGCCTTCAGGATGGCCTGCGCCTTGCCGTAGATGGCGGCGCGCTCTTTCTGGTCGGCGGCGACCCGGCCTTCGTCCAGCAGCTTCTCGAAATCCTTGTCGCACCAGCGCGAGCGGTTGGAGCCGCCCTTCACGCCATCGCAAGACAAGAGGTAGCTCAGCATGTTGTCGGGATCGCCATTGTCGCTGCTGCCGCCGAGCAGGAAGGCATCCTGTTCGCCCGCGGCGGTGCGCTTGAGATATTCGCCCCATTCGAAGCTGACGATTTCTGTGTGGACGCCGACCTTGGCCCAGTCGGCTTGGATCATCTCGGCCATACGCTTGGCGTTGGGGTTGTAGGGGCGCGACACCGGCATAGCCCACAGGCTGATCTTGAGGCCGCTTTCGTGGCCGGCTTCTTTCAGCAGTTTCTTGGCGCCGTCGGGATCGTAGTCGATGCCGGCATCGGTGACGGCGCCGAGCTGCGCCGGCGGCACGACGCTGCCGGCGACCGTGCCCGCACCCGCATAGACCGCCTCGACGATCGCCTTGCGGTCGATCGCCTTGGCCAGTGCGGTGCGCACGCGCACATCGCCCAGCGGCTGGTGTTCGACATTGAAGCCAAGGATGCCGATGTTCTGGCCCTTGAGGTCGAGCACCGTGATGTCGGGATCGGAGCGCAATTCGGCGACGGCACTGGGCGGCGGCGGGGCGGCGACCTGGCACTCATTGGCCTTGATACGCTCGACGCGGGTGGTCGGCTCGGGCGTGATGGCGAAGACCAGCGTGTCGATCTTCGGCGCGCCGCGCCAGTAATCCTTGTTGGCGGCGTAGCGGACCTGGCTGTCGGGCACATAGGCTTGAAGCACGAACGGCCCAGTGCCGACCGGCTGGCTGTCGATCAGCTCCGGGGTGCCGGCGGCCACCATCTTCTCGGTCTGCTCCAGCGACAGGATCGAGAGATAGTCGAGCGCGAGCCCGGCGAGGAAGGTGACGTTGGCAGCGGTGAGCGTGAAGCGCACGGTGTAATCGTCGACCTTTTCTATCTTGTCGATCAGCGTGCCCATGCCGAGCGCATTGAAATACTCGTAAGCGCCGCCGCCGAGCTTGTGATAGGGATTGTTGGCGTCGCGCTGGCGGTCGAAGGTGTAGAGCACGTCGTCGGCGTCGAAGTCGCGCGTCGGCGCAAAATGCTCGTTCGACTGGAATTTCACGCCGTGCCTGAGGTGGAAGGTATAGGTCTTGCCATCCGGAGAGACCTCCCAGCTTTCGGCCAGCGCCGGTCCGACCTCGGTCGTGCCCGGCTTGAACTCGACCAGCCGGTTGAAGATCGTCTTGGCGGCGGCGTCCATGGTCGAATCGGCAATGCCGATCGCCGGGTTGAAGGTCTCGGGATTGGCTTCCGAACAATAGACCAGGGTTTTGGCATTGGCCTGGCCGACAAGCATCGATGCGGCCATGACGGACGAGGCCAGAAGGGATCTGGTTAGGACTGCGCGCAGAACGGTGGATTTCATCGCAAACGCTCCTGATGACACTTTACGGGGTGGGTATGAAACTCATGGCGTCGCCGCCTGGGTGAGGAAACGATCTGGCGCCAGCGCCGCAGCGGTGACGCCGAGTGCGGCGACATCTTCGGGCACGGGCTGGCCGCGCATCAGCGCCGAGCTCAGCCTGGCCAAAGTCAGCGACACCTGGAAGCCGTAACCGCCCTGGCCGCCGAGCCAGAAGAAGCCGGGCAGGCGCGGATCTAAGCCGGCGACCGGCGTGCGGTCCGGCGCGAAGGTGCGCAGGCCCGCCCACGGCGTCGACGGACGGCCGATGCGCATCGACGTCGCCTGCTCGATGCGGTCGACGGCGATGGCGACGTCGATGTCTTCCGGATACGCGTCGCACGGCTCGGAATCGGTTTCGTCGGCGAGCGAGCCGATCAGCCTGCCGGCATCGGGCTTGAAGTAGAATTGTTCGTGCAGGTCGACGACCAGGGGCCAGCCGGCAATATCGGCGCCGGCGGGCGGATCGAACAGGAAGGCAGTGCGCCGTTTCGGCTGGAAGCCGAGGCCGGGGAGCCCCGCCATGCCGGCGACAACATCGGCCCAGGCGCCGGCGGCGTTGACGACGATGTCGGCCGTATAGGCGCCGGCGCTGGTTTCCACCCGCAGGCCGTCGCCGAGGGCCGAGATGGCGCGAACCTCCTCGCCGGTGCGGATGGTGCCGCCACTGGCCTTCAGCGCCGAGGCGCAGGCTGCCAGCATCTTGCCGGTGTCGACATCCACCGCGTCCGGCTCATAGACGCCGCCGCAGGTGGCGCCAACGGCAATGACCGGAACCAGCGCGTGGAGTTCGGCGGCCGACAGGCGGCGCACGCTGGGCACCAGCGCCTGCAATTCACCGGCCAGCCTGTCGATCGCCGCGTCGTCGCCTTTCCAGCCGACATGCAGCGCGCCGCGCCGATGCGCGACGTAGCCGCCCTCGACGATGGCCTGGCGGCTCGCCAGCGTCAGCGCTCGCACTAGCCGGTTGCCATAGGTCTCGGTGAACAAAGCGGCGGAGCGGCCGCTGGCATGGTAGCCGAGATGCGGCTCGCGCTCGATGACAGTGACCTCGGCCCAATCCCGCACGGCGGCGGCCAGTGACAGGCCGGCAATGCCACCACCGATGACAACGATTTTCTGGGAGGAGTTCGACTGCATCCGCCATTCGTAAAAATAATTTCGTATCCAGTCAATATTTAGCGTATAAGAAAATTGTTGATGTTGTTGATGATGACGGGGAGTTCGACTACCTAGGGTAGGGAAGTGGCTCGATGGCCGCGCAACGGAGCTGACAATGTCGGAGCAACCGAACCTCGGTGACTGTCTTCGCGCCCTGAGAAAAACGCATGGCTGGACCCTGCAGGAGGTCAGCACGCTTACCGGCGTCGCGGTGTCGACGCTGTCCAAGGTCGAGAACGACCAGATGTCGCTGAGCTACGACAAGCTCTTGCAGATCTGCGAGGGGCTCGGCATCCATGTGACGGAGCTGCTCAGCGGCGACCACAAGCAGCCTTCGGCGCGTACCCGCCGCTCGGTGACCTCGCAGTCCAACACGCTGCGCCAACTGACCCGCAACTACGACTACCGCTATCTCGCCACCGATCTGGTGCGCAAGCGCATGGTGCCGATCCATGCCTATGCTCGCGCCCGTACGCCGGAGGAATTCGGCCCGCTGACGAAACATGCCGGCGAGGAATTCCTGATCGTGCTCAAGGGCGAGATCGAACTGCACACCGACCAATACGCGCCGGTGCGGCTTAAAGAGGGCGAAAGCGTCTACATCGATTCCACCATGGGTCACGCCTATTTGTCGGTGGGCGAGGGCGACGCCGAGGTACTGTGCGTCTGCTCCGGCGAGGAGCCCGACATGGAAGGCACGCTGCTGAGCGTGCTGGAGACGGTGGAGGGGTAAGGGCGGCGCCTCGCCGGCTACGGACAGAACATTCGTGTCGACGGCGGCATTTTCCGCGCTATCTGAGGCGCTGGCTGGGACGAGAGAGGGCCGGGAGGAGAGGGGTATCTCCACAGTCGCCGGCAGCACCCTGAGACGACGGGAGAAAAAATGCGGCTTTTGATACTCGGCACCGGCTGGATGGCGCAGGAACATGCAAGGCGCTTCAGCGCCGTCGAGGGTGTCGACATCGTCGGCGCCGCCGATGTCGATCCGGCGCGCGTCGGCGAATTCGCCGACGGCTTCAATATCCCAAACCGCTTCACCTCGCTGGAGGAAGCGCTGCAATGGGGGGCCTTCGACGCGGTCGCCAATGTCACGCCGGACCGCATCCATCATCCGACCACCATGGCGCTGATCGCCGCCGGCAAGCCGGTGCTGTGCGAGAAGCCGCTGGCCGAAAATTTCGGCAAGGCGACCGAGATGGCCGACGCCGCGGAAGCCGCCGGCATCATCAATATGGTGAACCTCACCTACCGCAATGTCGCGGCACTCCAGAAGGCGCGCCAGATGGTGCAGGCAGGCGAGATCGGCACCGTCCGGCATGTCGAGGCGTCCTATCTGCAAAGCTGGCTGGTATCGAAATTCTGGGGCGACTGGCGCACCGATCCGAAATGGCTGTGGCGCCTGTCGCGCGGCCACGGCTCGAACGGCGTGCTCGGCGATGTCGGCATCCACATCCTCGATTTCGCCAGCTATGGTGCTGCGCTCGACATCGACCATGTGTTCTGCCGGCTGCGCACCTTCGACAGGGCGCCCGGCAACCGCATCGGCGACTATGGGCTCGACGCCAATGACAGCTTCGCCATGACGCTGGATTTTTCCAACGGCGCCTTCGGCGTGGTGCATGCCAGCCGCTGGGCGACCGGCCATCTCAACGAGCTTCGGCTGCGCATCTATGGCGACAGAGGCGGCATCGAGGTGGTGCACAATCTCGACGGCTCGGTGCTGAGGGCCTGCGTCGGCGACAATGTCGACGATGGCAAATGGGAAGAGCTCGACGCCGGCACCGTACCAACCAACTACCAGCGTTTCGCCGATGCGGTGCAAAGCGGCGTGCAGAGCGAACCATCGTTCAGCCACGCCGCCGAATTGCAGAAGGTGCTGGATCTGGCGGTGGTGTCGGACGAGAGGCGGGCAGAGTTGACGGCACACGCGGACACGCGGTGAGAGTGGTTGGCAAGGTCTTCCCTTCTGTGGGGCAACAACGATCAGCCGCCGATGGAGATTTGAGCGCCGCGCTTGATCTCAGCCGATAGGGCTGGCCCGACAGATCGAAGCAATTCCATACGGAAAACCGCTCACATTTTTCCTGGAATTGCTTTATCCGCCGACCTCCGGATCAGCTCGCGGCCGATCGGCTTCGGCGTCTCGCTGCGCAGCACCAATGCCGTGGTGACCGCACCGTGGCGCGCCACGGCGTCGACGATGGTTTCAAGGTGGGCGGGCGAGGGCACGATCACTTTCAGGATGAAGCAATCCTCGCCGGTCAGCCGGTGCACCTCGGTGATCTCGGGCATTTCGGCGAACTGCTTCAGGCAGGGCCGGATGTGCTCATGCGTGGTGCGCACGCGGATGATCGCCATCATGCCGAGACCGAGGGCGGCCGGATTTATCACAGCGGTGTAGCCGGCGATGACGCCGCGCTCTTCTAGCCGCTTGACCCGCTCGGAGGTGGCCGGCTGCGACAGGCCGACCCGGCGGCCGAGCTCCGATATGCCGATGCGGCCGTTCTCCTGCATGGCCTCGACAATGGCGATGTCGGTCGGGTCGAGCGGTGCGCGCTCATCACTGATCTTCATGGTCACCTTGAATCCATCGGCGAGAGAACGGTTTGCCCGATGGTTTCCCATTCCCGACGCCACCGCAAGACGCCATCATGCCCCAGTGATCGATTGGAGCAAGGCGACATGACGTATTTCATCATCCTGCCGGGAAGTGGCGGTTCCGGCCCGGAGCACTGGCAATCGCGCTGGGAAAGCGCCAATCACGCGATGCAGCGCTTCCAGCCGTCAAGCTGGGACCTGCCTGATTTCACCGACTGGCTGGCGGCGCTGGAGGCTGCGGTGGTCGCGGCGCCCGGGCCGCCGGTCCTGGTCGCGCACAGCCTATCCTGCCTGCTGGTCGCGCATTGGCAGAAAATTTCGCTAAGGCCGGTCGAGGCGGCGTTGCTGGTCGGCGTTCCCGACCCGGCGTCGGCGGTCTTTCCCGAATATGGCATGGCTTTCGCCAAAATTCCCGAGGGCCGGCTGCGTTTCCCCTCGCTGGTGGTGGCCAGCACCAACGATTCCTATGGCTCGCAGGAATATGCCCAGGCGCGGGCGAAGCAATGGGGCAGCCGCATCACCGTCATCGGGCCGTTCGGCCACATCAATGCCGACAGCGGCCTGGGCGACTGGCCCGAGGGCCTCGAACTGCTCGACAGCCTCATGTCCGAGGCTTGAAGGTGAGAGCGCTCAGCCGCCAGTGACCAGGGCGAGGATCAGCTTCTGCAGATTGCCGCCCTGGCCGAGTTCGATGCGGTCGAAATCGCGGCTAGCCTGGCGCTGCGCCAGCGAGAGTGCCGACAGGCGCTTGGTCATCTCGGTTCGGATCTTGCTGCATTTGGGATCATCGGCGACCATCAGGCCAACGGTCGCCGTCTCGATCTTGCGCACCATGTCAACGATGGTCGCGCCATGGACCTTTTCGTGGGCGCTGACGCCGGCGAGGAAAACCTCCCAGTTCTTCTGGACGGCTGACGGCAGCGGCGAGGAGGGGCTGGGCAAGGTGTAGGTGATGATGAGCTTCGGCTTGGCCGAGGCCAGCACGCAGGCACCGGCCCGCGCCTGATAGTCCCGGGTCCAGGTCAGCTTGAAATTGGTGTGGGCGATGGCCCGGGCAACGCCGACATTCGGCCCGTTCTCGCCGATCGAGCGATAGAGTTCCGGTCCGGACTGGCCCGAGATGGCATAGGTCTCGACCTTCTCGACCGGCTTCCACTGCGCATGGGCGGTGAGCGGCATGGCCACCGGGGCGGCCATGAAAAGGCACAGACGAACACAGGCTCTCAACACCGCTCTCCGCAAAACCAGGCCGGCGCTGAACAGCCAATGCCACCGGATGGCTTTTCCTATATGCTGCCGGCGGGTGCTGCAAATGCTCCAGAGGAGCCAATTGGGGGAAAGTCATGAGAGCTGGATATCTCGTCGTCGCTGGTGCCTTGGCCGCGCTGCAGGCCGCGCAGCCGGCTTTTGCCGCGTCGTGCGGGAACTGGAGTGCGAAGATGGAGGAAGACGAGGGCGGCAGCGTGCTGACCGCCTCGGTCTGCGGCGGGCCGAAGGGCGACGCGCAGCTGATGCTGACCTGTTTTGAAAAGCCGGTGCTGAGCTTGGACCTCGGCGCCTCCGGCCAGCAGCTTGAACCGGGCATCAGCGGCTCGTTCGATTTCAAGGCCGACGGCAAGACAGTGACCAAGACGCTGCAACTGGAGGAGATGTACAATTATTTCGTGGTCGACCTGACCAAGGCCGATCCGCTGCTGGACCTGCTGCGCTCCAAGGGCGAGGTATCGGTCGGTTCAACCAGATATGGCGCGACTAGTTTTCCGCTGAAGGGCTCCAGCGGAGCCATCGGCAAAGTGCTGGCGCAATGCGGCAAGGCCAAGCCCGCGGA
Source organism: Mesorhizobium sp. B263B2A (assembly GCF_020165775.1). Classification (NCBI taxonomy): domain Bacteria; kingdom Pseudomonadati; phylum Pseudomonadota; class Alphaproteobacteria; order Hyphomicrobiales; family Phyllobacteriaceae; genus Mesorhizobium; species Mesorhizobium sp. B263B2A. Next base: position 43,171 of record NZ_JAIUIU010000018.1, read on the forward strand.
CGGGGATTGAACCGCATCACTTCGCTCCCTGGCGTATAGCGGAAGGCGTTCAGGCACTATTCAAATTGCCTGACAAAGCGGATATAGGTCAGTCAAGTTGACCTATATTCGAAACGTCCGGGGAGGCGTGACTTGACCCTTATGAACCTCTTGGCTTCGCGCTCGTCGCGCATGAAGGCCTCCGAAATCCGCGAGCTATTGAAGCTGCTCGACCAGCCGGACATCATCTCGTTCGCCGGCGGCATTCCCGATCCGTCGCTGTTCCCGGCCGAGGCGATCCGCGACGCCTATGCCGACGTGCTCGGCGGTGCGGAGGCGGGGGCAGCACTACAGTACCAGGTCTCGGAAGGCTACCTGCCGCTGCGGCGCTGGATCGCCGGCCAGATGGGCAAGCTCGGCATCGCCTGCGACGAGGGCAACGTCTTCATCACCTCCGGCTCGCAGCAGGCGCTGGATTACCTGGGCAAGCTGTTCCTGTCGCCCGGCGATACCGCGCTGGTGACATGGCCGACCTATCTCGGCGCGCTGCAGGCCTTCAACGCGTACGAGCCGCGCTACGACCGGCTGCGGCCGGAAGGCGGCAACATGACGCCGGCGGCCTATCACACCGCCGCCGCAGCGAATGGCGGCCGGGTGAAATTCGCCTATCTGGTGCCGGACTTCGCCAACCCGACCGGCAACACGCTGGACCAAAAGCAGCGCGAAGCGGTGCTCGATCTTGCCGGCGAGCTCGACATCGCCGTCATCGAGGACGCCGCCTACCGGGCGCTGCGCTATGACGGCGAGGGCGTGCCGCCGATCCTGGCTTTGGACTGCGCGCGCTCCGGCGGCATCGACAAGGCTCGCACGCTCTATTGCGGCTCGTTCTCGAAAATCCTGTCGCCGGGCATGCGCGTCGGTTGGGTGTGCGCGCCGCGCCACGTGGTGGAGAAACTGGTGCTGATGAAGCAGGCTTCCGACCTGCACAGCCCGTCGATCAACCAGCTCGTCATGCACCGCGTCGCCGAAGCCGTCTTCGACGCCCAGGTGGAAAAGCTGATCGGCGCCTATCGCGAGCGCCGCGACGGCTTGCTCGCGGCACTCGAGGCCAACATGCCAAAGGGCGTGACCTGGAGCCGCCCGGAAGGCGGCATGTTCGTCTGGGCGACGCTGCCGGAAGGCTCCGACGCCACCGAATTGTTAGCGCGGTCGGTGAAGGAGGCGCGCGTCGCCTTCGTGCCCGGCAACGCGTTCCATGCCGACGGCACCGGGCGCAACACGCTGCGGCTATCCTTCACGCTGGCCGACCGCCGTGCGGTGAGCGAAGGCATTCCCCGGCTGGCGGCCCTGCTCAAGGGGTAAGGCCTGGTCTGCGCGCATTGACGGCGCTCCCGCCGGGCCTAAATTCGAGGTCTTGCGAGGAGGAGTTTTGCATGGAGACCCAGGAACTGCATCGCGGCCGGCTCATCGACCATATCCAGCTGGTGGTCAGGGATCTCCCAGCCAGCCGGCGCTTCTACGAGGCGCTCTTCGGCGTGCTCGGCGTGCCGATCGGCGGCAGTGCCGAGGATTATTTCTGGGCCGATGAACTGTTCGTCTCGAGTGCCGACAGCCGCGCGGCACTGGGAAAGCTCACCGGCCGTCATCATCTGGCCTTCCAGGCCAGGGATCACGCCATGGTCGATGCCTTCTACAAGGCCGGGCTGGCGGCGGGCGGCAAGGACAATGGCGCGCCGGGCGAGCGGACCTATCATCCCGGCTATTACGCCGCCTTCCTGCTCGATCCGGACGGCAACAACATCGAGGCCGTACATCACGGACCGCATACGCGTAGCGCGGCCTCGGTGAGGATCACCTTCTAGAAGATCCAGGGAGATCCTACTCCGGCGGCGTTTTCCGTGCCCTGACCCGAGGTCGTGCACATTGACGGCATCCCCCGCGTTGCCAGATTGCCAGCCTCGATGCTAACCGTGCCGATGGGGGGCGGGAATCAGCATCGATGCAACGCCCGCTGCGGATTTTTCAATAAAACGCCCAAACTGATATCCCTTACCCCGCCATCGAGGAATAATTTTATGCAAAACGCGACCAAGTTCATCTGTTCCGCAGCACTTCTACTTGCAGTCGCGACCATGGGTCTGGCCGGTACATTATTCGTTGCTCATATTTCGTCGGCGCAAGCCCAGGAGGAATATCTTCCGACCCAGAAGGACTTTGTCGGCAAATGGAAACTCAGCGGCGCAACCACCCGGCCGCCGCGCGACATGACGGATGCGCCCACGCCGGAGCAGGAGGCGGCGGCCAATGAGTTCCAGCAGACGGTGACCAATTTTTACACCGCGTTCGACTATCTGGAGATCATGGCGGACGGCCGCTACAATTTTCATCAGCCCGGCGACCCGACATCGGGGCCTTGCGTCTGGTGCGGAACCTGGTCCTTCAGCAAGAGTTCGCTGTGGCTCAAGCTCGACACGGCGCCCAGGCTCGATATCTACGCCAAGGACGGCGACATACAGATGACCTACACTGCCGAGCCCGACGAAAAATCGAAATACGCCTGGCTGGTTTTCGGCTGGACGAAGGTTGAATAGGCGGCGCCGGACCTGCTGGATTTTCGAGACGGGCTCCAAGCAGCTTTTCACCCATATCGTATCCTCGTATACGAGATAGGTCAGCTGCCCGAGGGGTCCGCATGAGTCCGCTGCTGCCTGAAACCGTGCCGTTTTTCAGCCAATGGGAAACGCCCGACATGACGCTGGCCGTGCTCGCCGATGGCGCCGAGGCAGCGCTCAGGCGCGATCCGCTGTGGCAGGGCTCGGGCGCGGCAACACTCGACGAATACGCGGTCTGGGCCGCCAACATCTGCGGCATGGCATGTCTCAAGATGATCCTGGCGACCCGCGGCCGGATCGTGCCGACGATCGAGCTGGCAAGACGCTGCACCGGATATGGCGGCTATGTCGTCAACGAAGGATCGATCAAGGGACTGATCTACGCGCGCTTCGTCACCTTCGTGAAGGAGGCTTTCGGCCTGGAGGCGCAGGTGATGACCAATGTCGCGACGGTGGATGTTCCGGCGATCCTGGCGCGGTCGAGCTTCTTCATCGCTTCGGTCAGCAGTGCCATCCGCTGGCCCGAGCGCGAGCCGCCGTCGAAGGGCGGGCATCTTGTGCTGGTCACGTCCGCGTCGGATCAGCTTTTCCGCTTCCACAATCCTTCCGGCCATACCAGCGCCACACAGTCAAACGCAGTGTTGGCGCCGTCCGATTTCGACCGCTTCTTTGCCAATCGCGGCATTGCCGTCAGCTTTTGATTTCCAGGGGATTTTCAATGAAGGACAAGATCAGGGTTGCCATCCTCTATGGCGGGCGCTCGGCCGAACATGACGTGTCGCGGCTGTCGGCCGCCAATGTGCTGAAGGCGATCGACCGGGCGCGCTACGAGGTGGTCCCGATCGCCATTTCCAGGGATGGCAGATGGCTGCTGCAGCCATCGTCCGAAGCCGGCGTCGACGGGGCAGGGGCTCCGGTGTCCGGGGACGGCCTGGAGGTTGCCTTGCTGCCCGGCGGCAAGGGCCGGCTGGTGGCCGTACCCCAAGCTGGCATGCAGCCTGACTTGCCGCCAGTCGATGTCGTCTTTCCCGTGCTGCATGGGCCGTTCGGCGAGGACGGCTCGGTGCAGGGCTATGCGGAAGTCGCCGATGTCGCCTATGTCGGCTGCGGCATCCTCGCCTCGGCGGCTGCCATGGACAAGGATGTCGCCAAGCGGCTATTGCGCGAGGCCGGGCTTGCCGTTGCCCGTTCCGTGACCGTGCTTGGAGGCGATGTCGGTTCCTTCCAGGAGATCGCCGGGGCGCTCGGGCTGCCTTTCTTCGCCAAGCCGGCGCGCCAGGGCTCGTCCTTCGGGGTGAGCAAGGTGAAGGACAGGGATGGCTTCGAGCAGGCCGTCGAGACGGCTTTGCGCTATGACAACAAGGTGCTGATCGAGGAGTTCGTCGAAGGCCGCGAGATCGAGTGCTCGGTGCTGCAGCGGGCCGACGGCTCGCTGACGGTGTCGCTGCCCGGCGAAATCATCCCGGCCGGCAAGCATGGCTTCTACACCTATGAGGCCAAATATTTCGATGCCGACGGCGCGGTGGTGAAAGTACCGGCCGATGTCCCGGCAGGTGTCGCCGGCAAGGCGAAGGAGATGGCAGCTCAGGCTTTCCGTGCGCTCGGCTGCGAGGCGATGGCGCGCGTCGATTTCTTCCTGCGCGCCGACGGTTCGCTGCTGGTCAACGAGGTCAACACGCTGCCCGGCTTCACCAACATCTCGATGTACGCCAAGGCGCTCGCCGCGATTGGTATAGGCTATAGTCAGGTCATCGACGTGCTGATCGAGCACGCGCTGGCCAGGCATGGCGGGGGTTCCTGCTTTGCAGACAGGCGGGTTTCATAGTCATCGGTATCGCATGGGGAGAACGTTCGCCCACAGCCATGTCGCAAAGTGAGTAGCGGTGCCACCTATCTTCTCCCTCAGCCAGGAGGCCATTTCAACGCCTTCCGACTAGAGCAGTTCACCGTTTCACGGAAACAGCGAACTGCTCTATCTCTTTGTTTTTACGCAATTCCCAAGGGAAAACGCTACGCGTTTTTCCCGGAAAAACCGTGTCACATTTTTCCTGGAATTGCTCTAGACTGATCTAACGCTCGCCAAGAAATCATAGCAGCGACAGGAGGCGAAAGTCATGACTGATTCTGGCCAGATCAATAGTATTGTTGCTCCCGCCAACTGCCGGAAATAAAATTTCAATCTGACCATCACCATCTAAATCCCCAGCAAGAATTGGCGTCTTGCGTAAAATTTCAACACGCTGTTCGTTTTGGTTTTCGGGACTGCCGGCCAGGATAAAGTGATCCAAAGGAATGCCGGCTAGACTCTTGAAGTCAGAGCAAGAGCCGTCGGTTGCTATGATCAAAAGACCTATTTCAAGGGTGCGCGGTGCATCTCCTTTCCGAATGCTATTTGCCCGTGACAGGATGACAGCGGAGTTTTCTTCAGAAATCGAAGAGACGATCGGTGGTCTTGCCAACCAAGTCTTATCGAGATGGACCGAGCATTTCGAAAAATCGACGGGAATTTCGGCAAGGCGTGACCGTTCGGCTTTATTCTCCATCACGGGCACATGCCACTCGGCCAAGCGGAGTTGATCTGGATTCTCGGAGCCACCAACGCGTTGGAAGCCTACCATAAGGGGGCTTTTGCTGTTGCGGCCGATAACGAAACTTGGGTCGTCCGTCTCATAATCGTCATCAAGCACCATAGATCCTCGCGGGACGGCTGCACTGTATTCAGGCCTGTCCTTGTGGCGACGAATGCCCAGTCGTCGAACCAGAGAGATCGACTCGAAGCGCTCGTCCCTGCGCGACCAGACAAGGGTAGGATCATTCTTCGACGAAGGGTTCAGGATTTGTGGATGACTGACAAAGTTGCGATATGGTGTGTCTTCGTACTGCGGCTTGCCCAGATATATCGGTGAAATTTCATCAAATACACGTATCGGCCATTGCGGTTGCATGGATTCGCCGCTTGTAATGCTAACAGCCATATCAAGGAAGCATAATCCGTTTGATCCGTCTCTTCTGCAATTGTGTGTCTGAAGTGCGGATAACCACAATATATCATCTGTTATTCTACCTAGATGCGAAGGTAGTATTTCAGAAAAGTAGGCGTCACCGGAGTTGCGTCCATTGCCCAGTTCCGCGGCAAAAAAAGCCATATCCGCGGATCGGCAGGAGGTGCTCGCATCTCGCATGCTTCCGGACATCCCGGAAAAATACAGGCACCTCCAATCGACTGTCGTGGCGCGTCCGGGTGCAATGCCGATTAGGCGGCCGCCGGTTTCGCCGAGGCTTCGTCGCTGCCACCAGACGAACCAATCTTCTGTCTGCCCATTATGCCTCGCCTCAGCCACAATGGGCGCGCCAACGATGTATGCCGGGTTGCCTGGAAGTATGGACTTTTGCCATAGCTGGGCAGAGTTCGGGGCCACCGAGACAAACACACCCGAGGGGCGCACTGAGAATTCGTAGACCCTCTTCCGTTGCCCGAGTTTTCCATCGGAATTGGGAGCGTCGGCGATTCTGTAGGCGGTATAGGACTGAGATCGAATAGGGTAAGGATCATATTCAAAGTAGGTTGATGCCCGGCCGTCTACTCCGATTTCATCGTCCAATCCCGCCGATAGGGCCTCGACATTCTGGCTCACTGACCTGAAGGAGTCGCTTCCGCCGATGCGAACACCCAGCGTTACGAGACGTGCATCGCGTATGCATTTACTCCTATTGTCGTTTATCCTTCCCTCGTCTCTGGCTCGCTCAATGAAGTAGCACAGTTGAAAGGCTTGCTCTTGCAGAGTGAAGTCACAGTCGGCTTGAGTATATCCATATGTCGCGGCGCCATGCCGGTAACAGAAATCATGCATCGCACACGCCTGGCGCATCTCAAGCCCGATTTCAGAACGGCCAGCTGCGATTGGAAATGCGAGTTTCGAAATGTCGGGTGGCAAGCTGCAGCTCAAACCTTCGCCTCGACCACCGACTATTTGAATATCCGCGGATGAAAAGGGTACTTGCCCACTGGTTACCGGCATCTCTCCTCGTGTCGGAATGGCTGCATTGGCCAACAGGCGATCCGCGACTGCCCTCCCAAAATAGTCCAACTTCAATAAGAATACGGCTATAAGTATTACGACTGCAAAGCCGATAAATGCAAAAAATTGCCTTATCCTTATATAAATTATATCTATTATTTCCCTCATTTTAACCGCCCTCGCAGGGGCTCCCAGTATAATCCAAAATGCGCCTTCAACAAGCTGGAATTACCAAGGGAGAAAACTCTAGTCGGCCGGATATTCCGAGAAGCTCTCTTGAATATCTTTTTCCGTCTTCTCGTAGACCCGTAATGCTCAGATGATGACAGCAGAGCGCTTAAGCTGAATGGACGCGCCTGCGTGGCCAAACATTCCGACCAGGCAAACATTCCGACTAGGCTTGCGCTTCCTGACTTTGCAGGAGATGAAGAATGCTCGAAATTCGCCCGGTGCGAGAGGCCGATCAGCCGGCTATCGTGCGCCTCTGGCATGAAGGCTGGCACGATGCCCATGCCCATCTGGTTCCAACCGAAATCCTGGCATACCGGACGCCCGCACATTTTTCGTTGTGGCTGAAGCAGTCCAGCGACGCATTTCATGTGGCGGCAGATGATGAACCGCTCGGCTTCGTTTCCATAAACGGGGCGGAACTGTGAAGCTCTATGCAAGCCGGCAAGCACGGGGTCGCGGAATTGCCCACGATCTGCTGGCACATGCGGAGCGGCTTTTGTTTGAAGACGGCGTGGCCAAGGCGGAGCTTTTCCGCACGGCGGGAAATCTGCGTGCGCAGAAATTCTATGCCCGCGAAGGGTGGCGCCTGGGCCGCACGTTCCAAGATGCACGGTGGCCGCCGGAAAATGTCCCGGAAAATGTCAATGGCGGATTTACCGTGGAAACCCACGCCTACCAAAAGCATCTCGGCTTTCGATAGCTGGACCGAACCGAGGCGTTACCAAGCGCGCTCAGCCCTGTTACTGCAGCGAGGCCGAATGATGAAGATCGAGCGCGGCGCCACCGTCCTCGACAAGGCCAAATCCAGGCCAAGCCAGCCCATTGGCAAAGGTGTCGAATTCAATTGCCGCACCAAGCATCTGAGCCGCCCGCAGGACCAGCGGTTCAATGTCTTCGAGTGCGACGTTCTCGGCCAGATTCCGAACCCTGACCCGCTCCGCCACCGCTGGGACATTGACGATGCCTGCCTGCCTGAAGGTCGTACGGACTGCTGAATTCACGTCATCGCGCAGGCGCGCCGAAAAGTCATACCGCATCGAAACCTCCCGAAGAGGATCTGTTGTCCGTTCACGCCGGAGCATGCGCCCGATGGCGCGCCATGGCAAGTAAAAATTCAAAAATAATCAAATAAAATCAGCAAGTTAGAATAGTTACACAAATGCGCTGCCGGCGGTTGTTCCTCATCATATGCATGATGCGATGTCCATGCCTTGGCGGATCTTGACGCATTATAAGAGCAATCCTAACTATGAGACAAATGAGGTAGATGCTAACTCAGCGCATTTTGGTCCTGCGCAAGGAGGCGGACATGGCTGAACTGGAACGTCCGGAACGACTGCAGATCATGCTCACCCATGATGAACTCGCGGCGCTGGAAAACTGGCGTTTCGACAAGCGCATGCCCAGCCGCTCGGCCGCGGTGCGGGAACTGTTGCGCCGCGGTCTTGCCTCGGACGGCTTCCTGACGGCGGAACTTGGGGCCAAATCGCAGGAGTTCGGGGTGATCAAACCCAACGGAGACGCCAAGGAATCACCTGAACAAGCCGAGTGAAAGTCGGTGCCGTAATCCTCGCACCGGCGATTGCCTTGGTCCGCTTGCGCCTTATCTGATGGGGGGAAACTGCATTGCGAGCGGTGATGATCGACGTCCTAGGCGGTGATAAACATGGGGCAACCGCCGATGCGCGCCTCGCGGCAATCGTCGATTCCTCATTCGACGCCATTATCAGCAAGGATCTGAGCAGCGTCATCCAAAGCTGGAACCAGGCGGCGGAACGCATGTTCGGTTACAGCGCCGAGGAGGCTATCGGCCAATCCATCCTCATGCTCATTCCCGATCACCTCAAGAGCGAGGAGACCGAGATCATCGCCAAGGTGCGCAGCGGCGAGCGGGTGGCAAGCTACGAGACGACGCGAAGGCGCAAGGACGGCACGCTGATTGCCGTGTCGCTGACCGTGTCGCCGATCAAGAACAGCCATGGCGAGATCATCGGCGCCTCGAAGATCGCCCGCGACATTTCCGCCGCCAAGGAGAGCGAGCGTCGGATCAGGCTGCTGATGCGGGAGGTCAACCATCGCGTCAAGAACCAGTTCGCGGTCATCCTGTCGATGGTCCGGGAGACCAGCAAGCGCTCGAGCGATCCGCACGAGTTCGAAGAGATGATCCGCGCCCGCATCATGGCGCTGTCACGTTCGCACGATCTGCTCGTCATCTCGGAATGGGCGGGAGCGAGCCTGTTCGACCTGATCCAGGAGCATCTCAAGCCCTTCGGCCGCGAGGAGCAGATCCTGCTCTCCGGACCGGTTCTGACGCTGCAGTCGAACGCGGTGCAGAATCTCGGCATGGCGTTCCACGAGCTTGGCACGAACTCGTCCAAATATGGCGCCCTGGCCAGCGAGGCCGGGCGGATCGAGATCACCTGGACGATAGATTCCGGCGCGTCAGGCCGCGATGCCTTGGGCGAGCGAGAATTCCAGCTGCTCTGGAGCGAGACATCGCCGCCCTATGCCGGCGACAGGCGCGAGGAGACGACGCGCAAGGGGTTCGGGACGGTCGTCCTGCAGCGCGTTGCACCGCAGTCGCTGGGCGGTTCCGCTACCCTGGAGCGGTCGCCCGGGCATCTCAGCTGGAAGTTGTCCGCGCCGCTGGCATCGATCATCGTGCCGCAGGCCGGTACCGAGGCCAACAACGATACGGGCTTCGGAACTTAGGCACTGCTTGCCAGCCTGCTTATTCGACCAGGATGTGCGCCTCGCGCGCGGCCTCGACAAACGCCTCCCTGGCGACATCGGAAGACATGTCGCCGCTGGCCGCCCGGCGACAGGCGCGCAGCGCCGACTGATGTTTCAGGCTGCCGGCGTCGCGCCAATGTGTCGTCAGCAATTCGATGGCCTGCTGGGTGTTGGACAGGTTGCGGGTGGCGCCTGTGACGCCGACCGAAACCAGCACGGGCTTGGAAAACCACGCAGTCTGCATTGAAACCTCGACAATTCTCCAGCCCCTAAACGCCCGGCGGCGGCGTGAGGTTTCATCGCGGCCGATCACTGTCGCGTGAGGCCGCGGGGCGCCATCGCCAGTGAGCCGATCATGTTGGGCTAGAGGATATTGGTCGTCACCTCGACGATGATCGCGGCGCCTTCCAACGTGCCATCCGGGACATGCACGACGCGCGAGACCCGCAGATCCTGTGCGCTTCCGTCAACCGACAGGGAAACGCTCTCCCCGATCCGCGGCACGGCTTGGAAAACGACGTCCGTGGCCTCCGGCCGGTTGTCGATGGATATGCGGCAGTTGACGGTCATGAGATGTCTCCTCGTGTCTGGCCATGGCGTCAACGCAGGGTCGATCGAATGGTTTCAGGAGGGACGGTTTGAAAACATGACGCTGCCTGGCTGAAGGGCTGGTTCCCGCTCATGGGCTCGAACCACGATTCACGCCTTCAAAGGGCGCTGTCCTACCATTAGACGAAGCGGGAGAAGTCGGACCGTTATGACGCCGGTACGGTGGGCCGTCAATTCGGGATATCGTCTGGCGGATCTTCGCAGCGATAGACCGGGCAGTGACCGTCGCGGGACGGGATATAGGCCGACATCGGCACTTCCGGCCAGTCGCACTCGTTGCCGAACTGCCTGACATAGCGGTCATAGGTGTTCGGGCCGGTGGTCAGAACCACGGCGCGATGGCTCTGGATCATGGCGCGGATCTCGTCGCAGTTCAGGCGGCGGCTGTCGGGGCGGGCATCGGCGAGAGCGGTCGTCGCGAGCAGCGTCGCCACAGCCATCAACACGATACGAATAGACATGAGGGCTTCTCTTTGTTTGACGCGATTTGCGGAGTCCGACGGGTAGAAAACGACTCCCCGCTGGAGTTCATCCGGCAGGCATGCATGTTCCCACAAAACCACTATCCTGTCCGGCGGTTCCGCGACAGTTTCTTCTTTGAGGCGGGGCGCAGGCTTGCGCAACCAAATGATGCGTCGCGCATTGCTGGGAATGCAAAACAGGAAGCCTTACGAGACGCCGCAATGGTGGCCCGGAAACGAGCGCCGCGAAGCCATGTGCTGTTCCTTCTGCGGCGGCCGAGACCACCGCTATGACGATTGCCCGCAAAGGACCGATCAGGCTGCCGAGCGGCCCACCGACGATGAGGGAAAACCCCGCTGAGGGTCAAACATGCTTTCAAGCAAGACAAGGGGGCAAGCATGACAAGGGGGGGCAAGCATGACAAGGCGGGCAAGCAGGCGACTCGGACGGACAGCGCCCCCGCCAGGCGGTGCGGATGCTAGGAAGGATCCCATCAGCCGAAGAAGGCTGCCAATGCCTGCGCGGTTTGCGCCGGTGCCTCTTCGGGAAAGAAGTGGCCGCCGGGCATTGCCTGGCCACGCACGTCATCGGCCCAGCCCCGCCAAAGGGCCAGCGGGCCGCCCTCATCGGAATACCACTCGGCGAGTGCCCCTTGTTCGCTCCACAACGCCAGCACAGGACAACGGATCGTTCGGCCCGCAGCCTTGTCGGCGTGATCGTGCTTGCGGTCGAGCGTGGCTGCTGCCCGGTATTCCTCGCAGATCGCGTGGAGGTGGGCGGGGTCGCGCAAGGCATCGACATAGGCCTGGCGAACATCGGCCGGAAATACCGCAGGCGAGGAGCCCCAGCCGCCCAGTGCGTTGTCGACGATCGCTTCGGCGGCTGCCGCGAGGATCTTTTCCGGCAAAGGCTCGGGCTGCGCCAGCAGGGACCAGGGCCAATAGCCGAGCGCCAGCCGGGCGTCGGCCCGGTCCCAGGCGTCGGCCGTGGGGACGATGTCAAGCACGGTCAGCTTGTCGACGCTGTCGGGATGATCGAGCGCCATGCGGTAGGCGACGCGCCCGCCGCGATCATGGCCGGCGACCATGAAGCTGGCAAATCCGAGCTTCCCCATCATTGCCACCATGTCGGCGGCCATGGCGCGCTTGGCATAGGGGGCGTGGTCCGCGTCCGAGACGGGGCAGGAACTGGCGCCGTAGCCACGCAGATCAGCGCAGACGACGGTGAAGCGGTCGGTCAGCCCTGGCGCCACGTCGCGCCACATCAATTGTGTTTGCGGAAAGCCGTGCAGGAGCAAAACCGCCGCGCCACTGCCGGCATGCCGGACAAACAGGCTGGCTTCGCCGACCTCGACCTTGGTGCTTTGAAAATCATCGAACATGGCGGTGCCTCCGCCACGCGCAACGGCGGAAGCCTGATTTGGTTGCGGGGCCATGCCAGCTCTTTTGGCTGCCAACCTTTTTCGCTGAAAGGCGTTGTCCCTGCGAAGGGAAGGCCGCGGCAACGCGGCCCGTAAGAGAAGGAGACCGAGATGAAATCTCTCGTCATCGCATCATGCGCCCTGATGCTGGCCGTGCCGGCGGCAGCACAGACAAATCAGCAGCAGGACCCGGCCCAGCAGACAGACAAATGTCGGGCCCAGACGGATCCGGGCGCCAAGAAGCAGGCCGGCAACGGCAATTTGACGGAGAAGCTCGACGACTGCGGCGGGGTGCTGAAGCCACCGGCCACCGGCGACCAAGGAATGGCCGCACCGGCTCCGGACGAGGGCAAGACCCCGGTGATCAAGCCGGGCGAGGTGCCGGCCCAGCCACCGGCAAAATGATGCGGCGAAAGCCGGTATTCTGGTGCGCGGCGGAACTCGACTGTTGGCGAAACGTTTCTTTCGCAACTTCTAATCTTAGGAGATGCTCGTGAAAGATGTCGCCAGCACTGCCATGATTATTGCCTCGATCGCCATTGTCATCGCCCTGATGCTGATGGCGCCGAAGAGCTTTGGGTTCGAGGCTTCCCACCCGATTGTGAATGGCGATCCGCAGGCCCGGTAATCACGACTTTGCCGCACAAACAGTGCGATACATGTCGCCCAGAAGTGGCTTTGGCTTTGATAGAACGCATAAAACAAAAGATCTAAGGCGCGCACCTGCATCGGTTCGCGATGTTGGGGCTATTGGAGGATATGCGCTTCGCGTGCCGCGTCGATCATCGCCCGCATTGCCTTTGCCGGCGGCGCCCAGCCATCCAGGGCATCTCGACAGCTGCGCAATGCCGCCCGGTATCGCCGGCCGTGGCCGAACGGCCAGTCGCCGAGGCATTCGAGGCCCTCCCAGGCGCTGCGCACCACGCGCACCCGCTCGGGGGCAAATTTGAGGTGGACGGGTCGGGGAAAGATCTTGTCGTTCAACGGTCGTCTCCGTGACTGGTGCATGCCGCCACGAAAGGGGCGCCGGATAACGTCGCCGACAAGGGAGGGTTCCAAGCCCGATAGATTAATTTTCAATCGCGCGCGACGGCGTCCGACAGAGGCCTCGGCGGCGGCAGATCGGCGTCCTGCGCCTGCGGCCTGTCATGGTCGAACTGCTCGGTGCCGGGCAAAGCATGCAGCCAGGTTTCGCGCCGGCCGATCCACAATTCATATTCGGGCGCGAGGTCGGTCGGCGCGACATCCAGGCTGCCGAGCATCACCTCGGCCTCGTCGTCGTTGACCCACGCGACCCGGCTGCCACAGGTCGGGCAGAAACTGCGGGTGCCGTAAGTGGCGACGACGCCCGATGTCTCGAAGGCGTCGCGCGGCCAGATGGCAAAGGCCGAATAGACCGAGCCGCCCGCCTTGCGGCAATCCTTGCAGTGGCAAAGGCCAATCCGTGACGGCTGGCCGCTGACGACGAAATGCACGCCGCCGCACAGGCAGCTGCCGGTCCTGCGTATGGTGTGGGACATGGTTGCAGCCTCCGTTCTCGCCAGTCCGGCTTCGCGGCCTGCCTGGCCTCGTCAGTTTGGCAGTTCACCGTACCGCCGAGGCCTATCCGCGCGCGGCCATGTGGTTGTCGAGCTTCTTCCTCGATGGGCCATAGCGTTTGATGATGGTCTGGGCCTCGCTCTGCGGGATCCCGTATTTGCGCGCGAAGGCGGCAACCTCATAGGTGTCTTCGCTGGAAACCAGCTTGCGGTCCTGCTTGGTCTTGGATTTATCGTCGGGCATGCCGGGCCTCACTTTCTGTCAGCCGCATGGTCGCGCGGACATCGAACCACCGTGGTTCGGCAAGCGATGCCGCGGTCAGACATAACAGCGATCGGCGCTGCTGGTTCCATGACATGCGACGGACGCGTGCACAAGGCCCGCCCGGCGCGGAGCGCAGGCCGCCGGTTCAGGCCGAGGGATGGACCGGTCCGGCGTCGTGGCTGCCGGCGTCGCCACATTCGGCGCAACGGGTGCTGGCGCCAGGACAGCCGCGCTGGTGCGTGCCGGCCGGGCAGCAAAGGCCGTTTGAACTCGTCCAGCGCGGACATTGGAAAACCTGCCCGGTGCCGCCGCAGCCAATACACTCCAGAACCGGTGACCGGACCAGATAAGATTTTGCCCCTAACTTGATACCCACGCCCACTTTGAACCCACCCGAAATCGCTGCACTGGACACCAGTGCATTAGCCCCAGCTTAATATTAGCACGATCATGGTTACGAACAAGTTTCACGATTCCGCTGCGAGGCGTCGCAAAATTTATTAATTAAATTAAGCACTTGTGGAATATCAGGAGGAGGCCCTGGGCGAGCTGCTCAAGGCCAGTTTCAGCGGCTGGAGCGAGCGTGTTGGCAGCGATGGACCGAAATCGGTTTATGCGGGTTTGCAACATCCGATGGCAGGCTTTGGAAAAAACTTCACCCGATATGTCGGATCGGCGCCAGGCGGCACGTCCTTTGGGGCGAATGAAACTGGAGACAAACCCATGCCCTCGCAAATCACCCAATCGTCCTGGCAGACAGCGGCCCTTCTCGTCGCCCGCCTGATCTTCGCCGCCGTCTTCCTGATGGCGGTGACCTTCAAATTCATGGGCATGGAGGCCACGGCCGGCTACATCGCCGCCGCCGGCTTTCCGTTCCCGCTCTTCCTCGCCTGGTGCGCGGCGATACTGGAGGTCGCGCTGGTGCTGTGTTTCCTGAGCGGCGCCTTCTTCACGCAGGCGGCCCTTGTCGCCGCCGCCTATGTGCTGTTCCTGGCCTTCGCCTTCCACGGGCCGAGCCACTGGGCCGGCAACCAGGCCGAGTTCGGTTTCTTCGTCGACCATTTTTCCTTCGTGGCCGGGCTGCTGTTCGCCGCGGTGCATGGACCGGGAACGGCGCTGGCACTGAACCTGGGATGGCCGGGCAGGGCGTGAGCCAGCCCGGCTTCGGTCGTGGCCTCACATCTGGTCGTTGTAGGGCTCCTTCATCTGGCCGACCATGCGGGCCAGTTTCGAAAAGGACGGCATATCCGCCTCCGGCTGGCATTGATTGGCGAGTTCCAGCAGCCGGATCGGAAAGTTGACGGCGTCGCGGCTCGACGCCGACATGCCGCCGGACCGTTCCTCACCGGTCTCGCCGGCCTCGGCCTTGCGCAAGGCGATGTCGATCTCCTCCGACGTCAGCACGCCCTTTCGAACCAGCACGTGGTTGATCGATGCGACGGCCATCAGCAGGCCCTCGAGTTGCAAATTGGCGACGTTCATGGTGCTTTTTCCCTCCATTGACCGCAGTTGAAACGCACCAGCGGCATTTCCGATCCGAAGCGCAGGTCGGCGCCGGGTAGGGGCTATTCCTGCGTCAGGCGCTCGCCATATTCGCGCCACAGCGCCTTGACCTCCAGGCTGCCGAGGCGCGGGATCGAGGGATCGCCGCAGGTGATGGCGACGGCGCTGATGTCGTAGTTGGCAAAAGCATGGGCGACGAAGCGGATCGCTTCGCCAAGCGAGTGCACCCGGATCACCGGGTCGGCCTGGCCCTGGCCGGTGCTGCGCACACCGGAAACCGTTGCCGGAGCATGCCGCATCCTGAAGACGGATGCCATGGCTGGCCTGTCCAAACGTCCTCTCCCACAAAGGCCGAGACGCGAATCATTCCATGAGCTTCAGCTGATGATCCCACAGGTGCGGACCGATGAAAAGCCGGCTGGCAAACGCGGGCATCGGTGGCCGCTTGGCCTGTTTGTCGGGTGAGGGCAGTTATGCTATGATCTGGCCATGGTGCTGATTTGCGCCGAAGACCCGCCGCCTTGGCGGGTTTTGTGTTTTTCCAGCCTCCTCAAGCGATGCCGTTCACTCCTCGGCGCTGCGCCGAGGGAAACAGAATAGGAATTTTTTCTCAGAAAATCGTTGACCGGGTGAGGGCAGCCATGCTACATATTTGGCCATGGTGCTGATTTGCGCCAACGACCCGCCGCCGAGGCGGGTTTTTGATTCTGGAGACGACCTTCTGGGCCCCCGGCGGATCGGTTCCGGTCAGCCAGTCTTCGAGACGATCACGGCCAGCGATGCGAGCTTGCCCTCACTCAGGCTGCGAATGTAGTTCTTGCGCCGCTGCACGAATTCGGCGCCGAGCACGATCTCATTGGCCTGCTGGGCGGGCGACGGCAAGATGCCGGAATTGGCCCTTTTGAGCGCCAGTTCGATGTGTTCGCCCGTTTCGTCGATGATTTCGTCGATCCGGAATCCAGCGTCCACGAACAGGGTTTTCAGGGCACTGCGGTCTACGAGGTGGCTCGTCGCCGGTGAGACCGCCCAGGGCAAGGGATAATACGGCTCTCCGCCAGTAAGCACCGCTTCGGTCCAGATCAACTTGCCTCCGGGCTTGAGCACGCGAAAAGCCTGGCCGATGACCGCGGGTTTGTCGGCGATGTTCATGCCGACATAAAAACAGATCGCCGCATCGAACTTGTCGTCGGCGAAAGGCAGTCTGGTCGCGTCCGCCTCGTGGAAGCGGACCTTCTCGCTCAACCCGCTGAGCTTGGTCAGTTGGGCGGACGCGTCGACAAAAGCCCGTGTCAGGTCTACGCCGTCGACGGCGCAGCCATAGGTGGAGGCCAGGAACCGCGCCGGACCGCCGATGCCGCTGCCGATATCCAGGATGTGGTCGGAAGATGAAGGCGCCAAGCGGGCGGCATGGTCCTTCGTGGCTATCAGTTCGCGGCCATGAAGCTGGTCGAACGGATAGAGTTGCCTGGCATCGAGAGCGTCGATTTTGGCATCGGGGATGGCGGCCAATATGCGCTCGACTATGCCGTCGCTGCCGTAGTGCGTGGTGACGTTGCTCACGGCGCGTCCTCCATCCTCATGCGCAGCTTCCCATCAATGGATGCATTAGGCAACGTGCGGGCGACTGGAGGGCCTTGAGGGCAACGCTGCCGGGAAAAACGAAATAGGAATTTTTTCCCAGAAAGTCGTTGACCGGTGAGGGCAGCTATGCTACATATTTGTCCATGGTGCTGATTTGCGCCAACGACCCGCCGCGAGGCGGGTTTTTGATTCTGGCTCTCCGTCAAGCGAAAGCAGCCCTTGTTTCGAGATTGAAACGTTGGCGGGACAGCACCCCCCTCTGTCCTACCGGACATCTCCCCCGCAAGGAGGGAGATTGGCAGCTTCGTTGGCGGCGCTCTTCTTCCTTCGTTGCCAGAGAACATCTCGGCCAAGAAACTGGCGAGATGCTAACATTGGAGATTGGCGAAACCTTTGATTGCGGCCGATCTCCCCCCTTGCGGGGGAGATGTCCGGCAGGACAGAGGGGGGTGCGAAGGAACGCGAGTTCTCTCATCAAACATCTCGAACCACACACGCCTTCCGCAAGAGACGAACCATGCCACGCTACGCCACCATCATCACCGGCGATGACGGCCGCGAGGTTGTCAGCGCCATCGGGGAATTCGAGGGGGCGGCGCCGCAGGTGCGCCTGGGCCGGGTCGAGCAGGTCGCGCCCGGCGTGCTGATCGGCATGGTGCGGGATGCGGCCGGTGGCTTTTGTTTGCCGCAAGCTGGCGTCGATGGCCGCGCTGTCGGGCTCGCCATGGCGAGGCTCAAGGCACAGGCCGGTGTTGCAAAACCGGCCCGGTCGGCGAAGCCTGCCGAGGCCGCAAGGCCGAAGCGCGCCAGGAAGGCCAGGAAGAAAATCACCCGCTCGAAGAAGCCGGCGAGGCGGGCCAGACCGGCGCTGCCGAAGGCGGCGGTTTCCTCCGGCGACGCCAGCACCGTGGGGCAAGCCGATGGCTGACCAAGCCGATGCCGTGCCGGCGCGGCGCAAGGCGAGGCCGGCAAGGCGTAAACCTGCCGCCAGCCCGGCGATAGTCCAAAAGCCCCGACCGAAGCGGGCGAAGAAGACGCTGGGTGACGACTTTCTCGCCGCCGTGCGCGCCGATTTCCGGGCCCATGGCGCCGGCGTCATTGCCGAGGTGCGGGCCGACAAGCCGGACCAATATCTGAAGATCGTGCTTTCGGTGCTGCCCAAGGATTTCGATGTCTCCATCAACCAATTGGACGGGCTGAGCGATGAGGAAATCCGCAGCCGCATCCGCGCCCTCGAAACCGTCCTCAGACCGTTCCTCGAAGAGCCCGCTGATCTCGGCCAGAACCGAATATCTGGCGCTGCTGGCGGAGCTTGACCGCCGGCGCCGCACCAATCAGTTGGCGGCGTACAAGCCTTATCCAAGGCAGGCGGAATTCCATGCCGCGGGTGCGATAAACCGCGAACGCCTGTTCATGGCCGGCAATCAGCTCGGCAAGACCAGGGCCGGCGGCGCCGAATGGGCGATGCACCTCACCGGCCGCTATCCCGATTGGTGGCAAGGCAAGGTTTTCGACACGCCCGTGCGGCTGTGGGCCGCCGGCGTCACCGGCGAGGGCACGCGCGACAATCCGCAGCGCGTGCTGATCGGCCCGCCGCAGCAGCAGGCGGCCTGGGGCACCGGCATGATCCCGGCCGATGCTATTCTGCAGACCACAATGGGCCGCGGCGCACCCGGCGCGCTCGACAGCGTCGTGGTGCGCCATGGCGGCGGCGGCGACGTGCAGGCCGGCGAGAGCGTGCTGTCGTTCAAGAGCTTCGAGAAGGGCCGCGAGAAATGGCAGGGCGAGACGCTGCACGGCGTCTGGTTCGACGAGGAACCGCCGCTAGACATCTATTCAGAAGGCCTGACCCGCACCAATGCGACGGGTGGGATTACCATCGTCACCTTCACACCGCTGCTCGGGATGAGCGATGTGGTGCTGCTGTTCCTGTCGGCGGGGCAGGTGGAGAAGATGGGGAAGGGGTGAGAGCACTGTCTTCCCTTCTCCCCTTGCGGGAAGGTGGATCGGCGCGCAGCGCCGAGACGGTTGAGGGGTGCTGGCCGCGCCGTCATTGCCAAGCTGGAGCACCCCTCATCCGACCGAGCTTCGCTCGGCCACCTTCTCCCGCAAGGAGAGAAGGCAAGGCCGCCGCGCTCGCTCGGAAAATCTCGCCCCAAACTGATACGACATCTCTCCCAAGCTGATTCAGGCCGCCCCATGTCCCGTCACGTCACCTTCATGACCATCGACGATGCCGGGCATTATTCGCCCGACGAGCGCGCGGCGATCGTTGCCGCGTATCCCGCGCATGAGCGTGAGGCCCGCGCGCGCGGCATACCGGTGCTGGGCTCGGGCCGCATCTTTCCGGTGGCGGAAGAATTGATCGCCTGCGAGCCGTTCCGGCTGCCGCGCTACTGGCCCAGGCTAGGGGCGCTCGATTTCGGCTGGGACCATCCGTCGGCCGCGGTCGAGCTCGCCTGGGATACGGAGGCCGACGTCGTCTATGTCAGCAAGGCCGTCCGCGCCTCGCAGCAGACGCCGGCGATGCAGACGCTGACGCTGAAACCATGGGGCGAATGGCTGCCCTTTGCCTGGCCGCGCGACGGCCGCCGCGAGACGCTGGAAGGGGCGGGCGTGGCGCTTGCCCGGCAGTACTCAGCACACGGGCTGAACATGCTGACGCGCCATGCGCAATTCCCCGACGGTTCGGTCTCGGTCGAGGCCGGGTTGATGGACATGCTCGACCGCATGCAGTCCGGCCGCTTCAAGGTCTTTTCCACGCTTGTAGAATGGTGGGAGGAGTTCAGGCTTTTCCACCGAAAAGACGGCCAAGTTGTAAAGCTAAAGGACGATCTGATGGCGGCGACGCGCTACCGCAAGCTGACGCTCGCCTATGTCAGCGGCTCCGGCGCCTTGCCGACAACGGCAGGCGGCATCTGGCTGATGTTCGACCGGACAGGGGACAAGGGGGCGGATGGGCTTGGGGCCGGTGATTTCACAGGGCCGGCTTCCTCGGTGAGCGACAACATCGTCACCTTCAACGGCACATCGGGCAAGGCGGGCAAAGACAGCGGCATCAAGGCGAGCGACCTGATCGCCGGGCCTGCGTCGGCCGTTGCCGACAACATCGCCACGTTCAATGGCACCACAGGCAAGATCGCCAAAGACAGCGGCGTGGCGGTGTCGAGCCTGGCGCCAAAAGCCAGCCCGACGTTTACGGGTGTTCCAGCCGCTCCGACAGCCGCGCCCGGCACGAACACGACGCAGCTTGCGACGACGGGGTTTGTCAAGGCGGCGATCGATGTCGTGCTGGGTGGGGTGTCAACGACGTTTGACACGCTGGCGGAGATTGCGGCGGCACTCGGTCTACTGGCCCCGATCGCCAGTCCGACATTCACCGGGGCGCCCGCTGCTCCCACCGCCGCGCCAGGCACCAACACCACGCAACTAGCGACCACGGCTTTTGTGGCGTCCAGTATCAACTATAGCACGGGCAATGCCGCCTTGGTGGCAGGCGGTATCGGTACTTACAGCCTCTGCGCGACCAGTCCGGCTGCATCCCTGGGCACCGGTCAGGTGGTTGCGGGAAGCACGCTTAAATATTCACATGCCGCCGGCAACCCTAGCGGCACTACATCTCCACCTGGAAGTTGGCAGTGTATGAGCGCGACTAGTTCTACTGGTGGTGCTGCCGGCGTGGCAGTATTCTTGAGGGTCTCGTGATGGAATACCGCAACGCTACTTACAACCAGGCCGGCACCATTGACGTGGAGATCGATCACGCTGATTTCGGGTGGATACCCTTCACCGCGTCGCCGGATGATCCGGAGCCGCTCGGCAGGGAGCTTTATGAAGAGATTACCAAGGACTCCTCGGTTGCAGCTTATGTGCCGCCCCCGCCGGCCCGCCAGCAGGTGGCGAATCCGTTGTCCAGGCACGCATCATCGACGCCGGCATGATGGGCGCCGCCTATACAGCTTTGACAGCAAACCCGATCTACTTCGCGCGCCCTAAACGACGGGAGGCTTGGCAGCTTCGGCTGCTGCCTCATCAAAGCGTAGCGGCACGGCATCAACCGCCGCGGTCGCGAAAAAGTTCCAGTTTCGAAGATACCCAAAGGCACGGGTGGCCTCGACCCGGATTCTGTCGATTGCCCGCTTGTTTCTGTGGAGTGGCGGTGTGAATTGGATCTGGGTCGGAGAAGCGGTATTCCCGGAAATGAAAAGAGCCTGGACGCAGAGCGCTGGCATCAGCTGGTAGATGTTGTTGCGCGCGCTCGTCATTTGTCCCGGACTGAAGAGTGCGACGTCAACCGGTGCCTTAAGACGCATAGTGCTCTTGAGCAGTCTTCGGGCAGCCCCTTTTGAAATCAGATATCCGCATGAGCCTAGATGCTGCCCGAACAGTCGCGTTACGGAGTATCCATTCTTGGCCGGTGTGTGCCGACTACCAACTCTCACGCGATTATAGAATGTTTCGATCTTGACCAAATCTGCGTCTAGCGGAACCCAACTGTCATCGACAAGCATGGATCCGGCGTCGTGGCTGAAAACGACATCGTCTTCAAACACTACACCATACTGATCAGGCCCGTCGGCGATGATTTCCCAGCAGCGCCGATGACTGAGAAAACAACAGACTTCCGCCTCTGTCAGAGGGAGCGCCGCGAACGGAGCCCCGGCGCGTGCATCGACACCGGCAACGCGCTCAAAAGCAACTCCGATCCGCGAAAATTCCACCGTGACAGCCGCAAGGCGATCGATTGCCCGATCAAGATTGATCACGTAACACTTCACTTGTCGCCCCGCACTGCATGAAAGCAAATCAGCGATTTCTACTTCGCCCCCACATGGCCGTGAAGTTCACAGGTAGTTTTTGCCGCCACTTTCAGCTCTATACGGGCGCCCTTTGGCAGTCAACTTTCTGCGAGCGTAAGTGATCGTGGGCTGTTGGGCCAAGCTTCGAATGCTTGTGATTAATGTGGCGATCAGTTCGGCTTGCGCAGCGCGTTCATAATGAGGTCGGCATCATGGTTGGCGCCGCTTGCCATCGATGCGCACAAGCTGCCCGCCATCATAGGCGTGGATTTCGCCAGCGTTGCTGGCGACTTCCTCGCACAACCCGCGATGTAGTCCGACCACGGCTTGGGCAGCGTCAACCAGTCGCCATTTTGATGATCATCCCTCATCGTAAAACCCCTTCGGCTCACGCCCTGGCCGATCACTATCCAAATTCCTCCGAAAGAAACTCCCCATGGACCGCAACTTCGCGCTGGCGCTTGCGCTTGTCTTGAAATCGGAGGGGGGCTGGTCGGACAACGCGGCCGATCCGGGCGGCGCCACCATGAAGGGGGTGACGCTGGCGAATTTCCGCCGCTATGTCAGAGCGGATGCCATCAAGGCCGATCTGCGCAAAATCAGCGATGACCAGGTCGCGACCGTCTATCGGCGGTTCTATTGGGACGCGGTGCTCGGTGCCGAACTGCCCGATGGCATCGATTACGCCGTGTTCGATTTCGCCGTGAACAGCGGCCCGGGCAGGGCGGCCAAATATCTGCAGGCCGCGGTGGGCGCCGTGCAGGACGGTCGCATCGGGCCGGCCACGCTCGGCGAAGCCAGGGCAAAACCGGCGGGCGTCGTCATCGATCAGCTTTGCGACGCGCGGCTGGCGTTTCTCAAGCGCCTGCCGACATGGGCCACGTTTGGCAGGGGGTGGAGCGACCGGGTCAGGTCGGTTCGCGCCGATGCGCTCAAGATGACGGCACACCCAGCCCCGCCGACGCCAGCCCAGCCAGCCACGGTTCCGCAGGCGTCCACGCCGGTTCCCGCTGCTCCCGAGCCTCCGGCCGCGCCGGAGATCATCCATCCTGCTCCAACCCCGACCGGAGCGCCTGCAACCGTCGAAACCAGATGGCTGTGGCGGCTGCTCAACGCAATCGCCAAAGCCATCTTCAAGAGGAACTGACCATGGCACGCTATGCGAAATTCATCGTTGCCCTTGTCGGCATCGGCACGCTTATTGGCCTGCAACACGCTGGCGTGGAAATCCCCGGCCTTGCCGATATCGTGCGCGATCTGATCGTCGGGGCTCTCGTGGCCGGCGGCGTCTATCAAGTCCCAAACCGGAGGGCATGAGATGGACCATGCTATCACCATCGGCGATGTCCTGATTGCCTCCGCCGTCAGCGTCGCCGTCATTGGTTTCGGCGGCCTGGGGGTATGGGTGCTGTCGCTCTATGCAAAGGGCATGCCGCGATGAGCGCGCTTCTCGCCTTACTGCTCGGCAATCCAACCATCCTGGGCATCGGTGCCGCCATCCTCGCGACACTCGGCTGGGGGCTTCGCCAGCGGTTTGCCGGCGGACGCAGCGAGCGCGCCAGGCAGGCCGCCGCAGAGGCCGCGGCGCGCGACGTCGCCGACCAGGTCCAGAACGATATCGGCGCGCTGCCGGCCGCCGCCGCCCGGAAGGAGCTCAAATCATGGGCAAGGGATTGATGCTGGTGTCGGTCCTGGCCGCAATGGCCGGATGCACAACCGTCAAGGGTGGGTTCTGTGCGGTGTCCAGCCCGCTGCGCCTGTCGACGGCCGCCGTGGACGCGCTGTCGGACACCGAGGTCAAGGCGCTTTTGGCGCACAACCGCAAAGGCGAAAAACTGTGCGGGTGGAAGCCTTGACGGTTGTCTTGCTTCCGTTGGGCTCGGCCCTGCTGCTC
Source organism: Mesorhizobium sp. B263B2A (assembly GCF_020165775.1). Taxonomy (NCBI): domain Bacteria; kingdom Pseudomonadati; phylum Pseudomonadota; class Alphaproteobacteria; order Hyphomicrobiales; family Phyllobacteriaceae; genus Mesorhizobium; species Mesorhizobium sp. B263B2A. The sequence goes on from NZ_JAIUIU010000018.1 coordinate 66,816, forward strand.
GGCGAGTTGGTCACTTTCGGCGCCGGGTCGATCTTCGTTTTCCTCGCCGCAAGGGTGGTGACATGATGCACGATCTCTTCGACCTGCTGGGCATCAAGGGACCTGTCGTCGCCGCCGGTCTTGCCGGTGGTGTCCTGCGCGCGCTGTCGCGCCACCGCTACAAACTGCGCGAAATGGTGGCGTCACCAATCTGTGGCGCGCTTGCCGCTGCCTATCTCACACTGCCCGTGGTCCAATATTCCCGCGCCACCGGCCTGCCGCTGGCCAATGACGACACGACGACGCTCGCGGCGGCCTTTCTCATCGGCATCTGCGCCATGTGGATTTCGGATTTTTTGTTCGAGGTAATCGTGCGCAAATTCAAGCTGTCAACGGAGAAATAACTCCCGGCTTTGCCGGTATCGAGAATCTGCGTCCGACGGCTCGATTGAACCAACGCCCGCCTCGGCTCGCGCCGGGGCGGGCTTTTTGCATTTGTGGCTCATGGCCAGCCGCTGCTATATCCCAGCGCAGGAATGCCGAACTCGCGGTGGCGTTGATCCAGTCCGGACTTATGAATGCTTATTGAACGATACGATGGAAACCGCGAGGCTTTACGGCCTCTGTTTGCCCTGGCAGACGATTCCTCCATGCAGATTTCCGGCTATATCGGTCGGGGCGAGGTGATGGTCGCTCGCGAGGGCGGCCGGATCGTCGGCCATGTGCAGATCATCGAGACGGGCGAGGGCGGTGTCTTCGAACTCAAGAGCCTCGCGGTCCGTCCTGCAAGGCAGAGCGAAGGGTTGGGGCGTGCCCTTGTCGCGGCGGCAATCATCCGCTGCCGTGAGTGCAACGGCCGGCGCCTGATCGTCTCGACCGCTACGGCCGATATCGGCAATCTCAGGTTTTATCAGAGACAGGGCTTTCGGATGTGTCGCATCGTGCAGGATGCGTTCGGGCCATCGACCGGTTATCCCGAAGGCTTGCTCGTGAATGGCATTCCGCTGCGCGACCAGGTGGTCTTCGAACGCGACCTCGGCGCGGATTGAGCACAGCGGCAACAGCTACAAGCTCAGCAAGCGCGGCATCGCGACCATCGAAGTCAACGAAATAGCCCGCTTCGGTTCGCCGGAGCGGGCTATTTCGCGCTTTTACCCTAGGCCAGAATGTTGACGGCTCGCGCCGCGACCAGCGCGATCGTCAGCAGTGAGATCATGGCTTCCGCCATCATCAGCAGCTTGGCGCGCTGGGAGAGCGGCAAGGTGTCGGTCGGCGAAAACGCCGTCGCATTGGTGAAGGCGAGGAAGAAATAGTCGACGAAGCCGGGCAGCCATTGGGCCAGCTCGCGGTCGTTCAGGGTCATCTGTGCAAACAGGAAATCGGCCTGCGCGAGCTTCACCAGTCCGCAGGTCGGCGGCCCGCCACGGTCGGTGCTCCAGAACCACAAGGCGAAGACGATGACGTTTGTCACCCAGATGTTGAGTGCGTCGATCAGCAGTGTCGTGCCGCTGTTGCCGGCGTGTCCCTCCAGCAAGGCATGCACCAGCAAGACCAGCGAGCCGCAATTCATGACGCTGATGACGGCGGTCATCGTCAGGGCGGTTCGGCGGATCATGGCGCGAAACTGGCCGATGGCATGCCATTCGTGGTCCTCGACCGCTTTTCTGGTGGCGACCTGCGTCCATGCCGTCGCCACGGACAGCGGCACGAGCAGGGCCGCTTCCAGTCCCGGTGCCAGCCAGCGCGGACCGAATGAGAGATTGTTGATGACCAGAAGCTGCAGGCAGATGATGACGAGAACGGCTGCGCGCGCCAGCCAGAAGTCGAGCGCGCGGTAGTGAATGACGGCATGTTGATGGCGCATCTGGAATCCGGATGTTCAGACAGGGCTTCAGGCCGTGTGCCTGGGGAAGGCGGGCCGCGGAGCGTTGAAATTCCGGTTCAATCTTGGTGTTGCAATGGCACGCAAGTATACTTTTTTGTAAGCTTTGGCGTTTGGGCTGTTCGGCGAACCGGACGATGTGATTTAAGCGCCGCATGGTGGGGATCGATGACTCCTTGGATCGCTGGGTGCCGGCGGGGCTGCCTGCCCCGGGCTTGAGTTCGTCATCTGTCTGGTCCGGCCTGCTTCGCCAACCCCGGTATTTGCTGGCGCTTCTGTGTCTGGCGCAGATCTTGTGCTGGACGGTGGTGCCAGCGCTCGTCGATCCCGCGCCGCCCGGCGATGTCGTGGAGGGCTTCATGTGGGGCCGCGAATGGGTGCTTTTGACCTACAAGCACCCGCAGCTCCCTGGTTGGCTGCTCGAGACCAGCCATCTTTTGACCGGATCGTTCCGCTGGCCGCAATATCTGCTCGCCCAGCTGACCATCTCCGCGACCTTCATCCTGGTCTATCTGCTGGCCCGCGACATGCTGGGTCATAGCCGGGCGCTGGCTGCCGTGCTTTTGATGCCATCGGTCTATTTCTTTGGCTGGCCCACCCCGCAATTCAATCACGACTATGCGCAGATGCCGTTCTGGGCGGCGATCTGCTGGCTGCTTTGGCGCGCCGGCCGTGGTGGCGGGCCGGGCTGGTGGCTCGCGCTCGGGCTGGTCTCGGGCGTCGGGCTCTATGCCAAATTCTCCACCGGCCTGCTGCTCGCCTTCGGCGCTCTGTGGCTGTTGTCCGATGCGCGCGCGCGCAGCCGGCTGGCGACACCTTGGCCGTGGCTTGGCCTTGCCGTCTTTCTCGCCGTCGCCACGCCGTTGGCCGTCGAGCTCTACCGTATCGATTTCCTGCCGCTGACCTATTTCGCCGGCCGTGACGAATGGGTGACTGAACACCGAGCGCGCCTTTATTATGCCGGTGTCCAGATGGCCGGGCTCTCCGGCTTTTTTCTGGTGCTGGCGATATCAGGGCTGCTGCGGCGCTCGCCGGCTCCGCAAGAGCCCGTCGAGCGCGGCTCGCGTGTTTATCTCATGTGGATGGGCCTTGGGCCCGCGGCGCTGGTCATGGTCGCCTCGCTGTTTACCGGCACAGGCGAAGCCTGGGGCGCGCCGATGTACAATCTTGTCGGCGTCGTCGCGCTGGCGTTCTTGGGCCATCGGCTCGGCGCCACAGAGATGCGAAAACTGACGATCTGCGCATTCATCTGCATCGTCGGCATGTCAGGCGCCTATGCGGCCATCCGCTGGACGGACTGCAATGTGCGCGGGCGCATGGACGCCGTTTGCTGGCCGGCACGACCGATCTCGGACGAGGCCGAGGCAGTCTGGCACGCGGCTGTGCCCGGCCGACTCGACATCGTCGGCGGCGACACCAATCTGGCGATGCTGGCGGGTCTCAATGCCTATGACAAGCCGTCGATTTTCACCGACCTCGATATGCGGTTCGCGCCCTGGATCACACTGCAGCGGTTGCACGACCACGGCATGCTGATGGTTTGGCTGGGCCATGGCGTGCCACCGCAGTTGCACTCATGGCTGGACAACATTCCGGTCAAGACCGTTCTTTTCAACTGGTCGCAAGAGGCGCCGCCGGTGGCGATCAGTTTTGCCGCCATCCCGCCCGGCACGCGCCTGCCGCTTGCTGTCGACAGCCCGGCTGGACAACCGCACAGCTGAAGTCCACGGATCCGGTTCCGCGTCGTGCCATTTCGTCGGGGCATGGCCGCACGCACCGCCGGCGCCGCGCTCGGGCGACTGGACGAAGTCGCCGACAGTGCCCATTTATGGGAAATCCAATTTGTTGTCGTGCAATTCAAGACGGAAATCGCGGTCCGTTTTCCGTGAATTGCTTTTGAGGAGAGGTGACATGGCGACTTCGACCGAACGCGCAGTACTTGCCGGCGGCTGTTTCTGGGGCATGCAGGATTTGATACGGCGCTATCCCGGCGTCATCTCGACCCGTGTCGGCTACTCGGGCGGCGATGTGCCAAACGCCACCTATCGCAATCATGGCACGCACGCCGAGGCGATCGAGATCAATTTCGATCCGGCCGTGATCAGCTATCGCACGCTGCTGGAGCGCTTTTTCCAAATCCACGATCCGACGACACGCAACCGACAGGGCAACGATGTCGGAATGAGCTACCGTTCGGCGATCTACTACACCAGCGACGAGCAAAAGAACGTCGCCGAAGACACCATCGCCGATGTCGATGCCTCGGGCCTGTGGCCCGGCAAGGTCGTCACCGAAGTCGCGCCGGTCGGTGCTTTCTGGGAGGCCGAGCCGGAGCATCAGGATTATCTGGAGAAATATCCCAACGGCTACACCTGCCATTTCGTCAGGCCAGGCTGGAAGCTGCCGGTTCGAGAAAAAGCGGTACCGTAGATTCAGTCATACGACAGGATTTGAGAAGCCGCGGAGCGCTCGCTCCGCGGTTTCTTCTCATTGCAAATCCTACTTGCCGCAATGCTTGTCGTTAACCGTCGGCGCGGTGGTACCCGGCGACATGCCATTGGCATCGGGCTGCGCGCCCTGCGGATGGGCAGGACAATTCCGATCCGCGTTGGAGTTCATATCATCCAGCGTGCCAGTCGTGCTGTTGGTCACCGACGGGTCGACGGTGTTGGGCGAAGCTGGCGTATTCGGATCGACCGTGACCGACCTGCCGCTACCGGCTCCGTTGGTGCCGCTTGTGTCATTGCTCTGCGCCATGGCCGATGCGGCCAGGCCGATGGTGAGCGTCGAAGCTGCGAGGATTTTCATGAACATGGTTTGTCTCCATTTCTGTGAACTCGTCGCGTAGCGACTGGTGGGACAACCTCTCGGTCTGATGAAGGTTCCCGATAAATTCTCGCGCCGCCAGAGCCAATCGCTCCCACTCTGGCGCAATGCTTTTGGCGCAGTTCGCTGAAAAAAACGGCTTCCCCAATCGATCGAATAGTGCTTTAACGCGCCCATCCACAGGGGTGCTCCGTACGGTCGGGGCTGAGACGGGGGCGGCAAGCCCACAGACCCTAGAAGCTGATCTGGGTAATACCAGCGGAGCGAGGCGGGCTATGTTTTCAGGCGCACAGATTTCCCTATATCCCATGGCCGACGATTTCGTCGGCGTCATTTTGGGCGCGCTCGGTGCGCTCGATCCCTATCGTGACCGGCTCAGGATCGAGACCGACGACATCTCGACCTTGCTGGTCGGGCCGCCCGAAGTGCTGTTCCCGGCTCTGCGCGACCTGTTCGTGGCGGCCGCGCGCAGCGGCAAGCATTGCGTTTTGTCAGCCGCCATTTCGCGTGGCTGCCCAGGCGAGCCGGACGATCCGATCTGCCGCTCCGAGGCCTTCGGCGGACCTGTCGGGCCGCTCGGCCCGCGCAAGGAAGCCGCCATCGCAGCCGTGCATGGCGCGGTCGCCACCGGCCAGCCGGCGGCGGCGCAATTCTCGCTTTATGTGATGGGTACCGGTGACCACATGGACGAGATCTATGGTTGCATCGATTTCTTGAAACAGTCCGGCGTCTACGATCGCTCCAAAAATTTCTGCACCAAACTGCGCGGCGATACGGGCGCGATCTTTTCGGCGCTCAACGAAGCTTTCTGCCGCTTCGGGCCGGGTGCCGGCCACGTAACCCTCGACGTCACGGTTTCCGCCAACAGCCCCACTGCTGTCTGAACCGCTCGCGCCGATGCGCGACCGTCAAGGTTGTCCTCTCGTGGTCTCATCGTCATTCAGCCGCCCGCGTCACCTCGCGGGCATCCTCGCCAAGGCAGTACCGGCCGTAATGTCGGTCGGGTTGCTGCTCGTGGCCTGGGAACTCTACGCTACCTATTCCGGCATCAAGCCGACGACTCTGCCGGCGCCCTCGCGTGTCTTTGAGCAGGCGATGCTCAATCGTGACGCGCTGGTCGACAACGCCATTCCCACCATCCGCGCCACGCTCATCGGTTTTGCCTTTTCGCTCAGCGCCGCTTTCGCGCTGTCGATGTTGGTAGACTTCTTCCAGCCGCTGCGGCGCGCGCTTTTTCCCGTCTTCATCATCAGCCAGACCTTGCCGCTGGTTGCGATCGCGCCGCTGGTGGTGCTGTGGTTCGGCTTCGGGCTGGCGCCGAAGATCATGCTGGTGGCGCTGGTTACCTTCTTCCCGATGCTGGTGGCGCTGGTCGAGGGCTATGAGGCAACCGAGCCCGAGATCGGCCAGATGCTACGCGCCATGGGGGCAGGGCGCTGGCGCGTCTTCGTGCTGGCGCGGCTGCCTTCGGCGCTGCCATATTTCTTCGCTGGCCTGCGGATCTCCATCACCTATGCCGTCGTCGGCGCCATCTTCGCCGAATATGCGGGTGCCGCCAAGGGGCTGGGCATCTACATGCTCAACGCCAAGAACAATTTTCGCCCCGACCTGGTGCTGGCCGCCGTCGGCGTCAGCGCCGCGCTTACTCTCATCCTGTTCGGATTGACGGTGCTGCTGCAGCGCTTGGCCATGCCCTGGGAACGGGCCGCGGGCAAGCAAGCCGCGGCAGAGGCGGCGCGGAGATGAGCCGGCTCGAATTGCGACATGTGCGCAAGGCGTTTGGCGGGCTCGACGTTCTTGCCGACATTTCGCTCAACGTCGGTGCCGGCGAATTCGTCTCGATCCTCGGACCGTCGGGCGCCGGCAAGTCGACGCTGTTCCAGCTTCTGACCGGCGCCGAACATGGCGAAGGCGAGATGTTGTTCGACGGCGTGCCGCTCGACGATCACGGCCGGCATTTTGCCTTCATGCCGCAGCGCGATGCGTTGATGCCGTGGCGGCGCATCCTCGACAACGCGACACTCGGGCTCGAAGTGCAAGGCATCAAGCGCAAGGCAGCACGGGCGCGGGTCGCGCCGCTGTTCGCCGAATTCGGACTTGCCGGCTTCGAGCGGCATTTTCCGGCGCAGCTTTCGGGCGGCATGCGCCAGCGCGCGGCGCTGTTGCGCACGGTTGTGCAGGAGCGCGACATGCTTTTGCTCGACGAGCCTTTCGGCGCGCTCGACGCACTGACCCGCGCCGCCATGCAGCGTTGGCTCGAGCAGATGTGGCGGCACCATCGCTGGACGGCACTGCTGATCACCCACGATGTGCGCGAAGCCGTATACCTGTCCGACCGCATCTATGTGCTGTCGGCGCGCCCGGCCCGTGTGCTGCGTGAGATCAGGGTGCCGTTGCCGCGTCCGCGCGACCCGACCGGTGCCGCCGCGCGCCAGGCCATCGCACTCGAGGCCGAGATCCTCGACATTTTGCTCAACCCTCAACCCTCCAAAGGACATGACCATGACTGATCTGACGCGCCGGCAGGCCTTGCTGCTTACCCTCGCCAGCGGTCTTCCGCTGATCGCCGGACCGGGCCGCTCTTTCGCGGCGATGCAGAAAATCACCGTCGCTTTGGACTGGACGGTCAACACCAACCACATCGGGCTGTTCGTCGCCCGCGACAAGGGGTTTTATTCCGACGCCGGCCTCGAGGTCGACATTCTGCCCTACAGCGATACCGGCGCCGGCACGCTGGTCGCCAACCGTGTCGCCGATTTCGGCATCAACGGCACCATCAGCCTGTTCACCCAGAAAACCGCCGGAGCGGACTTGAAAGCCGTCTACGCCGTGGTGCAATCCGAAACCGGCCGGCTGGTGTTCAATGCCGCGCGCAGCGACATCAAGAGCCCGAAGGACCTTGAAGGCCTGACCTATGGCGGTTTTGGCAGCGCCTGGGAAAACGCGCTGATCTCGACCATCATCCGCCATGATGGCGGCAAGGGCAATTTCGAAACGGTGACGCTCGGCACCTCCGCCTACGAAGCCCTTGCCAACGGCACCGTCGACTTCACGCTGGAGGTTTTGACCTGGGAGGGCGTCGAGGCGGAACTCAAAGGCGTCCATCAGCGCAGCTTCGTCTATGCCGACTATGGCGTGCCCGACGAGCACACGATGCTGATCTCGTCGAGCGAGGCGTATCTGTCAGCGAACCCTAAGCTTGCGGAGGCCTTCATCGAGGCGACGCAGCGCGGCTACCGGTTCGCCGTTGAGCATCCCGATGAAGCGGCCGCGCTGCTCATCACCGCCAACAAGGATGCGCTGACCAATCCGGCGCTGATCAAGGCCTCGCTGAAGGCGCTGATCGACGGGCACTATCTGCGCGCGGAAAACGGCGCCATCGGCGGGATGGATCCGGCCAAGATGGACGCGATCGGCGACTATCTCTTCACTGCGGGCATTCTGCATGACGCCGATGGCAAGGTTCTGACGCAACACCCTGATTTCACGAAGTATTTCAGCAATTCAACTCTGGGCTAGGCGGCCAATCCGGCTCTCGGAACTGATGGGTCCTCATCAATCGCGCGGATGCGCAGACCTCGGCTAATTCCGGGCGATCTCATAGAGCAAAGTTGTTTTGACGTGCCGCCCGGGCTCGCCCTGCAGTGAAAGAGCGGATGTATATAGTTTCGCGACTGCCGGGCAGAGACCTTCGAATTCCGGGCTGACATTGGCAATTGCATTCATCTCGGTGGGAGTGCCGCCAGCGTTGATGAAGGCGTCGGCCAGCAGTGACCAGTCCTCATCGCTGGCTGAAGCGGCAGCCAGACCGCTCTTCTTCGCCGCGCCGAAGGCGTGGAACAGGGTGGCTCCGATCTTGTCCATGTCGGTCAGGAAATCCCGATCCGGCATGCTGAGCGCGTCCGGCCCGTTGCGAAGGTAGTTGTTGCAAGTGACTGGGGCTTCCCGCGCCATGACATGGTTGAGCATGGCCAATTGTGCACGCAGCGCCTCGGCGGCATTGCTGTCTGGGGACGAAGACAGCAGGGATGCGTATCTTTGCCTGAGGCCGGCGACCGCCATCCTGCTCGTGTTTCGCACTTGCTCCACGCTTCCAAGTCTGGCCGCGGCAGTGATCTTTTCCACGACGGCGTCATAGTCGTCTGGAAACTCCTGCTGGATTGCCATGAATATCTGGCTTCCCTGGCTCTGAATCTGTTCGCTCACCTGAGCTGTGGTCAGGGTCTGCGGATCGGGCGAGCCCGCCACTGTCTGGTAGAGATATTTGCCGCCGGCAAAGCCGAGCGCCCAAGGCAATATCTTTACCGCAACGAAAGACAAAGCGGCGACCGCCGCCACGCCCAAGCTTCTCCAACGCGCCATCGCCGACCCTCCCTAAACTGTCTATTTCCCGCCGAGGCTCAGCGCTTTCTTGCGGTCGGCCTCGGCACGCTTGTGGTTACCCTTGGCGGCCCACGCCTTGCTGCGCACTTTGTAGGCGGTGGCGAAATCTGGTTTGAGCTTTATCGTCTGGCTCAGATCGGCGATGGCCCCGTCATAGTCCGCCTTGCTGATCCGGATCACGCCCCGGCCCAAATAGGCGAAAGGGTTCTTGCGGTCGAGGCCGAGCGCCTTTTCGAAATCGCGCAGCGCTGCGGCGTCCTCATGTCTACCCATCCATATGAGGCCCCGATCGGCATAGACCTTTGCGTCCCTGGTATTGAGACTGATGGCCTTGTCGTAGTCCGCAAGCGCACCGTCGTAATCTCCCTGGAAACCGAGGTTCTGGCCGCGGTCGTAGTAGGTCTCGGCAAGATTCGGATTGAGCGCGATCGCCTGGCTGTAGTCAGCGACGGCATGAGCGTAGTCCCGCTTGGCCTCCCAGGCCATTGCTCGGGCCAGATAGGCGTCGTGGAACGCCGGAAAGAATGCAATCGCTTTGCCGTACAGGGCTATGGCGCCGTCATAGTCGTTCTTCTCATGCAGCGTCCAGCCCTTGCTGAACGCCTGCGCGGCTGGCGAAGCGCTGCTTGGCTTGGCCGGCGCCTCGCCAACGGCTTTGCCTGGCCTCTTCGAGGCGTTCGCTTTCGCCGCCATGGCGATCTGGCGGCCCTTGCGGGCGAGGGCAAGCTTTGGATCGAGCCTCAGCGCTTGATCGTAGTCGGCAATGGCCTGGTCGTACTCGCCCTTGGTGAACCAGACGCTGCCGCGCCCGAAATAAACCGGAGCATATTGCGGGTCGAGTTCGATCACGCGACTGTAGTCCGCGATGGCACGATCCAGTTCGTTCTTTTTGCTCCAGGCGACGGCGCGGCCGATGTAAGCGTCGACATAAGCGGGATAGAGTTCAATAACCTTGCCATAGTCCGTGATGGCTGCGTCATATTTGCCTTTCGCGACAAGCGACGTACCGCGGCCGACATAGGCCGAGGCTTTCCTTGGATCGAGGGCGATCGCGCGGCTGTACTCGGCGATGGCACGATCGTATTTGCGCTTCCCGTAGAACGCATTGCCACGATCCATGAAGGCTTGGAGGTTCCTGGGATCCGAACCGACGGCGAGCGGCGCGGCGCCGCCTTTCTTCAAGGCGGCCACGGCCGCCTTGCGGGCGACCGCGTAGTCCGGATTGCCCGGATAGAGTCTTATCGCCTGGTCGAAATCGGCAATCGCGCCGCTGTAATCCTTGCTATCGGCCCGTTCTATGCCGCGCCCGTAGTAGCTGGGGGCATCCTTGGCATCGATCTCGATCGCCGCCGAATAGGCTGTGATCGCTCGCTGGGAATCGCCATTCACGTGCCATGCCATGCCCATGCAGAAATAGGCATCCACCAGCTTCGGATCGAACGCGGCGGCCCGACCGCAATCGGCGAGGGCACCTTCGGCATCCTCGGTGGTGGCCTTGGCCATGCCTCGGCGAACATAAGCAGAGACCATATTTGGCAGGAGCTCGATCACGCGGTCATAGTCGTCAATCGCCCGATCATAGGCGCGCTTGTCGTTCCAGGCGTTGCCGCGGCCGAAATAGGCGAGGGGGCTGTCGGGGTCGAGCGCGATCGCCTTGCCATACGCGCTGATTGCCTGGTCATACTTGCCGGCATCCGACAGGCTGTCGCCCTGCCGTACCGCGGCCAGAACGCGCGGGTCGGTCGCCTGAATGAGCTTCGCCATCTCAGCGGTCGAAAGCCTGGCCTCGGGCTGGCTATCATTGTCGACGTCCTGCAGGACCGCAGGTTCGGCGCCGGGTTGCAGCTCGGCTTTCGTCGCCACCGCTGCCCTGCGGCTGGCGAGATAGTCCGCATTGCCTGGATCAAGCCCGATCGCCTTGTCGAAATCGGCAATGGCGCCGTCATAGTCTTTCCTGCCGGCCCTAGCCATGCCGCGCCCGTAATAGCTCGCGTCATCCTTCGGATCGATCTCGAGCGCCACCGAATAAGCGGCAACCGCGCGGGCAGCGTCGCCCTTCGCTTGCCATGCCATGCCCTTGCAGAAGTATGCGTCACGCGCCTTTGCATCGAGTGTTGCAGCCCGGCTGCAATCGGCAAGCGCGCCCTCGGCATCGCCTGACGTAACCTTGGCGAGACCCCGGCGAAAATGCGCCGCGGCAAAATTGGGGGCGAGTTCGATGACCTTGTCGTAGTCTGCGATCGCCTGCTTGTAAGCGCGTTTGGCAGCCCAGGCCTTGCCGCGGCCGAAATAGGCAAACCGGTCGTTCGCATCGAGCGAGATCGCCTGGTTGTAGGCGCCGATCGCCTGATCGTACTTGCCCATGTCCAGGAAGGCATCGCCGCCAAGGACCGCTTCCAGGGTTTGCGGATCGGTCGCCTCCATGGCCCTCGCGGCCAGCGTGTCTTGTGTGGCCGTGATATTCGGAACGACGGCTCGAAGCTTCGGCCGTTGTGTGTCTGGCGGTGGAGCCGACTTGCTCTCATTGCCCACAACCCGTTCACTGCAGCTTGCCGCCCGCTTTGGATCGAGTTCGGCGGCGCGACGGCAATCCGCCGCAGCACCGGCCGTATCGCCCTTCAGTGCCCTGGCGCCGGCCCGGCTGAAATAGGCTTCAGCGCTCTCCGGATCGAGGCTGATCGCCTTGTCGAAATCGAGAAGCGCGCCTTCGACACCATACTTTGCAAGCCGCGTCTCGGCGCGCTCAAGCAAGGCTTTTGCGGCTGCCGGGTTTCTTGTCTCCGTGACAGCCGGCGGAGCTGTTTCGCCAGGAGCGCGTTGGCTGCAAGAGCCTGCGCGCTTCGGGTCGAGTTCGACGGCGCGCCGACAGTCTGTGGCGGCAATGGCGTGGTTTCCTTGCGATGCCTCGGCGAACGCCCGGTCGTAAAAGGCTTCGGCATTGTAAGGATCCAGCTGGATCGCGAAGCTGAATGAGTCTATCGCGCCCGCGACGTCGCCGTGCATCTGCTGCTCCAGCCCCCGTTTGAGGTTCCAGGCAACGCGTTCGGAGTGATCCTCTTTGGGGTATAGTTGTAGCGGTTCGTACACCGGGGATGCGCCAGGATTGAGCGATTGCGACACAGCCGGCGCCTTTGTGCCGACCGGTCCTGGGTCACAAAGACCTGCCTTCTTCGGATCGAGCTCGATGGCCTTACGGCAATCGGCGACTGCACCGACGGTGTTGCCGCTGCGAGCGCGCGTGAGCGAACGGCCGAAATAGGCGTCGGCGTCCGTCGGTTTGAGGGCGATCACCTTGTCGAAATCGGCGATGGCGCGGTCGTCGTCGCCGCTGTTGGTCAAGGCAACGGCTCTGTTGTAATAGCCGTCGATGCTGGTGGAATCGAGCCCGACCGCCCGATCGGCGTCTGCAAAGGCACGAGCCCAGTCGCTCTTGGCGATCCAGGCGGCGCTGCGACTGGCATAGGCATCCACGCTCTCGGGATCGAAGCCCGTGGCCGCGTCGAAATCGGCGATGGCAAGGTCGAAGTCGCCCCTGGAAGCGCGGGCTATGCCGCGGTTGACATACGCCTGGACATCCCGCGGATCGCTCCGGATCGCCTCGCCATATTCGGTGATCGCCCGGTCATGGTCGCCCTTTTGCTGCCAGACCACGCCAAGATTGTTGTGCGCTTTGCCATTGTTCGGATCGGCCGCGATCGCCTGTTCGAAATCGACAATGGCCGCGTCGGTCTTGCCTTTGCGGAAGAAGGCCAGGCCGCGGCTGTAGTAGGGATCACTCGAGTCCGGCTCGAGACTGATGGTGACGTTGAAGTCAGCAATGGCGCGGTCGTTTTCCCCCTTGTTGTACCAGGCAGTCCCGCGGTTGAAATAGGCGATAACGCGGTTCCGCGACGACTCCGTCTTGTCCTCGGCAATCGGCGTGCAGGCGGCAATGAGTTGGTCGGCATCGACCTTGCCGTCGCTGAAGCAGACGGCGTAGTCCTTGCCGGCGCCGAGCGCGGCCGTGTTCAGTGCGAGAAAAGCGGCAAGGCCTGCCGGCCACCCTCGGCGCAAAGCTCTCGCCAGCAAGCACGATCCGATCGCGGCGGCGACCAGCCCCGCAGCCTTCCAGCTCACCATTCGCCGGTCCTCCCCCGAAAACCTTTGATCCGTTTCAATGACAATCGACTTATTGTTCTTTATTTGTTCCAAAAATGCAAGCATAAATTGCAATACAGCTGAGACGATCGGCACTTCCTGGTGCTCGCACCCCTTTCGGAGGCCCTATTTAGTGCCGATCTGAGCTTCTCGGTTAACGGCCCGGCAATGGTTGCGTGCAAAGGTCACCCGGAGGGATCATTGGGGTGCTTGGCTTGCTCATGTCTAAAAGTGAAACCCTTTCGAGCGCCAATGAGAGCGGGATTCTGTCCGCGGCCCGAAAGCGTGAAATCCTGATCGACCTGCGCGAAGGCTTCTTTCGTGTGTGTGCGTTGGCCTTTGCTGGCATGTTCGTCTACCGCGGCGTATCCCATCTCATCGAGGATCCGACCCGACTCAACATCGCGTTGCTGGCAATCTCCGAGGTGCTCACCTTCACATGGCTGATGCTGTCGCGGCGCCCGGTGACACGCGACTGGAACCCGCTCACCGTGATTGTCACCATGATTGCCAGTTTTGGCGCCGGCTTCATCACGCTGGAACCGGGAGCGGCCATCATTCCGGTGTATGTCGCAGCCCCGCTGCAGATACTGGCGGTGTCGTTTGTCATTTGGGGGAAAGCATCGCTGGGGCGTTCGTTTGCCTTGCTGCCCGGCAATCGCGGCGTGATGACCGGCGGTGCCTACCGCCTGGTACGGCATCCAATCTATGCCGGCTACCTTGCCGGCCATATCCTGTTCCTGCTGTCGGCCTTCTCCTTCTACAATCTCGCTGTCTACGCCGTGATAACCTATCTTCAGCTTTACCGAATCCTGCGTGAAGAGGCCCTGCTGGCGGCGTTGCCGGAATACCGCGACTACATGAGCCGCGTGCGCTACAGGCTGTTCTACGGGATCGCCTGATAGTTCCCGTCCCAGACGGAAGCCAAACTGCTTCGGACTGACTGAGGCCGTTTGGAATCTTTTGCCCTGGCCGGCATTGGAAAGCGTTTTCCGCGCTTGCGGTGCCTAAGGACATGGCGCCCGCGTCAGCTCTGCCTGCTGATCGCACACCGCTGAGGCCAGAGTGCCGGGATCCTGGCCCGCCGGTTGGAAAGCCCGCCGCCCAGGCGGGCTCTCTGCGTTTCTCGATGCCGGTTGTTGTCGTGGCATCAAGCCATCCGGCGGAACGCAAATGCCCCAGAGGCGTTCATCTCCAGGCAACATCGCCAAGCGTGACGTGAGATCGGCACGCAGGCGCACAGGGAGCGGGAACCATGAGCTTAGGCACCATACTCATCATCATTCTTGTCATTGCGCTGCTTGGCGGCTTCAGCGGGCTCGGCGGCGGACCGTTCTACGGAACCGGTTATTATGGTGGCGGCGGGCTCGGCCTTGTGCTGCTGATCATCATCATCCTTGTTCTGCTCGGGCGTATCTAGCGGTGCGGTTCCGCCGTCGTCAGTCGCTCGCATTCTCGTGACCCCATCGGCAGGGCCGCGCACCGCATTGTGATGGAAGCAGGCCGGCTTGTGATCCGGCATTTCGTGCGACTGAGGTATGGTGATTTCGGTCCACACCCCCCGTGGAAACAAGAGGAGAGGGTCCCACCCCTTGTCCTCCTCCAAGGCCCGCCCCGGCATCCCGGAGCGGGCTTTCTTTTTTCGCCTAGCGGTGTGTCGTCCGCGATCGCGGACACTTTCTGGCAGAGCGCTACGAGGCCTTCCTTCATGGCGGTCCGTATCGTCGAGAAACATCCACCTGCCAATCGTTGACACAATTGCCGCATTGAGATATTGAACAGGACTATACAGGTTTACTGAACAGGTACGCATATGAAGCGGCGCGCGGTTCAATTGTCTCCCGGCACGGGAAAGCCCGAGCAGATCGCCACCGTTCTCGAACATGAAATCCGTTCCGGCGTGCTCGGCTTCGGCGACCGGCTGCAAAGCGAGAACGAGCTCGTCCAGCGCTTCTCCGTCAGCCGCAACACGGTCCGCAAGGGGCTCGAGGAGCTGTCCAGCCGCGGGCTGATCACCACAAAGGTCGGCATCGGTTCCTTCGTCACTTTCGATGGCAAGCCGGTCGACGATGCCATCGGCTGGTCGCGGGCGCTGGCCAATGCCGGCGCCAATGCCGAGACGCGGACGCTGCGGCTGGAGGTTATCGAGGACGCCGATCTGGCTGCCATGCTGGAGATCGAAAGCCCGTTCTTCATTGCCGTCGACCGGGTGCGCACCAATGCCAGCGACGGCCATGCGATCTCCATCGAGCGCAGCCGCCTGCCGTTATCGCCCGAGCTGGAAGACGTGCCGCTTCGCGGCCTGCGCGAAGGCTCGCTGCACCAGACGCTGCGCGCCGCCGGCCTCATTCCCGACCATGGCGAGGAATGGGTGGGCATCGAGATGCTCAATGCGGAGGACGCCGCCATCCTCGGCTGCCCGCAAGGTACGCCTTTCCTGCGCGGCCGCCGATTGACCCGCGCCGCCGATGACCGGCCGATCGAATATGTCACCAGCCTGCTCAACCCGGCGCACTTCGCGCTGCATATGAGGTTCTGAGCGATGCCGGATAGCACGACACTCGATCGGGCGATGGGCGCGTTTGTCGGCGGAGCGCTGGGCGACGCGCTCGGCATGCCGACGCAGCTTCTGTCACCGGCCCGGATTGCCGAACTCCACGGCCATGTCGAGGATTTCATCGCGCCTTTCGCCGACCATCCGGTGTCGAAGGGACTTCTGGCCGGAACCATTACCGACGATACCGAACAGGCGCTGCTGCTCGGCCGCATCCTCGTCGAATCGGGCGAGCGCTTCGACCATGCGCGTTGGGTCAACGCGCTGCTCGACTGGGAGCGCGAGGTCAAGGCACGCGGCAGCTACGATCTCTTGGGGCCGTCGACCAAGCGCGCCATCGACGCCATCAACAATGGCGTGCCGGCGGAAGAGGCGGGGCGCAGTGGCGATACCAATGGCGCGGCCATGCGCATCGCCCCGGTCGGCATCATGATGCCGCTGGAACCGCTGGACGCGTTCGTCGCCAAGGTAGCCGAAACCTGCCGCGCAACGCATAACACGTCGATCGCCATCGCCTCGGCCGCTGCCGTTGCGGCGGCCGTCAGCCGTGGCATCGCCGGTGGCGACTGGCGCGCCGCATCCGACAGCGCCGTCGCGGCGGCGAGGCGAGGGGCAACGCTCGGCCATTGGGTGACCGGTGGCGACATCGCAGCTCGCATCGTCTGGGCGCAGGATATCGTGCGCGGCAAGACGAAAAGGGATGCGATCCGGATGATCATCGATCTGGTCGGCACCGGCGTCGCCAGCCAGGAATCGGTTCCGGCAGCCTTCGCTGTTCTGGAAGTCGCGGGCGGTGATCCCTGGCAGGCGGCGGTCATCAGTGCCAATCTCGGCGGCGATACCGACACGATCGGCGCCATCGCGGCCGGTATGGCAGGTGCCTGTGCCGGCTTCTCGCGATTGCCACGGCAGCGTGTCGCTGATCTCAAGGGCATCGACATGGCGGACGTTCGGGCGCTGGCCGCCGACCTTGTCGCGGCGAGGGTGGCCAGGAGCGGTGCGCAGAAAACCGGCTCCGGCAAGGACGCCGCGGCATGAGCCGGCGTCTGGTCCATGTCGGCAGCGCGGTGGTCGATCATGTCTACCGCATCGATGCCTTGCCGGCGCCAGGCACCGAGAAGACGGCGTCGAGCTACACGCAGGTCGCCGGCGGCGGTTTCAACATGATGGTCGCGGCCAGCCGCACGGGCATGAAGGTGGTGTTCGGCGGGCAGCTCGGCAGCGGGCCGAATGGCGACTTCCTGCGCGCTGCCTTCGCCACGGAGGGCATCGAGACGCTGACACCGCCATCGCCGGTCATGGACAGCGGCAATTGCGTCGCCATGATCTCGAGCGACGCCGAACGCACGTTCGTGTCGTGGCCGGGGGCGGAGAGCATTCTCAGCCTCGACATGATGACGCCGGTGTCGGTGGGACCGGGGGATTGGGTGTTCACGTCAGGCTATACGCTGAGCTATCCCAACAGCCGCGATGCGCTTGCCGACTGGATCGAGGCGTTGCCGGCGGGGATATTTTTCGTCTTCGATCCGACACCGGTCATAGCGGACATTCCGCGTGCCGTCCTGTTGCGGGTGCTCGCCCGCACCACCTGGCTGAGCTGCAATACAACGGAAGCGGCCGACATTGCCGGGTCAGGCGATGTCGAGGCGCTCGCGGCACGGCTTCTGACGGATCATTGTCCAAACGCCGATGGTGTCGTCATCCGCAGCGCCGCCAAGGGCTGCCATATCAGGTTGGCAACGGGTTCGGCCCAAACCATTCCAGGTTTCAAGGTGGCGGCGGTCGACACCAACGGCGCCGGCGACACCCATATCGGCGCTTTCGTCAGTGCGCTGGCGCGCGGCGTGCACTGCTTTGAGGCAGCGCGCTACGCCAATGCGGCGGCCGCCATTTCGGTTACCCGCCATGGCGGCTCGTCGGCGCCAAACGATGCGGAAATCCAGACTTTCCTGAGCCAGGCCGCCGCGACCGGCACGCCGGGCCAGAACCAGAAGGCCCATCAGACAGCCTGAACAGCCTGACAAGCCCGGGAAGCGGGCAAACCAAAGAGAGGAACCAACATGCGCATGCCAAGACTGACTGCTCTCTTGACGGCGACCGCCGTCTTCACCACCGCGCTCACGCTGGCCGCCAGTGCCGCCGAAGTGCATGTGCTCAACTGGAAGGGCTATGGCGCTGACGAGCCGTGGGCCGTCGAGGCCTTCGAAAAGGCGACCGGCAACAAGGTCGTCAACGATTTCTTCAATTCCGAACAGGAAATGCTGACCAAGATCCGGACCAATCCCGGTCTCTATGACGTGGTCATGATCAACGCCGCTTTCAACGACCAGGCGATGGCGGAAAAGCTGATCCAGCCGATCGACACCTCGAAGCTGCCGAACTATGCCGACATCAGCAAGGACAAGGCCGGTTCGCCAATGCTCGACCATGACGGCAAGGTCTATGGTGTGCCGTGGGTGTGGGGCCTGACGGCGCTCGCCATCAATGAAAAATCCTTCGACAAGCCGCCGACCAGCATCGCCGAAATGTGGGATCCCGCACACAAGGGCCGTGTCGTCATCCGCGACGACGCCGTCGAGGCGGTGCAGTTCGGCGCCATCGCCACCGGCCAGAACATCAACGACATCAAGGACATGGACGCGGTCAAGACGAAGCTCACCTCGCTGATGCCGCAGATCAAGACTTTCTGGAGTTCGGAAAACGACTGGAACCAGATGGTCGCCTCCAACCAGATCGACATCGGCACCTACTGGAGCGGCTCGGCCGACCGCGCCAAGACGCACTTCAAGCTGCCGGTCTCGCTGGTCATTCCGCAGGAAGGCGCCGTCGCCTGGCTCGATGCGTTTTCCATTCCGGTCGGTTCCAAGAATGTCGCGGGCGCGGAGGCTTTCATCAACTACATGATCGACCCGAAATTCTATGTCGAATGGGTCACCAAGGTCGGCGCGCCCGTGTCGGCCAACACCAAGGCGGTGGACGCGCTGCCCGAGGATGCCTTCAACCGCAAGGTGATGGGCGATCCCGAGGTCGCCAAGCGCATCCAATTCCAGGCGCCGATCACCGACAAACAGCGCGAAGCCTATCTGGCGCTGTGGCAGCAGCTCAAGGTCGACGTGAAGTAAATAGCAGACGTCAGGGCCGGCCGACGATCTTCGCCGGCTGGTTCTTCAGCCCTGGGGAGGAGTGCATGATGGCAGGTGCGGCCGCGTCGCGCAGCGGGCTGAAATCGGCGCTGCCGCTACTGGCGCCAGCCTATCTCTGGCTGACGGTGGCGATCTTCCTGCCGCTCTCGGCCATGGTCTTCTTCTCCTTCATGATCGACCTGCCGCTGTCGGGAAAGCCGTGGGCCTTCACCCTTGGCAATTATGCCGCCTTCTTCTCGCAGAGCCTTTATCTGACACTGCTGCTCGCCTCGCTGCGGCTTGGCCTCGAGGTGACGCTGTGGTGCATCGTGATCGGCTATCCTGCGGCCTATATGCTGGCCAAGGTGCTGAAGGGCCGCAGCCGCGAGGCGATCTTCCTGCTCGTCATCCTGCCGTTCTGGTCGAATGGGCTGGTGCGCATCTTCTCCTGGGCGATGGTGCTGCGCGAGGGCGGCATCCTCGATACGGCGCTCAACGCGGTGCTGCCGTTCAAGATCAACATCGATCTGATGTATTCCTACCCGGCCATCATCATCGGGCTGGTGCACTCCTACGTGCCCTACATGGTGTTGACCTGCTATCTCACCCTGCAGGCGATCGACGATTCGCTGATCGAGGCCGGGCGCTCGCTCGGAGCCTCACGGCTGCAGGTGCTGAAGCGGGTGATCATCCCGCTGTCGATGCCGGGACTGGTGGCGGGCGCGGCGCTCATCTTCGTGCCGGTCGTCGGCTCGTTCATGGAGCCGCGCATTCTGGGCGGCCGTACTGGAACCTTTTACGGCACGGTGATCGAGGACCAGTTCGTCGCCGTGTTCAATTGGCCGCTGGGCGCGGCACTCTCCTTCATCCTGCTGGCCGTCGTGCTGGTCATCCTGGCGGTTGCCTCTCCGGTGTTGCGGAGGGCCGCGTGATGATGATGACCACCCGCATCCTCGAAGGACTTGGCCGCCTCTATGTCGGGCTGCTGCTCGCCTTCCTCTATTTGCCGATCATCATCATGGCGCTGATGTCGTTCAACGTCTCGCCCTTCTACCAGTTGCCGTTCGAATGGACGACCGAGTGGTATGCCTCGCTGTGGCAGAACGACCAGCTGATCTCGGCCACCTGGAACAGCCTTGAGATCGCCGTCATCACCACTGTCATCAGCGTGGTGCTTGGCTCGGCCGCGTCGCTTGCGCTCTACCGCTATGAATTCCGGGGCAAGAAGTTCCTGCAGGCGCTGCTGTTTCCGCCGATCGCCATCCCGTGGCTGATCACGGGAACAGCGATGCTGATCTTTTTCTTCGGCGTCGGCATCGGGCGAGGCCTGTTCGCCATCCTGCTTGGCCATGTCGCGCTGGCGCTGCCCTATGTCATCGTCGTCGTCTCGGCGCGGCTGCAGACCTTCGCGCCCGAACTGGAAGAGGCGGCGCGTTCGCTCGGCGCCAACCAGTGGCAGGTGACCAACCGCGTCACGCTGCCCTGGATCATGCCTGGCGTCATCGCCGGCGGGCTGTTTGCCTTCGCTGTGTCGTTCGACCAGTTCGTCGTCTCCTACTTTCTGGCGACGCCTGGCCAGACGACGCTGCCGGTCGAAATCTACGCCGCGATCCGCAAGGGTTTTACGCCCGAGATCAACGCGGTCTCGACGATCATCATCGTGGTGTCGATGGCGCTGATGTTGCTGACGGCGCGCTTCTTCAAATTCGGCGGAGAGAAATAATGGCCGGCGTGCAGGTATCGAACATCTCGCGCAGCTTTGGCGCGCACAAGGCGCTGGACGACGTCTCCATCGATTTCGCCGATGGCGGTTTCTATGCGTTGCTCGGGCCGTCGGGCAGCGGCAAGACCACGCTGCTGCGCCAGATAGCCGGCTTCGATTTTCCCGACTCCGGCCGCATCGCCATTGGTGGCGAGAGTGTCGAACGGGTGCCGGTCGAAAAGCGCCGCATCGGCATGGTGTTCCAGAACTACGCGCTGTTTCCCAATATGAACGTCGCCGACAATGTCGCCTTCGGCCTATCGGTGCGCGGCGAGGCCAAGGCGGTGATCGCGACGGAAGTGCAGCGCGCGCTCGATCTCGTGCAATTGGGCAAGCTCGGCGGCCGCCGGTCGCATCAGCTCTCCGGCGGCCAACGCCAACGCGTGGCGCTGGCGCGGGCCATCGTCACCAAGCCGCGCGTGCTTTTGCTCGACGAGCCGCTCGGCGCGCTCGACAAGGCGCTGCGCGTCGACATGCAGATCGAACTGAAGCGCATCCAGCGCGAGATCGGCATCACCACCATCTTCGTCACCCACGATCAGGAAGAAGCGCTGACGATGAGCGACCGCATCGGCATACTGCGCGACGGCAGGCTGGTGCAGGAAGGGCCGCCGGAGGAGATCTACGACCGGCCGAAAAGCGAATTCGCAGCAACCTTCCTCGGCGACGCCAACATCTTTCGCGGCGATTCGACCGGCAACGGCATCCGGCTGCCGGACGGCACGGCGATCGCCGCCGGCGTGGGCGCGACGCTTGCGGCCGGCGCGAAGGCCAGCTGCGCCGTTCGGCCCGAGCGCATTCGGATTGCCACGGATGCAGGCATTTCGGACGGCGATGCCAATAGCCTGAAGGGCCAGGTCTCCAAGCGCATTTTCGCCGGCAACAACAGCACCTACTTCGTCGAGCGGGCCGGCCAGACGCTGAAGGTCATCGTGCAGAACACCGGCGCGGACAGGCTGGCGGAAGGGCAGGATGTGGTGCTGCGCTGGTCGCCGGAGAGTACGGTGCTGATCGCGGCGGGTTAGGCCGCGCGGTTCGATAACTGGGACTGTGGCGTTCCTTCGCACCCCCCTCTGTCCTGCCGGACATCTCCCCCGCAAGGGGGGAGATTGGCGGTTTCAGCGTCGCTGCCCTTTCTCCAACGTCGAAAATTTGCGAAAGCGGTGAGGCCTGCCAATCTCCCCCCTTGCGGGGGAGATGCCTGGCAAGGCAGAGGGGGGTGCTGTCCCTCCGTCCTTTCTGATTGCGAGCCCGGAGCTACAATGACCCTGGAACTGAGCACGCGCGACCAATCCATGCTCGATGGCGAGCAAGGTCCATCCGCGGCTGCCGCCATGAAGATTCTCGTCGCCTTCTCCAACGCCGTCGGGGCGGACGGCCTGCTCGACATTACCAGCGCCCACATCGATGGATGCCTCTACCACGGCAAGGCCGGCCTCGATTTCGTCGAACGGCTCGCCGAGGGCGGCGGGCGTGTCAAGGTGCCGACGACGCTCAATGTCGGCTCGTTCGACCTCATCCATCCCGGAATGGTGAAGATGCCGTCAGCGGAGGAGGTGCCGGCACGGCGGCTGATGAAGGCGCATATGGAACTCGGCTGCCAGGCGACGTTCACCTGCGCGCCCTACCAGACACGGTTCCGGCCTGAATTCGGCCAGCAGATCGCCTGGGGCGAATCCAACGCCATCGTCTTCGCCAATTCGGTGATCGGCGCACGCACGAACCGCTATGGCGATTTCATCGACCTGTGCTGCGCCATGACCGGACGCGCGCCGGCCTGGGGCCTGCATCTGAGCGAGAACCGGCGCGGCCGCATCCTGTTCGAATTGGACGTTCCTGATCCAGAGCCGAGCGACAGCCTGTTCGTCGGCGTCGGGCTGATCATCGGACAAGCCAGCGGCGATCGAATTCCGGTGATTGCCGGCCTGCCGCAGCCGCGCGACGAGGACCAGTTGAAGGCACTCGGTGCTGCGGCGGCAACGACGGGTGCTGTGGCGCTGTTCCATGCGGTCGGCATCACGCCGGAAGCCGGAACGTTCGGCGAGGCGTTTCATGGCGAGGCGCCGGAGGAGACGATCCGCATCGGCCGTTCCGATGTCGACCGTGCGCTGGCCAGGCTATCGACGGTGCCGGATGGCTCGCGGCTCGCGGCGGTCTCGTTGGGCACACCGCATTTCTCCCATGAGGAATGGATGCGCCTGTTGCCGCTGCTGCGCGAGGCAGCGCCGGGCAGGGGCATCCCGATCTATGTCAACACCGGCCGCGCGACACTGACACGGCTGCAGCAAGAGGGCGCCCTGGCTGGGATGGAGGCGTTCGGCCTGGTTCCGGTTGCCGACACCTGCACCTATGTCACCTCGATCATGGAACGGCTTGACGGCGTGGTGATGACCAATTCCGGCAAATGGGCGCATTACGCGCCGGGCAATATCGGCGTGACCGTCGCCTTTGCCGACATGAAGGATTGTATCCGTTCCGCCGCGGTCGGCCATGTCGTGCGGAGCGGCACATGACACAACTGGCGGAAGCGTTTGAAAGAGCAGGCATCTTTCAGCTGGCCGGCGAGGCCGAAGGTCGGGCGCTGGCGTTTTCGCAGCCGCTCAGTTTCTGGGGCGGGATCGATGCGGAGACCGGAGACATCGTCGACCATTCGCATCCGGGGCTCGGCCAGAATGTCGCCGGCAAGATCCTGGTCATGCCGAGCGGGCGCGGCTCGTCATCTTCCTCCTCGGTGCTGGCCGAGGCGATCCGCAAGGGCAAGGCGCCGGCCGGCATTCTTCTGGAGCGGCCGGACCCGATCCTGGCGGTCGGCGCCATCGTTGCCGAATTTCTCTATGGGATACGCATGCCGTTGGTGGTGTGTGAGATTGGCGGCATTGCGACTGGTGACAGGATCGCGATCGGCTCAGGCAAGGATGGCCGCGCGATCACCAGGGTTCAAACAGAAGGGCAGCCGCTCAGATCTCCGGGATGTTCTCCTTGAAGATCACTTGCAGCCTCGGCTGGTGCAATTCATAGGGCAGTCCCCGGACCGCATGGGTCAAGGTGTTGAGCGCCTCGCGCGCCTCGACGCGCGGGTTTTGGTCGATGACCGCGTCGAGCGTGCCGTCGAGCAGCAGGTCCTTGGTGCCGTCGGTCACCTCATGGCCGAGGAAGACCATGGATTGCGCGTGGCCGCGCTCCTTGAGCGCACGCGCAATGCCGGTGTTGCCGGCGCCGACATTGTAGATCGCGGCAAGGTCGGGATGCCGTTCCAAAAGCGCTGATGCTTCCGAATAGGCCTTTTCGCGGTCGTCCAGCATTTCGCGCATTTCGACGATCTCGAGATTGGGCGATTCCTCGGTCAATATGTGCCGGAACCCCATCTCGCGTTCCTCATGGCCGCGATAGGAGAGCGAGCCGGCGAACAGCGCCACCTTGCCGGGACGTTCCGACCCCATGAAGCGGTTGAGCAGATAGCCGGCCAGCCGGCCGGCGGCGCGGTTGTCGATGCCGATATAGGCGACCCTGGGCACATGCAGGATGTCGGAGGCGATGGTCACCACCTTGACGTCGTTGGCCGACAGCGAGCGGATCGCCTCGCGCACCGTCGGATGGTCGAGCGCGATGACGCCGACGCCTTGCGTCTGTCCGCGCAGATCCTGCAGCAGACGGGCGAGCCGATCGGGATTGAAACCCTCTATGGTGGCGATGTGGACGTCGAGATCGGGCCGCGCCAGGGCCTGCGACTCGATGTGGCGGTGCAGCATCTTGATGAAGGAATTGGTGCCGGCCGGCAGCGCGAAGTCGAGCCGGATGATCTCGCTGGGCGAAGGCCGTGGAGGCGCTCCGTTCGGGCTGTCGGCGATGTAGCCGAGGCGCTGCGCCATTTCGAGCACGACCTCGCGGGTGCGCGCCCGCACGCCGGGCCGATTGTTGAGCACGCGGTCGACGGTGGCGGCGGAGACGCCGGCTTCCCGGGCTATGTCAGTCAGGGTGGAACGCACCGTCTTTCATCTCCTCGACGCATCAGGATCACACATTGTCCGCGGCCGGCCTGATGGCAACGGCTCCTCGCTATCCGCGATTCTGATGGGAAATGATGTATCCGGCCTTGGCCGATGCGCAAGCCGTCGGGCTAAATCAACTCGCCCGGCACGACGACACCGGAGCGGGAAGATACATTTCCCATCAAATCGAGGCATGGAGAGCGCTGTATGGATCTTGGTGTGACGCATTTCCTCGCCCCATTGCGATGTTGTGAGGTGTTTTGATTATTTATGATGTTGACAGCCTTCCGATCCTGCCGTCAATATCCCTCATGGGCTCGTGGAGGAAACATTGGGCCTGAGGGAGGAATTCCAATGTCTGATCTGATCCGCATGTCGCGACGCCGATTGTTGGCGTCCGGAGGAAAGGCGGCGGTGTTCGTAGCCGCGGCAGGTATCGCACCCCAATTCATCCGTCCCGGCCGTGCCTATGCGGCGGACGCGCTGGCGCCGGGCATGATCGGCGGCCCGACCGGTTTCGAGGGCGCCGAGCGCTACCAGTATGGCGCCGACACGCCGGAAGGCCGCGCTATCGAGGCGGCCAAGGCGCTGAAGGGCGCCGGCAAGGCGCCGGCCAAGATCGTGCTCGGCCTGTCGGACGGCTCGATCGGCCAGCTCACGCAGCCTTTCCCGGCCGGCGCGCCGTCGATCAAGGAACTGTGGGAAAAGGAAACCGGCATTCCGATCGAGATCGTCGGCCTGCCGAACGGCCAGGAATTCACCAAGACGATGCAGGACATCTCCACCAAGGGTGGGGCCTATGACATCTATTCGACCGAATGGAACCGCCTCGGCGATCTCGCCGAGACCGGCGGCATCGCCAAGCTCGACGACTTCGTCGCGCAGTACAAGCCCGAATGGGACGACCCCAAGACCGGCTATGTCGACGGCGCCAAAGGCGTGTCGCTGCTCAACAAATACCGTGGCTCGAACTATGGCGTGTCGCTGGACGGCGACTTCCAGACCTGGGTCTACCGCTCCGACCTGTTCGGCGACGCCGGCGAGCAGAAAGCCTTCAAGGACAAATACGGCTACGATCTGGCGCCGCCGAAAACCTGGAAGCAGCACGGCGATATCGCCGCCTTCTTCCAGCGTCCGGACAAGGGCCTGTTCGGCTCGACCGACCTGCGCAACCAGGGCTGGGGTTACACCAACTGGTACCAGCGCTATGTCTCGATGGCCTCGCCCAACCAGTTCCTGTTCGGCGACGACGGCAAGCCGCTGATCAATTCCGAGCACGGCATCGCCGCCACCAACGAATATGTGGAATCGCTCGCCCATCACTCGCCGGATGCGATCTCGTGGGGCTGGCCGGAGCAGTATGGCAATTTCGCCAAGGGCGGTGCGGCGATGACCTGCGCCTTCTCCAACCTGCCGAAATTCCTCGACAATGCCGGCAACAAGGATTCGGCTGTCACCGGCAAGATCGGCACGATGCTGCCACCCGGCCGCGAGATCGATGGCAAGCTGATCAGCCGCTCCGTGCTGTGGTTCTCGCTGACCGGCATGGTCTCCTCGCAGTCGAAGAACCAGGAAGTCGCCTATCTCCTGCTGCAATGGCTGGGCTCGGCCCGCATCTACGCCTGGATGAGCGCCAATCCCGGCGGCTATCTCGATCCGTTCCGGCTTTCGGATTTCTCCGATCCGCTGGTGCGCCAGACCTACCATGCCTACCACATGGACGTGGTGCGCGAGACGGTCGCCCGCACCGTCCCGACCATCAACTATCCCGGCGCCACCGCCTTCCATAACGCACTGGACGAAAACCTCATGGCCTCGCTGACCAAGGCCAAGACCGCAGAGCAGGCGATGGCCGATACCGAGACCGAGTGGAAGAAGATCGCCCGGCGCATCGGCGAGGACAAGCTGCTGGAAGCCATCAGGACCAACAAGGAGGCATGGCCGACCGTTCTCGATCCCATCAGCTGATCCATCTCCCTGGATCAGGAGCGAAGGGGAGGAGCGAAAGCTCTTCCCCTCCGTAGTCAACGCCACCAGCAGAAGCAGCCAGATGAAGCGTTCCGTCCCCTTCGAGATATTCCGCTACGCCGCGATCCTCGCGGCAATGGCGGTGACGCTGGTGCCGATCCTGTGGATGGTGTCGATGGCCTTCAAGCCAATCGCCGAATGGTCGGCGACGGGAGCCGACCTGACATGGTGGCCGAAGAACCCGACGCTCAGCAATTTCCAGTTCGTGTTCGGTGAGTCCACCAACAGCCTGATCGTGGCGCTCGACCGCACCGCGCTGAAGCCGATCCTGTCGTCGCTGCTGTCGGCTGTGTTCGGCACCGCGATCGCCATGTCGGCGGGCACGGCGGCGGCTTACGGACTGTCGCGCTTCGGCTCGGGCCAGAACCTGCCGCTGGCGCTGATCCAGCTCAGGCTGTTTCCGCCGATGGCGGTGATGATCCCGGTGATGATCATGTGGGCGTTCCTGAACTTCACCGACAGCTGGTGGGGCCTGGCGCTGATCTACGGCATCGTCACCTTGCCGTTCGCCTTCTGGCTGATGAAGACCTTCTTCGACGACATGCCGCGCGAGATCGAGGAGGCCGCCCTGGTCGAAGGCTGTTCGCGGCTGCGTGTCTTCACCCGCATCACGCTGCCGATGATGCGCGCGCCGCTTGCGAGTGCGGCATTGTTCGTCTTCATCCTCAACTGGTCGGACTATCTGATCGCGCTGCTTCTGACGACGCGCGAATGGGTGACGATCCCCGTCTACATGGCCTCGCTGTCATCCTCGATGACCGGCCAGCTCTATGGCGCCAAGGCAGCGCTTGGCCTCATCGCCGCCGTGCCGCCCGTCATCATGGGCATCGCCATCCAGCGCCATCTGGTGCGTGGGCTGACTTTTGGGGCGCTCAAGCAATGAGCGCGGTGACAGTGACTGTTTCGGAGGACGAAATGGGTGCCGCGCGTGCGAAGCCGGCCCTGCGGGACGAGGGCGCGCGGCTGGGATTCCGGCTGACTCTGCCGGCGCAGATCCTGGTCCTGTTCATCTCCGTCTTTCCGCTCTTGATGCAGCTCTACATCAGCGTCACCGACTGGTCGCCGCTCTCGGGCATCGGCTGGTGGAACGCCTGGGAGATGTGGAACAGCTTTGCCAACTACACCGACCTTGCCGCCGATGCCCGCTTCTGGAGCGCGCTGAAGCGCACGGCAATCGTCATGGTCGTCTGCGTGCCGGCCGAATTCCTGTTGGGTCTAGCATTGGCGACGCTGTTCGCCGACGATTTTCCGGGCAAGCGCATCTTCTATTCGATCCTGCTGATGCCGATGATGGTGGTGCCGGCGGTGGCCGGCTACATGTTCTTCATGCTGTTCCAGTCGGGTGGCCCGGTGAACGATATCCTGTCCACCATCACGGGTACACGCGTCACCATTGCCTGGCTGTCGGACCCGACGCTGGCGCTGGTTGCGGTGATGATCGCCGATATCTGGCAGTGGACGCCGCTGATGTTCCTCATCCTGCTCGCCGGCCTGGTCGGCGTGCCGGAGGATCAGATCAAGGCGGCGACACTGCTCGGCGCCAATCCGTGGCAGCGCTTCGTCACCATTGTGCTGCCGAAGATGAAGACGATCATCATCATCGCGCTGGCGATCCGTGTGATCGAGAACTTCAAGATTTTCGACACGCTCTACATCATGACCGGCGGCGGCCCCGGCGTCGCCACGGAAACGATCTCGGTCTACATCTACAAGGTCACCACGCAGGATCTGATCTGGGGTTATGTGGCGGCGATCGCACTCGCCATCCTGATCGTGCTCTCCATCGTTGCCGTGTTCGCCATGAAGCGGATGGCGCGGGCAAGGCAGGTGCTGGCATGAGCGCGATCCAGCTGCGTAACCTCACCAAGGCATTCGGCGATTTCACCGCGCTGAAGACCATGGACCTCGAAATATCCGATGGCGAGTTCATGGCGCTGCTCGGACCCTCGGGCTGCGGCAAGTCGACGACGATGAACATGATCGCCGGCATGGAAGAACCGACCAGCGGCAAGATCCTGTTCGGCGAGCGCGACATGGCCGGCGTGCCGATGGGCCGGCGCGGCGTCGGCTTCGTGTTCCAGAACTACGCCATCTTCACCCACATGACGGTGCGCCAGAACCTTGCCTATGGCCCGAGGATGCGCGGCGCGGACAAAGCCGAGATCGACCGCCGCGTCGGCGCCATTGCCAAGCTGCTGCAACTGGCGCCGCTGCTCGACCGCAAGGCCGACCGGCTCTCGGTCAACATATTGCAGCGCGTGGCGATCGGCCGCTCGGCCATCATGGAGCCTGCGATCTTCCTGCTCGACGAGCCGCTGTCCAATGTCGATGCCGCCTTCCGGGCTGTGATGCGCACCGAGCTGAAGCAGCTACAGCGCCAGTTCAGGCAGACCATGGTCTACGTCACTCACGACCAGCTCGAGGCCATGACCATGGCCGACCGCATTGCGGTGATGGATCATGGCGTGCTGCAGCAGGTCGGCACCCCGCTCGAGGTCTACAACAACCCGGCGAATGTCTTCGTCGCCCGCTTCATCGGCGCGCCGGGCATGAACCTGCTCAAGGGCAAGCCCGCGGAGAGCGACCGCGGGTTGGTCATCGATCTCGGACCGCTGGGTGTGACGCCGCCCTTGCCCGACGATCTCGCGGCTGCGTTGCGCGGCGCGCGCGGCGACGTGCTCTACGGTTTTCGGCCGGAGCAGGTGGCGTTGGCGCAGGACGGGCGCGGGCTCGCCATGCCTGTCACCTTCGTCGAGCGGATCGGTGCGCGCACCATCGTCCATCTCGGCGAAGGCGAGGGCGCCGTGAAGGCGGTGTTCGACAATGATGTCGGGCTGTCGATCGGGCAGATGGCTGTCGTCGCGCCCGCGGCTTCGTCGGTGCGTGTCTTCGACGCCGCCAGCGGCCTTGCGATGAGGATGGGCTGAGCCATGGCCGACATCATCTTTCGCAATGTCACGAAACGCTATGGCGCAACGCTTGCCGTCGACGACGCCTCGTTCACCGTCAACGACAACGAGTTCTTCTGCTTCTTCGGGCCGCCGCTGTCGGGCAAGTCGACGATCCTGCGCCTGGTGCTCGGGCTTGAGACGCCGGATGCCGGCGAAATCCTGATCGGCGGCAAGCCGGTCAATACGGTATCGCCGGCCGAGCGCAATGTGGCGATGGTGTTCCAGAACCTGGCGCTGTTCCCGCATATGAGCGCGCTGGACAATGTGCGTTTCCCGCTGGTCGAGCGCCGGGTCGCCGAGACCCAGATCGAAAAGCGCGTCGCCGATGTCGCCGCCAAGCTGCATATCGGTCACATCCTGCACAAGCCGCCGGCGCAGCTTTCGGGCGGCGAGCGGCAGCGCGTGGCGATCGCGCGGGCGCTGGTGCGCGACCCCAATGCCTATCTGATGGACGACCCGATCTCGGCGCTCGATGCCAGGCTGCGCGAGGAAACGCGGGTCGAGCTGAAGCGCATCCAGCGCGAGCTCGGCAAGACGCTGATCTATGTCACCCACGACCAGGAAGAGGCGATGTCGATCGCCGACCGCATCGCCATACTGGACACTGGCACGATCAGGCAGATCGGTGCGCCGGCCGAGATCTACGACCGCCCGGCCAGCACCTATGTGGCGCGGTTGCTCGGTTCGCCTGTCATGAACATCCTGAAATCGACGCGCGGCGAGGGCGGCGTCGAGGCGGCTGAAGGCACGATCCGGATTGCCGACAAGGCTGCCCCCGTTGATGCCGTCGAGATTGGGCTGAGACCGGAAGACATCAAGGTTAGACCGTGGGGCGATGGAGGGCCGGGCCACCCGGCGCGGGTGTTCGAGGTCGAGCCGCTCGGCGGCTATACCGTGGTGACGCTCGCCGCCGGGCAGGCGCGGCTGAAGGCACTCTTGCGCGGTCAACCCGACATCAGGCCCGATGCGGTGGTGGCGATATCCTGCGAGCCGGCCCGGGTGCATTATTTCGGGCAGAGCGGAGGCGCGTTGGCGAGATGATTGCGGCCGCGAGGACAGAGTTTCGGGAGGAAGACATGACAGGCAAGGGTTTCGAGCCGGACGTGAAGGTCCGCACGAAAGAATACAGGATCGGCTGCGTCGGCGCCGGCATGATCATGGCCGAGTGCCATCTGGCTGCCTACAAGGAGGCCGGGTTTCCTGTGGTGGCGATCGCTTCGCGCACCAAGGCAAGCGCCGAGAAGGTGGCGACACGCTGGGGCATCCCGATCGTCCACGATACACCGGAACAGCTGATCGAGGACACTGATGTCGAGATCATCGACCTTGCCTTTCCGCCGGACCAGCAGCCGGCGCTGATCCGCCATGCGCTGAAGCAGAAGCACATCAAGGCGATCCTGGCGCAGAAGCCGTTGGCGCTTTCGGTCGAGGAAGCCGTCAAGCTGCGCGACGAGGCGGCGAAGGCCGGCAAGATCCTCTCGGTCAACCAGAACATGCGCTACGACCAGTCGATGCGCGTGCTGAAGCAGATCATGGACAGCGGCGCGCTCGGCGACATCGTGTTCGCGCAGATCGACATGCATGCCATCCCGCACTGGCAGACATTCCTCGAGGATTACGACCGGCTGACGCTCGCCAATATGAGCGTGCATCATCTCGACGTGCTGCGCTTCCTGTTCGGCGATCCCGAGGAAATCACCACGCTGACGCGCAAGGATCCGCGCACGAAGTTCGATCACTCCGACGGCATCACCGTGTCGACACTGCGCTTCCCGTCCGGGGTGCTCGCCGTGTCGCTGGAGGATGTCTGGTCCGGCCCGCGCCAGGAAGGCTACAAGGACGACCAGCATATCAACTGGCGCGTCGACGGCACCAAGGGCGTCGCCAAGGGCACGATCGGCTGGCCGACGGGCGCTGCCTCGACCTTGACCTACGCCTCGACCGAGACCACCGGCGGCGAATGGGTGAGCCCAAGCTGGGACACGATGTGGTTCCCGCATGCCTTCATCGGCGTGATGGAGCAGCTGCAGCACGCGGTGAAGACAGGCACGCCACCGGCGCTGTCGGTCGCCGACAACGTCAAGACCATGGCGCTGGTCGAAGCGGGCTACCGCTCGATCGACGAGGGCCGCACGGTCAAGCTGTCCGAGATCGCTACCTGATCACCGCAACTGAAACACCAGACAACTGAATCGCTTACAGGGAGGAATTCACGTCATGATGCAGGCAGGTATTTTCACGGGCTATTTCCCGTACGGTCTCGAAGAGACGGCGAAGAAGATCCGCGGGCTCGGTTTCAACACGGTGCAGCTCGACCTGCATTTCAGGGATGTCGACCTGTCGGCAGGCCAGATCACCAAGGACAAGGCGAAGAAGGTGCGCGACGTGTTCCGCGACCACAATCTGCCTGTCTGCTGCGTGTCGGGCTACACCAACATCATCCATCCGGACAAGGCCGAGCGCGACAGGCGCGTCGGCTACCTCAAGGAGATCATCCGCAATGCCCGCCATTTCGGCTCGCCTTACGTGATCTCGGAGACCGGGACCTACAACACCGAATCCGATTGGGTGCATCACCCCAAGAACAAGACCGAGGAAGGTTTCGAGGAATGCCGCAAGGTGATCGCGGACCTCGCGCAGACAGCCTATGACCACGGCGCGGTCTTCCTGCTTGAAACCTATGTCAACAACGTCGTCGGCTCTGTCGAGGAAACGGTGCGGATGTTCGCGCAGGTCGACCATCCCGGCCTTGGACTGCTGATGGACCCGACCAACTATTTCGAGACGCACAACATCGACCGGATGGACCAGATCCTGAACCAGGTGTTCGACA
This sequence comes from Mesorhizobium sp. B263B2A, assembly GCF_020165775.1. NCBI lineage: Bacteria > Pseudomonadati > Pseudomonadota > Alphaproteobacteria > Hyphomicrobiales > Phyllobacteriaceae > Mesorhizobium > Mesorhizobium sp. B263B2A. The sequence continues at coordinate 99,262 of NZ_JAIUIU010000018.1, forward strand.
CGCTGACCGACAAGATCAGGATTGCGCACGCCAAGGACGTCAAGCGTTCTGGCGATGACAAGTCGGAGAAGCACGCCGATATCGGCGACGCCGATGCGATGGAAAGCCATACGTTCCGCGGCGTCGGCGAAATCGAACTGCCGGCGCCGGGCCTCGGCTCGCTCAACTACGATCTCTATCTCAAGCGGCTGGCGGAAAAGCACCCGAACATCCCGGTGATCATCGAGCATCTGTCCGAAGACGACGTGCCGCGCGCCAAGACATTCCTCGACGGGAAGTTCCGCGCCAACGGCCTCTGATGATCACTCCGCGCTGCCGATTCGCGGCGGCGCGGTTCCAAACAAGGGAGGAAAGAATGTTGAAATTTGCATTGAAATTGGCGGCCGCCGCGACAGTGCTTGCCGGCGTCGCGTTCGGATCGGCAGCGCAGGCGCAAGATGGCCAGAAGACCTTCTATCTCCTGTCGCATGGCGGCCCGTCTGACGCGTTCTGGATCGACTGGAACGCCGGCGCGACCAAGGCCTGCGACCAGCTCAAGGTGACCTGCAAGATCTCCTTCAGCGGCGGCGACATGGCGGCGCAGAAGGAGGCCTTCAACTCGGCGCTCGCCGCCAAGCCTGACGGCATCGCCACGACCTCGGCGCAGCCGGGCCTGTGGACAGAGGAAGTCAAGGCCGCCAAGGCGGCCGGCATCCCGATCGTGTTCTTCAACACCGACGATCCGGCGACGGGGCGTCAGGCCTATGTCGGGGCCGACCTCAAGGAAGCCGGCGCGATCTGGGCCAAGTATCTCGTCGACCACAAGATGGTAAAGCAAGGCGACAAGGTGTTCTTGCCGGTGGAAGTGCCCGGCGCCAGCTACCAGCAGCTTGAAACCGAGGGCATCGCCAGCGTGTTCGATCCACTGGGGATCAAATACGATGTGGTCGATTGCGGCACCGATCCGGCCGGCATCATCGCCAAGATGACCGACTACATGGTGGCCAACAATCCGCCGGCGATCATCGCGCTCGGCGATTCCGTGGCGGCCAGCGTTAAGCGGGTGTTCGACGGCGCGGGTGTGCCGGCCGGCAAGATCCCGGTCGTCGGCTGGGGCAATTCCAAGGAGACGGCGCAGGCGGTCAAGGACGGCTTCGTCAACGCCGCCGCCTGGCAGTACCCGTCGGCGCAGGGCTTCATGCCGGTGGCGCTGCTCGGGCTCGCCGCCGCGGGTGAGCCGATCGGCTACGACATCCACACCTTCGGTCTCTACGACGCCTCCAGCGTCGACCCGATCCTGAAGCTCTACGACAAGAAGTGAGAAACCGGCGCCCGCCGGAAAAAGCGGCGGGCGTTTTCCAAAGCATGGTCCAAGCAGTCATGACAATCGCCGCAGAAGATGACGCGCCGGGAGCGAAGGGCAGATCGAGCCTGCTGCGCTCGCCGCAATTCTCCTCCTTCGTCATCCTCGTCGTCCTGCTGGTGGCGTTCGCCATCGCAGACGCCAATTTCCTGTCGCCTCTCAACATCTCCAACATGATGGCATTCCTGCCTGAGCTCGGCATCATCGCGCTCGGCATGACGCTGCTCCTGACGGCAGGCGAGTTCGACCTTTCCGTCGGCGCGGTGTTCGGGCTGGCACCGGTCGTGGTCATGCTTTTGGTGCAGAACGGCGGGGTTGATATCGGCGTCGCCCTTCTGGCCGGGCTTCTCCTGTGCATCGCGATCGGCGCGATCAACGGGCTGATCGTCACCAAGATCGGCATCTCGTCCTTCCTGGTCACGCTGTCGATGCTGCTCGTCGTGCGCGGGGCAGCGCTCTACATCACGCAGGGATTTCCGCTGAAATCCTGGGACCAGCCCGGCTTCTTCGTGACGCTGCTCGCCGGCAGCTTCAACATCGGCTCGTTCCGCTTCTACACCTCGCTGTGGTGGTTCATCGGCCTGTCGCTGTTTGCCATCTACATCCTGCGCTACGCCAAGCTCGGCAACTGGATCAGCGCCATCGGTTCGAACCGCAACGCGGCGGTGGCGCGCGGTGTGCCGGCGGACGCCGTCAAGATCTGGCTGTTCATCGCGACCTCGGTGCTGGCCGGGCTTGCCGGCATGATCAGCGCCTTCCGCATCTCCGCCGCCTCGCCGGTTGCCGGCACCGGCTACGAGCTGGAAGTGATCGCCATGGTGGTGGTCGGCGGCACGGCGCTGACCGGCGGGCGCGGCACAATCCTGGGCACCATCGTCGGCGCGCTGATGCTGCGCGCCATCCGCAACGGCATCGTGCTGATCGGCGTACCGGGGCTTGCCTACAATATTTTCGTCGGCCTCATCATCCTCGCCATGCTTATCCTGCACGCTCTGCTGCAGAAGAACGCCGCAAGGGGCTGACGATGGAAGTGCTTCGGCTGCAGAATCTGCAAAAATCCTTCGGCAGCGTGCGCGCGCTGAAGAATGCCTCGCTGACGCTGAGGGAGGGCGAGGTGGTGGCGCTGCTCGGCGACAATGGCGCCGGCAAGTCGACGCTGATCAAGGCGATCTCGGGCGTGTTCCCCGTCGACCGTGGCGACATCTTCGTGCGCGGCGAGAAGGTCTCGATCCGCTCGACCCGCGATGCGATGGACTTGGGCATCGAGACCATCCACCAGGATACCTCGCTGGCGCCGGATCTCAGCATCGCGCGCAACCTTTTCCTCGGCCGCGAGCCGGTCAGTTTCGGCTGGCTCGGCGTGTTCGCGCCGCTCGATCTTGCCAAGTTGCGCAAGGCCGCCTCCGAACTGCTCAAGCGCGTCGGCATCTCGAAGAAACTGGACGCCGATGCGCTGGTCTCGACGCTGTCGGGCGGCGAACGCCAGTCGATCGCCATTTCGCGCGCCATGCAGTTCGCCGCCAAGGTGATCATCTTGGACGAGCCGACCAACAATCTCGGTGTCGAGGAAACCCATGGCGTGCTGCGCTTCGTCAAGGAGGTGCGCGACGCCGGCCATTCGGTGCTGCTCATCACCCACAACATCCACCACGTGTTCCAGGTCGCCGATCGCATTATCGTCATGCGGCGTGGCGAGATCGTCGCCGAACAGACGGTCGCCGACACCGACCTCTTGACCGTGGAAAGCATCATCACCGGCGCCGACATGTCGGCCTTGCTCAAGGAGGCGAGGGCAAAGTGAAGGACGTCGCATGGTAGAGCTTTACGGCAAGACGCTGTCGCGAAGGCAAGTCGCCGAGCGGTCCGGCATGCTATCGCAATTCGCCGGGGTGCGGCTGATGACGCTTGGCGATGGGGTGGAGCGCGGCATCCGCATGCTTGAGTTCCGTACCGGTTCGGGCCTGCGCTTCACCGCGCTGGTCGATCGTGCGCTCGACATCGCCGACTGCGACTATAGGGGCCAGGCGATCGGCTGGCATTCGCCGAGCGGTTTTCGCCATCCGGGCTTGCACGAGTATGAGGGGGAGAGAGGGCTCGCCTGGGCGCGCTCCTTTTCCGGCCTGCTCGTCACCTGCGGGCTCGACCACATACTGGGCCGGGAAGAAGTACCTGTCGACACTTACAACTACCCCGGCAAGACGACCGCGGTCCATTCGCTGCATGGCCGTGTCGGCACGATCCCGGCGCGGCTGACCGGCTATGGCGAGCGCTGGGATGGCGACCGCTGCGTGCTGTGGGCCGAAGGTGTCGTCCAGCAATCGGCGGTGTTCGGCGAGGATCTGCATCTGATCCGGCGCATCGAGGCCGATGTCGGCGGCAACGAGATCCGGCTGTCCGACCGTGTCGTCAATCACGGCTTCAACCGCACGCCGCATATGTATTTCTACCACGTCAATGTCAGCCATCCCTTGCTCGACGAAGGGTCGCGCTATCTGGCGCCGATCCGCGAAATTGTCTGGGCCGGCCATGCCGGCGAGCATTACGAAGCGCAGAAGGTCGGCTACCGCACGGTGCCGCCGCCGCAGCTCGGTTTCAGCGAACAGGTCTGGCAGCATGAGATGACGGCTGACGCCAATGGGGAGGTGCCGGTGGCGGTGGTGAACGACCGGCTCGGTCTCGGCTTCGAAGTGGTGACGCGCAAGGACCAATTGCCTTGCGCCTATCAATGGCAGAATTTCCAGGCCGGGCAGTATGCGCTGGGTATAGAGCCTTCGACCCATCATGTGCTCGGCGATCTCGCCGCGCGCGAACGCGGCGAGATGATCTGGCTGGAGCATGGCGAAAGCCGGGGCTACGATGCGGTGTTTCGCGTCCTCGATGGTGCCGGCGAGATTGCCGCGGCCGAAAGCAGGATTACCTCTATCGCCAGGCAGCCGCGGCAGGATTATCCGCAACCGTCGGGAAATTTTGCGAGATTGAGGGCATGATGCGACAGGAATGCTCCGGCTGGCGGGCCGGAAAGCGGAGGCCGGTGTGATGGGCAAAAAACGCGACTACAGTCTGGTCGGCGAAAGCACGCGGCTTGCGGTCGAGACCGGCCTGGCTTCGGCCGAGTGGTACCACACCGATGTGCCGCGCAAGGCGATGAAGGAGCTGATGCAGCGCTCCGACGGTCCGGCGATCCGCGACACGGTGATCTGGCTCGCCGTCATACTGGGCTCCGCCGCCGGCATCGTCTGGTTCTGGGGCTCGTGGTGGGTGGTGCCGTTCCTGTTCGTCTACGGCGTGCTCTACGGCTCGTCGAGCGACTCGCGCTGGCACGAATGCGGCCACGGCACGGCTTTCCGCACGCGCTGGATGAACGACATGGTCTACCATGTCGCCTCCTTCATGCTGATGCGCAATCCCGTGCAATGGCGCTGGAGCCATGCGCGCCACCACACCGACACCATCATCGTCGGCCGCGATGCCGAAATCGCCGTCATGCGTCCGCCGGACCTGCTGAAGGCGGCGTTGGCCTTCACCGGCATCCTCGATTTCCGCTATTCGCTGCCGACCTTGGTGCGCCAGGCCTTTGGCACGCTGTCGGAGGAGGAGAAGAGCTACATCCCCGAAATGGAACAGCACAAGGCCGTAGTCGCCGCCCGCTGGCATGTGGCCATCTATGTCGCGACGATCGCCCTAGCGATCGCGCTGGGGTCATGGGTGCCGCTGGTGCTGGTCGGCCTGCCGCGCCTCTATGGCACCTGGCACATGGTGACGACCGGCCTGCTGCAGCATATCGGCCTTGCCGACAATGTCATCGACCACCGGCTCAACACCCGCACGGTCTACATGAACCCGATCAGCCGGTTCATCTACTGGAACATGAACTACCACGTGGAGCATCACATGTTCCCGATGGTGCCCTATCACGCGCTGCCCAGGCTGCACGAACTGATCAAGCACGACCTGCCCGAGCCGAACCCTTCCATGTGGCATGCCTATCGCGAGGTCTGGCCGGTCCTGCTCAGGCAGCTGAAGTACGAGGATTATTATCTCAAGCGCGAATTGCCGCCGACGGCGAGACCCTATCGCGGCGAATTCCACGAGGTCGATATGTCGGCGGCGGCCGAATAGCTGAGGAGACAGAGATGGCCGACTGGGTTGAAGCATGCGCGGTTGATGACATCGAGGAAGAGGATGTCATCCGCTTCGATCATGGCGGCCGCACCTTTGCGATCTATCGCTCGCCGGATGACGAGTTCTTCGCCACTGACGGCTTTTGCACGCATGAGAAGGCGCATCTGGCCGACGGGCTGGTGATGGACGACATCATCGAATGCCCCAAGCACAATGGCCGCTTCAATTACAAGACCGGCCAGGCCAAGGGCGCGCCGGTCTGCGTCAATCTCGCGACCTATCCGGTGAAGATCGAGGCCGGTAAGGTGATGATCGAGATTTGACGTGTGGCAACCGATCCAGGGGACATCTAAATGAGCCGAAAGAGACCGACCGTCGCCGATCTGCGTGCGATGAAGGGCAAGCGCCAGCTGACCATGCTGCGCGTGCTCAACCTGGACGAGGCGGAGGCCGCCGAGCGGGCGGGGGTCGACATCGTCTCGGTGCCGCCCGAACTGGTGCTCAACCCTCAATACCGCGATGCAGCACCCAGCCTGTTCACCATGCCCGGCGAGAATTTCTTCGAGATCGGTACGGCGGACGACTTCGTCCGCTGGGCCTTCAGGCTCTACAAGGCAAGTGCCGACGCGGTCTATTGCAGCGCCGGCTATGCCACCATCAAGCGGATGGCCGACGACGCCATCCCCGTCATCGGCCATGTCGGCCTCATTCCCTCCCGCGCGACCTGGACCGGCGGCTTCAAGGCGGTCGGCAAGACCGCCGATGCCGCCATGCAGGTCTTCGAGGCGGTGAAGCAACTGGAGGCGGCCGGCGCCATCGGCGCCGAGATCGAAGTGGTGCCGGTCGAAGTGGCCAAGGCGATCTCCGAGCGCACCTCGCTGATCATGCTGTCGATGGGGGCGGGCACCGGTTGTGACGCACAATATCTGTTCGCCGACGATATTCTTGGCCAGAACCGGGGCCACATGCCCCGCCATTCCAAGGTCTATCGCAATTTCGCCGCCGAATATGATCGGCTGCAGGCGGAGCGGGTGGCGGCATTTTCCGAATATGTCGCCGACGTCAACAGCGGCGCCTATCCCGAGGACAGGCACGTCGTGCACATGGATCCGGCCGAGCTACGCCTGTTCCTCGACAAGGTCGGCCGGAAGTAGACCCGGCTGCCAATGTCCGCCGGCAAGCGCGGCATGGAGTGCTTCGGCATCGATGCCGAGCGGCCGGTCCTCTTTCAGGAAAGGGACGAGCGTGCGTATCGCTGCGTGGACTGCCTCCGTGCGCGGCGCGAGCACCAAACCGTCGCGTAAATCGACGGCCTGGGCGGCGGCCATTAGTTCGAAGGTGATCAGCCGTCGCCACAGCGCGATGATCCCGGCGCATTTCGAAACGGCGAGGGGCGTCTGCGTGGCATGATCCTCGACGCCTTCCGACACAGGCAGGAAATCGAGCATCACCGGATTGGCCTTGTGGCGGATGCTGGCCAGGATCGATGTCGCCGTCTTCTGCAGCGGCACGAAACCAGCAGAGGCCCCGCCGACCGGCGACAGATATTTGGGCAGGCCGTTGCGGCCCGAACCAGTGAGCTGGATGAAGCGGGCGACGCTAGCGGCGGCGCATTGCGCGATTGCCAGGCCAAGCGTCTCGAAGGCGAGCGAAAGTGCGGCGGTGTGGAAATTGCCGGTCGACAGCACGAGCTCGTCGTCACCGAGCACCAGCGGGTTGTCGGCGGCGGCGTTGAGCTCGATCTCGACGGCGCGCTTTGCCTGACCGATAGCCTCGATCAGCGCGCCATGGATCGACGGCATGCAGCGGATCGACAGCGGGTCCTGTATGGTGGTCGGGGCCGGTGCCTCTTCGCGGGCGAGGAGATCATGCAGCGCCTTGGCGGCTTCAGCTTGTCCGGCGGCCGGCCGGGCCATGTGCAGGCGCGGATCGAGGATGGTGCGGTTGGCGCCAAAACCTTCCATGGTCAGTGCGCCTGCATGCTGCTGCTGGGCCAGCGCCGATAGCGCATCGGTCACCGCAAGCGCGCCGCTGCCTACCGAAACCGCCGAGGCGTTGATCAGCGATAGCCCGTCCTTGGGCGCCAGGCCGATCGGGGCGAGGCGGGCCATCATCAGCGCCTTGGCGGCCGGCATGCGGCGGCCCTGATAGTCGGCCTCGCCTTCGCCGATCAAGAGACGGGCTAGTGCGGTCATCAGCACAAGGTCGCCGGCACCGATCGAGCCGAGCGATGGCATCACCGGATGGACGCCGGCATTGAGTGCGTCGACCAGGGCGACAAACACGGCAGGCGACAGGCCGGAGCCGCCGGTGGACAGCATCGCGGCGCGGGCGACCATGGTTGCCCGCACGGCTTCCACCGGCAGCACTTCGCCGACCGCGGCGCTGCGCCCTTCCAGCAACTGGCGCTGGAAGGCACTGGCGTCGCCCTCGACTGTCGTGCCGAGATTGGCGCCGAGCCCGGTGTTCAGGCCATAGATCTGCTGGCCGGAGGCGGCGGCCTGGTCGAGCACCTTTCGCGCCTTCTCCAGCCTGCCGATGACATCGGGTCCGATCTCTACCTTGCGCGCCTCGCGAGCGACGGTGGCGACATCGCTTGTGCTGACGCCGGTTCCGGTGAGGACGAGCGCGCTCATGCGAAGCGCAGCCTCTGGCCGATGCCTTTTTCTCCTGCCTTGGCCAGCATTGCCTTGCCCAGCGCAATGTCGGACAGCGACAGGCCGCGATGCCAGAACAGGATGGTTTCGTCATCGCTCTGGCGTCCGGGCTTGAGGCCGGCGGCGATCTGGCCGAGTTCGGCATGCAGCGTCTTTTCGCTCAGCCGGCCGGTCTCGACATGGGCGCGCAGCGAGCCGAACTTGCCGCCCTTGCACTGGCCCCAGTCGTCGACGACCGTCTTCTGCATGATGTCGGTCAGCGATAGCTCGACCGCGCTCATCGTGCCGTAGGGCACGACCAGCGCGCCAGGCTTGATCCATTCGGTCTTGAGCAGCGGTTGCGGCTCCGGCAGGCGCGAAGCCTCGACGACGATGTCGGCGCCTTCGACGCAGCTCTTCCAGTCGGCCACGGCCGTGACCTTCTTGCCGAGATCGGCGGAGAGCTTGGCGGCAAAGCCGTCGCGGCTCTCCGGGCGGCGCGAATGGACGCGGATTTCGTCAAAGTCGAAGAGATGATCGAGCAGGCGTACGTTCCAGTAGGCGGTGCCGCGTGCGCCGATATGGGCCAGCACCTTGGAATTCTTGCGCGCCAGATGTTTGGCGCCGATGGCGGTGACGGCGCCCGTGCGCATGTCGGTGATGACGGTGGCGTCGAGAATGGCGCGCGGCACACCGGTGCGCGGATCGAACAAATTGAGGATGCCGAATTCCGAGGGCAGGCCGTGCAGGTAGTTGTCGACGTAGTCGCCGACGATTTTCACACCCGCTGTATCGAGTGGCGCGACGTAGCCGCGCAAGACATTGAAATGGCCGTGGAAGGATGGATCCGGTTCGAGATGGACACGCGGTTCGATCACCGTCTGGCCCTTGCCCTGGGCGACAAGGCCAGCCTCGACGGCGGCAATGATTTCGCCATCGGTCATGGCAAGGGCGTCGATGTCGAGGGCATTGAGGTAGTCGATATAGATCGCCTTCATGTCAATGCGTGCACTTTCCTCGATTGCCCCGCTCATCCCATAGCAGGCCACGGCGCGACACGAAAGTTTGTTGCACTGTGTCTGGACGCAGCCGGCCAAATGCTGTTCAAACCCGTACCGTCATGACTGCCATTCCCGAGACTCAAGCCTCGTCCGAAACGGCCACGAATGCGCGGCGCGTGGCGCTGATCGTCGCCATCGCCTTCTTCATGCAACTGCTGGATTCGACGATCATCTCGACGTCGCTGCCGCAGATGGGCGCCTCCTTCGGCGTGCCGGCGGTGGCGATGAGCATCGGCATCACCATCTACATGCTGACCATGGCGGTGTTCGTGCCATTGTCGGGCTGGCTCGCCGACCGCTTCGGCGCGCGCAACATCTTCCTAGTGGCGATCGCGCTGTTCACTTTGGCCTCGCTCGCCTGCGGCTTCTCGCAAAACTTGACCGAGTTCGTTGCCGCGCGCGCAGTGCAGGGGCTGGGCAGCGCGCTGATGACGCCGGTCGGGCGCATTCTGGTCCTGCGCAACGCCTCGAAATCCGAGCTGCTCAATGCCACGGCGCTGATCACCTGGCCGGCGCTGTTCGCGCCGGTGGTCGGGCCGGTGCTCGGCGGTTTCATCACCACCTATCTGTCCTGGCACTGGAATTTCTTCATCAACATACCGCTGGGCGCGATCGGGCTGGCGCTGGTCGCGCGCTTCATTCCCGGCGACCGCGAGGCCGACCCGAAGCCTTTGGACTGGCCGGGGTTTTTCCTGACCTCGTTCGGGCTCGCGCTGCTGCTCTACGGCCTCGAGCGCATCGCGCATCCCGAGGACGGCGTTCTGCCGACGGTGCTTTTGATCGCGGCGGGCATCGTCATCAGCTGGCTGGCGGCGCGGCATCTCCGGCGCGCGCCGCATCCGCTACTCGATCTCTCCTCGTTCAAGGTACTGACTTTCGCCATCTCGACGCTCGCCGCTGGCACCATTTTCCGGGTGGCAATCAACGCCACGCCGTTCCTGCTGCCGCTTTTGTTCCAGGTCGGCTTCGGCCTCAGCCCCGTCGATGCCGGCATGATGATCCTGGCCTATTTCCTCGGCAATCTCGGCATGAAGACAGTGACGACGCCGACGTTGCGGCGTTTCGGCTTCCGATCGGTGATGGTCGTCAACGGCCTGATCGCCTCTGCCTCGATCATGGCCTGCGGGGCGATTTCGCCGCAGACACCACAGGCGCTGGTGGTGGCGCTGATGCTGGTCGCCGGCCTGTCGCGCTCGATGCAGTTCACGGCGCTCAACACGCTGGCCTTCGCCGATATCGAAGCGGCGCAGCGCAGTTCGGCGGCGACGCTGTCGTCCATGCTGCAGCAGGTGGCGATGCTGTTCGGCGTCGCGATTGCGGCCGCCATCCTCAATCTGTCGCAGATCGCCAGGGCGCAGCCGGCGCTCGACCTCGTCGATTTCCGAATCGCCTTCCTGGTGATCGGCGTCATCGGACTGGTGGCCGCGCTGCGATTTCTGGTGCTGCCGCCCGGCGCCGGCGCCGAGGTTTCCGGCCACACGCCGGGGGATTGAAAGTCGAATTTTTCCGCCTGGCGCGGAGATAAATTCCGCCTTGTCCTTTCGCCTTGATCCAGCACTTTCGCGCACAGCTGACATGGCGCAATCAATTGCCAAAAATGCAGGCTTTTCCACGCATTGCGCCAGCTTAGGCAATCGATGCGTCCACTCTGCGATATCGACATCAGGCCTCGTTCCGGACGCGGATTCATTTGACGAACCGGCGCTGAGCCGATTAGCTTTTGTTTTCGGGATGGCAGCGCTGCCATCGGGGCGAATACAGACATGAACACGACCGGCTGGCCGAACTTCAGGAGCCTGAATCAGGAAGGCATTGTCTTTGCCATAGCGGTGGTGCTGTTCGTTGCCGCGGCGATCGGCCTGCCGGGCTTCATCGACCCCAACAATCTCGTCGCCATCGTCCGCTCGGTATCGGTGCTGGGGATCCTCGCGCTCGGCATGGCGGTCGTCATCATCGGTCGCGGTATCGACCTCTCCGCCGTGGCGATCATGGCGATGTCGGTCGCCTGGTACCTGCAATTGCTCAACACCGGCACCCCGGACGGGCTGGCCTTCGCCTATGTGCTGGCCGGCGTGCTCGCCATCGGCTTGCTCAATGGCTTTCTCGTTGCCTATGCCGATGTGCCGGCGATCTTCGTCACCCTGGCGACCGGCTCCTTCGTCTTCGGCTATGTGCGCTCGCAGCTGATCACGCAGGATGCCGTGCCGGTGCCGCAGGGCCATTGGGTCGAATTGCTGGGCGGCCTGCGCTTCCTCGACATTCCGATCGAGGTGTTCGTCTTCGCGGGGCTGGCCTTCCTGTTCTTCCTGTTCCTGCGCTACACAAAATGGGGCCGCTACATCTATTTCGCCGGCGACAATCCGGTGGCCGCGCGCAACATCGGCATTCCGGTGCGGCCAATGCTGGTGCTGCGCTACGTGCTGTCCGCTTTCGTGGCGCTGGTCGCCGGCCTTCTGACGGCGGCCAGCCTACATTCGATCAACACCCGCATCGTCAATTCCACGCTGCTCTACGACATCGTGCTGGTGGCGGTGATCGGCGGCATCGGCCTGTCGGGCGGGCGGGGCGGGGTGCGCAACGTGCTGGTCGGTGCGGCGCTGATCGGCATCCTCTTGAACGCCATGACCATCATCGACATTCCGCTGCTCTACCAGAACCTGATCAAGGCAGCGATCCTGCTCGGCGCCATCATCGTCGACGGCATCATCAATCCACGTGACGAGCAGACTGCCCAGCAGGGCGACATTTAGACCGGAAGCGGACGGTTGGGGCCGGCCGCTAACAACAACGACCAAACCAGAGGATGTGACATGAAACTGATCAAGACTTTGATGGCCGCGGCAACGGCGCTCGCCGTTACCGCCTTCGTGGCGCCGACCTTTGCCGCAGACGATCCGGGTCCGGCTGCCTATGCGCAGGCGCTCAAGGGCAAGCGCGTCATGCTGGTGCCGTTGGCGATGGGCTTCGACCTGGCGCAAGGCTGGTCGCACTATCTGAAGACCGAAGTCGAGGCCTGGGGCGGCGTGTTCGAAACGCGCGATCCGAACTGGGTGGTCGACGCCGGCGCGCAAGCGATCACCGACGCGATCTCGTCGGACACCAGGCCCGATGTGCTGATCATCCATGCGCCCGACCTCAACTCCTACTCCAAGCTGATGAAGAAGGCGCAGGCCGCCGGCACCTATGTACTTCTGGTCGACAATCCCGCCAACTTTCCGGCTGACGCCTTTGTCGGCAGCGACTGGGACCGGCTTGGCCAGCTCGAGGCCGAAGCGGCGATCAAGGGCTGCGGCGAAAATTCTTCCAAGAAGATCGGACTGGTACAGGGCGACCAGGCGAACTCCTCCAGCCTCTACCAATATGCCGGCATCATGAAGGTGCTGGACAAGCATCCCGAATTCAAGGTGGTGGCCAAGCCCGACTCCAACTGGGATGCAACGACCTCGCGCAATGTGACGACGACGATGCTGCAGCAGAACCCGGACATCTGCTCGATCATCGATTTCTGGGATGGTGACGCCACCGGCGCTTCCGCCGCGATCCGCGACGCCAAGCTCGACGGCAAGGTGTTTTTGGTCACCACCGGCGGCGGCGAGAAGGCGGCCGACTGCGACAAGCTGGCCGACGGCACCTATGGCGCCGTGGTGATGACCGACCTTGCCCGCCAGTCGGGCGACATGAACGCCATCATCAAGTTCCTGCTGCAGAGCGGCCAGCCGGCCGGCACCTCGCACACCTACATCTACACGCTGGAGAAGGCGACGACCAAGGCCGACCTGAAGCCCGACAGCTGCTGGGACCTGAAGGCGCTGCAGGCCGAAGCGGCGGCCAAGTAAGCCGATCCTTACAAACACCAGTCAATGAGGTGGCCGGATTGCCTGGCCGCCTCTTTCTCTTGCCGCAGTGAGCCGATGTCCTTTCGCGAACGCCTCCAGTCCTGGCGCTACAATCTCGTGCCTGACCATCTGGTCGGCGAGATCCTGACCAAACGCTGGACCGACAACGCTATTCCCTTCCTGGCGCTGGTGGTGACATTGGCGACCTTCGGCTCGATCATTCCGGGCTTCTTCAAGCTGACCTCGCTGCAGGAATCGACCCGCCAGCTCGGCGAGTTCTCGATGGTGGTGACCGGCATGACGGTGGTGATGCTGGGCGGCGGCATCGATCTGTCGGTCGGCTCGATCTTCGCGCTGTCCTGCTTTTCGGCCGTCTATGTCTTCTTCATCCTCGAACAGTCGATCTGGCTGGCGCTGGCCGCATCGCTTGCCGCCGGTCTCGTCTTCGGCGCCATCAACGGATACCTCGTCGGCTATCTGCGCCTGCGCGCCTTCCTGAGCACGCTGGTGACCTTCATCTTCGGACGGGCGCTGTTCGACATCCTGGTCACCACCTATGCCGCCGATGTGCAGCTTTCGACGGCGACGTCGGATGTGTTGGATTTCATCGGCGACAGCACCTTCTGGGGGCTCTCCGTGTCGGTGTGGCTGGCCATCATCCTGGCCATCGTCACGCACATCGCTCTGACGCGCTCGCGGCCGGGCTGGCACGTGCTGGCGGTCGGCGGTAGCAGGCGCTCCGCCCACAATGCCGGCATCCGCGTGCGCCGCACCGTGTTCATGACCTATGTCTTTTCCGGCTTCTGCGCCTCGATCGGCGGTTTCCTCATCGCCTGCCGGCTGAGCGGGGCGGGGCCGGGCACCGGCCTCAACCTCGAGATCATGGCGCTGACGGCGGCGGTGGTCGGCGGCGTCAGCCTTGGCGGCGGGCGCGGTTCGGTGATCAAGGGGCTGATGGGCGCGATTATCGTCTTGACGATGACCAACGGTCTGATCCGGCTGGGCTACGGCACCGGTACCAACCAGATGGTGCTGGGCATCATGCTGGCGGTGGCGGTGACCATCGACATCCGCTGGCTGAAGAACCGGCACAAGGTGCTGAACGAGGTCTATGTCGCGCCGGTCTATCTCAAGATGGGCGAGACGCAGTCCGCAGCACCCGGCTCCGGCACGCCATATGAACTCGACAACCGGCTGTCGGCGGCCGACCATATCGGGCTTGGCGAACTGGAAGGGCCGGAGGATGTCATTCTCGACCGCGACGACAATCTCTACTGCGGCACGCGTCATGGTGAGATCGTCCGCTTTTTCGCGCCCGATTACGTCAAGTCGGAAGTGTTTGCCCATATCGGCGGCTTTCCGCTCGGCCTTGCCTTCGACAAATCGGGCAATCTGATCAGTTGCGTCGGCGCAATGGGGCTCTATTCCGTCTCGCCGGACCGCGAGGTGAAACGCCTGTCGGCCGAGACATCGCGCTCCTGGACCTCGATCGTCGACGACGCGCGGCTGCGTGACCCCAACGACTGCGATATCGCACCTGACGGCCGCATCTATTTCACCGACTCCACCAAGCGCTACGACGCCCATGACTGGGCGCTGGATTCGATCGAGAACCGCGCCACGGGGCGATTGCTGGTCTATGACCCGAAGGACGGGTCGACCAAGACGCTGCTCGACGGCTATCGCTACACCAACGGTGTGTGCATGGCGCATGACGGCAAGTCGCTGTTTTTTGCCGAAAGCTGGGCCTGCCGCGTGCATCGCTACTGGCTGGAGGGGCCGAAGGCCGGTACCGCCGAATGCGTCATTCGCGACATGCCTGGATATCCCGACAACATCAACCGGGCCTCGGATGGCAATTACTGGATGGCGTGGCTCGGCATGCGCACGCCGAGCTTCGACCTGTCGCTGCGCCATCCCGACATGCGCAAGCGCATGACCCGCCGGCTGCCGCAGGACGAATGGCTGTTTCCCAACATCAACACCGGCGGCGTGGTGAAATTCACGGAGAAGGGCAGCATCGTCGAGGCGATGGGCGACCTCACTGGCGGCGCGCATCCGATGGTCACCTCGATGCGCGAGCACAAGGGCTATCTGTTCGTCGGCGGCATCCTCAACAACCGCATCGGCCGCTACAAGATTTCAGGCGCCGACCCGAACTGGACCAGCCCGGCTTCCTATTGGGGAGCAGCATCATGATCCTCGATCCGATCCTGGATATGTTTCGCGGCAAGGCGGTGACCATCCCGCCGCTGGATGGTGCGTTTCGGCCCAACACGCGGCTGGACGATGCGCCGGCTTTTGCGGAGCTAACCGAGCCGGATAATCTGCTGGTCTCCGGTGACCGGCTGCTGGCTTCCAGCGGCAACGCCATCTATTCGCTTGCCGCCGAAACCGAGCCCAAGGTGGTCGAGACCTTTTCGTCCCCCATCACGGCGTTGGCTCTGTCGCCATTGGGTGAACTGACCGTCGGGTTGGAAAACGGCAAGCTGCTGATTGGCGGCCAGGAGATTTCGCTGCCGGCTGGTGTCCGCTGCATCACCGCGCTTGCTTACGCCGAGGACGGCACGCTGTGGCTGGCCAACGGCTCGACCGACCATACGCCATCGCAATGGGCCGCCGATCTGATGAAGAAGGGCGCGTCCGGTTCGCTGTGGAAGCGGGACCCGGCCGGTGGGGACTTCCGCAAAGTGGCCGGCGATCTCGCTTTCCCTTACGGTCTCCATCCCGTCGGCCGTGACATTCTGGTCAGCGAAAGCTGGCGCCATCAGCTCATCCGCCTTGACGGCGCGACCGGCAGCCGCGCGACGGTACTGACGCATCTGCCTGGTTATCCTGCTCGCCTGTCGCGATCCGCGGATGGCGGGGCGTGGCTGACACTGTTTGCGCCACGCAACCGGCTGATCGAGTTCGTGCTGCAGGAAACGCACTACCGGCAGGACATGATCGACCAGGTGCCGCCGGCATACTGGATCGCGCCGGCGCTGGCCTCCAGCCGCAGCTTCCTCGAGCCGCTGCAGTGCGGCGGCATCCGTACCATGGGCATCCACAAGCCGTGGTCGCCGAGCCGCTCCTACGGACTGGTGGTCAGGCTCGACCAGAGGATGCAACCGCAATTCAGCCTGCACAGCCGCGCCAACGGCACACGCCATGGCATCTGCAGCGTTGCGGAAAAGGGGGGCGAGTTGCTTATCGCCTCCAGGGGTGGCGACTGCATCCTTTCCGTCGACGCGGGAGGTTTCTGATGGAACCGATCGTTCGCCTGGAGAACGTCACCAAGAATTATCGCGGCGTGCCGGCGGTCAGACAAGTCAGCTTCGAACTGCGCAAGGGCGAGATCCACGCGCTGCTTGGCGAGAACGGCGCCGGCAAATCGACACTGACCAAGATCATCGCCGGCGTTGTCGATGCCACTTCGGGTAAGATGTTCCACAAGGGGCAGGAGATCGCCTACGCGTCGCCGCACGCGGCACTTGAAGCCGGCATTGCCATGGTGTTCCAGGAGACCAGCCTGGTGCCGTCGATGACAGTGGCGCAGAACCTTTATCTCGGTACTGAAAAATTCCTCAACCGGCTGCGCGGCACGTATATTTCAGCACAGCAGTTTCTGCAGTCGCTGAATTTTCCGGTCGACCCGAATGCGATGGTGGCAACACTGGGTGCCGCCAAGCGGCAGATGGTCGAGATCGCGCGCGCGGTGCACCACAATGCCGAAATCATCATCTTCGACGAGCCGACGGCGACCCTGACGCCGGAGGAAAAGCGCCACTTCTTCGCGCTGATCCGGCGGCTGAAGGCGAGTGGCGTGTCGATCGTCTTCATCAGCCATGCGCTGGAGGAGGCGCTTGCCATTGCCGACCGCATCACCATCCTGCGCGACGGCGAACTGGTCATCACCGACGACACATCCGCCTTCGATCGCGACCGAATTGTCGCCGCCATGGTCGGCCGCACCTTGTCGGGACAGATCTATCGTCAGCGCGACGAGACCAAGCTGCGCAAGGCCGGCAAGAAGGTGCTGTCGGTGCAGGACATTTCGATGAGCAATGTCGTGCGCAACAATTCCTTCTCGATCTTCGAGGGCCAGATAACCGGCGTATTCGGGCTGATCGGCTCCGGCCGCACGGAGACGTTCAAGATCGTGTCGGGCATCTACAAGCGCGATTTCCTGCGCGGCGGCGCGATCGAACTGGACGACAGGCCGGTGCGCTATCTCGTGCCGAGCGAAGCGGTGGCCGACGGCATCGTCTACGTCACCGAGGACCGCAAGAGCGAGGGCATTTTCGAGACCATGGGCATCGCCGAGAACCTGTTTGGCGGGCTCTTGGCGGCCGGCCGCGAAAAGGCATGGGTGATCAACCAGCAGGAGATGCGGCAGCTTTCGGCCGAATGGACGAAGACGCTGAACATCAAGACGATCAACGACAATGCGCGCGTCGTCGAGCTTTCCGGCGGCAACCAGCAGAAGGTGGTGATCGGCAAGGGGCTGGTGCAGCAGCCGCGCATCGTCATCTTCGACGAGCCGACGCGCGGCGTCGATGTCGGCGCCATCGCCGAGATCCACCAGATCATCAACCGGCTGGCCGACGAGGGCCTCGCCGTGGTCGTCATCTCGTCCTACCTGCCGGAGATCATGAACCTGTCGGATCGGATTCTCGTGTGCCGGCAAGGCCGCATCGTCGAGGAGTTTTCGCCGGCGGAGGCGACGGAGGAGAAGATCATGTATGCGGCGGTGCATTAGGTGGCGGGCAAGGCGGATGATCGTACCGTTGGATCGAACACCGGAAATTAGCCGAGGCATCCGTCATTTCGTCATCCACGGGCGGAGCATGGAGCGTGGCGACGCAGCGCAGACCCGAGGATCCATGCCGGGACTCGGAAGCGCTGCCACGGTGCGGAATTCTGCTCCGCTGCACACTTCGATAGACGTCACGGAATGGATCCTCGGGTCTCCGCGACGGAGCTTCGCTCCTGCTTCGCCCTAGGATGAGGAAGGTGAAAAGCTTCGGCCAATCGTCAAGATCGTGTTTCGATACGCACGAAAACTGAATCAGAAGAGCCGACTAGCCATCTTTGCTCATGACCTGATTCAATTCACACGAAAGGAAACGCCATGGCCACCACTAGACTCCTCAGCGATGCCGAGGTCGAAAAAATCCCTGATGTGAAGGCCGTGTTCGACGACATCCGCGCGATACGCAAATCGGATTTCGTCAACAATTTCTGGCGCGGGCTGGCCAATGATCCCCCGGCGCTGAAGCGCATCTGGGAGCAGCTGAAAGTGGTGATGGTGGCCGACAGCGCCATCGATCCGCTGACCAAGGAGATGATCTACATCGCCGTCTCGACCGCCAATGGCTGTTCCTACTGCGTCCACTCGCACACCGCGGCGGCACGGGCCAAGGGCATGACCGACGCGCAGCATGGCGAACTGGTGTCGATCATCGGGCTTGCCGGCCAGACCAACCATCTGGTGACGGCAATGCAGATTCCGGTCGATCCGCAGTTCGAGGTGAAGTGAGGGGAAGACCCGCGCTACACCGGCCGGTACACCTTCTCCGCCGTATTCCAGAAGATATCGGCCTCGGCGGCCGGACCATGCCTGGCCACCGCATCGCGGTGCGCCTTGATCAGCTCGGCGTGGCTGGTCCAGAGCTTCTCGATCGGGAAATTCGAGCCGAACATCAGGTGGTCGGCGCCCAAAATCTCGATTGCGTTGTCGACGATGTAGGCGATCAGCAGGGGATCGTTGCGGTGGACGAATGTGCCGAGGCCGGACAGCTTGGCGTAGAAATTGGGCGCGGCCGAGAGCGTCCTCAGGCCGGCCTTCCAGGCTTCGGTGGTTTCCGGCTCCATGTCCGTCAGCATGCCGGCATGGGTGAGGATGAAATTGGTTTGCGGGTTTTCGCCGACCAATGTCAGCCCATCCTTCATCTGGGCGGGAAAAAGCTGCAGGTCGAAGGACAGGCCGTAGTCCTTGAGCCGCGCCACGTTGGCGCGCACCTTGGGATCGATGACCTGGTCGGCCGAGGTGGCGAAGCGGAAGGCCGGCGTCTCGTGCCAGTGCAGTTGCATGCGCACGCCGCGCAGCAACTTGTATTTCATCAGCCGGTCGATCTGATGACGCACATCGTCCACCGTCATGTCGGCATAGCCGACAATGGCATGCGGCCAGCCGGTCTCGTCCGATGTCTTCTGCAGGAAGGCGACTTCCTTCTCGAAATCTTCCTTGGCCCAGTTGGTCTGGACATAGACGGCCTTTTCAACGCCCGAACCCTTCTGGTCCTCCAAAAACTCCGTGATCGGATAGTCGCGGCGGATCGGCTCGTAGGGGCCGAAGATGCGCGGCACCATTGGACCGACCAGCCAGGGCTGATCCTGCTGGCGCCAGATGTGGAAATGCGCGTCGATGGCTTTCTGCA
The DNA here is from genome assembly GCF_020165775.1 of Mesorhizobium sp. B263B2A. Classification (NCBI taxonomy): domain Bacteria; kingdom Pseudomonadati; phylum Pseudomonadota; class Alphaproteobacteria; order Hyphomicrobiales; family Phyllobacteriaceae; genus Mesorhizobium; species Mesorhizobium sp. B263B2A. Next base: position 118,681 of record NZ_JAIUIU010000018.1, read on the forward strand.
TCACGATACCCTTTTCCAGATGGTCTCGGCCGCCGGGGCGGGGCGGGCGAGTGACAGGATGAAATCGGTGAGGCCGGCGAGCGAGGAGCCGTCGACCAGATCGTCGAGAACCGGCAGGATGGCGCGGAGCGCCGTCGTTTCCGGCCGGAAGCGCGGGTCACCGGCCAAAGGTGTGGCGAGCGACAGCCGGAAGGCGCGGGCGCTCAGCCGGCGCATGGCTGTTTCCAGTTCGGCATGGTCGCCGCGCTCCAGCGCGTCGGAGAGGATGACGATCGCGGCACCGCGCGCGAAGGATGAGAAGCGCGGCACCGAGAGGAAGGCGAGCAGCGTCGGCCCCATGCGGGTGCCGCCGTCCCAGTCGTCGACCTGGGCTGCCGCACGGGCCAGCGCCTGATCCCGATCGCGGATGCGCAATGCCGCGGTGATGCGGGTCAGCCGTGTGCCGAAGGTGAAGATTTCGGCGCGGTCAGCGCCCTGCACGGCGGCGTGCGCCAGCTTGAGATAGTCCGCTGTGTGCAGCTTCATCGAGCCGGAGACATCGATCAGCAGCAGCAGCTTGCGTGGCACGGTCTGCCGCCGACGCAGCAGCGGCGAGGGGACATCGCCATCGGCACTGACGATTTCCCTGAGCGAGCGGCGCAAATCTAGCTTGCCGCGCGAATGGGTGCGCACGGTGCGGAAGGAGCGGCGGGCGGGCAGGGCGGCCGACAGTCTTCGGCGAAAGGCGGTCAGCCTGTCGTCGTCGCGTTGGAAATCGCGCATGCTCAATTGCTCGAGCGCCGAAGACAGCTCGCCGACCTCTTGTTGCTGCTCGGCTTCGATCCGCTCGTCGTCGGCGCCGCCATCATCCTTGATGCGGGTTTCCTCGTCGGCGTCGGCTTCGACCACGGCGGATGCGTTGCCATAGAAATGGCTCTGGAAATGCGCCTCGAATTCGTCACGGCGGTCGGGCGGTGGCGCCAGCGTGGCAAGGGCGGCCTCGCGTATGTCGGCCATCGAGCGTGGGCCGAGCAGTGTCACCGCCTGCATGAAGCTGGAGACTTGCTCGGGCGCGATGGCAAAGCCGTAGCGGCGCAGCAGGCGGGCGAAGCCGAAGAGGGGCACGGCGGCGCGGGGCAGGCTTGTTGCCCGCATCATTCTGTGTCGCCCCCCTCTGTCCTGCCGGACATCTCCCCCTCAAGGGGGGAGATTGGCAGCTTTGATGCTTCGCTCAGCTTTGCGATGCTGGAGATTGGCGAAAGCCGCGATGGCGGCTGATCTCCCCCCTGGAGGGGGAGATGTCCGGCAGGACAGAGGGGGGCGCTGTCCCGCCAGCGTTGCGGAATGAGGTCCCGGCTCACGCCAGCGCCTCCTCGACGATGCGACCGAGCTCCGGCGCGATATAGGACAAATCCTCCTCGTCCTTGATCAGCACGCCGATGGCGCGGCGGAAGGCTTCCGGCCATGGGCTGCCGCCTTTTTCGAGGATGGTGGCGGCATTGGCCCATTCGACCGCTTCGGCGATGCCCGGCGGCTTGGCCAGCGGCCGGGCACGGATGGTCTGCACGGCGGTCGCCACGGCGCGCGCGGTGCCTTCAGCGACATTGCCGGCACGCAGCATGATGATGCCGGCTTCGCGCTCGGCGTCGGGATAGCCGATCCAGTGGTAGACGCAGCGCCGGCGCAGCGCTTCCGCCAATTCGCGGGTGCGGTTGGACGTCAGGATAACGATCGGCTGAGCCGCGGCGCGAATGGTGCCGCGCTCGGGAATGCTGATCTGGAAGTCGGAGAGGAATTCCAGCAGCAGCGCTTCGAATTCGTGGTCGGAACGGTCGATTTCGTCGACCAGCAGCACGCGCTGCTCTGGCGCCTTCAGCACCTGCAGCAGCGGCCGCGCGATCAGGAAGCGATCGTCGTAGATGTCGATCTCATGCTCCCCGGCATGGCGGATGGCGAGCAGCTGGCGCTGGTAGTTCCACTCGTAGAGCGCGTGCGCGGCGTCGATCCCCTCATAGCATTGCAGCCGCACCAGATCGCGACCGAGCAGCTCGGCGATCGCCTTCGCGGCTTCCGTCTTGCCGACGCCCGGCGCGCCTTCGAGCAGCAGCGGTTTGCCCAGGCGGATCGCCAGGAAGATCGCGGTCGCCAGGCTGTCGTCGGCCAGATAGCGCGAGGCGGCGAGATGCTCGCCCACCGCCTCCGGCGAGGTCGCGACCGTTTCGGCGTTTGTCCCGGACATTTCGGGCCTCAGTTCGCCGCTTGCGCCTTGAGCGCGCGCAAGATGCGCTCAGGCGTGATCGGCAGCGTGTCGATGCGTACGCCGACGGCGTCGAAAACGGCATTGGCGACCGCCGGTATCTGCGGGTTGGCGCACATTTCGCCAGGCCCCTTGGCACCGTAAGGCCCGTCGGCCGAGGGCCGTTCCAGCACGATGATCTCGGTCTCGGCAAGGTCGCCCGGGCCCGGCATCAGATACTGGTTGAAGTCGGTGCCGCCATGGTCGCGGTTGGGATAGTAAGGCTCGGTCGTCTCGTAGAGCGCGTGGCTGATGCCCATCCATGAACCGCCGACGAGTTGCTGCTCGACCATTTTGGGGTTCAGCGCGCGGCCGATCTCGAACACGTTCTTCACCGTCAGCACGGTCACTTCGCCGGTTTCGTCGTCGACCTCGACCTCGGCCACCGTGCAGGCGTGCGCATAGCAGGTCGATGGTTTCATGGCCCCGGTCTCTTTCTCCGGATAGGAGCGCGGGATCAGGAACATGCCGCGGCCCGAGATCGAGCGGCCGCGCTTGAAATGCGCCGACAGCGCGACATCGAAGATCGAGATCGATTTCTGCGGCGCTCCCTTGACCAGTATGTTGCCCTGGCCGTCGGTCTCGAGGTCCGACGCATTGACTTCCAGCTCTTCCGCCGCCACTTCCAGCATCACCTGGCGGGCTTCCTTGGCTGCCTGGATGACGGCATTGCCGGCGCGGTGGGTGCCGCGCGAGGCGAAGGTGCCCATGCAATGCGGGCCGGTGTCGGTGTCGGCGGTGTCGACGACGACACGGTCCGTCGGCACGCCGATGGTCTCGGCGCAGATCTGCGCCATGATCTGCTTCATACCCTGGCCGAGATCGACTGATGACAAAGTCACCATGAAATTGCCGGTGGGTGTCGAATGGACCAGCGCCTGGGTCGGGTCGCCGCCAAGGTTCATGCCGGTCGGATAGTTGATGGCGGCAACGCCGCGTCCGCGCCTGATCGTCATCTCAAGCTCCCTTCGCGTAGGAGGACATCGCCATGTATTTCTCCGCCACGGGCCAGTTGGCGGCGCGCGAGGCCTCCTGCATGCATTCGATCAGGGCAGCCCCCTCGGTCGGCTGTCGATGCGCCTTCATGTCGCCGTCGCGATAGGCGTTGATGAAGCGGAATTCGAGTGGGTCCATGCCGATCAGCCGCGCCAGCTTGTCCATCTGCACTTCCAGCGCGAAGTCGCCGATGGTGACGCCGAAGCCGCGCATGGCCGAGGACGGCGTGCGGTTGGTGTAGACGCAGTAAGTGTCGATCCACACATTGGGGATGGTATAGGGGCCGGGATAGTGCCCCGCGCCCTTCTGGGCGCCATAGGGGGAGTGGCGCGAATAGGCGCCGGCATCGGTGTAGCCGGTGACTTTGCGCGCGACGATACGGCCGTCCTTCATGACGCCGTCCTTGATGACGACCTTTTCGGCGGCGCGGGGCGAGGAGATCTGCATCTCCTCCTCGCGGCTGTAGATAAAACAGACTGGTCGACCGGTTAATTTCGCGCCGAGGATGGCGATCGGCTCGACGATGACGTCGACCTTGCCGCCAAAACCGCCGCCGACCGTGCCGCCGACGAAGTGCAGCTTGCTGCCTGGCATCTGCAGGATGATCGAGGTGTTGTCGAGGGTGAAGAACATCGCCTGCGTGTTGGTGTAGCAGGTGAAGCGGTCGTTGCCCTCCGGCGCCACCACGCAGCCCGTCGTCTCTGTCGGCGCATGCTCGATCGGCGAAGACTGGTAGCTTTGCTCCAGTATGTGGTCGGCGCCGGCAAAGCCGGCCTCGACATCGCCGAAACGCACCTTGCGGCACTCGCCGCTGTCGTAGAGATAATAGTTCTGGCCGTGATATTCGTTGACGATGGGCGCGCCGGGCTTCAGCGCTTCCTCCATGTCGAAGACGGCCGGCAGCACCTCGTAGTCGACCTTGACCTTGGCGGCGGCCTCTTGCGCGGCGCGCTCGGTCTCGGCCAGCACCGCTACCACGGCCTCGCCCTTCCAGCGCACCTTGCCGTCGGCCAGGACCGTCTCGTCCTCGGGCCCGATCTGGATCAGTATCAGGATGGTGTAGACGTTGTGGGGCACGTCCTTGGCGGTCAGCACCTTGACCACGCCCGGATGCTTTTCGGCCTCCGAAATGTCGATCGAGCGGATGCGGGCGTGGTGGTGCGGGCTGCGCACCATCTTCAGGTGCAGCATGCCGGGAAAATTACGGTCGGCGAAGTAGGCGGTCTTGCCGGTGACGTGGCCGGGCGAATCCGAGCGTGGCCTGGGCTGGCCGATCTCGTGCAGGTCGTCCTTGCGGACATCGGCGAAGTAGCTCTTGCGCAGTTCCATGCTTCTGGTCCCCTCAGAGCATGATGCCGAAAAGTGTGAAGCGGTTTTCGGACGACATCATGCTCTATCTCTTTGATTTAGAGCTGGATTCAGATTTCAGGTCGATTCGACCTGAAATCATCCGGCTCTAGGCGGCGTTCTGCGAATTGGCGCGCGCGGCGGTAAGCACCGCCTGGATGATCGGCTCGTAGCCGGTGCAGCGGCAGATGTTGCCCGACAGCGCCTCGATCACCTCGTCACGGCTGGGGTTGGGCGTGTGATCGAGCAGCACCTTGGCGGCCATGATCATGCCTGGCGTGCAGAAGCCGCATTGCGTGGCGAATGTGTCGAGGAACGCGCGCTGCAGCGGATGCAGCACGCCGCCCTCGGCGAGGCCGGACGTGGTGGTGATGGCGGCGCCATCGCAGGTCTCGGCCAGCGTCAGGCAGGAGAGCCGGAGCTCGCCGTCGACGATGACGGTGCAGGCGCCGCAAGTGCCCTGATGGCAGCCGCCCTTCGGCGAGGTATCGCCGATCTTGTCGCGCAGGGCGTTGAGCAGCGTTGTGCCGCCTTCGATGAATTCGGCTTTTTCAGAGCCGTTGAGCGTGAATTGAACCGGGACTTTCGCCATGTTTCCTCCTTGCGCGCCTGCCCGAGCAATCGGACAGACGCGCGCCCCCCGACGGATGTTTAACCAAGCAATAGCCGGCCGAGATGGACCGGCAGGACTTCAGCGCGATACCAGGCACTGGCGATCGGATCGGTGATCGGCGAGATGCCTTCGCTTGCGGCAGCCAGCGCTGGGGCGATGCCGTCCTTGGTCAGGCTTCGGCCGAGCAGCGCCTTTTCCGCCGCCCTGGCGCGCATCGGGCGATCGGCCATGCAACCGAGCGCGATCCGCGCCGAGGAGACTGTGCCGTCGCCAGTCCGCTCCACAACGCCGGCGATGCTGAGCACGGAGACGCCCTTGGGCTTGATCCGCGACACTTTCAGGAAGCGGAAGCTGTCGGCACTTGGAAGCGCAAAGCTAACCGAGGTGACGATGACGCGGCTGTTGGCCCGCCCGGCCAGGAAGCCTTCGATGGGCAATTCGCCGTCATCGGTGCCGACCGTGGCATCGAGCGCCAGCAAGGCAACCGCGAAATCGCCATAGGGTGAGGGCGCAAACAGATTGCCGCCGACGGTTGCCATGTTGCGGACCGCCGGACCACCGACGGCGCGCGCCGCCTTGGCGAGCGGGCCCAGTTCAGAATGGCGGGCGATCGCCGCCATGGTCACGGAAGCGCCGATGCGGGCCTTGCCGCCGGCGACCGCAATGGCCGACAGCGCCGGGTCGGTCGACCTGATAAGGCCGGAAACCGAGACGTCGCCTTCATTGGCCGCGCGGATAACCAGCGTGCCGCCGCCGAGATAGCGGGTGCCGGCCGCCTTCAGCGCCGCGTTCGCATCCTTTACCGTTGCAAAAGTCTGCAGTGCCAGCGCCATGGCCCGCTCCTTCAGTTCTGGCCGGCGAAATGGCTTTTCAGGGCGTTGAAGCCGCCCTGGAAGACATTCGTGCCCATGCCCTCGGCCAGCTTGTCGGCGTCCTCGGGCGCGGCGTCGAAGCTGGCTGTCCATTCGGCATAGGTGCGGTCGCCGTCGGTGACGCGCCTGAGCTGCAGCGTTGCCTTGTGGTTGGTCAGCGGTTGCGGCGTTTCCAGGATGGAATAGCTGACGAGGAAATTGTCATCGGAGAAATCGAGCAGTTTTTCGCGCAGGCGCGCGCCGCTGGCGAGCTGGAAGTTGCGCACGCAGCCGATCGTCGAGGCGTCCTTGCCGTCCTCGATATGGCTCTCGACCATGCGCGGATGCCAGCCCGGCAGGCCGTTGAAGTCGCGTATGCGCGCCCAGACCTTTTCGACCGGCGCGTCGATGACGCTGGAGATGGTGACTTTCGGCATATGATGTTCCCTTGCAAATGCAACAGCTGGGCAAGGGTAGGGCGGCCATTTCAAGAGCGCTTATCAATGCGTCTTAGGCGCGTATCAAGGAGTCTGAAAAACAGGCGTCGGGGCTCAGGCAGTTGCGCGCGCGGCCTCGCGGTAGAGCGTCGGCGGCACGCCGACATGGTCGCGGAAGAAGCGCGAGAAATTGCCTTGCGTGGTGAAGCCGAGGTTGCAGGCGACCGAAATCAGCGGCTCCTGCGACCACTGCAGCTGCCGCACCGCTTCCTCCATGCGCAGCGTGTTCCAGTAGACATTGGGCGTCAAATTGGTCTGTTCCTTGAACAAAGCGAAGAAATGCGGCCGCGACAGGCCGACGCTGCGCGCCACGTCGTCGAAGGAGATGCGCTCGCAGACATTGGCCTTCATTAGCTGGATCGCCTTGCGGACGCGGAAATCCTGCATGGTGCTGATGCGGGCGCGCGCCTCCTGCGGCGCCGAGGCGTCGGCGGCATCGAGCACACTGTCGATGAAGCGCTCGATCTCGTAGTTGGCGACGTCGTCGATGCTTTCATTGTCGGTCAGATGGTCGAGCAGGCTGGCGGCAGCCTGGTGCAACCAAGGTTCCAGCGTGATTGCCGCCTGCGAGAACAGCGGCGCGGAAGAGGGCAGGTCGCGGCGGCGACGCGCCCAATCGGGATCGATGTAGAAGGCGAGAAACAGACCGGGCGTCCCGTTCTGCGACAGGACATGGCTGTGCGGCTGGAAGGAATTGATGCCAGCGGCGGTGCATGGTCCAAGCCGGACGGTCTCGCGGCCGATGGTCATCTCGCCGGCGGTGCCTTCGAGCCAGATGATCAGATGTGCCTCGACATGGGCATGGGTGACGAAGTCGCTCGCGACATTCAGGACAGAAACATGTCCGAACCGGCCCCAGTAGAGCCTGATCGCTTCCGTCATGGGTATATCCTCCCGCAGGCGACTGGCCTCCCTTCGCCTGCATCCAGGATTGTGCGGCCGGTTGTCCGCTTCCGTCAAGCTATCGGCTGTTAGCCGATAGCCATGACAGGCCGCTTCAGCCGATTTTCAGACTGAACGATAGGAACCAGAACGAATAACGCTTCGCACTTCTCACTTGGGAGAAGGACGGGTCCCTTGTGGGAGACGCTTGAGCTTCAGTCGCTGCGTCTGAAATTGCGGATGCGGTCGAACAGCACGGCCATCAGAATGGCGCCGCCGATGAACACGCCCTGCCAGAAGGCATTGATGCCGAGCAGGCCGAGACTGTTGCGGATCACCTCGATGAGGGCCGCACCGACTATGGCGCCGAAGGCGGTGCCGACGCCGCCGGCCAGATTGGCGCCGCCGATGACGGTGGCGGCGATGACCTGCAGCTCCATGCCGGTGCCGAGATTGGTGGTGACGGCGCCCAGCCAGCCGGTCTGGATGATGCCGGCAATGCCGGCCGAAAGCGCCGAGATCATGTAGACGGCGACCTTGATCTGCTTCACCGGGACGCCGGTCAGCGTCGCCGCATGCTCGTTGCCGCCAATGGCGAAGATGTGGCGGCCGAATTTGGTCCAGCGCAGGATGAAGCCGGTGATCAGCCCCAGCAGGATCATGTAGAGCACCGGATTGGCGATGCCGAACACCCAGGCGCCGCCGCCGAGCGCCAGAAGCTTGTCGTGGTCCGGGCCGAATTGAAAGACGACCGTGTTGTTGGAAGCGACCATGGCCAGGCTGCGGGCGATCGATAGCATGCCGAGCGTCACCACGAAGGGCGGAAAGCCGAGATAGGCGATCAAAATACCGTTGAAGGCGCCGATGGCGAGCGCGGTGGCGACCGAAGCCAGGATGCCGACCTCGATCGAGTAGCCGGCATGCATGGTGACGGCTAGCACCATCGACGACAGGCACAGCACCGAGCCGACCGACAGGTCGATGCCCCCGGTGATGATGACGAAGGTCATGCCGAGCGCGATGATAGCGACAAAGGTGATGTTGCGGGTGATGTTGTAGAGGTTCTTCGATGTGGCGAAGGCGTCGGTTGCGAACGACAGGAAAATGCAGGCCAGGATGACGGCGATCACCACCCAGAAGGTCTGGGTGGAGAACAGCCGCGACAGGAAACTGTGCTGCTTCTGTGCGATCGTCTGGTCAAGGGTGACTGCCATTATCGACCTTTCCTGCCGGCTGCGATACGCGCCAGCCTGGTGAAATTAGCCGCGCTCACGAGACCTGCTCGATGGCGCCAGTGATGAGCCCGGTGACTTCCTCGGGCGAACTCGATGCGATTGCCTTGTCGGCGACCTTGCGTCCGCGCCGCATGACGATGACGCGGTCGGCGACGTCGAACACGTCGGGCATGCGGTGGCTGATCAGCACCACCGCGATGCCCTGGTCGCGCAGATGGCGGATCAGGTTGAGCACTTCGGCGACCTGCCTGACCGAGATCGCCGCCGTCGGTTCGTCCATCAGCACGATCTTGGCTTGCGACAGCATGGTGCGGGCAATCGCCACCGCCTGGCGCTGGCCGCCCGACATCTGCTTGACGAGATCGCGCGGGCGGGTCTCGGATTTCAATTCGGCGAAGAGCTGGCCGGCGCGCCTGTACATGGCGGCATAGTCGAGGATGCGGAATGGGCCAACGCCGCGCCGCAGTTCGCGGCCGAGATAGACATTGGCGGCGGCCGTCAGATTGTTGCAGAGCGCAAGGTCCTGGTGGACGATCTCGATGCCGTGCTGGCGGGCTTCCGCCGGCTTGTTCAGGATCAATTCCTTGCCGTCCATGCGCATGATGCCATGGCTCGGGTGGAAATTGCCGGCGATCATCTTGACCAATGTCGACTTGCCCGCGCCATTGTCGCCCATCAGGCCGACGACCTGGCCGGGCTCGATCGACAGCGACACGTCGTTGACCGCCTGGATGGCGCCGAAATGCTTCGAGATATTGGTGAGTTCGAGAACCGCCACCAGCCTATTGCCTCCCATGTTTGCCGCATACCCAAATAGGGTGCTGCCTTCACGTCGCGCTCCCAGATCCTCCCGGAACCAGCGATGACCGGCATTTACGCGAATGGCCGCGCGGGCGTCAATTGTCGCATGCACAAGAAAATCCAATTGTCAGACGAATAGTTTCGTGCTGTTTTGAAAAATCAGTTTTGTAGGACAAATTGCAATTGACGTTGGCCGTCCGCCGTTATTAGCTGGGAGCCGGAGGAAGATACGCTGGTTCCCTTGACGCCATCATCGGCGACGGGAGCGGCTGGAGGTTATTATCGATCGTGCCGGCGAATGCCGGCCCGGTCGCATCTGAAAATGCTCATCGGCCTGACTTGATGGCACGAGCGCTCGCGCCTTCGTCATCTTGCATCCGGGCTGGTTTGTGTGGCGGGCACGCCGTGTCCGTCTGTTTCCAAGGGAGGACTGACATGAGGAAAACACTTTTGCTCGCCGCCGTCGCCGCCATGGCGTTGGGCGCCGGGCCGGCATTGGCCAAGAAGCAACTCGTCATCGTGGTGAAAGGTCTCGACAATCCGTTCTTCGAGGCCATCCACCAAGGCTGCGAGAAGTGGAACAAGGAAAACGCCAGCTCGGAATATGAATGCTTCTACACCGGCCCGGCGTCGACTTCCGACGAAGCCGGCGAAGCACAGATCGTCCAGGACATGCTGAGCAAGGCCGACACGGTCGCGATGGCGATCTCGCCGTCCAACGCGCCGCTGATCGCGCAGACGATCAAGTCCGCCAATCCGACGATCCCGATCATGACCGTCGACGCCGACCTTTCCAAGGACGACGCCGCGCTTCGCAAGACCTATCTCGGTACCGACAACTACCTGATGGGCAAGAAGATCGGCGAATACATCAAGAAGGCCAAGCCGAATGGCGGCACGATCTGCACCATCGAGGGCAATCCGGCGGCCGACAACATCCTGCGCCGCGCGCAAGGCATGCGCGACGCACTGACGGGCAAGGAAGGGCTCTCGGCGCTTGCCGGCGAAGGTGGCTGGACCGAAGTCGCAGGCTGTCCGGTGTTCACCAATGACGACGGCGCCAAGGGCGTTCAGGCGATGACCGACATCCTCGCCGCCAACCCCAAGCTCGATGCGTTCGGCATCATGGGCGGCTGGCCGCTGTTCGGCGCGCCGCAGCCCTATCGCGACCTGGTCGGCCCGCTCAAGGACCGGCTGGCCAAGAACGACTTCGTCATCGGCGCCGCCGACACGATCGGCGACGAGGTGGCGATCGCCAGAGACGGCCTTGTCACCGCGCTGGTCGGTCAGCGGCCGTTCGAGATGGGCTACAAGGCGCCGTCGGTGATGATCGACCTCATCGAGGGCAAGAAGGTCGACGATCCGGTCTTCACCGGCCTCGACGAATGCACCAAGGACACGGTCGACACCTGCATCCAGAAATAGGCTGCAACTTCGGGGGGCCCGGCGACGGCCCCCCCGTTCCATCGAACCTTCAGAAGACGCGGTAGCCGGGGCAATTGGCTCCAGCTTTGACGCGTCCAGAGTTTGAATTCGGCAACGGGATCGGCGCCGCGCAGATCCGGATCGATCCGGGCGACAGACGGCCGAACCTATTGGAACGTGAATGCCGGACGAAAAGGCAAAGAAACAAGCCAGCCGGGCCAAGGTGCAAGCCAACCGCGATCCGGCGGCGCGCAGAGTGGATGCCGCGCACTTTTCGGGGTCTAGCGTCCATGCCTCGCTGGCCAGCGAGATCGGCCTCAGGATCGTGCGCGGCGATTATCCGCCCGGCAGCATCCTGCCCAACGAAGCCAAATGGGCCGAGACCTTCAACGTCAGCCGCTCGGCGGTGCGCGAGGCGATCAAGATGCTGATGGCCAAGAGCCTTTTGGCATCACGCCCCAAGATCGGCAGCTGGGTCGAGCCGAAGGAGCGCTGGAACCTGCTCGACCGCGACGTGCTTGCCTGGTACGCGACCGCACCCGACCGCGAAGCGTTCCTGCGCACCGTGCAGGAGTTCCGTCACATCATCGAACCGGAAGCATCCGCCTTTGCCGCCATAAGGCGCAACGACGAGCAGATGGCCGAGATCAGCCAGGCCTGCCGCGAGATGGGCGAGGCGGCGAACCTGCCGGAACGCATCCGCGCCGATACACGCTTCCACCTCGCCATCCTGCGCGCCTCGGGCAACGACCTGCTGGTGCCGCTCGGCGTGTTGATCGAGTCCGCGCTCGACCATCTCTTCGTGTTCACGACGCGGCAGGTCGGCGACCAGCCGCGAGCGCAGAAATTGCACGAAGCGATCGAGAAAAGCATTCGCCTGCAGCGCCCGGCGGCGGCGCGCAATGCGGTGCACAAGCTGCTTGCGGACACCGATGAAGGGATCGGAAGGGGCCGGCGGTAAGGCCGCCTAGCTGCCCCAGCTCCTTGTTTTGACGCAATTTCCCTGGGGAAAGCGCTACGCACTTTCCCCGGGAAAACTGCTCTTTCAAATCGTCTGCTTCTTGCCGTCCTTCATGGGCATCAGGTCGACGCCGTTGACCTTGCCGATATGGGTGGCCAGCATCGGCACGAACTGCTCGGCCGGGCCTGTGGCATGGGCGCCGGCGAAGGAGTTCTTGGTGGCGTTGCCGAGCGGGTTGGCAATGCCGGCGGCACCCGCCATCGATTCCAGATAGGTCAGATCCTTGAAGGCGTTGGCGATGGTGAACTTGTGCGCGTCGCGATCGCCTTCCAGCGTCCAGCGCATGAAGGTCTGGTAAAAGCCGCAATCCATGCGGCCGTTGCGGATGACGCTGTCGAAACGCGGCGGCGAGATGCCGACCTTTTGCGCCAGGGCCAGCGCTTCGGAATAGATCGCGGCATAGCCCAGCGAGATGAAATTGTTGAGCAGCTTCATGCGGTGGCCGTCACCTGTGTCGCCGATGTGGACGATGCGGCCGGCCCAGGTTTCGATCACTGGCTTCACCCGGGCAAAGAGAGCGTCGGGCCCGCCGACCATCGCGTCGAGCGTGCCTTCCCAGGCTTCCTTCGGCGTGCGGCTCAGCGGTGCGTCGACATAGTCGATGCCCAGCGCCTTGAGTTCGGTCGCCAGTGCCACGGTCGAGACCGGATCGGAGGTCGAGCAATCGACGACGACCGAGCCTTTTCTCAACCCCTCCTTGAGGCCGCCCGGGCCGCGGATGATGGCCTCGACTTCCCGCGAACCGGTGACGCAGATGAAGACGATCGTCGATGCCGCGGCGACATCGCGCGAGGTCGAGGCTTCCTTGGCGCCACGGCCCAGAAGATCTTCCGCCGGTTTGCGGTTCTTGCGGCCGAGGAACGTCAGGGGATAGCCCTTGTCGACGATGTTCTTGGCGATCCCGTGTCCCATCAGACCAAGGCCGATGAAGCCGATCGTCTCGCGCGCGGCAGTCGTGTTCATGTTATCAGTCCTATCCCAGATTATTGATAATAGCGCCGCCGTTTTAGCCCTACGCGGTTGCAGAAAGCAATATTGTCTGACAATACACGGGAATTCCAGAGCCTGTCATGGAGACCACAATGACGAAGCGGATCATGTTCACCGGCGGCAGCGGCAAGGCTGGGCGTCATGTCGTGCAGTATCTTGTCGAGCAGGGCTGCCAGGTGCTCAACATCGACACCAAGCCGCTCGACAATCCCAAGGTGCGCACGCTGATCACGGATATCACCGACAGCGGGCAGGTGTTCAACGCGTTGTCGAGCTATATGGGCCTGCACGAATTCGACCCGTCGCTGCGCCCGCAGCCGGTGGATGCGGTGGTGCATTTTGCCGCCATCCCGCGCATCATGATCACGCCCGACAATGAGGTGTTCCGCATCAATGCGATGGGCACCTACAATGTCATCGAGGCCGCGGTGAAGCTTGGCATCCGCAAGGTGATCGTCGCATCCAGCGAGACGACCTACGGCCTCGTCTTCGCCAACGAGCCGCGGGACCCCAAATATTTCCCGCTCGACGAGGAGTATGATGTCGATCCGATGGACAGCTACGCTTTGTCCAAGATCGTCAACGAGAAGACGGCGCGGGCCTTCGCGCAGCGCAATGGCACCGACATCTACGCCTTGCGCATCGGCAACGTCATCGAGCCGCATGAGTATTCGCTGTTCCCGAAATGGTTCGCCGATCCGGGCTTCCGCAAGCGCATCGCCTGGAGCTATGTCGACGCGCGCGATCTCGGCCAGATCACGCTGCGCGCTATCGAGAAGGACGGGCTCGGCTACCAGGTGTTCAACGCCGCCAATGACGACACGTCGTCGGATCTGCCGACGGCGGAGCTTTTGAAGCGTTTCTATCCAGATGTGCCGGTCAAGGCGGAACTCGGCGAATACGAGACGCTGCTATCGAACCGCAAAGCGCGCGACATGCTGGGTTTCCGACCGGAGCATAGCTGGCGCAAATACGTCAAAACCGCCTGAGGCAGGTCGAGGTTCAGGTGATGCCGGCCTGACCTGAACCTCAACATGCGCCATCGAGCAGCGGAACGGGCTGGGCTGTGCATAGCGGCGGGCTTTGCGGCCCAACGGCCCGACAGTGCTTGACAGCTTCCGCAAACCGGCCTTTCTGAAGTCCATGCGGGACGCAAAGCCGAACAAGGAAAAATCGCCGAAAAAGGCTAAAGCCGCTGAGCGCCCGGCCGGTGTTCGGCGGTCCGACGCGGCGCGCATTCCCGGCTCCAGCGTCCACACATCACTGGCCAGCGAGATTGGTCTGCGGATCGTGCGCGGCGATTATCCGCCCGGCACCATCCTGCCCAATGAAGCCAAATGGTCGGAGACCTTCAGCGTCAGCCGTTCGGCGGTCCGCGAGGCGATCAAGATGCTGATGGCCAAGAGCCTTTTGGCCTCACGCCCCAAGATCGGCAGCTGGGTCGAGCCCAAGGAGCGCTGGAACCTGCTCGACCGAGACGTGCTCGCCTGGTACGCGACGTCGCCGGACCGCGAGGTGTTCCTGAAGACGGTGCAGGAGTTCCGTCATATCATCGAGCCGGAAGCGACCGCCTTTGCCGCCATGCGGCGGACCGACGAGCAGATGGCCGAGATCAGCCAGGCCTGCCGCGAGATGGGGGAGGCGGCGAGCCTGCAGGAGCGCACGCGCGCCGACACGCACTTCCATCTTGCCATCCTGCGCGCCTCGGGCAACGATCTGCTGGTTCCGCTCGGCGTCCTGATCGAATCCGCCTTCGATCATCTCTTCACCTATACGACGCGGGCCGTCGACGATCTCAACCATGCGCAAAAGCTGCATGAGGCGATCGAGAAGAACATCCGCCTGCAGCGGCCGGACGCAGCACGCAACGCGGTGCGCAAATTGCTGGCCAACACCGATCACGTGATCAAGTCGCGTTAGGCCCGGGCGCTAGCCTTCTTTCTCGCGGCCGAAGGCCACCCGCAGTTCGTCCTTGGCGTTCTCGAGCACCTTTTTGCGCGTAGCGGGCAGGTTTTTGCCGGCCCGGTTGATGTAGAAATTCAGCATCGACATGGCGGACTGAAACGGCTCGGCCTTGCGCCTGTGGCTGTGTTCGGCCGATCGCTTGAGCGAGGCAGCGATCTTCTTGGCATCGTCGGATTCGAAGACATGATCCTCGAGATCCATCGCGTTGCTGTGCTCGGTCACCTCGGCCGACCATTTTTCCTTGGCAGCGGTCATGGCTGGGACTCCTTTGCGGGGTTGCTGACCCGAAAACTCCACACATTGGCCTCGGTTCCCGCATTTCTTGTCCGCTCTGGAGCCACGGATTTGCCTGTCGTGGCGCTGCTGCGGTCCGAGAATGCGGCGATAGTGGGAGCGAACGGCAGCCGATTTCGAGATCGCCGACAGGAAACGCCTTGACCCGAACAGACTTGAGCGGACCGAGCCCCGGCATCGACAGTTCCTACGCCTGGATGCGGCTTGCCATTTCGATGCTGCTGGCGACGATCGGCGCCGTGGGCATGTGGGCCGTTGTCGTGGTGTTGCCCGCCGTGCAGGCCGAGTTCGGCGTCGACCGCGCCGCGGCATCGATGCCCTACACCGCAACCATGGTGGGCTTCGCCGCCGGTAATGTGCTGGTCGGCCGCGCCATCGACCGCATGGGCTACTGGATCCCGGCGCTGATCTCTTCCGTGGCGCTATCCGCAGGCCTCCTGTTGGCCGCGCTGTCGACCTCTATCCTGCAATTCACTCTTGCCCAGGGGGTACTGATCGGTGTCGGCACCTCGGTGATCTTCGGGCCGCTGATCGCCGACATCTCGCACTGGTTCAACCGCCGGCGCGGCGTCGCGGTGACAGCCGCGGCGGCAGGCAACTACCTTGCCGGAGCGATCTGGCCGACCATCATGCCGACAGTGATGAAAGCGGAAGGCTGGCGCTTCACCTATGCCGCCATCGGCATCTTTTGCCTGGTTACGATGGTGCCGCTGGTGTTGATGCTGCGGCGCGGCGCTCCGGAGGCCGCGGCCGCCGGCTCGCCGGGAAGCCGGCCGGTGCAGCCGATGCCAATGTCGCCGGCGGCGTTGCAGGCGCTGCTGGTCGTCGCCGGTCTCGGCTGCTGCGTGGCCATGTCGATGCCGCAAGTGCATATCGTGGCCTACTGCATGGATCTCGGCTACGGGGTGGCGCATGGCGCCGACATGCTGTCGATCATGATGGCGGCGGGAGTCGTCAGCCGGCTTGCCTCCGGCTTTATTGCCGACCGCATCGGCGGCGCGAAAACCTTGCTTATCGGTTCGGTACTGCAATGCCTGTCGCTGCTGTTCTACATCCCGTTCGACGGGCTCGCCTCGCTCTATGTCGTGTCGCTGGTGTTTGGCCTGTCGCAGGGCGGCATCGTGCCGTGCTATGCGATCATCGTGCGCGAATATTTGCCTGCCAAGGAGGCCGGCCAGCGTATCGGCATCGTCATGATGGCGACGATTTTCGGCATGGCGATCGGCGGCTGGATGTCGGGCTGGATCTACGATCTGACTGGCTCCTACGCCGCAGCATTCCTCAACGGCATCGCCTGGAATTTGTTGAACATACTGGCCATCGGCCTGTTCATGTGGAAGGCGAAGCACAGGGCCGTCGCGTTCATCTGAGTTAAAGGGCGCGGTGCGCTGCGGAGTGCCTCGGCTTGACAACGGACAGGCACTGCGCGACGCCAAAGGCCGAAGGGTGCGGCAACGGGCCGGTGACATGGCGACAGATCAGATGATCGTATTGCGGGTCCGCTTCGGCGGACATGCGCACGGGCCATGGCCTTGATCAAGCCGCGCTCGCGCCGGGGCGGCGGCCGCCCGACCATATCCGATGTCGCGCGCAAGGCCGGCGTCGGCGCCATCACCGTGTCGCGCGCGCTGCGCGAGCCGGAGCGCGTCAGCCAGGATTTGCGTCGCCAGATCCAGGCCGCCGTCGACGAACTCGGCTATGTGCCGGACCCCAATGCAAGGGCGCTGGCCTCGGCGCGCGCCGAGGTGTTCGGCGTGCTGGTGCCTTCGCTCACCAACAACGTTTTCGCCGAAGTGGTGCGCGGCATCTATGACAGCCTGTCGGCCAGTCCGTTCCGCATCCAGCTTGGCAACACGCACTATTCCGGGCTGGAGGAGGAGCGGCTATTGCAGCTGTTCGGCTCGCAGCGGCCTGCAGCGCTGATCGTGGCCGGCATCGATCAGACGCCGAGTTCACGAAGACTGCTGGAGAATGCCGGTTGCCCGGTGGTGCAGGTGATGGAGATCGGCCCCGATCCCGTCGACATGATGGTCGGTTTTTCGCATCTCGACGGCGGCAGAACGGCGACCGAGCACCTGATCGAGATGGGGTATCGTCGTGTCGGCTTCATCGGCGCCCGCATGGATCCGCGCTCGCAGCGCCGCCTTGCCGGCTACCGGATCGCCATGGAAAAAGCTGGCCTGTTCGATCCGCGCCTGGTCACCACCACGCCGGTGCCGTCCAGCGTGTCGCTCGGCCGCGAACTGTTCCGGGATGCCCTCGCCAAGGTTCCGACGCTCGACGGTGTGTTCTGCAACAATGACGACATCGCGCTCGGCGTGCTGTTCGAATGCCACCGCGCAGCGATCGACGTGCCAAAGACCATCGGCATCGTCGGCTTCAACGATCTCGACATGATGCAGGTGGCGTTTCCCTCGGTCACCAGCATCCGCACCCATCGCTATGAAATCGGCCGGCGTGCCGTCGCCATGGCGCTGGCGGCGATCGGCGGCGACAGGCCGCAGCAGCGGGTCGTCGATCTCGGCTTCGAGCTCAAGCGCCGCGAGAGCACTGCCCGCTGAGTATCTTAGAGTCCGCTGAAATGAGACTTTACAGCCTTTCTTGGTAGCGCTACCATTCCGCGCTCGCGAAAACTCACAAGAGGAACAACTCTGTTTATTATACATAAGCGACAGAATGTTTCTTGTTTATTATGGATAATATGATAGTTTTCGTAGCCGCTTGAGGGAGCGACAAGGGAGAGGATCAGGTCGGCGTTGACCGCCTGAAACAGCGGCGGGCCAAGGCAGGAGGTGCTTGAGCAAGCGCGTCAATTGTACTGCAGCCAACAGATAAATCAGAACTGCAAATGGGAGGAATATCGATGATCAAGTCACTCGTTGGTGGCATCGTTGCCGCCACTGCATTCGTCATGTTGAGTTCGGCGGCGATGGCCGCGGGGCCCGAAGTCGTCAAGGGGCCGGCCGCCGAGCCGGACTGTTTTGCGCCCTGGGCCGCCGATACCCAATTCTTCAAATTCCCCAAGAAGGACGGTCCATACCGCATTGCGCTCGCCAACGGCTATATCGCCAACACCTGGCGCATCCAGATGGTGCAGACCGCCAAGGCCTATGCCGCACAGCCGGATGTCGCCAAGAAGCTGAAGGAATTCAAGGTCGTCTCGACCGGCGAGGACGTTCCGGCGCAGATATCCGCGATCAACAACTTCATCGATTCCGGCTTTGACGCGATCGTCGTCAACGCGCAGAATCCGACCGCCTTCGGACCGGTCATCAAGCGTGCCAAGGAAGCCGGTGTGGTGCTCGTCGCCTTCGACAACATCCTCGACACCAAGGATGCCATCAACGTCAATGTCGACCAGAAGGGGCTTGGCGCATTGTGGGGCAAGTGGCTGGTCTCGCACGTGCCGAACGGCGGCAAGGTGCTCGAAGTGCGCGGCGTTGCCGGCACCTCGGTCGACACCGACCGCCATGCCGGCATCCATGAGGTCCTCGACGGTTCCGGCAAGAAGTGGGCCGTCACCGAGGTGGTCGGCAAGTGGGACGATGGCGTGGCCCAGAAAGCGACTGCCGACGCGATCGCCACCAATGGACCTTTCGACGGCATCACCGGGCAGGGCGGCGATACCGGCATCGTGCAGGCGATGATGGACGCCAAGCATCCGTTTGTTCCGTTCGGCGGCGAAACGGAGAATGGCTTTCGCAAATTCTGCTCGGCGCATGCGGCGGATGGGCTCAAATGCTCATCGGCCGGCACTGGTCCTGCCCAGGTGGCGGTCGCCATCAAGACGGCGATAGCAGCCCTCGAAGGCAATGTCGTGCCGCAGTCGGTCAAGCTGCCGTTGGCAATCGTCGAGGATCCCAACTTCAAGGCAGGCCAGGATTTCTTCCCCGACCAGTCCGACAATTTCTTCGTCGGCAATTCCTTCCCGACCTGCGGCATCAATTTCACGGCCCAGGAGATCATGGGCCAGACCAAGGAAAACAAATAATCCGACCGGCCGATGCCGCGGGAGAAATCCCGCTCCACCGGCCGCTTGTTCCAATCGCAAATTACCCTTGGGGAGGGCTGATGGACGGCGCGGTTCCGCTCTTGCGCATGGAAGGCATATCCAAGCGCTATGGCGGCGTACGGGCGCTGGAGAAGGCTGATCTGTCGGTTTCTGCCGGCAGCATCCACGCCATCCTCGGTGAAAACGGCGCCGGCAAATCCACATTGATCAAGGTCATGGCCGGTGTCGTGGCGCCCGACGAGGGCCGCATGATGCTGGACGGGCGCGAGGTGACCTTCGCTTCGCCGGGTGCGGCGAACAAGGCCGGCATCGTCTGCATCTTCCAGGAATTGTCGCTGATCCCCGAACTCAGCGTCGCCGACAACATCGTCATTTCCGATCCGCCCAAACGCTTCGGCATGATCGACCGCAAGGCGCAGCGCCGCATCGCGGAAGATGCGCTGGCGCGCGCGGGGGCAGCCGATATCCACCCGCTGGCGTTGGTGAAGGACCTGCCGCTGTCGCGCCGGCAAATGGTCGAGATCGCCAAGGCCTTGGCGCGCAAGCCACGCATCCTCATCCTCGACGAGGCGACCTCGGCGCTGACGGCGGCGGATGTCTCGAGGATTTTCGAGGTGCTCAAGCGGCTGCGCTCGGAAGGGCTGGCGCTGCTCTATATCTCGCACCGCATGAATGAGATCGCCGAATTGGCCGACCAGTGCACGGTGTTTCGCAACGGCCGCAATGTCGCCAGCTACAAGGCCGGCTCGAAGAGCGACAATGAGGTGGTCGAACTGATGATCGGCCGCGAATACAGCCACATCTTTCCGCCCAAGCCGACGGCGGTGCCTGCCACCGCCGCCCCCAGGCTCGAGGCCCGCAAGCTTTCCTGGGCCGACCGGCTGGACAACATCTCGCTGACCGTCAGGGCCGGCGAGGTGGTCGGTCTCGGCGGCCTCGATGGCCAAGGCCAGCGCGAATTGCTGCTCGCCTTCTTCGGCGTGCTGCGCGGGCTGTCCGGTCAAATCCTGATCGACGGCAAACCGGTGGCGATCGCCAGTCCATCGGCCGCCCGCGATGACGGCATCGGCATGGCGCTCATTCCCGAAGACCGCAAGACGGAAGGGTTGATGCTGCCGATGACGGTGCGCGAGAACCTGTCCTTCGCCGCGCTCGACCGGCTGTCCAGGGGCGGCATCATCGACCGCACGGCCGAGCAGCGGCTGATCGACGACATGGTCGGTCTTCTGGCGATCAAGACGGCGGGGCTCGACATTCCGGTCGGCGCGCTGTCGGGCGGCAACCAGCAGAAGGTGGTCATCGCCAAATGGCTGATGCGCCAGCCGCGCATCATCCTGCTCAACGATCCGACGCGCGGCATCGATGTCGGCACCAAGCAGGAGCTCTATCAGCTGATGCGCAAGCTGGCGGATGCGGGTGCGGCGATCCTGTTCTATTCGACCGACTATGACGAGCTGATCGGCTGCTGCGACCGGGTGCTGGTGCTCTATGACGGGGCGGTCAAGCGCGAGCTGGTCGGCGCCGAGATCACCGAGCGGGCGCTGATATCGAGCGCGCTCAACATTGATGGCAAGGAGAGCCCGGTGAGCCTGGGAGCAAGTGCGTGAAGGATTGGCGCTACTGGCTGGCCGAGCAGCGCGGAACGCTGCTGGCGCTCGGCATCTTCATCGTCATGTTCGCCATCTACAGCGCGAACCATCCGGCCGGCTTCAGCGCCAATGTCGTGCAGACGGCGGCGAACAAAGGCGTGCTGCTCGCCTTCGTCGCCATGGCGCAAACGCTGGTGGTGATCACCGCCGGCATCGACCTGTCCGTCGGCATGATCTTCCTGCTTACCAATTGTCTCGCCTCCTGGCTGGTGGTGGGGACGCCGATGCAGACGGCGCTCGGCGTCGTCGCCGTGCTGGCGGTCGGGCTGTTGTGCGGCGCCATCAATGGCGCCATCGTGATCTACGGGCGGCTGCAGCCGATCGTCGCCACCATTGCGACGGGCGCTGTCTATTACGGCATCGGCCTTCTGCTGCGGCCCTTTCCGGGTGGTTCGGTCAATGAGGATTTGGCCGATGCGCTGACCGGCCGCGTTTTCGGCGTGGTGCCGGCGAGCCTTGTCGTGCTGCTGGCCGTCGTGCTGGTGGTTTGGGTGCCGTTCAGCCGCTCGGTGCTCGGCAGGGCGGCTTACGCGGCCGGATCCTCGGAGACGGCCGCCTACATGTCCGGCGTGCCGATAAGGCGCGGCAAGTTCGCTGCCTACGCGCTGGCCGGGCTGCTGGCCGCGATTGGCGGCCTGTTCCTGACCTTCTTCACCTATACGGGCGAGGCGGCCTATGCCAGCGGCAACGCCTACACGCTGTTTTCGATCGCCGCGGTGGTGCTGGGCGGCGTCTCGCTGTTCGGCGGCAAGGGCAGCGCCATCGGCGCGATCTTCGGCGCGCTTGCCTTTCGCACCATCGGCGACCTGTTGTTCGTGTTTGATTTCGATCCGCTCTGGCAGCCCTTGTTCCAGGGCGTTATCCTGCTGGTCGCCGTCAGCCTCGGCGCCTTCGCCCTGTTTCGGGTCCGCAACCGGCTGGAGTGGTTCCTGTGAGCGAGACGACCTTGGGCGGCATTGCCGGCCGCATGCCGAAATTCATCCGCCGCGCCGATCCGGCGGTGCTGACGGCTTTTGCCTGCATCGTGATGCTGCTGTTGCTGGGCAGCCTCTATTCGCGCAGCTTCCTGTCGCCTGAATATCTGCTGCAGCAGCTGAAAGTGGCATCGTTTCTCGGCGTCATCGCCACCGGCATGATGCTGGTCGTCCTGCTCGGCCAGATCGACCTGTCGGTACCATGGTCGGTGGCGGCAGGCGCGATGATGGCCTGCGCGGCGGCCGCCTACGGTCCGGTCGGGGTGGCGCTGGCCATTCCGTTCGGCATCTTCTGCGGCGTGCTGATCGGCATCGTCAACGGCATTGGCGTCGCCTATCTGCGCATCCCCTCGATGATCATCACGCTTGCCACCAACGCCGTCGCGCAAGGGCTGATGGTGGTTTACACCGGCGGCTTCTCGCCTCAGGATTCGGCCACCGGCGCCATGCGATACCTGGCCACGGGCTTTGCCATTCCGGCGGTGCCCAATGCGGTGATCATCTGGGCGCTGATCGGCGCCGCGATGGTGTTCGTGCTGACCCGCACCGCCTTTGGCCGCACCGTCTACGGCATCGGCAACCGCGAGCGCGCCGCCTATCTCTCGGGCATCGACACAAGACGCGTGGTGATGATCGCCTTCGCCGTCTCCGGCGGGCTCTCCGCCTTTGGCGGCGTGCTTCTGGCCGGCTATGCCTCCAAGGCGGCGCAGTCGATGGGCGACGCCTACCTCCTGCCGTCGATCGCTGCCGTGGTGCTGGGTGGCACCTCGATCCTGGGCGGGCGCGGCTCCTATCTCGGCACCGTTGCCGGCGTCATCCTGATCACGCTCCTGCAATCCATCCTGTCGGTCATGCAGATGCCGGAAGCGGGGCGGCAGATCATCTATGGCGTGGTCATCGTCGCCATGCTGTTGCTCTACGGCCGCGCGCCGGCAAGCCGCTGACCGTGGACGACAAGGCAGCGCAGGCGCCGTCGGGCGTCTCCGGTTCGGCGCCCCCCGCGATCGTGGTGATGGGCGTCGCCGGCTGCGGGAAGTCGGCCGTCGGAACCGCGCTGGCGGAGGCGCTGGGCGCGATCTTCATCGAGGGCGACAAGCTGCATCCGCCGGAAAATGTCGCCCGCATGGCAAGCGGCGAGCCGCTTACCGACCAGCTGCGCGAAGGCTGGCTCGACGCGATCGGCGAACGTATCGTTGCGTCGGTCGGCCAAGGGCAGGGTGTGGTCGCTGCCTGCTCGGCGCTGAAGCGCAGCTACCGCGAACGGCTGCGCGGCTTCCGCCGCGACATCGTCTTCCTTTACCTTGAGATCGATCCGGCGACGGCGAGTGAGCGGGTCGCCGGCCGCAAGGGCCATTTCATGCCGGCAAGCCTGGTCGACAGCCAGTTCGCCATCCTCGAGCCGCCCGGAATGGATGAGCAGGCGTTGACGCTCGATGCGACGCGCCCGGTCGCCGAACTCGTCACGGATGCGACCCGTTTGCTGCGCCGATCATGAGCCGTCATCGGCACCGATGCTGTGTCGACCCTCTGTCAGGCGTTGGCGACGGGACCACGACATCATCTGCTCGGGGCAATGCTTGAGTGCCTGCAGCAGACAATCACGCTTGAGCAGGATGTAGCTTGCCTGCAGGACCGTGTTCTTGGCTCCATCCCTGGATATACCCGTTGGCGGGCTCGCGGGCACCAACTCGGGGCTCAGGACGGCCCGGTATTGGCTGAAGGGAACCTCTTCGAAGGTCGACATGGCAAACAGAGCCGCCTTGCCCCTGGCGGCGAAATTCGCCGGAGCCGACGCAAGATGCGTCCAGCCGCTCTCGCCCAGAGCGACCTCGGTGAAGGTCGAGCCGGCGTGAATGTTGTTGGTCATCAGCACCACGCCATTCTCCTTCAAGACCTTCTGGATGCGGATGGTGAGTTGATAGACATCGTCGCGGTCGAAGACGAGGCGGCCCTTCAGGAACCGGTTCTCGACATTGACCAGCGGCGGGTTCAGGAAGCGCAGGCCAAACGAAGACTCGGAAACTCCATGCGCGTTGACGCTCACCTGATAGGCCCCGATGCCGGCCTCGTGCAGGGCGCGCTTGCCGAAGATGGTCTGCGAGGTGAACTGATCGCACCAGATCATGGCGCCGTGGCCACGTTGCAAGGCGGCCCGCAGCCCCTCGAGCCCTTCCAGCCGGGTGGTTGGCGACCAGTGTCTGGCGACCAGATGCGCGGCAAGCTGCAGGCGGCGGCGATGGCGGGCCGCGAGCAAGGCCTCGAACAGGCTGCGCGCATCGATATCATCGCCAAGCACTGCGTGGACGGCTTCGGCGTAGGGTGAGAACTCCTTGCGCAGATGCCGCTTCAGGCCAAGTCTGGACACGCGCTGGCAGACCGGCGCCCACCAGCGTACGGGCAAAGCCGCCGCGACCACGAGATACAGGACGGCGAGCAGGCTTTCGCGAGGGTCCCTGTTGGAGAAACGGCGCGGCCTGCCGGGGCGGATCAGCTTGCGGCTGAAAAAGCGCACATCCTCCGCCCGCTCCGGAACGCGAACGTCGGCGATGATTTCAGTGCGGAAGGCGGCCGCGGACGGCGGCTTGCGGTTGCGGGACTTTGCGAACCACGACAGCCTCATCGGTCCAGCCTGTTGTTCAAGACCGCTTTACTGCGTCGATATGGGCCGCGCAACCGCAATGGCGAATGCCGCGCCTCCGGCCGTGGCCTAGATTTGCGACGTCAACTCGACCGGGAAATCATCGTTGTCTGCATCGCGCATGGCAGCGAGGCTGCGGTTGTCCAGCACCTCGGCGATCGCCTGGCGCACCTCCAGCATCATGTGCCGGACCTGGCAGGTCGCCTCGTCGCAATCCTCGCAACGCTGGTACTGCGTACGGCTGGCGCAGGGTATCGGCGCCAGCGGCCCGTCGAGGACGCGCACGACATGGCCGATCTTGATCTCGGAGGCCGGACGGGCGAGGCGGTAGCCGCCTTCCTTGCCCTTGCGGCTCTGGACGAAGCCGGCATTGCGCAACTCGCCCAGGATGGCATCGAGGAATTTCTTCGGGATGTTGTTGGCGACCGCGATGTCGTTGACGAAGGCCAATTGGCCGACCGGAAGACCGGAAAGATGCACGAGGGCCTTGAGGCCGTATTTGCCTTTTTTTGTCAGCATGCCCTGATCAACCCATTGAAGCCCCAACCACCCGCATCTGGCGGCTGTTTGTGTGCAAATAATGACGGCATCGCCGCGCGACGGTATTTCGCGACAACAAGACGCCAAATGGCACGTTAGGCACAAACGCGTTGATTCTTTGTAACGTTTTGCACGAAGGCCGCCGATATTGCGCCGGAAACCGGCCTGCCGGCGCATAAACGAAAAAGCCGGCAAGGCGCCGGCTTTCCCATCCTGTTCAAATCCTGCAACCGTCAGCGGCTGCCATAGGCCTGGTCGAGCAGACCGCCGGCGGCGAAGTGTTCTTTCTGGATCTTGTCCCAGCCGCCGAACACGTCTTCCACTGTCAGTAGGCGGATCTCGGGGAAATCGGCCTTGTATTTCGCGGTCACGGCCGCATCGCGGGTCCGCAGGCCGTTGCGGGCGGCGATATCCTGGCCTTCAGGCGTGTAGAGGAAGTCGAGATAGGTCTTGGCCAGATCGCGCGTGCCGTGCTCGTCGGCGACCTTGTCGACAATCGCAACCGGGAATTCGGCAAGCAGGCTGACCGAAGGCGTGACCTGCTCGAACTTGTCGTCGCCATACTCCTTGCGGATGCCGCGCGTTTCGGACTCGAAGGTGATCAGCACGTCGCCGATCTCGCGCTGCACGAAGGTGGTGGTCGCGGCGCGGCCGCCAGTGTCGAAGATCGGCACGTTGTTGAACAGCTTGGCGATGAACTGCTTCACCTTGGCGTCGTCGCCCTTGAAGGCTTCCTTGGCGTAGGCGGTTGCCGCCAGATAGGTGTAGCGCGCATTGCCCGACGTCTTCGGGTTGGGGAAGATCACCTGCACGTCGTCGCGCACCAGATCGTTCCAGTCCTTGATGTGCTTGGGGTTGCCCGCGCGGACGAGAAACGAAGGCAGCGAATAGAAGGGCGAGGCGTTGTCGGGAAAGTCTTTCTGCCAGTCGGCCGAGACAAGGTTCTTCTTGACCAGGAAATCGACGTCGGTGACCTGATTGAAGGTGACGACATCGGCGCCGAGGCCTTCGGCGATGGCGCGCGCCTGCGCCGAGGTGCCGGCATGCGACTGGTCGATGGCGACGCCCGGATGTTTCTCGACGAAGGCCTTGTTGACCTGGGCGAACAGTTCGCGGCCAACATCATAGGAGGCGTTGAGCAGCTTGTCGGCCGACCACGCTTGGGAGGATGCGAGGAACAGGCCGGCGACGGTGGCAACGCCAAGGAAAAATCGCTTCATGAAAACAGGCTCCGATGCAATGCGCTTATAGCCCGACCATAGCCGCGACGCACGGTGCGCGGCGAGGCATGCGAGGCGATCCATGGCATTGCTGTGCGAAAATACATCGTCAGAAACGCCTTTCATTGGAATTCTGTTCCAGTCAGCCCCCTCTTGCCTTCGGTTTTTACCTTCTTGCATTGCAGCGTCGGGCAGCATTTACAAATGGCATACAAGGAGGCAATCATGCCCCAGCATCGTCATTCAACAACGCCACCGAAGGAGGCGAAACTGTCCCGCCACAACCGCGGCCAGGCGGTGCGCATTCCTGTCGAGTTCGGGCTGCCCGGCGGTAAGGTTCTGGTCAGTCGCGAAGGCAACCGCCTTGTCAAAGCCGGGCTTACCGCGCTGCTCGCCCAATGGGCGAAAGAGCCACCGCTCGGCCCTGAAGACGACTTTCCCGCGATTAACGATCCGCCTGTGCGCAATAGCGCCTGACCCTGAGGATCAGGTAGTCGGAAACAGTTTCCAACGTCCCGGGCGGAAAGCCACCCGGCTCTTCTGCGCCGCCGGGTGATCGACCGGCAGTTCGATCTCGACCCGCCGGCGTTCGCCGCCGATCTCGAGCTCGACGCGCCGCGTGCCGGCGACACGGCGGCTGGCGGCCACCGTGCCGGCGATGCAGCCGCTGCAGCCGTCCAGCAGTTCGACATCGTGCGGGCGGAAATAGAGCGTCGCATCGCCTTTTGGCGCGTGCGGCGCCGACAGCCCGATCGGACGGTCGGCGAGCCAGATCTCGCCGTTCTCGACCTTGACGGGGAGCGAGCTCGATTCGCCGATGAAGCCGTAGACGAAGGGCGAGTTCGGCGTGTCGTAGATGTCGTCGGCGGTGCCGACCTGCTCGATGCGGCCCTGGCTCATCACCACGACGCGGTCGGCAAGCTCCAGCGCCTCTTCCTGGTCGTGGGTGACGAAGACGGTGGTGTGGCCGGTGGCATCATGGATTTCGCGCAGCCAGCGGCGCAATTCACGCCGCACCTGCGCATCGAGCGCGCCGAACGGCTCGTCGAGCAAGAGCACCTTGGGCTCGATCGCCATGGCGCGTGCCAACGCCACGCGCTGGCGCTGGCCGCCGGAGAGTTGTGCCGGATAGCGCTTTTCCAGGCCCGAGAGCTGGACGAGGTCGAGAAGCTCGGAGGCGCGGCGGCGGATTTCCTGCGCCGGCGGCCGCGATGGCCCGTGCCGGACCTTGAGGCCGAAGCCGATATTGTCGGCCACCGTCATGTGCCGGAACAGCGCATAGTGCTGGAAGACGAAGCCGACATTGCGCTCCTGGATCGATCTCTGCGAGGCGTCCTCGTCGCCGAAGAAGATTTTTCCCCGCGTCGGCCGCTCCAGCCCGGCGATCAGCCTGAGCAGCGTCGTCTTGCCGGAGCCGGACGGCCCCAGCAACGCGATCAACTCACCCGACTTGATGTCGAGCGACACGTCGTGGAGCGCGGGAAACCGCTCGAATTCCTTGCGCACATTGGCAACGCGAACTTCCATTTAAAGAACCTTCTAATGCCCGCGCGTCGCGGCGAGTTCGGCGCCGTAGCGCATCTCGAGCAGTGTTTTCAAGACCAGTGTGACCAGCGCCAG
>NZ_JAIUIU010000019.1:0-124370 GCF_020165775.1 Mesorhizobium sp. B263B2A
CAGTAGGCAGTAGGCAGTAGGCAGTAGGCAGTAGGCAGTAGGCAGTAGGCAGTAGGCAGTAGGCAGTAGGCAGTAGGGCGATCTATTCGGGTGCAAGTTTTATTATAAGCTGGCGAAGCATTTTTCCGATGGCCTCGGTCGCTAACAGTAGCTGATTGGCTTGATCATGTGTGGCAAGGCCAATCCGCTCTGCGATCTGGAGGTGTGTCTCGAGCTCCTTCGTCGAACCTTGGGCTATCCTGAGAAACTGTTGATAAGAGCCTCTGTTGTCCCGACCATAACCTTCGGCGATGTTTGCAGGGATAGATGTCGCTGAACGACGGATCTGGCTGGTCAGTCCGTACAATTCCTCTTTGGGCCACGTCTTGGTCAAGAAATAGGCGGCGATGGCCAGGTCCATCGACTGCTGCCATACGATAAGATCCTTGTATGAATTGATCTTGCCGGTCATCTTTGCCTACTGCCTACTGCCTACTGCCTTACCGTCCGATTAGCGCCCGCGCGATGATGACGCGCATGATCTCGTTGGTGCCTTCGAGGATCTGGTGGACGCGCAGGTCGCGCACCAGCTTCTCGATGCCGTAATCGTGCAGATAGCCGTAGCCGCCGAGCAGTTGCAGCGCATCGTTGGCGACGTTGAAGCCGGTGTCGGTGACGAAGCGCTTGGCCATCGCCGACCATTTGCCGGCATCAGGCGCCTTGCGGTCGAGCTTGGAGGCAGCCGCATAGAGGAAGATGCGCGCTGCCTGCAACTCGGTCTCCATGTCGGCCAGCCGGAACTGCAGCGCCTGGAACTGGTTGATCTTCGAGCCGAAGGCCTTGCGCTCGGCGGTGTAGGACAGCGCCTTGTCGAGTGCCGACTGCGCACCGCCCAGCGAACAGGCGGCGATGTTCAACCGGCCGCCGTCGAGCCCGGCCATGGCGATACCGAAACCGGCGCCTTCGCCCGACAACAGGTTCTCCGCCGGCACCTTGCAATCCTCGAAGATGACCTGGCGCGTCGACTGCATGTGCCAGCCCATCTTGTGCTCGTTGGCGCCGAAGGAGAGGCCGGGAGCATCCCTGGGCACGATGATGGTGGAAATGCCTTTCGGACCATCGGCGCCGGTGCGGACCATGACGGCATAGACATCGCTGTCGCCGGCGCCCGAGATGAATTGCTTGGTGCCGTTGAGGATGTAGTCGCCGCCGCTCTTCACCGCGCGCGTCTTCAGCGCGGCGGCATCGGATCCCGAACCCGGCTCGGTCAGGCAGTAGCTCGCCAGCCATTCCATCGAGGTGAGCTTGGGCAAAAAGCGCTGGCGCTGCTCGTCATTGCCGAAGCGGTCGATCATCGATGCCACCATGTTGTGGATCGAGATGAAGGACGAAAAGGCCGGATCGGCGTGCGACAGCGCCTCGAAGATCAGCACGGCGTCGAGCCGGCCGAGCGCGGAGCCGCCGACATCGTCCCTGATATAGATGCCGCCGAGGCCGAGCGGGCCGGTCTCGCGGATCACATCGGCGGGGAAATGTTTTTTGCGGTCCCAGTCGAGCGCATTCGGCGCGACGCGGTCGGCGGCGAAGGCCCGTGCCATCTCCTGGATGGCGCGCTGTTCCTCATTGAGTTCGAACTGGCTGGTGCTCGCATCGACCGCGGCGTCCATGGCGTGCTCCCTTGTGCTGGCCAGCTAGCCCGCTGGCCTGTCGTTTTTGGCTTTGCGCGCGCACCAATCTAGACCAATGATGCCGTCGCGCAACCCGACCCGCCGCGGAGCGGCTGTGCACGAATGCATGTCCGGAGTGAGATGTGACGACAAAATTCGAAGAACTGCTGGGGCGGTTCCACGCTTATCTCGCTTGCGTGGACAACGCGCTGGTGCGCGAGGCCGTGGCGCGCATCGGCTGGGACATGCCGGCTCGCCCACTGGCGGCACATCCGCTCGCTTGCCTTCGCCATCTCGAACGTGCCGCCGAACTGGCGCCCCCGGATGCGAAGCCTCTGGTGCGATGGGTCGCCGGGCGACGCGGCAATCTGCATTGGGGGCAGACCTACAGCGAGTCGGACTTCGGCAGCGCGTTCGTCGACAATTACGGCTGGCTGGAGGTGTTCGGCATGCGTGGCCATTTCGCCAATGACGAGGCTGCGGCCGGCCTGCTGATTCTTGGGCCTGACATCGTCTATCCCGACCATCATCACGTCGCCGAGGAAATCTACATTCCGTTGACCGGCGGCACCGAGTGGCGCATGGGCGAGGGGGGCTTTCGCAAGCGGGAGGCCGGCGAGATCGTTCACCACGCTTCCAATGTCAACCACGCCATGCGCACCGGCCAGGAGCCCCTGCTGGCGCTCTACATCTGGCGCGGTGGGCCTCTGGCGCAGAAATCCGAGATCACCGGAACCGTGGCGCAGGGCAGGGGCTGAACCATGGCCAAAGCCATTATGCTGCAGGGCACTGGTTCTGATGTCGGCAAGACCGTTCTGGTCGCTGGGCTGTGCCGTGCAGCGAAAAAGCGCGGGCTGAAGGTGCGGCCGTTCAAGCCGCAGAATATGTCGAACAATGCTGCCGTCGCCGACATTCCCGGCGACAACAACCATGGCGGTGGCGAGATCGGCCGCGCGCAGTGGCTGCAGGCGATCGCGTGCGGCGTCGCGCCGTCAGTCCACATGAACCCGGTGCTGCTCAAGCCGCAGACGGATGTCGGCGCGCAGGTCATTGTCCAGGGCAAGGTGTTCGGCGAGGCGCGGGCGCGCGACTACCAGGCGCTGAAGGGCCGGCTGATGGATGCCGTCCTGGATTCCTGGGGCAAGGTCGGCGAGGACGCGGATCTGGTCATCGTCGAGGGCGCCGGCTCGCCGGCCGAAATCAACCTCCGAAGCCGCGACATCGCCAATATGGGCTTTGCGACACGTGCGAACGTGCCGGTGGTGCTGGTCGGCGACATCGATCGCGGCGGCGTCATCGCCTCGGTTGCCGGCACGCATCTGATCCTGCCGGAAGAGGACCGGCGCATGATCGTCGGCTACCTCATCAACAAGTTTCGCGGCGATGTCTCGCTGTTCGATGACGGCCTGAAGGCGATCGAAAAATTCACCGGCTGGCGCTGCTTTGGCGTCGTGCCGTGGCTGAAGGCGGCGGCGCGGCTGCCCTCGGAGGATTCGGTGGTGCTGGAACGGCTGGTGTCCGGCGGGAAACGCGCGCTGAAGGTGGCGGTGCCGATGCTTGGGCGCATCGCCAATTTCGACGATCTCGATCCGCTGAAAGCCGAACCGCAGGTCGAAGTGGTGTTCGTGCCGCAGGGAAAGCCGTTGCCGGCCGATGCCGGGCTGGTGGTCATTCCCGGCTCCAAGTCGACGATCGGCGATCTCCTGAAATTCCGCGAAAATGGCTGGGACCGGGATATTGCGGTGCATCGCAAGCGCGGCGGCCACGTCGTCGGCATTTGCGGCGGCTTCCAGATGCTGGGCCGGGTGGTGCGTGATCCCGACGGTATCGAAGGCAGTGTCAAGGAGGCCGAAGGGCTCGGCCTGCTCGACATCGAAACGGTGATGGAGCCGGAGAAGACGGTGCGCAATGTCAGCGCGCGCTCGGTGCAATTCGCCCTGCCGCTCGAAGGCTACGAAATCCATCTCGGCCGGACCACCGGCCCGGACACGATGCGACCGTCGGCGATCATCAATGGTGTCGAGGACGGTGCTGTTTCCACCGACGGCAAGGTGCTGGGCACCTATATGCATGGCCTGTTCGGCGCCGACGGCTTTCGTGGAAAATTCCTCGAAAGCCTTGGCGTCAAAGGCGGCGGCATCGATTATCGCGCCGACGTCGAGCGGGCGCTGGACGACGTCGCGGCCGAGCTGGAGACCCATCTCGACTGTGACGCGATTTTTGGGCTGGCTCGGTAGAGCGGCGCTACGCTTCTTCTCCCGCCTTCGGCCAATACGTCCCGAATGACCAGACATTGCCTTCCGGGTCGCGGCAGATGAACTCGCGGCTGCCATAGTCGCGGTTGGTCAATTCCTGGATGATCGTGGCGCCGGCCTGCCTGGCCTTGGCATAGGCGGCATCGGCGTCGTCGACGGCGATGTAGATCGACTTGCCGCCGCCTGTGCCGGGCTCGCCGACCATCTTGCCGTAATCGTCGTCTCGCACCGTGCCCAGCATGATCATCGAGGAGCCGAAGACCAGTTCGGCATGGTCCACGACATCGCCTTCGCCATAGCGGGCGCGGACGGTGAAACCGAAGGTTTCGCAGAGCCAGTCGATCATTTTCGCCGCGTTTTTATAGCGCAAGGCAGGGTAGAGGCGAGGGGCTTCGGTTGTAGTGGGCATGGGAACCTCCTTCATCTGAACTGGTCATGCATCCAGTTGTGCATGTCGTTGTTCCAAAACCGCTGCGCACTTTTGGGCGACGTGCATCACTCTCGGCGAGGACGGTTCCAGCGTCTTGAAGAAATGTTACCTGGCCGAAACCGCCGTCGGCGTCTCGCCGGCAAGGTCGCGGAATTCGCGAACCAGATGCGCCTGGTCGGCATAGCCGCAATCGGCAGCGATATCCGCCCAGTGGGCCGCGGGCTGCTTCGACAGGCCGAGCGCCCGGTTGAAGCGGACGATGCGCGACAGCGTCTTGGGGCCGATGCCGATCGCGTCGGAGAATTTTCCCGCCAGGTGCTTGCGGCTCCAGCCCAGCCTTTCGGCGAGCGACGCGATGCGGGTCCGGCCGCCGGAGGCGATGATGCGGTCATAGGCCCAGGCGATTTCGAGCGGTGTTTGCGCCGCACTCGTCAGACGGGCGGCGACGAAGGCTTCGGCGATGTCAAAACGCGTCCAATCCGGTGCATTGCCAAGCCTTTCGCGCAGCGCCACGCCTTCGGTGCCCAGCACGTCGTCGAGCACGACCATGCTGTCGGTCAGTTCGCTCATCGGCAGCTGGAAGAACCGGCGCGCGCCAAGCGGCGTGAAGTTGACCTGGACGCAGCAGGCGGCGCCGAAGGATTCGATCAGCACCGGCCCGGCGAAAAGGCCGGCAGCGAAACTGGCGAAGCGGTCGTTGTCGCCGGGTGTCTTGCCGAGGCCGATGGCGAAGGGCTCGGCGAAGCTGATCACCAGCGGCACGGTGAGCGACGCGTATTCGATGTTGTGGAAATGGCCGGGCGCCGTTTCGCGATAGCCGCAGATGTCGGACACGATGCCCTCTAGTGCAGGATCGGGAAGGCGCCGACGCATCTCGAACCGCCCGGCGACCGAGCGGTCCTGTTCCTTCCGGCGCTGCATCTCGATCGGCATCGGTCATCCTTCCGCCAAGGCAAATCTAGCAGAGCCTTGACCGGAATCAAAAGCGCCCCGCTTTCGGCCGGCCGCTCTCGGTCCCCACTTTGCGGGAACTTGTCAGGCGCCGCGCATCAAGCAACCGGCGGCGAGTACGATGTAGGCGATGAGAACAATCCACACCGATGCGATTGGAATGAACGCAAGAATGCCAAGCGCGGCGAGAATGCCGATGATGGCAATGACTAGGGAAATGATGAAAACAATCTGGGTAGGCGCGCTGAGATTCATGTCTGGCTCCTCCAACATGATTCGAACAGCCTCATTCTATCAGGGCGTGTAGTCACACACCAATCATGACACGCAGTGGGTTGGCCGGGTCGGCCAGCAGCTTCACCGCCAGTGCCAGGCAGACGATCACCAGCAGCGGCTTGATCAGTCTGGCGCCGATGCGCATGGCCAGGCTGGCGCCGACGCGGGCGCCGAGGAACTGGGCAACGCCCATCATCAAGCCGATCTTCCAGGAGATGACGCCGACGGCGGCAAAGACGACGAAGCCGCCGATGTTGGAGGCGAAGTTGAGCAGTTTGGTATGCGCCGTAGCCTTGAGCACGCCGTAGCCGGCGAGCGCGACGAACGCCAGCATATAGAATGAGCCGGCGCCGGGCCCGAACAGGCCGTCATAGAAGCCGACTGCCGGCACCAGGGTCAGTCCAAACAGGAATGGCGACAGGCGTTCGGCGCGGTCGACGTCATTCATGTTGGGCTTGAGCGCGAAATAGAGCGCGATAGCAATCAGTATCAGGGGCAGCAGGGCGCGCAGGAGATCGCCCGGGACGATGGTGGCCAGCAAGGCGCCTACGGCGCCTCCGGCCAGCGCCAGCAGCGCCGACGGCAATTGCCGGCGCAGGTCGACATGGCCCTTGGAGGCATAGTGGATGGTCGCCGACCCGGAGCCGAACATGCCTTGCAGCTTGTTGGTTCCAAGCGCCTCGACCGGCGAGAAACCGGCCAGCAGCAGAGCGGGAATGGTGATCAGTCCGCCGCCGCCGGCAATCGAATCGACAAAGCCCGCCGCAAAGGCGGCGAAGGCGAGCATGGCAACTGTCTGGATGCTGAGATCGATCATCTGATCCGTGGGAGCGTCGGTCGGCCGAGATAGCGGCGTTCGATCACGACCGCCCCATTTGCGCAAGGCCGATTCCGCGCTAACTCTAGTGGAGAGGAATCGGAAAGGGGCACCGATGGCATTCGCATTGCTGGATCAGATACGTTCGATCTTCGACGGCGACCCCGGTGTGCGCAAAGTGGCGGACGATCCCGTCCTGTCGGCTGAACTTCTGATGCTGTTCCGCATGATCCTGGCTGACGGCACAGTCAGCGAGAGCGAGATGGTGGCCTTCCGGCGCATCTGCAAGGACGCCTTCGGCATCCAGGAGAGCAGCATCGACAGCGTTATCGAATACCTCAACGAGTTCGGCTACGAGACCAACGGCTCGCAAGCGATTGCACTGTTCCGCGATCTCGACGTCGAACGGCGCAAGCAACTGGCCCAGCATATGGCCGAGATTGCCAAGGCGGATTCGCAACTGGCCGAGACCGAGGTCCGCCTGCTGCGCCGTACGCTCGATCTGCTCGACATCAGTCCAGTCGATGTGGTGAAGCCGGAAGAGTAGGGGCGAACCGCCTTCTTAACCTTGCTCCTGCATCCGACGCGCGATTGCCCTGTGCAGGTCCGGGGCGGCGGCAACCAGCGCCCTGGCGGCCTCTGACTGCGGATGATCGAGCACCTCGTTCGTCCTGCCGCGCTCGACGATCTTGCCGTCATGCATGACCAGCACCTCATCGGTGATAGCGCGGGCGACGGTCAGATCGTGGGTGATGAAGAGGTAGGCGATGCCGAGCTTCTGGTT
Organism: Mesorhizobium sp. B263B2A; assembly: GCF_020165775.1. Classification (NCBI taxonomy): domain Bacteria; kingdom Pseudomonadati; phylum Pseudomonadota; class Alphaproteobacteria; order Hyphomicrobiales; family Phyllobacteriaceae; genus Mesorhizobium; species Mesorhizobium sp. B263B2A. The sequence goes on from NZ_JAIUIU010000019.1 coordinate 7,160, forward strand.
GAGTTCGGCGAACAGATCGAGGATCTGGGCGCGGATCGAGACATCGAGCGCCGAGACCGGCTCGTCGGCGACGACCAGCTTGGGGCGGGTAATGATGGCGCGCGCGATCGACAGGCGCTGGCGCTGGCCGCCCGAAAATTCGTGTGGGTACTTGTCCATGTCGCGTTGATCGAGGCCAACCTCGTGCAGCGCATGCGCCACCATTTCGCGGCGCTCGGCGGGGGTCGGTTTCTTCTCCAGCAGGTGCAGCGGCTCGGCGACCAGCCTTTCCACCTTCTGGCGCGGGTCGAAGGAGCCATAGGGATCCTGGAAGACAACCTGCATGTCGCGTCGCGCCGGCTTCAGCTCCGCTTCGCGCTTGCCGGTGATGGTGTCGCCGAGAAATCGGATCGCGCCCGAACTCGGCCGGTCCAGTGCCAGGATCATCCGGGCGAGCGTTGACTTGCCGCAGCCGGAGCGGCCGACCAGTGCCATCGATTGACCCGGCGCCATCGACAGGGAGACATCGTCGACGGCGCGGATGTCGGGCGCGCGCCTGAACAGCGCGGCGCGCCGGCCGGCATAGTCACGGGTCACGTTCTCGACCTGAAGCAAGGGCTTGCCTGTTCCAGCGCCATGCGGCTTGGCGCGCGCCGGCACATGCATCGAGGCTTGCGCCAGTTGGCGCGTGTAGGGGTGGAGCTGTTCGGACAGCGTGCGCACCGTGTCGCCGGCCTCCATCACCTCACCATGGCGCAGGATGGTGATGCGGTCGGCCATCTCGGTCACCACGGCGAGGTCGTGCGAGATCAGCAGCAGGCCTATGCGGCTCTCCGCCACCAGATCGCGCAGGAGGTCGAGGATTTGCGCCTGCAGCACCACGTCGAGGGCCGTTGTCGGTTCGTCGGCGATCAGCAGCTTCGGCCTCAGCGCACAGGCGATGGCAATGACGACGCGCTGGCGCTGGCCGCCGGACAGCTCGTGCGGATAGCGCGACAGTGGGAATTTTGCCGAGGGAAGGCCGACGCGGTCTAGCATTTTTCGCGCCCGCTCCTCAGCTTCCGCGCGTGTGGTCCTGGTGTGCCAGCGTATGCCTTCGGCTACCTGTTCTCCGATGGTCTTGACCGGGTTGAGAGCGGTCATCGGCTCCTGGAACACCATGCCGATGTCGTCGCCGCGCAGCGCGCACATCTGGTCCTCCGTTGCGGCGAGGATATTTATCCCATCGAAGGTGACGCGCCCTGTGGCGCGCGCGGCGTGGGGCAGAAGCCGCATCACCGTCAGCGCGGTCATCGATTTGCCGGAGCCGGATTCGCCGACCAGCCCCATGACTTCGCCTGATGCAAGGGAGAGTTCCACGCCTTTCAGGATCGGCGTGTCGCCGATGGCGAGCGACAGGTTCTCGATCTCCAGCAGGCTCATCGCTGCCGCCGCGATTTCGGGTCGAGAATGTCGGCGATGCCGTCGCCCAGGAGGTTCAGGCCGAGCACGGCAACGACGATCGCCATGCCGGGAAAGATCGCCATCCACGGCGCCACCACAATGCGGGTCTGGGCGTCGAACAGCATGCGGCCCCAGCTTGGCATTGGCGGCTGCGCGCCGAGGCCGAGATAGGAAAGCCCGGCTTCGGCCAGGATGCCCAGCGCGAACTGGATGGTGCCTTGCACCAGAAGCAGCGTGGCGATGTTGGGCAAGACATGCTCGATCGATATCTGCGTGCTGCTTTTTCCCGCGGCGCGCGCGGCCAGGATGAATTCGCGCGGCCAGATCGCCAGCGCGCCGGCCCGGGCGACCCGTGCGAACACCGGGATGTTGAAAATGCCGATGGCGATGATGGCGTTGACGGCGCCCGGCCCGAAGATGGCGGTGATCATAATGGCTGACAGCAGTGCGGGGAAGGCGAAGACGAGATCGTTGATGCGCATCAGCGCCTCGTCGACGAGACCGCCGCGCGCCGCGGCAAAGGCGCCGAGCGGCACGCCGACGCCCATGCCGATGCCGACCGCTACAAAAGCCACCGCAATCGAATTGCGGGCGCCGACCATGATCATCGACAGGATGTCGCGGCCGAAATGGTCGGTACCGAACCAATGCGCCAGCGAGGGCCCCTGCGTCTTGTCGGCTATGACCAGCTTTGTCACGTCGTAGGGCGTCCAGACATAGGAGACGATGGCCATGGCCAGGATGAGCAAGGTGATGACGAAGCCGGTGACGAAAGCGGTGTTCCGGAATGCCTTGGCCAGGATGGTGCCGAACGTTTCCTCGGGAATTTCGATGTGCAGGGTCATTGCCGGCTTCTCAGGCGCGGGTCGACGACCGCATAGGAAAGATCGACGATGAGGTTGACGGCGATCACGGTGGCGACCAGCAGCATGACGACGCTTTCGACGACGATCAGGTCGCGCTGGGTGATCGCCTGGAACACCAGGCGGCCGAGGCCGGGGAGATAAAAAACGTTCTCGATGATGATGGTGCCAGCAAGCAGGAAGGCGAATTGCAGTCCGAGTATGGTCAGCACCGGGATCATGGCGTTGCGCAGCGCGTGCCGCCAAAGCACGGCGCGATAGGGCAGGCCCTTGGCGCGGGCGGTGCGGATGTAATCCTCGTTCAGCACCTCGATCAGCGCCGAGCGGGTGACACGTGCCAGGATCGCCGCTTGCGGCAAGGCAAGCGCGACCGCCGGCAACAGCAGCGATTTCAGCGCCGGCCAGACACCGGCTCCCCAGCCGGGAAAGCCACCGGCCGGAACTAGGCGCAGCCAGACGGCGAAGATATAGATCAGCATCAGCGCGAACCAGAAATTGGGCACGGCGACGCCAAGCTGCGCCGCGCCCATCGCCACGGTGTCGCCGGCCCGTCCGCGCCGGCTGGCGGAAAACAGGCCAACCGGAATGGCGATGACCGTGGACAGCACAAGCGCGATCAGCGCCAGCGGCAGCGACACGGCAAGCCGTTCGCGCACGAGATCGATGACCGGCACCGAATAGGTATAGGAGCGGCCGAAATCGAGGCTGAGCAGGCCGCCGGCCCAATGCAGGTAGCGCCATGGCAGCGGTGCGTTGAGGCCCATCTGGTTGCGCAGCAACTCGACCTGGTCGGCGCTGGCGTTCATGCCCAGCATCAGCCGGGCAGGGTCGCCGGGAAGGATTTCCAGCACGGCGAACACCACCATGGTAGCCAGCACCAGCGTGGCGAGCGCGATGGCGAGGCGCTTGAGGAGGTAGGCGGTCATGGGCGGCGGCGGAGCCCTGTTGCAAACGGGCGAAGGTCGAGTTCCCGCGCACCCCCCTCTGTCCTGCCGGACATCTCCCCCGCAAGGGGGGAGATCAGCAGTTTCTGTATCGTCGACCAGTGTTCAACGTCGGCGATTGGCGAAAGCATAAAGGAGGACGCAATCTCCCCCCTTGCGGGGGAGATGCCCGGCAGGGCAGAGGGGGGTGTGACAGAGCGCAAGTTCCGCCAGACAGCCTGAGTGTTCACTCGCTCCACTTCACCTTGGTCAGGTCATTGGCCTGGATCGGGGCATTTTCCCACAGCCCTTGCAGCTTGGCGTCCCAGACCCCGACTTTTGGCAGTTCGTAAAGGAAGCCGACCACGGCGTCGTCGGCCAGGATCTTCTGCGCCTGTCCGAGCAACGCCTTGCGCTTGGCCGCGTCGGAGGTGAGGTTGAGGTCGGCGATCACCTTGTCGAAGGCCGGATTGTCATAGTTGAAATAGTAATCCTTGCGCGAATAGATATCGATGTCGTTGGGCTCGGTGTGGGAGACGATGGTCAGGTCGTAGTCCTTTTTGGTGAACACCTGGTCCAGCCACTGCGCCCATTCGACCGGCAAGATCTCGAGGTTGATGCCGACGTCGCGGAGTTCCGAGGCGATGATCTCGCCGCCGAGCCGCGCATAGCCGGGCGGCGGCAGCTTCAGCGTCGCCTTGAAGCCGTTCTCCAGGCCTGCTTCCTTCAGCAATTCCTTGGCCTTGGCGACATCATGCGGATAGCGGCCGGTGAGATCGACATAGTCCTTGTTGGCCGGCGACATGTGCGAGCCGATCGGCTGGCCGAGGCCGGCCGAGGCGCCGTCGATGATCGCCTTGCGGTCAAGCGCGTAGGAGATCGCCTGCCTGACCTGCAGCTTGTCGAAAGGCGGCTTCTTGTTGTTGATCGAGAGGATGGTTTCGCCCTCGGTCGAGCCGATCACCACCTTGAAACGCGGGTCGTCCTTGACCTGTGCCAGGCTGTCGGGATCGAAGAACGGGAAGGCCTGGATGTCGCCGGAAAGCAATGCCGGAACGTTTGCGGCGGCATCCGGCACGATGCGGAACTCAACCTTGTCGAGGAATGCCGGCGTGCCCCAATAGTGGTCGGCTTTCATCAGCGTGATCGACGACCCCTTGGCCCAGCCCTGGAACTTGAACGGACCGGTGCCGATCGGGTTCTCCTTGTTGGTGTCAGCCGATTTTGGCGACACCATCACCGCGTCGCCCCAGCCCATATTGTAGAGGAAAGACCCTTGCGGGTTCTTCAGCGTGACCTTGACCGTCGCCGGATCGATGACATCGACCTTGTCGATGGCCGCGAACAGGTTCTTCTGAGCATTGACCGAATTGTCGGCGCGGGCGCGGTCCAGCGAGAATTTCACGTCGTCGGCGCTGAAGTCGGCGCCGTCGTGGAATTTCACGCCGGTACGCAGCTTGAAAGTGTAGGCCTTGCCGTCGTCGGAAATGGTCCAGCTTTCGGCCAGGTCCGGCAGTACTTCGCCATTCGGGCCGATGCGTGTCAGGCCCTCGAACACATTGGCGTAGAGCACCTCATCGATGGCGGCGGCGGCGCCGGCGGTCGGGTCGAGATGCGGCGGCTCGAGCGGAATGCCGATGACAAGGTCGGTGCGCGCGGCAAAGGCCGGGCTTCCGGCAGCCAGTGTCAGGACGGCCGCGGCCAGAATGGTTTTCCACAATCTCATCGTGCACTCCCAATGCGTTCAGACACGTGCTCAAACCGGGCGATAGAAGCGTGATTTCGCGCGGGAGTAAATTGCGTTTCGTGCTGCCGGGCGTCGTGGTTGGGAAAGTTTTTCTCCCGGCGGCCGTTTCGATCGGTCGAAGCTTGCCCGGCGGGGGGCCTCAGCCTGCGGCCGTGCCGCGCAGGAGCACGTTCAGCCCGATCGCCATCACCTTAGCCGATTCCACCATGTCCGATATCCCGACCCACTCATCCGGCCGGTGGGCAAGGTCGAGAATGCCGGGTCCATAGGCGATGCAATCATAGATGTGGCCGATGCGGGCAATATGCTTCTGGTCGTAGGTGCCGGGTGAAATGACGTAGTCCGGCTCGCGGTCGAAGATCGCATGAATGCCTTGCGCCACGGCCTTGACCACGGGCGCGTCGCGCTCGGTCATCAGCGGCAGCACTTCCATGAGGTCGCGTATCTCGTAGTCGAATTTTTTGCGCTCGCGCTTCAGCCGGTCGAGAATGCCGGTCACCTCGCCTTTGACCGTGGCCAGATCCTCCTCGAGCAGGAAGCGGCGATCGATGGTCAGCCGGCAGGAGTCGGGTACATTGGGCGAGGGCAGGCCGGGCCGGAAATCCTCGGTCTGGCCGCCATGGATGGAATTGATGTTCATGGTCGAGCGCCTCGCCCCTTCGGGCACCACCGGCATGCGCGTCATCTTGCGGTCAAGCGCGGGGAACAATTCGTCCTCGAAAGCTTGCAGTACAGCGCCCATATGGCGCACCGCGTTGTCGCCGAGAAACGGCATGGAGCCATGCGCGATCTCGCCCTTGGTCTCGATTTCCGCCCACCAGACGCCGCGATGGCCAAGGCAGATGCGGTCCTTGTTGAGCGGCTCGGGGATGATGACGTGATCGACCCTGGGCTTCGAGAAGTAGCCGAGCCCGGCCAGATGGGCGACGCCGCCGAAGCCGCCGGATTCTTCGTCCACCGTGCCCGATATCTCGATGGCGCCGGGAAAGTCGGGGAATACTTCCATGAAGGCCTCGACGGCGATGATGGAGGCGGCGAGACCACCCTTCATGTCGCAGGCGCCGCGGCCGTAGACCTTGCCGTCCTTGACGACGCCGGCGAAGGGATCGACGGTCCAACCATCGCCGGCTTCGACGACGTCGATATGCGAGTTGAAGTGGACGCAGGCGCCCGGAGAGCGTCCGTCAAATCGCGCGACGACATTGATACGCGGATAGCGATCCGTATCGCCGGGCGTGCCTTCGGCGCGGATGAATTCCGTTTTGAAGCCGCGCTTCTTCAGCCGCGCACCGATGTATTCGGCGCATGGCCCGTAGGCTTCGCCGGGCGGATTGATGGTCGGAAAACGGATGAGGTCGGTGGTCAGCGCAACGACGTCGTCGCGCCTGCTGTCGATTGCCTTGAGGAGTCGCTCGTTCATACGACGAGTTGAGCAGCGATATCGGCGGTTTTGCAAGCCCGCTGGCGATCAGGCCCGTGCGGCGTGTCGTTGCGGCAACTATCGCGGGAAATCGTTCAAATTCTCTGCTTTGGATTGGCCAATTGGTCAACGAGTGTGTGTTACTTCATTCACCTGCCATTAAAAGGATGAAAAGCATCGTGATGGCAGGCAGGCAAGCAAGGGGCAATCAAAGGGGTTTGATCGCATGAAAAAGACAGTTCTCATGGCGGCCGTATTTGTCGCGATGCTGTTCGGCGCTTCGGGGCAGGGCTGGGCAGCCAGCCTCGTGGCGAACATAGACGTATCTTCGCAGACGATGACGGTCCGGTATGGGCTATCGGTTTACACGTGGAGCGTGTCGACCGCGCGCACTGGCTATTTCACGCCGCGCGGCAGCTATCGGCCGCAACGCACGGCCCGGATGTGGTATTCGCGCAAATACCATATGTCGCCGATGCCGTATTCCGTGTTCTTCCATGGCGGCTATGCCATCCACGGAACCGGTGCCGTCAGGCAGCTCGGCCGCCCGGCTTCGCATGGCTGCGTGCGGTTGCACACGGCCAATGCCGCGGCCTTCTATTCGATGGTGCGGGAAGTGGGATTCGGCAACACGCGCATCGTCGTCACCAACTGAGCGCCTGATTTCGCCGGTACATGGTCGGCTGGCGTAGAACGGATGTTCTCGCCTGCGACCTTGCTTAAAGCGCGTCGCGACGAAACAGGTTCATGCGACGCGCTTTAAATCTTTGCTTATGCATCTCGTTCGCCCAAAACCAGATCAGTTTTGGGCGACATGTATTAGGTGTTTGCGACTGAAGCCGGCTTCGGGCGCTGTTTGCGACGCCAGTTGCTGATCTCCCACCTTTTGTGGAACCACATCCACTGGCCGGGATCCTCGCGCACCCAGCGCTCGACCACGTCATTCAGCATCTGGATGGTGGCGTGGACGTCGACGCTGCCGTCGGCGGTGCGCGGCAGAACCAGCTTGTCCTCGATCTCGAGCCGGAAGCGGTTGCCAGGCAGCCTGACGCAGCGCGCCGGATAGACGTCGCAGTCGTAGTGGCGGGCGAGCGTGCCCAGCACGCGGTTGCTCTGGCAGGGACGGCCGAAGAAGGTCGTCTCCAGGCCGTTGGAGAATTTCTGGTCGACAAGGACGCCGATATTGCCGCCGTTTTCCAGGACGCCCGCCAATGCGAACGAGGCGCCGGCCATCGACGGCAGCAGGGAACCCATGGTCGAGCGGCGCGTCGAGAGGATGTAATCGGCAAGGTAGGGGTTGTTGGGCGGGCGAAACAGCGCCGTGATGTTCATGCCGAAGGTCGCGGCTGCCACCGGCAGCAGTTCGAAATTGCCGAGATGGCCGGTGAAGACGATATGCGGCTGCTTTTCGGCGGCTATCTCGACGAAGTGCTCCGTTCCCTTGACCTCGACGCGGCCCGGCTTGCTCGAGGCGGGGTCGTAGTCGAACAGGGCGTCGAGAAAGATGTATTCGGCGGCCAGCCGGGCCATGTTGCCCCACATGTCCGACGCAATGGCCTGGATCTCGCTTTCGCTCTTTTGCGGGTAGGCTTTGCGCAGATTGTCGATGGCGACCTGATGACGCCCGACCCAGGGGCCGATGCGGCGCGCGACGCGGTCGGCGAAATTCAGCGCGGCGTCGACCGGCAGCAGGCGCAGTATCGAGATGATGATCATCGCGGCGCGCGCAACCAGCCAGTAGTTCACCTGGCGCAGCTGCCTGCCGTAGCGAAACCTGAGATCGCGGCGAAACTTCTTGAGCACCGAAGTCAAGGCTCTAGACGACGCGCAGGATGATCTTGCCGAAGACGTCGCGGCCTTCCATGCGCTTCAGCGCCGCATCGATGTCGTCGAAGCCGACCTCGGTGTCGATCACCGGCGAGACCTGGCCCGCCGCCATCTTCTGCATGGCGTTGGCCATGTTTTCCATGCGGCAGCCGAAGGATCCCAGCAGTTTCAGCTGCTGCTGGAACAGCTGCATCAAATTGATCTGTGTCGACACGCCCGACGTCGAGCCGCAGGTCACCAGGCGGCCACCGCGCTTCAGGCACAGCATCGAGCCGGCGAAAGTATCCGCGCCGACATGTTCGAAGACGACGTCGACGCCTTTCTTCTTGGTCAGCTTGCGCACGACGCCTTCGAAACGGTCGTCACGGTAATTGATGACATGGTCGGCGCCGAGCGCCTTGGCCTTGTCGATCTTGTCGTTGGAGCCGACCGTGGTGATGATCGTGCAGCCCATGCGCTTGGCCAGCTGGATCGCCGCCGAGCCGATGCCGGATCCGCCGGCATGGACCAGGATCGTCTCGCCGGGCTGAAGCCTGGCGTTGTCGAACAGCATGTGCTCGACGGTACCGAAGGTCACGGGCGCCACCGCGGCCCCGATATCGGTCACGCCGGGAGGTGCGGGGACGAGCAGACGCGCCGGCAGGTTGATCTTTTCCTGCGCGAAGCCGTCGAGGTGGAAGCCGTGAACACCCGAAACATGCTCGCAGAGATTGTCGCGGCCTTCGCGGCAGGCGCGGCAGAGGCCGCAGGTGCGCGCACCGTAGATCGACACCAGCTGTCCGGGCAGCAGGCTGGAAACACCTGGGCCGACCGCCTCGACCTCGCCCGAGGCCTCGGCGCCGACGACCAGCGGCAGCTTGCGCTTGGCGAAGGCCATGCCGCGCCAGCCCCAGACGTCGATATGGTTCAGCGCCACCGCCTTGATGCGCAGCGTGACTTCGCCGAGCGCGGGTGGCGGCGGGGGCGGCAGGTCCACCGTTTCAAGACGGCGATCCTCGATAAGTTGCAGTGCGCGCATGAGGCCTGTCGGTTCTGTATGGCTGAAAAAGGTCGCTTAGACCGGTTCCCGCGCCATGACAAGGCAAGTGTTCTGGCCGCCGAAGCCGAAGGAGTTCGACAAAACGCTGCGAACCTCGGCATTGCGCTTCTTGTTCGGCACCACGTCGAGCACGATCGCGGGGTCCGGATTGTCGTAGTTGATGGTCGGCGGAATGACGCTTTCGCGCATCGTCATCAGCGAGAACGCGGCCTCGACAGCGCCGGCCGCCGACAATGTATGGCCGATCATCGACTTGTTCGACGACACCGGCATGGAGCTTATGCGCTCGCCGAACACCGTCGAGAGCGCCAGATGTTCCATCTTGTCGTTCTCCGGTGTCGACGTGCCGTGGGCGTTGACATAGTCGATTTCGTCTTCACCCAGGCCGGCATCGGCCAGCGCGGCGCGAACCGCGGCAATGGCTGGCGAAGCGTCCGGCTTCGAGCGGGTGCGGTGGAAGTCGTCAGCCTTCTCGCCGCAACCGCCCAGGATGCCGAGGATGGTGGCGCCGCGAGCCAAAGCCGCCTCAAGCGATTCCAACACCAGTGCTCCGGATCCCTCGGCCAGCACGAAGCCGTCGCGATCCCTGGAGAAAGGTTTTGACGCTTTTTCGGGAATGTCGTTGTGCGTAGACAACGCCGAAAGCAACGAGAAACGGATCAGTGCCTCGGCGGTCGCCGAGCCGTCGGCGCCGATCGAAAGCGCCCGGTCGCATTCACCGCGGCGGATCGCCTCGACGCCGAGCTGGATCGCGGTGGCGCCCGAGGCGCAAGCCGTCGACAGCGTGATCGGAAGACCGCGTGTGCCAAGGCGGTCTGCAAGGCGGTCGGCGATCGAACCGAACTGGGTAGTCTCGAAAATATCCAGCTCTTTCAAGCTGCGCGCCACCCGGAGCAGTCTTTCGGCGGCGGTGTCATCCTTGTCCTTGTCGGAATTGTAGAGCGAAAAGCGCTCGGCCCAGTCAAGTTCGACCGGCGGGGAGGCGAGGAAGAGCGGTCCGCCGAAATCGTTGGAATCAAGACCAGCTTCGGCCACGGCTTCGATACCCGCAAGCTCGGCCAACTCGTAGGTGAGGGGGCTCGCGCCTTTCGAACTCGACGGCAGGAAATCGACCATGCCGGAGATGCGGGTGTTCAATTGATCGATGGGAAAGCGGGTGATCGGATGGATGCCCGACTTGCCCGAGGTCAGTGCTGCCCAATTGTCCGATTTGCCGACGCCAAGCGAGGTCACCACGCCGATGCCGGTGACGGCGACGATTGGCCTGCCCATGTGATCTCTGAGATTGGCCATTCGGGAGCCCTCTTGTCGTTGCAGCATGGATCGTGGAGCCGCGTTACGCGGCGTTGACCAGCGCCATGCCCTCGAATTGGTGATAGCCGATCGCCGTTGCAAGGACGCTTGCGGGAATGCCTTCGAACGGCTTCTCGGCTGTGGCATCGAAGACAGGGTAGCCAGCCTTGCGGTCGACGGCCAGTGCCGCCAGCGCCACGGCGAATGGAAACTGCGCTTCCTTCATATGCCCGGTCAGTGTCGAGAAGCCGCGCGCCGCGATTGCCTTGACAGCATCGAGCGCCGCTTTCTCGGCGATGGTCGCCGCATGCGCGCCAGAGGCGCCGGACATCGCCAGCAGCTTGCCGTTCGGCAAGGCCGCCCGGCTGAGCAGTGCCGCGATCTCGGCGTCGAGTTCCCCGCGCGAACGTCTCGCGCGGCCGGAGACGACCGGCCCGAGTTCGGCGTAGATCTTGCGCCCACGGCTTGCCGCGTGCTCGCGCTGCTCCAGCACCAGGAAGGCGCCGCCGGAGCCCGATACCACGCCACCGCCCTCGGTGCCCTGTCTTTGCCAGACGGGTTTCCAGGGGCCACGATGCAGGTAGCCGGCAAGTTCATAGCCGAGCAGCATGTCGGAATGTTCGGTCTGGAAGGCACCGCCGACCAGGACGTGCGTCGACTGGCCCGAGCGGATGCGCGCGGCGGCCGTCTCGACGGCTGAAACACCGGCACCTTCCTCGCCCATGAAGGTGCGCGACGAGCCCGTCACCTTGTGGACGATCGAGATATTGCCGGCGAGCAGATTGGAGAGCTGGGCCAAAAACAAGGTCGGCCGCAATTCCGTCGTCAGCTTCTCGTTGAGCAGCACATCGCGGTCGTTGCGGCTTTCGGAGGCCGCGAGAATGGCGGCATCGACTGCCTCGTCGCGCTCGCCGCCGCCGGCGGCCACCACCATGTCCATGGTCGTGCACAGTTCGTCATTGCCCTTGATGCCGGCGTCATCCAGCGCAAGTCCCGCAGCATAGGTGCCGAGCCGCTGCCAGGTTTCCATCTGCCGCTGGTCGCCGCGCTTGGCGATCTGCAGGTTCCAGTCGATCTCGGGCAGTGGATGGACGGTGTAGGGCGCAAAGCGCGCGGCTTCGAGAACCGGCTGCAGGCCTGGCTGCGAGAGTTTCTGCCAGTGTGCCTCAGGGCCTTCTCCCAGCGAGGAGACAAGGCCGATACCAGTGATGACGACGTCGTGGGGGCTGCTCATGAGCGGCTTTGTGGGTCAGGAGGCGCAGCCCGTCAAGGCCGCGCGCTTGCCCGATCTCAGGCGGTCTTGGCGGCAACCAGCGCGTCGATCTTGGCGCACAGGTTCTTCATGACGAAGTAGTCGTCGGTCGATGCCTTGCCGTCGTTGACTTCCTGGGTCCACTTTTCCAGCGGCACCTTGATGCCGAATTCCTTGTCGATGGCAAAGACGATGTCGAGGAAATCGAGGCTGTCGATGCCGAGATCGTCGATCGTGTGGCTCTCGGGCGTAATGGTGTCGATATCGATCTCGCTGGTGTCGGCAATGATCTTGGCGACTTTGTCGAACGTGGTGGACAAGGGCTTTTCCTTCTTTGCGGGCGGAATCTGTCCGCATTCGTTTGGGCGCTGTCTAATCGGTTTTTCCCGGCAGGAAAAGGCCTGATAAGCCGGGCGCAGATGGGAAGCGTGCCCAAGAAAGGCAAGAAGGGCCGCCGGTCAAACCTGCGGCCCTTCCCATTGACGTTGCGTCAGCCTTGCTTCGATGCATGTCGTTTTCCCAAACCGGACCCATTTTTGGGCGACATGCATCAACCTTCGCGGAGCTTCACAAGGTCGTTGAGCAACCCGCTCGTCCCGTTGTGGACGGTCAGCCGCTCGACCTTGCCGGCGATGGTTTCCAGAGCCTCGAGCTCCTTCAGCCGCAGCATAACCGGGTTCTCCGCCATCACCTTGGCCGTGTTGAGCAGGGAACGCGTGGCGTTCGTCTCCTCGCGGCGGCGGATGACGTTGGCCTCGGCCTGCTTTTCGGCCGACACCACCTGGTTGAGGATCTCGCGCATCTCGCCCGGCAGGATGACATCCTTGAGCGCGATATCGCTGACCTCGACCCCGATCTCGGCCATGTCGGCGCGGACCTTGGCTGCCGCTTCCTCGTCGATCGTCACCTTCTTTTCCAGGATCTGGTCGAGGGTGAGCGCGCCAAGCGTCTTGCGGAAGGCGTACTGCAGGGCACGGTAGAGGGCCTCGGAGAAGTCCTTCACGGCGCTCACCGCCTTGACCGGATCGACGACCCGGTATTCGGCGGCGATGTTGACGCGGATCGTGACGCGATCCTTGGTCAGCACTTCCTGCCCAGCGACATCGAGCGACTGGCGCTTGAGGTCGACGACCTTGATCTGCACCATGCGTCCGACATTCCAGAAGCCATGCACGCCAGCGGCGAGCGTGCGCACCAGCACACCGTCGATGAACAGCAGCCCGGCCTGGCCGTCGAGGACCGGGTGGACGGACATCAATTCCGCCTTCCGGGCCTGGCCGAGCCGGCGCATCACCGCCGGATCGATGGCGAGATCGGCCGAGGTGTCGACCAGCGTCACCTTCCACGGACCGGCATCCGTCCACAGCACCAGCTTGCGATCCGGCGCCAGAACGGCGTGCAGGTTGCCGTCGCGCTCGATGATTGCGACGTCCGTGCGCCCGGTGCGAACGACGGTGAAATGACGCGCGGCCACGTCCGGGAGCTTGTCGAACAACGCCTTCTCGTACGCCGAAACGAATTCCGGGTTCTTCAGATCGTGCCGCGACACTTCAAGGCTTCCACCCCGGTTGGCGAGCCGATGCTCGCCCGGCAGCAGGACAGCCTTGATCTCACCCTTGTAGAGGGTGAGGGCACGTTCGTTTTCCTTTACGAGGACGCGCTGGCGTCCAAGAACCTTATCGAGAACAGTCATTGTCTTACTCCTGTCGGGCATGGCCCCATGCGAGGCGCCACGTCATGCGTCGATCTTCCCTTCGTTTCTCGTTTCACGTCGTCATGGTCCGGGCATGAATGATCCGGGGACTGGTGGCATCAATCCGCGGCGGGCCTTCGGGAGCGGATCGCGGGGCAACGAAGCGGGCGCCGGAGGCCTTGGCCTCCCTTGCCGGCGACGCTGCGCCTTGATCGTCACCGCGGGCCTGGCCGCGAGCCGATGGCATCGGACCTTTCGATACGGCTGCGGCCCGAAGGCTTCTGCCGTCCGTCAGATCTTCAGCATTCCAGTCCCCGGACCGTTTTCAGATAACACCGTGATAGGGTGCTGGCTTTGAGGCCAATGGAGAAGGACTCGAACCTTCGACAGTCAGATTATGAGTCTGATGCTCTCCCAACTGAGCTATCCGTGGTGCAGACAGCGGGACTCGAACCCACAACCTCCGGACCAAATCCGGCGCTCTCCCAGTTGAGCTACATCCGCGATCCCAGTCCCCGAAGCGGCGCCGTATACAGGGCGGCAAAGCCGCCTGCACGGGCGGAGGCAAAAGCTCCAACCGTTGTGCTCGCTTCGGTTTTCGTGACCGGGAGCGCGGCTATAGAGCCTGCGACGGGTTGTCGCAAGCGGCATTGTCGCGGCGAATTCGCGGCTTCTTCGGATAGTGGTATTTCGGCAACACGGCTGCCATCTCAAAACGTGACGCGGCCGAGCACCCGCAGGCCGTCGCCTTGCGGCTCGACGACCACGGCCTCGCCTTCGCGCGGCGAGATGCCGGTCAACGCCACGATGTCTTCCAGATGGGTGACCATGACCAGATTGTCGGAGCCGGAATAGGCGCGGATTTCCTTCATGATCGCGGCGACCTGCTCTGCCTTCTGCGCATCGCCGCCCTTCAGCAGGTCGAGCGGCGCAAAGGGTTCCGGTTCGGCCTCGAAGGCGATGCGCGCGGTGTCGAGGCAGCGGCAATAGCGGCTGGACAGCACGCGCTCGATGGGAGCGGCGCGCGCGGCGAACAAGGCACCGATCTTGCTCGCCTGCTGCTTGCCGCGCGCCGAGAGATTGACCTGGGTGGCGCAGCTGTCGATGTCGAAATTGGCGGGGTCGGTGGTGCCGGTGACCATGGCATGGCGAAGCAGCACGACATGGCCGCCGTCACCCAGCAGTGCCCAGCCGGCATCCGTGGCGTGGGCAGCGACGGGAACGACGAGCAGAAACAACGCCAAGGCAAATCGAATCATCGCAACCTTCCAGGGGCGTGGCATCACGCGCCGGTCATTCGCATATAGGGATCGGAAAGCGGGCACAAAGACAAGCAAAGCACCTGTGGCCCCCGTCGCCTCACTTTTTGGCGATCTGCTTCTTCACCAGGTCGATCTTCTGGTCGGTAAGCGGGATAGGCATGGTGTAGCCGGCTTCGGTAAAGCCCTGCTTGGCGTTCTCGAAGAATTCGATCGCCTTGAGATATTCCGGTTTGCCGCCGCCATAGCCGGCGCGGTTCCAGTGGATGTCGCCGAGATTGTTCTGTTCGAACGCCCATTGCATGGGCTGGCTTTCCCTGGTGAACACTTTCAGCGTCGCCGTGAAGGCCGCTTCCGCATCGTCGAGATATTTGCCGGTGCGCTGGATGTTGCCGAGGTTGAGCAGGCTCATGCCGATGCCGTTCTGGGCATTGGCCCAGTCGACGGGTGCCGTTTCCATGGTGAGAATTTCAAGCGCGGCCCGCCGCGCGGCGATCGAATCCTGCAAGGTCTTGGGATCGGCATTGCTCATGCTCAGCCAGTGCAGCGTCGATCCGATGCCGGCCTGGGTCAGCGCCCACTGCCGAGGGTTCGTCTCGCGCTTGTACTCGCGCAACGCATCGCGGTAGGCGTCGACCGCCTGGCTGTAGTGCTCGGGCTTTTCCGTCACGCCGCCAAGAAGCTGCAGCGTGTTGCCGAGATTGTAGTAGCTCATGGCCCAGTCGAGAGGGAATTTCCGCCTGACATAGACTTGCCGGGCTGCCTGGAACGCTGCTGCCGACTGCTCGAGCTTGGCTGCGTCGCGGGTGCGCTGGCCAAGCGTCTGATAGATCGAGCCGAGATTGTTCTGGGCCGACGCCCAGTCCATCGGGAACCTTTGCCGGGTAAATACCGTCAGTGCGTCGTCATAAGCTTCCGCCGCCTCTTCGAGCGTGCCGGTTCCCATGTCGAAGCGGGCGACGCCGCTCAGCGCATTACCGAGGTTGAGGCGGCTGGTGGCCCACGAGACCGGGAAGGTTTCACGGGTTCGCACTTCGAGCGCGGCGCGGAAAGCATCCGCTGCCTCGTTGATCTTGGCCTTGTCGTTGAGCTGGATACCAAGCGTCACAAGCGTGTTGCCGAGATTGTTCTCGACCATCGCCCATTCCACGGGTGCCTTTTGACGCGTGTATTCCTCAAGCGCCAACCGATAGGCTGCTTCCGCTTGGCTGAGATGCTCGCCGGCGGGTTCGCGCTCGGAGAGCGCATAGAGCGCGAGGCCGAGATTGTTCTGCGACGAGGCCCAGTCGAGCGGTACCTTGTCGCGCGGGCGCTTCTCCAGTGTGGCACGCATCGCCGCAACCGCTTCGTTCAGCCGCTTCGGGTCGCTTTCGCGCTCGCCGATCTTCAGTAGCACATTGGCCAAATTGTTCTGCGCGGCGGCCCAGTTGAGATCGTCCTTCACGCGATCGAACACCACAAGCGAATCGCGGAAGATCCGCGCTGCCTCTTCGAGGCGCGCGGTCTCGGTCTCGCGCTCGCCGATGGTCTGCAGCACCACCGCCATGTTGTTGCGGGTGATCGCCCAGTCGCGATTCTGTTCGCCATTGGGGATGAAGTTCAGGATGACGCGATAGGCCTCGATGGAATGCTGCAGCGCATCGAGGTCGCCGGTGGCGTACCCATAGGCGTTGAGCGCTTCCGCTTCCTGGTTCTTGTAGTTCCAGCGCAGCTTGTCGTCCCATTTCTGCGCCAGTGAGAACGCCTTGGCGTAATCGCCGGCGGCGGATTTGTAATCGAACACCAGCGCCGAGGCGTCGGCGCGCCTGGCATAGATCGCAGCGTCGGCAAGGCGCTTCTGCCTGACGAGATCCTCGGCCTCGTCGACCGCATCGCTGGTCCGCTCGATCCGGCCGACCGCGTCGTCGAGGAACTTGCGCGCCGTCACGATCGCGCCCTGGCCGATGGCCTTGTCGGCGGAGGCGACCAGGCGCTTGATCTCCGGATCGTCGGTGCGCAGCGCGGCGCGCTCGGACATCATCTTCTTCAGGCGCTCTGCCTGCGCGTCGAGCACTTTCTGCAGGTCGGTCGGATCCTCGGGGATCTTCTCCGTGCCAAGCGCCCTCAGCACACCATAGAGTGCATCGAGCGGCACATTTTCCTGCAGCGAGGCCAGTTCTACTTGGGCGCGCTTCGGGTCGGGCAGGTCGGATATGGTCAAAAGCAACTGCCGCCGTTCGCCGGTGATCAGTCCGTCGTCGCCGGTCGGTTCCGGCGGCGCCACGCCGAAATAGAGCAGCCGGCGCAAGCTTTCATTGATCCAAGGGCGCTGCCTCGCCTTGGTGTCGAGATAGACTTCCTCGGTCACCATGCGCATGACCGAGCCGAACTCGGTGCCCTTCATCGCTGCAAGATGGCGCAGCAGCGCTGCCGCGTAGGGGCTGTTTTCGCCAGCAGCACCATCCAGCGCCGGGCGGCCGGGCTCGGCGGCGAAGCCGACCACCGTGCCGAGGCTGGCGTCAGCCGCCGGCGCGTTGCCGAGCGCCTTGGCGCCACGCACCGGCTCCAGTCCGCCAGCGCCAATCGGCTCGGCGGAGGCGGTCGGCGCCCGCCGGACCATGGCGTTGGCCGGGAACGGGTTGGTGCGGCAGGCATCGAGCAGCACGATCGTGACCGGCACGGTCTTTTTCAACTCGTCCATGACCGCCGATATCGGCACCAGCGCCTGGTCGGCATCTGCGAGCGACGACACGTCCGCATTGACCGGAACCAGGTAATTCTCGCCACCGGCCTCGATGCCGTGACCGGAATAATAGATGAGGGCGACGTCGGCTCCCTCGGCATCTTCCGTGAAACGCTCGAGGTCGCGTTTGAGCTTGGCGGCATCGCGATCGCTGACGTTGCGGGCGTCGAAGCCGAGATCGGTCAGCATCTTGGCCATGTCGCGGGCGTCGTTGGCTGGATTGGGAAGGGCGGCGATGTGCTCGTATTGCGACTGGCCGATGATCAGCGCCACGCCTTTGAGGTTTTTGGTCTCGGCAAGTGCAAGCGTGGTCGCGGCAAGGCAGAACAGCGCGGCGGCGAAAGCCGTCCGCCATGTCTGCCGGAAAAGATTACGCCTCGAGATTTCGACAAAGCCCATTTGTCGCCCGCGTCCGCCCTGATACTCCAAACCCTGTATAACGCTGTCAGTCCACCATGATCAAATTTGGGCGTGATTGCGCCGCGCGCGTGGCTCGCCTATCCCTGAAAAATGTCTCCGCTTACCGAAACCGTGCTTTTTGTCTTCAGCCTCGTGGCGCTCGGCTATCTCGCCGGGCTCACGGGCTATCTCAGACCGGCGAGCGGCGAGGGGATAGCCGATTTCGCGGTCTCGGTGGCGATGCCGCTGCTTTTGTTCCAGACGATGGTGAACGCCGATTTCCACGGCGTGGCGCCATGGCCGCTGTGGGGCGCCTACTTCACCGCCGTGGCGATCACCTGGGCGGCGGGCCATATCGTTACCACCCGGGTTTTCGGGCGCGATGCGCGCGCGGGCGTCGTCGGGGGCGTATCGTCGGCCTATTCCAATGTGGTGCTGCTTGGCGCGCCCTTCATTCTCGGCATATTCGGCCCGAGCGGCTTCGAAGTGCTGTCGCTGCTGGTTTCCGTTCATTTGCCTGTTATGATGATGGCGTCGATCGTGCTGTTCGAGATGTTCGGCCGCGGCGGTGGCGAGCACGTGCATCCGCTGCGGGTGCTGCGCAGTTTCCTGCGGCGGTTGTTCATCAACCCGCTGATCATCGGCATTCTCCTGGGGCTGGCATGGCGGCTGAGCGGCGTGCCGCTGCCCGACCTCGTCATGCGGCTGGTCGATGCGCTGGCCGACACGGCAGGGCCGGTGGCGCTGTTTGCCATGGGGCTCAGCCTGCGCCGCTTCGGCATATCCGGCAATGTCCGCCCGGCGCTGGCGCTTTCGGTGCTGAAGCTGTTCCTGATGCCGGCTCTGGTGCTTGCTTTCGTCTGGTTGCTCGGGCTGCCGCCGTTGACGGCCAAGGTCGCCGTCGTGGTTGCCGCCTTGCCGTCCGGCATCAATTCCTATCTCATCGCCGTTCAGTTCAACACCGGTCAGGCGCTGGCGTCGAACCAGATGACCATCGCCACGGCCTGCGCCGCTGTCACCACGGCTTTCTGGCTGACGGTTGTCTTGTACGTTTTCGGGTAGCTCTCGTCTCGCGCTGGCCCAAGCCCTATATGCCATCTTGCGATTGCTTGCGGGCCTTGCCCTAGGTAAAGAGCAGTGGCTCCGGCGTGCCGGCTTTTCCAGAGGCGTGGCGCCCGCTCACCGAAGAATTAACAGGCGGCCCGTCAGTGCGCCGAACGGAGGATAGACCATGCTTCAGAAAACCAGCCATTTCATGCGGCAGGCCAATCTCATCAACGGCGACTGGGTGCAGGCCGACAGCGGCCAGACGGTCGACGTCAACAACCCGGCCACCGGCCTGAAGATCGGCACCGTGCCGAAGTCGGGCAAGGCCGAGACCCGCCGCGCCATCGAAGCCGCCAGCGAAGCTTTCAGGAGCTGGCGCAAGACCACCGCGCTCGAGCGCTCGAAGCTGCTGCGCAAGCTGCATGACGCGATGATGGACAACCAGGATGTGCTGGCCGAATTGCTCACCATCGAGCAGGGCAAGTCGCTGTTCGAATCGAAGGGCGAGATCGGTTCGGCTGCGGCCTACATACTGTGGTTCGCCGAGGAAGGCCGCCGCACCTATGGCGACGTCGTGCCGTCGCCGTGGGCGGACCGCCGCATCCTGGTGACCAAGGAACCGGTCGGCGTCATTGCCGCCATCACGCCGTGGAATTTCCCGTCCTCGATGCTGGCCCGCAAGCTTGGCCCGGCCCTTGCCGCCGGCTGCACCGCGGTCGTCAAGCCGGCCTCGCAGACGCCGTATTCGGGTCTGGCCTGGGGTGCGCTGGCCGAGGAAGTCGGCTTCCCCAAGGGCGTCGTCAACATCCTGACCGGTTCGGCCAGCGAGATCGGCGACGAGATCTGCGCCAACCCGCTGGTATCGAAGATCACCTTCACCGGCTCGACCGAGGTCGGCAAGCTTCTCATCCAGAAGTCGTCGGTGACCGTCAAGAAGGTGTCGATGGAACTGGGCGGCAACGCGCCGTTCATCGTCTTCGATGATGCCGACATCGAGCGTGCGGTCGCCGGCGCGATCACCGCCAAGTACCGCAACTCCGGCCAGACCTGCGTCTGCACCAACCGCTTCCTGGTTCAGGCCGGCGTCTACGACAAGTTCGTCGAGAAGCTCGCCGCCGCCAGCAACGGGCTGAAGGTCGGTTCCGGCCTCGAAGAGGGTGTGCAGCAGGGCCCGCTGATCGACGAGAAGGCGGTCGAGAAGGTCGAGGAACTGATCGCCGACGCCACATCGAAGGGCGGCAAGGTCGTTGCCGGCGGCAAGCGCCATGCGCTGGGCGGCTCGTTCTTCCAGCCGACCGTCATCGCCAACGCCACGCCCAAGATGCGCTTCATGAAGGAAGAGATCTTCGGGCCGGTAGCACCCGTGTTCAAGTTCGAGACCGAGGAAGAGGCTGTCGCGCTCGCCAATGACACCGAATTCGGCCTTGCCTGCTACTTCTACACCGGCGATCTCGGCCGTGCCTTCCGGGTCATGGAAGGACTGAAATACGGCATGGTCGGCGTCAATGAGGGCCTGATCACCACGCCGGAAGCGCCGTTCGGCGGCGTCAAGGAATCGGGTCTCGGCAAGGAAGGCGGGCATCAGGGCATCGAGGATTACCTCGATACCAAATATGTCTGCATCGGCGGCCTCGGCCTCTGATAGACTGCTCTGAGACGGGCAGGTCGGTGACCTGCCCACCTGGGCTTAAGAAAACCAGCCGAAGCCCTCTGGATCAATTTGGCATTTGCGGGCATGGCGATGAAAGACGGCGAGGTTTTCGGTACGACGCAGGCGGGCGAGCCGGTGCGCCGCTTCACGATCAGGGGCGGCGGTCTCACCGCCAACATCATCGGACTCGGTGCCGTCATCCAGGATTTGCGGCTGACCGGGCATGATGCACCGCTGGTGCTTGGCTACAACACCCTGGAAGCCTATGAGGCCGACAACGCCTTTTTCGGCGCGGTTGTCGGCCGCTACGCCAACCGCATCCGCGATGGCCGCTTCACCATCGGCGGCAACCGCTACCAGACCGAGCAGAATTTCCTCGACAAGCACACGCTGCATGGCGGCTCGCAAGGTTATGCGCGCCGCTCGTGGGCGGTTTCGCTGCATGGCAGGGATTTCGTCACGCTGACGCTGCATGATCCCGACGGCGCGATGGGCTTTCCCGGCGCGCTCGATGTTACCTGCACCTACCGGCTGAAGATCCCCGGCACGCTCAGCGTCGAACTGACGGCGACCTGCGAGGAGCCGACATTGTGCAATCTCACCCAGCATTCCTACTTCAACCTAGATGATGGCGGTGCCGGCGACGTTCTCGACCACAGGATGATGCTGAATGCCGGCGCCTATCTGCCTGTCGACAGCGACATGATCCCAACCGGCGTGGTCAAGCCGGTCGACGGCACGCCCTTCGACTTCCACCAGGCACGACCGCTGCGCATGGAGACCGAGGGCGAACAGCTGCCTTATGACCAGAATTTCTGCCTCGGCGCGACGCGCGGGCCGCTGCGGCAAGCATCATGGACGCAAGGGGCGAGTTCCGGCGTCGAAATGGAAGTCTGGACCACGGAACCAGGCGTCCAGCTTTATACCGGCCAGTATGTGACGCCGCGCACGGGCCTGGAAGGGCGCGGCTACAAGGCCTTTTCCGGATTCTGCCTTGAGCCGCAGATATGGCCGGATGCGCCGAACCGGCCGTATTTCCCGCAAGCGACGCTGTGGCCGGGCGCGATCTACCATCATGTGACGGAATACCGGTTCAGACTGCCTTAATCGGGCCAATCTTCCGGAATTCGCAGCCACACAGGCCTAAAGCAGGATGAATTGAAGTCGAATTGGTCACCCTGCTAGACCTGCATGATCGCGAACAGCCACGCCAAGATGTCCAGCAACAACAGAAACAGGGCAAGCTGCAGCGTGACGCGCAGGCGTTGGATGATCCGCCAATTGCTGGCCATGTCGGCTTTGATTCGAAGTGCGAGCGCCCGGTACATGCCGTCAATGGTCTCGGGCGGATCCCGGTCGACGAACTCCTGCAGCAATTGCTCCGGGTCGAAGCGGAACGTGTAATTGTAGTATGGCCACACCATGATCACCGTCAGCAGACCGATAAGAAAAAGCAATGCCAGCGCCAGCCAGTCCCAGAGCCCCAGTCCGTTCGCCAGTGCCCTGCCGCCAAGAAGCGAATTCACGAACGCGGTCGCGAAGATCAGATTTCCCGCTCGAGCGTTGAGACTTTCCACCACACCCTGCTGGTGTTCGAGGCCACGAACAGCCTCCGCATAGATAAATGCCAGGCGAGGATCGCTGCTACGTGTCTCGGCGGGCTGGGAATTGCGCTCTTCCGCTGGTGAACGCTGCTCGACCATCATTGCCGTCCTGCGCCAATCGGATCATCCATGGCCCAATGATCATCCATAGCATTGGACGCGAGCCCGGGAGAAGATGCGGGCCAAGTCGCTCGCGGTGTGCGGCGATACGATAGCATTCCTACGACGACAGCAGGTCTCAACCTGGCATTTCGAATGCCGCCCTCAACGTTTCGAACGGCGCCAACGCGCCGCGCACCTGCACCACGGCGGCGGCGACGCGGTGGCCGCGGCGCGCGGCTTCCACCGGCTCATGGCCGGCAAGGCGCGCCGCAAGATAGCCACCGTTGAAGGAATCGCCGGCTCCGGTCGTGTCGACAGGGGCCGCGACATGAATCGCCGGCACGTCGTGGATTGTCCCTTTAGTGGCAACCAGCGCCGGCGCTTCGCCGTTCTTGACGACTACTTCGCCGACCCATTGTCCAAGCCGCTCGGCTGTCACTCGCGGGGTTTCGTCGCCGAACAGCATCTGCTCGTCGGGGAAGGTCGGCAGTGCGATGTCGGTGGCGGCAAGGGCTTCGACGATCGCTGCCTGGGCGTCCTCGCGGCGGCGCCAGAGCCGTGGCCGATAGTTGGGGTCGAAGGCGATCAGCGAGCCTGCCGCCCGCGCCTTGGCGATGGCCGCCAGCAGTGTGGCGCGCGCGGCATCGTCCAGAATTGCCAAAGTGATTCCGGAAAAGTACACAAGAGACTGATTTTCAAGGTTTTTTGAAAGCGCTTTGGGGTCCGAAGCAAGCTGCCGGGCCGCGGCGTCGCTGCGCCAATAGGTGAAGGAGCGCTCGGCGCCGGTCAGCGTGATCGCGTAGAGGCCGGGCCGTGCACCGGGTATGACCGGGCTGGAGCCGATGCCGATGCCATTTTCGGCGAAGAAGCCGATCTGGCCTTGCGAGAAGGGATCGTCGCCGAAGGCCGAGACATAGGTTGCCCGCCGGTCGCCGCTCAGCGCATGCAGCGCCCAAAGCGTGTTGAACGTGTCGCCGGCAAAACCCATGCGCCAGTTCGGACCCGTCTGACCCGACAGTTCGAGCATGCATTCGCCGATCGAGGCGACACCGTTTCCAGCCATCCAGAATCCTCCAGTGATTTCGGTGCTGTAGCTTTTTGCCACCGGCAGCGCCATGCTTGGCAAGCAGGCTTTTTTGCGCCACAGCGTTTTCCCACAGCCGACGGGATGCGATCCGCCCGGCAAACGTTGTCTGCAGAAGAGGAACCGGTTTGGCATCGTTATGGCGTTATCTCTTAGCGGGTCTTGGTCTGGCTGCCTTGCTGGTCAGCATCCTGGCGGTCGTCTACCTGACCGCGCCGCACTCGGCGCGGCCCGCCGGCCCGGATGTGTCGCGCACAAGGAACAGCGACAACGGGCTGTTCACGGCGAGTTTTTCGCCGGAGCGGGGCGTCGTGCGGCAGGGCGAGCTGGAATCTTGGCTGCTGACCCTGAAGACCAAGGCCGGCGCGCCGGTGGAAGGGGCCGCGATCGCGATCTCCGGAGGCATGCCGCTGCACAATCACGGCCTGCCGACCAGCCCGCAAGCGACCGACTATCTCGGCGACGGGCGCTACCGGATCGAAGGGGTCAAGTTCACCATGAGCGGCTGGTGGCAGTTGCATTTCGCCATATCGGCCACCGCCGGTTCAGACACGGTGCTGTTCAACGTGGTGCTGTGAGCGATCGATGAGGCGCCTTTCTTATTTTCTGGCGCTGATGGTGGCCGTTGTCCTCGCGGGCTGCGGCAAGCCAGATTTTTCCGACGCTGAGAAGAAGAAGATCGCTTCGCTGGCGCTGAACACATTGCCGCCACTGAAGCCCGACACGACGAACCGGTTTGCCGATGTGCCGGCGGCAGCCGCGCTCGGCTCGACGCTGTTCTTCGATCTCGGCATGAGCCGCGACGGCACGGTCTCATGCTCGACCTGCCACAAGATCGACGGCCAGTTCCAGGACGACCTGCCACAAGCCGTCGGTGTCGGCCGCACCAACCGGCGCACCATGCCACTGGCCGGCGTGGCGCGCGATCCCTGGTTCTTCTGGGACGGCCGCCGCGACAGCCTTTGGGCGCAAGCGCTGACGCCGCTCGAAAACCCGCTGGAGCAAGCGGGAAACCGCGCCGCCTACGCCCATTACATCAAGGCGCGCTTCGGCGAGCGCTATGAGCGCATCTTCGGGCCTTTGCCCGATTTTTCCGGCATTCCGGCGAATGCCAGTCCGCTTGGCACCGATGCCGAAAAGGCCGCCTGGAGCGCGATGAGCGACACGCAGCGCGACGCGATCAACCGCGTCTTTTCCAATATCGGCAAAGCGATCGCCGCATTCGAGCGGTCGATCGAGCCGGCACAGACGCGCTTCGATCGCTTTGCACTGGACCTTGCCACAGGCGCAGAGCCGAAGGGCGATGCCGTCTTTTCCCGGGAGGAAATCCTCGGGCTAAAACTGTTCATCGGCAAGGCCAATTGCGTGACCTGCCACGACGGCCCGCGCTTCACCGACAACGGTTTTCACAACACCGGCGTGCCGCCCGTGACGGGCCTGCCGCCGGATCGCGGCCGCGTCGACGCGGTGACACAGGTCGAGGCGGATCCGTTCAATTGCTTCGGCGCCTATCGCGACGGCGGTGCCGGCGCCTGCGGCGAGCTGCGCTTCATGGTCAAGGATGCGCCGCAACTGGTTCGCGCCTACAAGACGCCCTCGCTGCGCGGCGCTGCAACGCGGCCGCCCTACATGCATGCCGGGCAATTCTCGTCGCTCGACGAAGTGGTGGCGCACTATGCCAAGGCCGCGCCCAGCGTCGAGGGGACATCCGAGATTCACCCGCTGGAGCTGTCCGACCGTGAACGCGCGGCGCTGGTGGCGTTTTTGAAGACGCTGTCGGAATAAAGCTGGCCGACGAAAGATGATTGCGCCCGTGGATGAAAGGTGGAGGCGCTTCGGCCAATCTCGAAACTCTACCTATCCTTCACCGTTTCCATCGCCACGAAGGTCGAGGTCTGGGCGACATGGGGCAGAGCGGAGATGCGCTCTCCGAGAACGCGGCGATAGGCGGCGATATCCTTCGTGCGGACCTTCAGCAGATAGTCGAAGCTCGATGCCATCATGTGGCACTGCTCGATCTCGGCTACGCCCTGCACCGACCGGTTGAAGGCGTCGAGCGCGGCGGAGCGGGTGTCGGACAGTTTCACCTGGACGAAGGCGACATGGCCCTCACCCATGCGCTCGCGGTCGATGATTGCCTGATAGCCCCTGATATAGCCGTCCTTCTCTAGCCGCTTCACCCGTGCCTGCACCGGCGTTTTGGACAGACCGACCTTTGCCGCCAGTTCGGACATGGAGAGCCGGCCATTGCTCGCCAGTGCCGACAGGATGTTCCTGTCGATCCGGTCCAATTGGTCTTCTGTCATCGAAAGGGCAGTCTGTTTGTTAGATCTTGACCGCAATGATAGATCAAATGATCTGCCATGTCGATTTCTTTGGACCGGCTGAAATTTCGCGCCTGTGCTAGCTTGCGCCATTCGGTCCGGTGACCGCCGGCCCGCTCCCCGATGCTCGCTCCGCAGGACCGCCATGCCGCTCGACACCATCCGCCAGCAGATCCGCGCCAACTACCTGCCCGACGAAGACGAGGCCGTGAAGCGGCTGGCGGAGACGACAGGGCTTTCCGCGAAAGACCGCAAGGCGATTTCGGCACGTGCCGCGGATCTGGTCAGGGCGGTGCGCGGTTCGTCCGATCCCCGGTTGATGGAAGTTTTCCTGTCCGCCTATGGCCTCTCCACCAAGGAAGGCGTGGCGCTGATGTGCCTAGCCGAGGCGCTGCTGCGCGTGCCGGACACCGAGACGATGGATGATCTCATCGCCGACAAGATCGCGCCGCACGACTGGTCGTCGCATTCGGGCGGTTCGAGCTCGATCTTCGTCAACGCCTCGACCTGGGCGCTGATGCTGACCGGCCGCGTCCTCGACGAGGGCGAGGGCGGCATCGAAGGCACGCTGCGATCGATGGTGCGGCGGCTGGGCGAGCCGGTCATCCGCAAGGCGGTGGCGGCCGCAATGCGCGAAATGGGCGAACAGTTCGTGCTCGGCCGCACTATCACCGAGGCGGTCAAGCGCGGCCGGCCGATGACGCAGAAGGGCTATCTCTATTCCTTCGACATGCTGGGCGAGGCGGCTCGCACCGAGGCCGACGCGCTGCGCTATCACAAGGCCTATGCCGACGCCATTTCCTCGCTCGACAGCGGTTCGAACGGCCCCGACATCCGCCAGAACCATGGCATCTCGGTCAAGCTGTCGGCGCTGCATCCGCGCTACGAGGTGGCGCAGAAGGAAGAGATGCTGCCGGTGATGGCCGAGCGGCTGCTGTCGCTGGCGCTGGCCGCACGGCATTCTCGCATGGGCCTCAACATCGATGCCGAGGAAGCCGACCGGCTCGACCTGTCGCTCGACGTCATCGAGCGGGTGCTGGCCGAGCCGGAGCTCGCCGGCTGGAACGGCTTTGGCGTCGTCGTCCAGGCCTATGGGCCGCGTGCGGCCTTTGCCATCGACTGGCTCTACGCGCTGGCCAAGAAATACGACCGCAACATCATGGTGCGGCTGGTCAAGGGCGCTTATTGGGACACCGAGATCAAGCGGGCGCAGACGCTCGGACTATCGGGCTATCCCGTCTTCACCCGCAAGGCCAACACCGACGTCTCCTACATCGCCTGCGCAAAAAAGCTGCTGGGCATGACGGACCGGATCTACCCGCAATTCGCCACCCACAATGCCCACACCGTCGCCGCCATCCTGTCGATGGCCGACAACCGCGACGCCTTCGAGTTCCAGCGCCTGCACGGCATGGGCGAGGCGCTGCACGAGACGGTGCGCCGGTCCGAACGCACGCGCTGCCGCATCTATGCGCCGGTCGGCGCGCATTCGGATTTGCTTGCCTATCTGGTTCGCCGACTGCTGGAGAACGGCGCCAATTCCTCCTTCGTGCACCAACTGACCGACGAGGACGTCGAGCCGGAGGACATCGCGCGCGATCCGCTGGAAACCGTCGAGAGCCAGGGCCCTGCCGCCAATCCGGCGATTGTCCGGCCGTCCCAGATTTTTGGGACCGGCCGCCGCAACTCCAGGGGATTCGACATCACCGACACCGTGACGCTGGCGGCGATCGACAAGGCCAGGGCGGCCTTTGCCGGTTCCGACCGTTGGCATGCCAAGCCGATCACGCGCGCCGCCGGCTACGGCAAGCAGCGCCCGATCGTCAATCCGGCGAAGCCTGACGAGGTGGTCGGTACGGTTCACGAGGCCGCCGCCAAGCAAGTCGCGACCGCCGTGCGCATCGCGGTCGAGGCGCAGCCGGCCTGGGCCAAGCGGCCCGTGGCCGAGCGTGCCGCCATCCTCAACCGCGCCGCCGATCTCTATGAGGCGAATGCCGTCGAGTTTTTCGCGCTCGCCACCCGCGAGGCCGGCAAGTCGCTGGCCGACGGTGTGGCGGAAGTGCGCGAGGCCGTGGACTTCCTGCGCTACTGCGCTGCCGAGGCAGCCATTGCCGAGCCGGGCACGCAGGCGCGTGGCGCCATTGTCTGCATTTCGCCGTGGAATTTCCCGCTCGCCATCTTCACCGGCCAGATCGCGGCAGCGCTGGTCACCGGCAATTCGGTGATCGCCAAGCCGGCCGAGCAGACGCCGCTGATCGCCTTCCGCGCCGTCGAACTGCTGCGCGAAGCCGGCGTGCCGGAAGATGTGATCCAGTTGCTGCCCGGCGACGGCCCATCGGTCGGCGGGCCGCTGACTGCTGATCCACGCATCGCCGGTGTCTGCTTCACCGGTTCGACCGAGGTCGCCAAGCTGATCGAGAAACAGTTGGCCGAGACCGCCGCGCCCGACGCCATGCTGATCGCAGAGACCGGCGGCCTCAACGCCATGATCGTCGATTCCACCGCGCTGCCCGAGCAGGCGGTGCGCGACATCCTGGCCTCGGCCTTCCAGAGTGCCGGCCAGCGCTGCTCGGCGCTGCGCGTGCTCTATGTGCAGAAGGACGTCGAGAAGAAGATGCTGGAGATGCTGAAGGGCGCCATGGAAGCGCTCAGCATCGGCGACCCCTGGCGGATCTCGACCGATGTCGGCCCGGTCATCGACGACGAGGCGCAGGCTTCGATCCACGACTATTGCACCACGATGGGCCTGCAGGGCCGCCTGATCGCCAAGCTCGAGGCGCCGAAAGACGGGCGCTTCGTCGCGCCGCATGTTTTCCGGGTCAAGGGCATCGAGGAGATGGAGCGCGAGGTGTTCGGCCCGGTGCTGCATGTCGCCAGCTTCGACGCCGACGAGATCGACGCGGTGATCGCCGCCATCAACCGCAAGGGCTATGGCCTGACCTTCGGCCTGCACACCCGCATAGAAGGCCGTGTCCAACATTTCGTCGACGGCATCCATGCCGGCAACATCTACGTCAACCGCAACCAGATCGGCGCCGTCGTCGGCTCGCAGCCGTTTGGCGGCGAGGGGCTGTCGGGCACCGGGCCAAAGGCCGGCGGACCGCACTATCTCCGGCGCTTCCGCAAGGGGCCGGAAGCCGGCACCGAAGTTGGCGAGGGCCACAAGGTGACGGCGACCGAACTGGCCGACAACCTTCCCGATCCGACACTCGGCGGCTGGTCGACGCGGCCTGATCGCATCGCCATCCTGAGGAAGCATCTGCGCGGCAAGGGCGCGGCCGCCATTGGAGCCGCTGCCGGTATCGACTTCGGCCAGGTCGACCTTCCCGGGCCGACCGGCGAGGCCAACACGCTATCGTTGTCGCCGCGCGGACGCGTGCTGTGCCTCGGTCCCGACGCCGATACGCTGCTTGCCCAGACGATCCAGGCGCTTGCCGCCGGCAATGCGGTCCTGGCCGTGGCGCCGGGCGCACCGGCCGCACTCTCGGCTTTGACCGGCAAGGGATTGCCGCTGGCCGCGATCGACGGCCGGCCCGATCCAGTCGAGGCGCGCTCGCTGCGCGTCGATGTCGTCGCTTTTTCGGGCACGGCTGAAGCCGCGCGCATCGTGCGCAAGGTCATTGCCGACAGGGCTGGTCCGATCGTGCCGCTGGTCAGCGAGGTGCTCAATCCGGCGGCCTATGCGCATGAGCGGGCCGTCTGCGTCGACACGACGGCCGCGGGGGGCAATGCGAGCCTGCTCGCCGCGGCTTAGGAGGAAGGCTTTTCCCTTGCCATCGGCTTCGGGTCCCTTGTCATCGGCTTCGGGCCGGTGCAAAGGGCAAGAGCCCGAAAACCTGGGCGTCTATCGGGGCAAGCCACGCATGCCAAGCACGACCGTGCTATTCGAGCTTCCTCGAGTAGGCGTTATCATCACTTGTCACAATTATCGCGCCTATGTCGGGGACGCGATCCGCTCGGTCTTGGCGCAGACCTATCAGAAATGGGATTGCATCATCGTTGACGATGCCTCGACGGATGGTTCGACCGAACATGTGCGCCAGCTTCTCGAAACGATTGGCGACCCACGCCTGCGTCTACTGGTGCGGCCGCAAAATGGCGGCCAGATTGCAACGTTCCGCGACGGTTTTGCCGCCGGCGATCAGCCATTCGTGGCGTTCCTCGATGCCGACGATGTCTGGCTGCCGAATTTTCTCGCCGCGCATCTGTCGGCCCACCTGAACACGATACACCCGGTGTCGCTGTCCAGTTCCGACGTCCTTCTGGTCGATCGCGACCGCGTCGTCCTTGGCGGCACCTACGTTATGATGCGCAAGCCACGTTCGGAGATGGACCCACGCGGTGTCGCCGTGCCGCCGACCAGTAGGCTCGGCGAAATAGCCGCAGGCATCGACTATTCCACGGAACACGCGATCACCTACTTCGGACCCCGAACCTATGGCTGGCTATGGGCGCCGACATCCTCGATGGTTTTCCGACGCGGAGCGCTGGAACCGGTTCTGGCCTTCCCGTTCCAGTCCCGGATGAGCACCGACTATCTTACGGCGACCTGCGCGCATTTGGCGGCCGGCAGCTTGCTCCTGTCGGAATGTCTGGGCCTCTACCGGCTGCACGGGGCCAATGCCTCCACCAACGGTGCCTACGCGGGTGGACATGTCCAGCAGACGCCGGCGCACAACGCCAGCCACATCAAGCTGGGCGCCGAAGTCCTGGACTATGTCCTGGCCGATGCCGAACGCCTCGACTCGATAAACGGCAAGGGTTTCGTATCAGAAGTGCTTGCACATCATTTAAGGCGATTTGGCAGGCTATTTGACGATCCACGCATCGTGCCCTTTCTCAGCCCAAAAAACCGTTGGCGATGGTGGCGCAAGAATGCCGTCCGGCATCTGCGGCGCTTGTTTGGCCAAGCCTGAAGTTGCTGCCGTGGTCGCCAGACCTACGCCTCTTCCGGCGCGCAGCCGAAAATGCAGCGACGGCACTTCGCCGCCCTGATGTAAGCAGGACGAGACTTCAGGCGGCTTGCACGACGCTTCCGTCGTCAGGCACCCTCGACGACGGAAAAGCCCTCGAATTGCGGGTGGCCGAGATAGTGGACCTTCGTGGTGCCGACGTTCCTGTGTGCGGCACGGAAATTCTCGGACTTGGTCCAGGCGACGAAATCGTCGTGGCTCGCCCACACCGTGTGCGAGGCGAACAGCGTGTAGCCTTCGGTCTCGTTGACCGGGCCGCGCAGCAGATGGAATTCGCGGAAGCCTTTCATCCCGGCAAGGCTGGAATCGCGGTTCTTCCAGACGGCTTCGAAATCGGCCTCCGAGCCGGCCTGCACCTTGAAGCGGTTCATGGCGATGTACATGGGGTTCCTTTCATGCGGACGTTGATGGTTGGCGCCGCGGCAGTTCGTTCCCGGCGTATTCAAAATGGGCCGATTTCAGCCTCGAACTCCAAACTCGAGCTCGCGGCCTGCGGCGGAATTGGAGGAAAGGGCGCGGCCTTGCGCACGATGCCGAGGGCGGTCTGATCGAAGTTGGGCGATCCTGAACTTTGCAGGATGCGCAGTTCATCGATGCCGCCTCGGCTGCCGATGACGAACGTCACCACCGCGTTGTTGCGTGCGGTCAGTTGCACCGAAGGCGGGACGCTGCGGTTGACACGGCTAAGCTTTCTGATGACGTCACTGCGATAGCTGAATTCCGCATCGCGGCCTGCTTCCTTCTGCTTTTTACCCTTGCTGGCCGCCTGTGCCAGCTCATCCCGGCCATCCGCCGTGCCGCGCTTCTCGTCCGCTGTTGTTGAAGGGGCGGCAGCCGGGGTTGGCCTGGCGCTGGGGATTGGCGGTTGGTCTGGAACGGCGACAGGCATTTCGACGGTTTCGGCCTGGACGCCCGGCTGTACCGGCGTTTCGGTCTTAGCGGTCATATTCTCAGCGGCGACGCTCTGGTTATCAGGGCGCGGCGTTGCCGCCATCAGTATGTCCGGCGTGGCCACAGACTGTTTGGCCGGTTCCGGCGAGGGCTCCGATGCCTGCTTCGCCGCGTCCCGGACAGGCTCGGGAGCATGCGTCACGGTTTCTTGCTCAGGCTGCGAAGGTTTTGTCGGGGGTACCGGCCTAACTGCCCTTGCGGGTTCCGGTTTGGCTGGCGGCGGGCTTGGCACCAGCTTGACGTTCACTGCCGCCGGATCCTTGTCCAGTGCGCTGCCGGCTATCTTGTCTCCGACCCGATCGCTGCCTTCCGGCTGCACCGAATCCCTGGAGTCGAATGATCCCGAGGATGAAATCAGAAAAGCCGCCGCCACGGCGGCATGGAGCAGGCCGGAGATGACGATTGCCGTCGCCCACTTGCCGGTGCCAGCGGTCGGCCCCACCAACGCAAGCGGTTCGATTGGTTTTATAGCCAGCTCGGCGCTGGCGTCGGGGAGCGGGCTGATGTCCTGCATGTCCGCGACGAGACCTGCAGCGACCCGAGCAAAATTGTCAAATCAAGTTCGTTCGCTGACGGCGGCATCTGGTCATAGGCAGCCAGCGGCCAGGCCACGGTGTTTCGCGCGAATGCGGGATGCAGTCCCAACGCCGTTCTCAGACGCCGAAAGCGATGCCGGTCTTGGTGCCTGTCTTCAGCTTGCGCGTGCAGGCATTCGGTTCGACACCGTTGCCGGCGCATTCCGTGGCGCTGTTGATCAGCACGCGGCTGATCTTGGCGCAGTCGGTGCCGGCGAGATCGAAACGCGTCACCTTGGTCTTGCCGGCCGGCAGGTCCTTGAAGTCGAGCACGGTCAGCCGGTCGACGATACCGGCCTCGTTGAACAGCGCGATCTCGAACGCCGCCTTGGAGAGGTCGGCGCCGAGATTGTTGTTGACCAGGAAGGTCAGCCGGCAGCCCTTGTCGGAAGGCTGCGCGGCGTTGAGTTCGAGGGTGAGCGCGGGAACCGGCGCGGGCTCTTCAGCCCACGCCGGAGCCGTCGCAAGCGACATCGCCAGCATCGAGGTCAGCAGACGAAGGGATGTCGTCAAGCCCGTCATGGTCATCAGCCTCCAAAGCGCATGGTTGCCGCCAGCTTCAACGTTACGCCGGGCTCGTAGACGGCAACTGTCGTGCTGCCGTTCAACGGGTTGACGTATTTGACATCGAACAGATTGTCGGCGCGGAAATCGATTTTGAGATTGTCGGTGGCCTGGTAGCTGGCGAAGGCATTGACCAGCGTATAGTCCTCGGCCACCGCATTGCCCTTCGGCTTGCCATTGTACTGCACTTCGCCGCCGACGGTCAGCTTGTCTTCGAGGAAGCGCAGCCCGAGCTGCGCCGTAACCTGCGAAGAGGGTATGGTGGCGAGGTCCGCCCGGTCGCCTTCATACGATATGGTATGGCCGTTGGTGATCGAGGCAGAGAGACCTGCATAACCCCATGCCGCGTCGTACACGCCTTCCAATTCGAAGCCGTTGATCTTTGCCTTGGCGAAGTTCTGGTACTGGAAGCAGATCGGGATGCCCGGCCCAAACGGGCAGCCGCTGGTCGGGTCGAACGGCGACAGCGTCACGCCATCGATATAGTCGTCGACGTCGTTGTTGAAATAGGCCGCCTTGAGACGGAATGCGTCGCCTGCTTGAAGGATGTCATTCTGCTTGTAGTTGACGCCGAATTCGGTGGTCTTGCCTGTCTCGGGCCGCAGATTGGGGTTGGGCAGGAAAGGAAAGCTGACGCCGGCCGGATGATTGCCGCTGATCAGCGTCTCCGTGATCGATGGCGAGCGATAGCCTTCCGCATAGGTGCCATAGAACTGAAGGCCTGCAAGCCCGGCGGACTCAAACGGCGAGACACCGACGGTAATGCGCGGCGATACCCTGTCGCCGGAAATGTCATGGGTATCGTCCTTCAGGCTGTAGCTGTCGTAGCGCAGGCCGCCAATCACCTCGAGCCATTCCCAGCTGAGCTTGTCCTGGACATAGGCGCCGGACACGTTTCGCTTGCCCGAAGGCGTATAGAAGCTGTCGCCGCCGGCAGCGCCGCCGGTCTTGACATTGTCGCCGACCCAGTCGCCTCCATGGGTCAGTTCATGGGCGACGCCGCCCGTTTCGAACCGGGACGTATTCCAGATGTCGATGCCGGTCGTGCCGACGTCAAATGTCGACTGCGATCCTGCCGGGAGAACCACGGGCAGGCCGGTGACCGGATCGAAGCGGTTTTGCGGAACGAGGCTGGTCAGATCGAGATTGGTCTTGTTGTAGGAGGTGTTGATGTGGAGATCGAGCCAGCTCTTGTCCTCATCCGTGATGTTGTAGCGGGCCGTGAAGGTGTTCGACTTCAGGTCGACATCGTTGACCGGAACGCCGCCGCTGGTTTCGTCCCAACTGTCGCTGGAGCCGACCCAGCCGAGCTTCAATTCGCTGTTCTCGGTCGGACGGATGGTGGTCTTGAGCAGGCCGCTCAGCACGTCGAAGCCGGTGCCGTTGACGGTATCGCCGCCGCCATCCTTGTAGTTGTCGTAGTTACGGTAGACGATATTGCCGAGCGCATCCCAGTTCTCGTTGAAACGGTAGGCGCCGGAGGCACTGGTGGTCCAGCCCTTGCCATTGCTCTCATAGCGCCCGGTTACCGAAGCGCCCCATGTTTCCTCCGGCTTGAGGAAGTCCACCGCATCCTTGGTGTCGAAGAAGACGACGCCGCCGATGGCGCCCGAGCCGTAGGTGTTGGCGACAGGACCACGGATCACGTCGACGGATTTGACGAGCTCCGGGTCGATGTAGAAGGTCGACTGGGTGCCGTGGTCCGAACGCTGGAAATCCTGCCGCGCGCCGTCGACGATGACCGCGACGCGGCCGAAATCCTGCAGGCCGCGTATGTTGATGCTGGTGCTGACGCGCCTGGCGTCGGCCTGTGTCGCAACACCGGGAACACCGAGCAGCATCTCGTTCGGCGTCGTCGCCATGCGACGGTCGAGTTGCTCCTGGTCGACATGGCTGGCCGAGGCCAGCGATTCGATTGCCGTTTCACCGGTGCGGCTGATGACCAGCACCTTGTCGAGCAGCGTCGCGCCCGCTTGTCCCGCTTTTTCCTGGTCGGCCTTCTTCGTCTCATCCGTCTGCTGCATTGCCTGCTGGGCGTTGGCAAGCTGCGCCGACAAGGCGATCGCCGCCACGCTTGTCAGCAAAGCCGCCGCACCGTTCGCCGCAGACCGGCCGCGCCGTTCCCAATTCATCAACCCCATGCCCCAACTCCAAATTCCAGGTTCGATGCTGGCTCGCCCGGGGCTGGCTGGCATTTTTGATCGTGTCCGGCGTCTTAAATCTTGACTCGTTTGATCCGGTATTGCACTGACTAATAAACATGATTATTCGAGTCAAGAAATGAATCGGATATTCGCAACGCCTAACCAGACGCCCGGCACAGGAAAGGGATCGACACAGATGAACACGCACAATCCCAACGATTTTCGCCATCGCGTCCGCCGTTCCGATGACACCGCAGTCCGTTTCGACTGGGTTCCGCTGGCGGTGCGGACCCTGTCCAGCAACACCCTTTTCCAGGGCGAGCACGAGATCGGCATCGAGCACCATGGTGCTCTCTACAGGCTGAAGATCACCCGCCAGGGCAAGCTCATTCTCAACAAGTAAGGCAAGGCAATAGGGGTAAGACATGGACCAGCGCGTAAAACCCGCCCCACATGAAATCCGGCGGGCACGGATGGAGAATCCGAAAACGCGCGAGCGTGACCTGGCCGCCCAACTCGGCATTTCGGAGGCCGAGTTGGTCGCTGCCCATTGTGGCGACGGCGTCGTCCGCATCGAGCCGCGCGTCAACGACCTTCTGACCGGCCTCGAGGCCGTCGGGGAGGTGATGGCGTTGACCCGCAACGGAAGCGCCGTGCATGAAAAGATCGGCGTCTACGACAAGGTCGTCACCGGCAACCACAATGCGATGGTGCTCGGCGAGAATATCGATCTGCGCATCTTTCCGAAAGTCTGGGCGCACGGCTTTGCCGTGGAGAAACGCGATGGCGACGAGATCCGCCGCAGCCTGCAGTTCTTCGACGCGGCGGGCGAGGCGGTGCACAAGGTGCATTTGCGGCCATCCTCCAGCCTCTATGCCTACCAGAAGCTGGTTGCCTCCCTGGAATCATCGAACCAGGATCCGACGATCGACATTTCAGGACCAATCTCCGAAGAGAACGAGGCCTCGGCGGCCACCGCCAATCTCGACGATCTGCGCGACCGCTGGAGCCGGCTGACGGACGTCCACCAGTTCTTCGGCATGCTGAAGACGCTGAAGCTCAGCCGTCGCCAGGCGGTGCGTATGGTCGGCCAGGATTATGCGTGGCTGCTCGACAATGACGCGGTCCAGGCCATGTTCCATCACGCCGCCCAAGGCGAGATGCCGATCATGTGCTTCGTCGGAAACCGTGGCTGCATCCAGATCCATTCGGGGCCAGTCAAGTCGATCAAGCCGATGGGGCCGTGGCTCAACGTGCTGGACGAGACCTTCCACCTGCACCTGCGGACAGACCACATCCACGAGGTCTGGGCCGTGCGCAAGCCGACCAAGGACGGCCATGTCACATCGCTCGAGGTCTACGCTGCCGACGGCAGCATGATCATCCAGTTCTTCGGCAAGCGACACGAAGGCGAAAGCGAGCGCGACGACTGGCGGTTCCTGGCCGAGAACCTGCCGCGTATTCCAAACCCGACGGCTGCCTGAGGACAGTGTGATGCGTTCTTTCCTGAACATGCCGGCCCTGAATCGGCCGGCCCTGAACCTGCCGGCAGTGCGCGGATCAATCCTTGCGTCGATAATCGGCCTCTCCCTTGCTTTTGCCGCGCTGCAGCCGGCCGGAGCCGCCGAAGGCGTCTCGGTCTTCTCCGATCCGTCGAAGATCGCGGCGATAGGCGGTTCGATCACCGAAATCGTCTATGCGCTCGGTGAGGAGACACGTCTGGTGGCCCGCGATTCCACCAGCAATTATCCGAAAGCGGCGCTCGACCTGCCCGATGTCGGTTATATGCGCGCACTCTCGCCCGAGGGCGTGCTGTCGGTCGATCCGACAGGCATCCTGGCGCTGCATGGCAGTGGCCCCAGGGAAGCCGTCGATGTGCTGAAGAAGACCAGCATTCCGTTCATCGAAGTGCCCGAGCATTACAGTCACGAAGGCATTCTCGAGAAGGTCCGCATCGTCGGCAAGGCACTCGGCGTCGACGCCAAGGCGGAGGTGCTGGCCGAGGAGCTCGATGCCAAGCTCACGGCCGCCGAAAGGCAGACGGCCTCGATCAAGGAGCGCAAGCGCGTCCTGTTCGTGCTGTCCATACAGGGCGGCAAGATCCTGGCGGCCGGCAGCGACACCGCGGCCGACGGCATGGTCAGGCTGGCGGGCGGGGTCAATGCCGTGGAGGGCTTTTCCGGCTACAAGCAACTGTCCGATGAAGCGATCATTACCGCCAGGCCGGACGTGATCCTGATGATGAGCAATGCCGGGCCACCGGTGTCGGACGACGAATTGTTCGGCAATCCGTCCATCGCCTCGACGCCGGCGGGTGTCGCGCGCAAGCTGGTCCGCATCGACGGCGGCTATCTGCTCGGCTTCGGGCCGCGCACGGCGGATGCCATCCACGATCTCGCCGTCTCGCTCTACGGCGCGCAGGTCACGGACTGAGCATCGTGGTCGATCAATCGATCGCCGGCCCGGTGAAGGTGATGGCGAATGCATCCGAAGGCGACCGCTCGGGTCGCGCCCGCATCGTCATCCTGCTGCTGTGCGTGGGGCTCGCGGCCGCCGTGTTCCTGTCGCTGACGTCGGGTGCGTCGGACGCATCCGCCGTCAACGTCATCGGGGACTGGTTGTCTGGAGCCATTCCAGGCGATGCGGCGCTGAGCGCGCGCGACAGCCTGATCGTCTATGATATCCGCCTGCCGCGCGTCATTCTCGGCATGCTGGTCGGTGCCGCGCTCGCGGCCTCCGGTGCCGTCATGCAGGGCCTGTTCCGCAATCCGCTGGCCGACCCCGGCCTGATCGGCGTTTCGGCCGGCTCCAGCCTCGGCGCGGTGGCCATCATCGTGCTCGGCGCCACGGCACTGGCACCTGTGACGGCCTTGCTCGGCACGCTTGCGCTGCCGTTGGCGGCGTTCTTCGGCGGCCTGGCCACGACGCTGGTGCTTTATCAGGTTGCCACCCGGCGCGGGCAAACCTCGGTCGCCACCATGCTGCTCGCCGGCATCGCGCTGGCAGCCCTTGCCATGGCGCTGACCGGCATCCTGATCTTCATGGCTGACGACCGCCAGCTGCGCGACCTGACCTTTTGGTCGCTCGGATCGCTCGGTGGCGCGACCTGGGGCAAGATCGCTTCCGTCGGGCCGATCATCGTGCTGGCATTGGCGGCGATGCCGTTCCTGGCGCGCGGCCTCAACGCGCTGGCGCTGGGCGAGGCGACCGCCGGCCATCTCGGCATACCGGTGCAGCGGTTGAAGTACACGGCCATCGTTGGCGTTTCGGCGGCGGTCGGCGCGTCGGTCGCCGTCAGCGGCGGCATCGGCTTTGTCGGCATCGTCGTGCCGCACCTGCTGCGCCTGCTGATCGGCCCGGACAATCGCTACCTGCTGCCGGCTTCGGCGCTGCTCGGCGCCTCGCTGCTGCTGCTCGCCGACGCTGTCGCTCGCACCATCGTGGCGCCGGCCGAATTGCCGATCGGCATCGTCACCGCTGTGGCAGGCGCGCCGTTCTTCCTGTGGGTCCTGCTGCGCAAGCGCGGCGTGATTGATTTGTAGATTTGGGATTTGTGAGGCTGGGATGATCGAGGCGAGGGATGTTTCGGTTGATATTGCTGGCAAGCGCATCGTCGGCGGTGTCGATTTCGATGCACGGCCAGGCGAGGTGGCGGCGATCGTCGGCCCCAATGGGTCGGGCAAGACAACCTTCCTCAAGGCCCTGTCCGGCGAACTTGCCTATAGCGGGCGCGTCGCGCTCAACGGCCGCGATCTGTCGGCCATGAAGCCGGTCGAGACTGCCGTCCAGCGGGCGGTGCTGCCGCAGGCGACGACATTGTCGTTTCCGTTCACCGTGCGCGAGGTGGTCAAGCTTGGCCTTGTCGGTGGCCGCTCGGGCGCCTTGCCCGGCGAGGATTTGCGGCTGCCGGAGCGGGCGCTGGCGCGTGTCGATCTCGACGGCTTTGCCGGGCGTTTCTACCAGGAGCTTTCGGGCGGCGAGCAGCAGCGCGTCCAGCTTGCACGCGTGCTGTGCCAGGTCTGGGCACCGGTGCTCGACGGCAGACCGCGCTATTTGTTCCTCGATGAGCCGGTTTCCAGCCTCGACATCAAGCACCAGCTGATCATCATGAACATCGCCCGCGACTTCGCCAGAAAGGGCGGCGGCGTGGTCGCTATCCTGCATGACCTCAATCTGACGGCCATGTACGCCGACCGGATCTTCGTCATGCATCGCGGCCGGCTGGCCGCGACCGGTTCGCCACAGGATGTGCTGAGCGACGATCTGATCGAGAAGGTTTTCGATTGCCGGCTCCGGGTCGGCGTGCTGCCGACCGGCAACATGCCGTTCGTGCTGCCGCAATCCTCGGTCAGTTGATATTTCAGGTAAGGCCGGCCTGCGAACGGCAGGTTTCCTGCGCTTCCAACATTGACGCTAGTTGTGGAAGTTGGCGCCGCCCCTCATTGCCCTGTCGGGCATTTCTCCCCGTAGAACGGGGAGAAAGAAGCTCAGGCGGCCGGGGCGCGGCGCTCCAGCATGTCGATGCCGAGCAGGCTGCGCACATTCGGGCGCGCCGCCACCATATCGGCGATCGTGTAGCGCTCCAGCACCGCGAAGAACGCGTTCAGCGCTTCACGCAGCGCCGAATTCAGGGCGCAGCTATCGACCAAGGGGCATTCAGCGGCATCATTCTCGAAGCATTCGGCCATGGCGAAGCTTTCTTCCGTCACCCGAACGACGTCGAACAGGCTGATCGCTTCGGCCGCGCGGCCAAGCCTGACGCCGCCATTGCGGCCACGCACGGTCTCGACAAGGCCATGCTCGACCAGCGGCTGCAGGATCTTGAACAGAAACAGTTCCGACACCGAATAGGCGGCCGCGATCTCCGGAATACGGCTCAGGCGGTCGTTGTTGGCGGCACAATACATCAGGATGCGCATGGCATAGTTGGTCTGGCGTGTAAGCCGCATTTCGTCCTCACTCAGCGCTGGTGCGGTGCAACGCGCCAGATTCCAGAACTTGCCGGCGCGGCTCTCACCCGGAATTTGGGATTCGCCACGCTGGCCTCGGCCGAATATGGCCTATACCTTGGAATAATTCCAGACTAGCCGGGCATTATAGATGAATATTCCCGTCAACTTTATGTGCGGAGCCGAGCAAACGCGGGGCGATGTGGCTGTCACGGGCATTTCGGCGGCCGCAACACTAGATAGGCTCGGGATCGCCCTGCGAGTTCGATGAGGAGCAGTTCATCCATGGCACAATCGGCTTCGTCCCTGGCGCCGGTCCGTTTCGATGCCGACGCTGCCGCCAAGCTCTCCGCTTTGCGGCGGACGAAGTTCGTCGCCACGGCCGCGCTGGCGCTTTGCGTGCTGGTGTTCGCGTTGGCCAAATCGTTCGAACACTCCTATCCGTGGCTGGGATTCGTCGCGGCCTTCGCCGAGGCGGCGACCATCGGCGGTCTGGCTGACTGGTACGCGGTGGTGGCGCTGTTCAAGCGGCCGCTTGGGTTGCCGATCCCGCATACCGCCATCATTCCCGAGAACCAGCACCGTATCGCCGACAATCTCGGCCGCTTCATCGAGGTGAATTTCCTTGCCCCGGAACCGGTGCGTGAAAAGCTTGCCGAAGTCGATTTTTCGGCGCTGGTCGCCGACTGGCTGGCCGACGGCGAACGCGCAGCCGGGCTGTCGCGCTTCGTCGTGCGGCTGGTGCCGCAGACGCTGGCTGCCGTAGAACAATCCGGCCTGCGTGGCTTCGTCACCAGCCGCATGCTGGAGCAGATCGAGAAGGTGCCGCTGGCGCCGCTCGCGGCCGAACTCTTGTCCGCGCTCACCGACGACCGCCGCCACCAGAAACTGTTCGACGAATTCACCAAGGTGGTCGGGCGGTTCCTCAATGACGAACAGGCATTGGCGACGATGCGCGAAAAAATCCGCGAGGAGCTGCCGTCGCTGTTCAACCTGTTCCGGGCCGACGCTTATCTTCTGAAGAAGATCGTAGCCTCGGCCGGCTCGCTGCTCGACGAGGTGCGGGCCGATCCCGACCATCCGATGCGCGCAGAATTCGACCGTTTCGCCCAAGGCTTCATCGAAAAACTCAGAACATCGAAGCAATACGCCAAACGCGCCGAGCAGATGAAGCGGGATTTCCTGGCCCGGCCGGAGGTCAAGGGATTGGCCGGCGACATGTGGGCAAGCCTCAGCCTGTTCATCGAGCAGGACGCCAAGGCGCCGAATTCGATGATCCGCGCGCATCTCGCCAACATGTTCGTCGAGGTCGGGCGCCATCTCGCCGGCGACGCGCAGATCCGGGCCGACATGAACCAGGGGTTCGTCGTGGCGCTCGCCTCCTTCGTCGAGAGCCAGAAGAGCGGCGTGTCGAAATTCATCGCCGATCAGGTCAAGCGCTGGGACCTTGCCCAACTGACGCGGCTGATCGAGATGAACATCGGCAGGGACCTGCAATACATCCGCTTCAACGGCATGATCATCGGCGGGCTGGCGGGTATCGCGCTCTACACGATCGAGCTCCTGCTCCCGGTCAATTGATGCGCATCGGTCCCATGCCCGTGTTCGAAATGGACACGCGGCAGCCGAGTGCTATGCTCCCGACGAGGCACCCGCATCCGCGGCGCAGGGGAGAAGACATCATGGCCAAACAACCGGAATCCGATTCCTTCATGGACATGTTCGGCAGGTTCGGCCGCGACCTGAAGGTGCCCAATGTCGATGTCGAGGCGATCCTTGCCCATCATCGCAAGAACCTCGAAGCCCTGGAGAAATCGGCGCGAGCCGGCGCCACGGGCGCGACCTCGCTGTTGTCGAGGCAACGCGAGATGTTGCAGGACACGCTGCGTGAGGTTGCCGACATGGCGCAGGGCTACCGGGCGCCGGGCAATCCGCAGGAAATCATGGCCAAGCAGACGGAGTTCGCCAAGAAATCCTTCGAGGCCGCGCTGAAAAATGCTGGGGAAGTGGCTGAATTGGCCCGGAAATCCGGCACCGAATCGATCGATATCCTGCGCGCGCGCATCAAGGAGGCGATGGAGGAAATCCGCGCCGGTTATGGGCAGAAATAGGCTCCCGAGGCCTGTCGCTCCGCCTTCATCCGGGCACACCGGCTCGCAGTTCCGCAACCTTGTGCGTAGTTGCATCCACGCCATGGAACAAGCACCAGCAGGGCCGGGAGGCCCGAAAATCCGGATTCGACCCTGCCATTGAATCGCAAGGCATGGCACGATTCCGCTGGAGTTCGGCGGAACGGATTCACGCAGGGCGAATTGACAGAGGCCGTCAGTTCGTGGTCCGGAGGCGCTGAAAGCGATCGGGAAAGCAGGAATGACAGAAATACGGCCTAAAACGCCGCCGACCTACGAGCAGTTGAGGACGATGTCCGGGCAGGAGCTCGGCGTCTCGGAATGGACCACTGTCGACCAGGACCGTATCGACCAGTTCGCCGAATGCACCGGCGACCATCAATGGATCCATGTCGATCCGGAACGGGCGCGGCGGCAAAGCCCATTTCGCACCACGATCGCGCATGGCTACCTGACGCTGTCGATCATCGGCGCGCTGGCGCTCGGCATGGGGATCGTGCCGGAGAATACGCAGGCTGCGTTCAACTACGGCTTCGACAAGGTGCGCTTCCTGGCGCCGGTCAAGGTCGGCGCGCGCATCAGGCTGCGTACGGTGCTGCTGTCCATGGAAGACAGGGGGCCCGGCCAGTATCTGATGAAGGCCGCCAACACGGTCGAGATCGAAGGCGAGGAGAAGCCGGCGCTGACCGCTGAAACATTGGTCTTGCTCTACGAGCGCCGCAAACGGGCAGGGGCCTGAGAGTATATCCATATTCGGGTGAGGCCGGCCTGCAAACGCTGGCTTCCTGCGCTTCCGGTGCTCATATACTTCAGTACGCACCGCTCCGGTTCCCGGAAACCACCACTATTGTGAGGCGGAGGTGCTAGGTATCCGGCTGGCAAAACGGACCGAAAGAACTGCTAGGACCAACGCAGCTAGCACCATGCCGGTTGCCGCTTCGAAAGTGGTCTGCATTCCCTGCGCGGCCGCGGCCGGCGACAGGATCGCCGTGTCCGCAGCGCCTTGCCCCGACGCGACCGCGAATATCGCCCCCATCAAGGATGCGCCGGTGATCAGGCCGAGATTGCGCGACAGGTTGAGCAGGGCTGATATGACCCCGCGTTCGCCGGCGCCGACACCGCTCATGACGGCTGCATTGTTGGAGGTCTGGAACAGGGCGTAGCCGAAGCAGGTGACGGTGATGGGAACGACATAGCTGGCGATGCCGAGCTTTGTCATCGCGAGCGACAGCAGTAAGGTGCCCGTGGCAAGGCTGAGCAGGCCGGCGACCATCATCCTGTGGGCTCCGAAACGATCGGCAAGTCGTCCGGCCAGCAGCGCCGACAGGGTCGAGACCAGCGGCCCGGTGGAAAGCACCAGACCAACCATCGCGGCATCCAGCCCCAGTCCGCGCGACAGGTAGAATGGCGCTACCACCAGGGTCGCCATCATCACCGTGGCGACGACGAGGCTCATGACCAAGCTGGCGCTGAGCTGGAGGTCACGGAAGCTGGCGAGCTGAACCAGCGGTGTCTTCACTCTGGTCTGCGCAATGGCGAACAGGATGACGCCGATGCCGGCCGCGGCCAGCAGGCCGATGTTGAGCGCGCCGAAACTACCCCGGCCAAGCGTCATCGCCATCGCATAGGCGCCCAGGGTCAGGGCGAGCAGCGCCGTGCCTGTCGCGTCGAACTTGCCTCGGGCGGCATGCGTTCCATTGCTGCGAGCGGGCAGGGCACGCCAGGCGAGCGCAAAGGTCAGGAGGCCCAGCGGGACATTGATCAGGAAGATCGCCCGCCAGCCGAGGCCGGCGATCAGCAATCCGCCGAGCGAAGGGCCGAGTGTCGTTCCGATCGCCGACATGGCGCCGAGCAGGCCCATGGCGCTGCCGGTCCGGTCCCTGCTCACCGTTTCGGCGACAAAGGCAAGCGTCAGCGCCATCATCAGCGCTGCCCCCAGCCCTTGCACGGCCCGCGCGGCGATCAGCAGCCACAGTGTCGGCGCCAGGCCGCAGAGCACGGACGCCGCCGTGAACAGTGCGATGCCGCCAAGCAGCAACGGCCGGCGCCCGACCATGTCGGCCAGCCGCCCGGCGCTGACGATCAGCGTGGTGATGGCAAGGAGATAGGCCAGGACCACCCATTGCACGGCCTGGAACGAGGCCCCGAACGTCTGCATCAGCGACGGCAGCCCGACACTGGCAATGCTGGTTCCGAGTGACGACAAAAGCGTGGCGAGCGACAGGCTGGCCAGTGCCCAGCCGGCGGATTCTTTCTGTTGCGGCGCTGATATCGGCCCATTTTGCTCGGCGACTGCCATGACGATCTCCTTTTGTCGGCTCCGGTACCGGAGCTGTCGGAGATGTAGCCCTGTGGCTGATATGGCGGAAGGCGCAACATTTGCATCATATTCGTGCATCAAACGCCGTATCATGCTACAATCGGCCGATGACGTCACCCGATCTCAATCTGCTCTTTGCGCTAGACGTTCTGCTCGCGGAAGGCAGCGTGGCACGCGCCGCGCGCCGTTTGCGTCTCAGCCCTTCGGCCATGAGCCGGACACTGGCACGGCTGCGCGAGGCAACAGGCGATCCCCTGCTGGTTCGCGCCGGGCGCGGCCTGGTGGCAACGCCGCGCGCGGAAGAATTGCGGCGGCAGGTCGGCCCTGTCGTCCAGGAAGCGGAGGCGCTGCTGCTCCCCGCCGAACTGCTTGATCTCTCAAGCCTGGACAGCGTCTTCACATTGCGCACCAACGAAGGCTTCGTCGAAGAATTCGGGCCTCGTCTCGTCGCCCGCATCGAGGCCGATGCGCCAGGGGTGCGGCTGCGTTTCGCGCCGAAGTCCGACAAGGATGCGATGTCGCTGCGTGAAGCGGCGATCGACTTGGAAATCGG
Source organism: Mesorhizobium sp. B263B2A (assembly GCF_020165775.1). Taxonomy (NCBI): domain Bacteria; kingdom Pseudomonadati; phylum Pseudomonadota; class Alphaproteobacteria; order Hyphomicrobiales; family Phyllobacteriaceae; genus Mesorhizobium; species Mesorhizobium sp. B263B2A. The sequence goes on from NZ_JAIUIU010000019.1 coordinate 51,989, forward strand.
CGTCGCCGGTGAAACCGGTCCCGAAGTGCGTATCCAGGCGCTGTTTCGCGACCGCTTCATCGGTGTTGTTCGAGCCGGCCATCCCTTTGGCGAAGGCCCGGTGACGCCCGAGCGCTATGCGGCGGGCCGGCACATCAGCGTCTCGCGGCGTGGCCGCGAGAGAGGGCCGATCGACGAGGCCCTGAGCGCGCTTGGTTTGCAGCGGACGGTCGTATGCATGGTGTCGGGTTTCTCGGCCGCGCTCGCCATGGCACGCGGCTCGGACCTGATCGCCAGCGTGCCCGAGCGGCATACGGTTGGTGCGCGCGCCGGCATGCATAGTTTTCCGCTGCCGGTCGCCATCGTGGATGTCACCATATCGATGCTCTGGCATCCGCGCCTCGATGCCGACCCGGCGCAACGCTGGTTGCGCGACTGCGTGCGGGAGGTCTGCGCGAGCCGCTGAGATCAGCGCGCCATCGCCGCCTCGATCACCTTGAAAATCCGCTTGTCTTCGCACTGGGCGACATTGAAGCGGAGGAAACGGCTGGCGGTCTGGGACAGGCTGAACGCATTGCCTGGCGCCAGCACGACATTATCCGAAAGGGCACGGCGTGCGACTTCGGCCGCGTCCACGCCATCGGGCAGGCTGCACCACAGGAACAGCCCGGCCGGCTGGTCGATCCAGGGCGTGATGCCGATCGCCTTCAGGCGGGTGGTGGTCTCGCTCATGGCGCGCGCAAGCCTGGCGCGCAGCAAGTCCATGTGCTTGCGGTAGCTGCCGTCCTTCAGCAGCGTCAGCACCAGTTCGGCCGCCAGCCGTCCGCCACCGAAGGTCGTGGCGATCTTGAGGTCGGTCAGGCCCTCGATCCAGTCGCGGGGCGCGGCGATGAAGCCGCAGCGGACCGAGGCCGACAGCGTCTTGGAGAAGCTGCCGATCTGGACAGCGCGGCTGAGACCATCGAAGGCCGCCAGCCTGGGGGCGGGGGCATGTTCGAAATCGGCGAAGATATCGTCCTCGACAATGGTCAGGTCCGATTGGTCGGCGAGTTTCAGCAGCCTGTGCGCCGTGACCGGCGACAGGATCGCGCCGGTCGGGTTGTGGATGGCGGAATTGGTGATGTAGAGCCGCGGCCGGTGCTCGGCCAGCGCCTGCGCGAACAGCTCGATATCCGGACCCGACGGCGTGTAGGGAACGCTGACCACCTTGGCGCGGTGGGCGCGCAGCAAAGCGTGAAAATTGAAATAGCAGGGATCGTCGACCAGCACCGTATCGCCGGGCTCGATCAGGAACCGGCACAACAGGTCGATGGCCTGTGTGCCCGATTCGGTTAGCATGATCTGTTCGGGCGAGACTTCGATGCCATGCCCGGCCATGCGCCGCGCCAGCAATTGCCGCAATGGCGGCAAGCCGAGCGGCGTGCCGTAATCGGCCAGCGCAACATCATCGGCACGCGCCACCGTGCGCAGTGCGCGACGCAATGCGGACTGGGGCATCCAGGAGGCCGGCAGCCAGCCGCAGCCGGGTTTCAGGATCTCGTCGCCGGCTTCCAACGACTGGCGCGAGACCCAGAGCGGATCGACGGCACGATCGAGCCGCGGGCCGATCTCGGCCAGTGACAGCGGCGCCAGCGAGCCGGCGGCATAGAAGCCCGAGCCCGGCCGGGAGCGGATCGCGCCTTCGGCTGCGAGCCGCTCATAGGCCTCGACCACGGTAGATTTCGACACCTGCATGGATTTGGCGAAGGCGCGGATCGAGGGCAGTCGCGCTCCCGGTGTCAGGCTGCGCGCGGCGATACGCTGGCGAATGGTCGCCATGACAGTCTCGACGAGGGTGGTCGCGACAGGGATGGTCGCGACAAGGGCGTGTGCACCGTCCGGTTCCAAAGCGGGTTCAGCCATCTGTACTGCTCGATCGTTCATTACAGTTTCGTGAAATTGTACCCCATTGTCTCTGGCTGCACCATGGGTGTCTGCCCGATAGAGGGCGAAAGACATGGAGCCTGGAATGGACAAGATCGCGAGCGGCTGGCTGAACGGATTTATCGGCGTGCTGATCTTCTCAGGCTCGCTGCCGGCGACGCGCGTGGCGGTGGTGGATTTCAATCCGACATTCCTGACATCGGCCCGGGCCGCGATTGCCGGTCTGCTTGGCCTGGCCATGCTGCTCCTGTTTCGGCAAAAGCGCCCGGAGCGCGGGGATTTGCTGTCGCTGGTGATCGTCGCACTCGGCGTGGTGGTCGGCTTTCCGCTGCTGACCGCGTTGGCGCTGAAGCACGTCACCTCCGCCCACTCGATCATCTTCGTCGGCCTGCTGCCGCTGGCGACCGCGATCTTCGGCGTGCTGCGCGGCGGTGAGCGTCCACGAGCGGCGTTCTGGCTGTTTTCCTGCGTGGGCAGCGCGCTGGTCGCGGGTTTCGCGCTGATGCAGGGCGTGACGGCCTCGCCGGTCGGCGACGGTTTGATGCTCGCCGCCATCGTGGTCTGCGGCCTGGGCTATGCCGAGGGTGCCGCGCTGTCGCGCAAGCTCGGTGGCTGGCAGGTGATCTGCTGGGCGCTGACGCTGTCGCTGCCGATCATGCTGGTGCTGACTTTGGCGACCCTGCCGCCGTCGTTTGCCGCCGTCGGCTCCCACGCCTGGATCGGGCTCGCCTATGTCTCGCTGTTCAGCATGCTGATCGGCTTCGTCTTCTGGTATCGCGGTCTGGCGCAAGGCGGCATCGCCGCCGTCGGGCAGTTGCAATTGCTGCAGCCCTTCTTCGGCCTTGCGCTGGCGGCGACGCTGCTGCACGAACAGGTCAGCCCGCTAATGGTGGCCGTCACGCTAGGCGTGGTGGCCTGCGTGTTCGGGGCGAAGAAGTTTGCGCGGTAGTTCGGAAAGCGACGGCCGCACTTAGAACTTCGTCACCACCCCGATGCCGATGCCCTCGAAGCCGCCCATTGCCATTAGGGCGGCGGGCGCTTCGTCGAGGCTGATCTTTTTGCCGACCAGCAGTTCAGGCTTGAGCTTGCCGTGGCGGATCATCTCCATCATCGCCGGGTAGCGATAGGCCTGCATGCCGTGGCTGCCGAGGATTTCGAGTTCGAAGGCGATCACCTTGTCCATCGGCACCTGCGGGCGGGCGTGATCGCCAAGCATCAGTCCGACCTGCACGTGGCGGCCTCGTCGGCGCAGATTGGCGATCGAATTGAACGAGGTGGTCGGGTGGCCGAGCGCGTCCATCGACATATGCGCGCCGCCATTGGTGATCTGCTTGACCGCCTTGACCACGTTCGGCGTCGTGGACGCGTTGATGGTGGCGACGGCACCGATCTTCCTGGCGAAATCCAGCTTCTCGTCGGTGAGGTCGATGGCGATTACATTGGCGCCCATCGAGCTGGCGATCATGATCGCCGACAGGCCGACGCCGCCGCAGCCATGCACCGCCACCCATTCGCCCGGCGTCACCCGGCCCTGGTCGACGATGGCGCGGAACGAGGTGACGAAACGGCAGCCGAGGCTGGCGGCGGTGGCGAATTCCATCTCGTCGGGCAGGCGCACGAGGTTGGTGTCGGCGTGCTCGATGGCGACATATTCAGCGAAGGAGCCCCAGGCGTTGAAGCCGGGCTGCGATTGATGTTCGCAAACCTGGTGATTGCCCGAATTGCATTCGAAGCAATGGCCGCAGCCGACGGCGAACGGCACCGTGACGCGCTCGCCGGCCTTCCAGCGGGTCACATGCTTGCCCGCCGCGACGACGATGCCGGCCAGTTCGTGGCCGGGCACATGCGGCAGGCGGATATCGGCGTCATGGCCCATCCAGCCATGCCAGTCGCTGCGGCAAAGCCCGGTCGCCTCGACCTTGATGACGACGCCATCGGCAGCCGGTTTCGGATCGGGAACGGTCTGGATAGTCGGCGCTTCGCCGAATTTCTCGAAGACGACGGCTTTCATTGGTCACTCCACCCTAAGACGGCATGCATTGCGGGAAACGATAGCCGATTCCTTGTCCGGTCAAGCGGAAATCGATTCCGCCGGACAGGTCAGTCCATGTCCTTTGGCGAAGGCTCGGTATCGAGCAATGGCTGGCGCGCTCGGAACCAGTCGCTGGCGTCGACTTCCCATGGCCAGACCCCTTCGGTCGTGGGAAAGATCAGCTGCATGACACGAAAATCGAGCCCATCGTAGAACCAGATATCCCAGCCGAAATGCTCGCGATAATGCCCCACATGAACGGTGCCGAACTGGCAATCGAAGCCGTTGACGAAGCCGGACGCTCGCTGTCCTGGTTCGAAGATCTCGCCTGATCGGACTCGCCTGCAATATTCGTTGATGATGGATTGGGAGATTTCAGGCTTCAGGCCGATGACGATCAACTCTGGAGCCTTGAAGTTGTGCTCTATGCCAACCGAGTAGCTGAACGGGGGGTTGTCGTCCTCTTCCAACACATAGAGAATGTGGCAGCCATATGCCTCGACATCGGCCAGCGCCTTGGCTTCCGCGGGATCTTTGGCTTCCCTATTCGGCATCGATTTGTTTCTCGGGCGCGGCCTTCTGGAAGCTCGGCAGTGCCATGCAGGCGGCGTTGATGCGTGCGATCGTCGGGTAGGGCGCCAAGTCCACGCCGAAACGGGCGTTGCTGGCGATTTGTGCAACCAGGCAGATATCGGCGAGCCCCGGCGTTTCGCCATGGCAGAATGTTCTGGTCTCCGGCGACGATGCCAGGAGCTTCTCAAGCGGCCGGAAACCTTCGTTCACCCAGTGGCGGAACCAGTTGGTGATGTCCTGGTCGCCGGCACCGAACAGGGTGCGCAGCGAGGTCAGCACGCGCAGATTGTTCACCGGGTGGATGTCGCAGGCGATCATCTGCGCCAGCATTCTCACGCGCGCCCGGCCAAGTGCGTCCCCAGGCAGCAGCGGCGGTTCGGGCTGGATCTCGTCGAGATATTCGATGATCGCCAGCGACTGCGTCAAAAGCGTGCCGTCGCCCAGCACCAACGCCGGCACCAGCCCCTGCGGATTGACCGCGAGATAGGCGGGCTCCAGATGGTCGCCATGGCGCAAATGGTGCGGGACATAGTCATAGCTCAGCCCCTTCATCTCCAGCGCGATCCGCGCCCGATAGGAGGTGGAGGACCGATAGTAATTGTGCAGGACGAACTCGCTCATGGCTATATCGCTCACAATTGGGGCTGGCCAAAGGTGACTTCGATCGTGCCGATGCCGCCGACGCCGCCGGTCATCGTCTCGCCTGGCTTGACCGCGCCGACACCAGCGGGCGTGCCGGTAAAGATCAGGTCCCCGGCTTCGAGCCCCATCGCCTCGCTACAGATCGAGACGATGTCGGCGATCGGCCAGATCAGCTCGGCGAGGTCGGCGTCCTGCCTGACCTTGCCGTCGACCGCGAGCCAGATGCGGCCCTTTTGCGGGTGGCCGGATTTCTGGGCCGGCACCAGCGGGCCGCACGGCGCCGAGCGGTCGAATGCCTTCGACCAGTCCCAGGGCCGCGCCGCCTTCTTGGCCTCGTCTTGCAAATCGCGGCGGGTTAGGTCGATGCCGACGCCATAACCCCAGACATGATCCAGCGCCCGCTCACGCGGGATGCGGAAGCCTGGTCTGCCGATCGCGGCGACCAGCTCGATCTCATGGTGCAGGTTGGCGGTGAGCGGCGGGTAGGGAATGGTCACACCGGAATCGACCACCGCGTCGGCCGGCTTGGTGAAGAAGAAGGGCGGATCGCGCTCATCATTGCCGAATTCACGCGCGTGCGCCGCGTAGTTGCGGCCGACGCAGAAGATGCGGCGCACGGCGAACCGCTCGGTTGACCCGCTGACGGCGACAGAAGGCGTTGGCGGGACGGGGAGAACGAAAGCGGTCATGGTGGTCTCTGTCTTGGATGTCGGATGCCGGGTACCTTCGGCCGAATTCAGTGGCCGGGCAAGGCGTCGCATTCATAAGGCACGCGCGCCGCGGTGCCTGTATGAGAATCCGCCTATCAACGGTAGACTATTTGGCAATAATCCGGTCATGCTCGTGGGATTAGCTTGTGCTGGAAACTGAATAGGGGGCTTCGGAACGAATGTCATGACCGCAGTCAATGATCGCGCCCGGTTCCTCATCATCGACGACCACCCGCTGTTTCGCGAGGCGCTGCACAGCGCCGTTCAGATGGCTTATCCGGAAGTCGATACGGTCGAGGCCCGCTCGATCACCGAGGCGCTCGATCTCCTGGCCGACGCCAAGCCTTTCGACCTCGCGCTCCTCGATCTCTCAATGCCCGACGTGCACGGCTTCGACGGCCTGCTGCAGCTCAGGACCCGCTATCCGCGCCTGCCGGTGGTGATCGTGTCTGGATATGAGGAGCCGAGGATCATCTCCGAGGCCTTGTCCTATGGTGCGGCAGGCTTCATTCCGAAATCGGCGCGCAAGAGCGATCTGGCGGCCGCCATCCGCTCGGTGATGGATGGCGCCATCTATGTGCCGCAAACCTATGAGGGCCAGCCGGCGGACGCCGACAGCAGCGACCGCGCCGACATGGTCCAGCGCCTGTCCAAGCTGACGCCGCAGCAGTTGCGGGTGCTGCAGATGCTGCGCCAGGGTCTGCTCAACAAGCAGATCGCCTACGAGCTGCAGGTCGGCGAGACCACGGTCAAGGCGCATGTCTCCGAGATCCTGCGCAAGCTCAATGTCTACAGCCGCACGCAAGCGGTGATCGAGGTTTCGAAGCTGGACAATGCGGAGCTGTTTCGCGACCAGGCGGGGTTTTGATCTTTTCCCTCCCGCTTGTGGGGAGGGTCGATCCGCTAAGCGGAGTGGGATGGGGAGCTTGGCACCACACCCTGGGGCTCCGCGCCGACGGCATTCAGCGCACTTTGGCCGTCAAGAGATCAGGAGCGGCGGGCGTGAGGGCAATTACCACCAGCCCGTCGCGTGGAAGGTAGCAGCCTAGTTATTATCGTCAGCATCCGGATTGTCGACCTGACAGCCAATGCCATGACATCCGATATAATTGCCTTGGGTGTCGAAGTTCGGATTGCCGTCTTTGTCGTACTGAGGCCTGTCATCGATGACACTAGGACTCGCGGTGGATTGGAGATCATTCCTGCGCTTGCGATCTCTTCGGTCCTGCCGTTCCAGATCGTTCATTGTACGGCGCTGGTCGTCGGCGCGTTGCTCGTCCTGATCCCTCATGCAATCGGCAAAACTGTTAGATCCCGGTCGATAGCCGTATGAAGCGCATTTTTCCTGGTCTGCTGCTCGCTGGTCTTCAGTGCTGACGCAGCCGGCAACCGCCAGCGGCACAAGCGCGGTCAGCAGATATCTCATCTTGAAGGTCGGCATCTTGTTTCTCCCGGCTATTCTGCTGGCACCGGGCAAGCGAGGTCGCCCTCCTGGCAGTTCAAGTAGGCCTTCAACTGCTTGTTGCGATTCTTGGTAAGTTCAGCCTGACATGCAGCGGCAACCATCGGTGCGGCGGATCCGCCGTCATCCCCACCGGATTGGAAAGTGCATTCGGCATTGCGGAACGCGATCCAAGTTCTCTGCGCTTTCACAAGCCGCGCTTTGCCGCCGGAATCGTCCGCAAGCCGTTTCTGAATTTGCTTGAAGGTCTGGTTCAATCCTTGGTCTGCTCTTTTGAAGTCCGAAGCAGGATCAGCCAGAGCCGCAGTGGTGGCAAACGACAGCGTGGCAATGACAGCAAGTAGAAAACGCATGGTTGTATCCTTCAAATTGCATCAACCATAGGGAAGCACGCATGGGGGATGGCCGGCAAGCATTGGCGAATTCGTATAGTAACCAAATGGTTGGATCGGGCGTTGCGAACGCGGAAAGCTATTCCAGCGCCGCGGACTGCGCAGCCTATGCCGTCAAGGAGTCCTTCGCTTCCTCGCTAGCCAGCCGCAGCTGAGGCTGCGTTGCGGCGCGCCATCCGCCGCCTGGACGCCAGGTATCGCAGCCGGTTTCCAGGCCAGCGGGTGAAAGGGCGTTCTCAAGGTTTGAAGTGGCCCAGGTCCGACGCTTACGACCCAAGGTTAACGAGATCGCCAGCGATGAAATTCCGCATGAGATCATCGATGCACGCTGGGAACTCGCCATCATCGAACTGGCCGATCCGGGCAGTCTGGCGCTGACAGTGACGGGGGGTAGGGCAAGGTCGAGGGCATCGAGGTCGAGTATGCCGCTGTTCCGGCCGTCGGGGTCGCTTGGATCAGCCTCACCGCACGTTATGGAGCTTAAGCCAGCAAATGTGCCAGCAGCGCCCTTAGTTGTGCCGGTTTCAGCGGCTTGCGCATCAGTTCGATGCCGCCCGCGCGGGCGGCCTTGGCAATTTCCTCGGAACTGTCGGCGGTGACGATCAGCGCGGGCACGGCGCGGCCGAGATAGTTGCGGACCTCAGATATGGTGGCGGTGCCGAGATCGCCGCCGTCGAGATGCTGGTCGGCGATGACGATGTCTGGCACCCAGTCGGTGTCGCCAAGCATGTCCAGCGCATCGTCGGTCGACGTCGCGGCCCGCACCAGGCATTGCCAGCGTTCGAGCAGGAAGGTCATCGCCTCCAGCACCTCGATGTCGTTTTCGACCAGCAGCACCTTGGTGCCGAACAGGCCGTAGCCGCGCGGCCGCTCCAGACTGGCGGCGCTGGCGATGGCGTCGGCAGGGGCGCCGATGCCGACAGGAACATCGATGTGGAAGATCGTGCCGCGGCCTACCTTCGACGAGAACGTCACGGGGTGCCCGAGCGCGCCGGCCATGCGACGCACGATGGCAAGCCCGAGCCCGAGACCGCCGCCGTTGAGCTCGGCATTGGCAGGCAAGGTGCCGCGATGGAACTCCTCGAACACCGCCTCGCGCTGGTCCTCGGGAATGCCGCAGCCGGTATCGGCGACATCGATGCGGATGGTGTCGCCGCGATGCCTGGTGCCGACAAGGACGCCACCCGAACCGGTATAGCCTAGCGCATTGGAAAGGATGTTCTGCAGGATCCGACGCAGCAATGTGCGGTCGGAGCGGACCACGGCATTGACCGGCCGGAATTTCAGCGACAGCTGCTTGAGTGCCGCCACCGGCTGGAAATCCGAGCGTAGCGACGAGAACAACGCCTCCAGGCTGACGTCGCCGATGTCGGGCTGCACCACGCCGGCATCGAGCTTGGAGATGTCGAGCAGGGTGCGCAGCAGATCTTCCATCGTTTCCAGCGAGCGCTCGACCTGGCGCACCAACTTCCTGCCTTCGTCGCTGGTCTGCACTTCGGCCAGCGCCGAGACGGAAAGGTGGGCCGCGTTCAGCGGCTGCAGCACGTCGTGGCTGGCGGCGGCGAGGAACCTCGTCTTGGACAGGTTCGCCAGCTCGGCATTTTCCTTGGCGGCGCTGAGGTCGATGTTGGATTGCTCCAGTCGGCGCAGCGTCGAATGCAGCTCTTCGGTGCGCGTGCGCACGCGATTTTCCAGCGAAATCGCGGTCTGGAACAGCGAGAAGGCGTTGCCTTGCTGGTCCATCGACCGCTCGACGCGGCTGACCAGGGCGGCGTTGATCTTCTTCAGCTTTTCAAGGTCGTTTATGCTCCTGAGCGGCATGTTGTCCGGCCGCCTTATTCTGCCGCCTGGCGGTCGCCGAAAGCGATGCCGGTGAAGGTCTGGTTCAGATGCATCGACCGGTACTGCTCGCCATAGGTGCCGAAGCCGACGACATTGTTGATCCGGTAAAGCTCCGAAATGTCACGAAAGACCTGCCGGTTGCGCGCATCCAACCGGCGCAGCACGCAGTCGAAGCCGAGGATGAGGTCGATGCCACCCAGCCGCTCCTCGACCTCGCGCAGGGCGGCGCGTGTCGATTCCACCATGTCCTTGGGCTGGGCGATCGACAGCACGACGCCGTCGTCGATGGCGCAGAAGAACGACAGCGAACCATCCGCGTGCATTCTCTGGATCGAGCGGCAGTAATATTCGCCGCCCACCTTCACCACCACCGGATGCGAGGCGAAGCTCAACGGCGTCAGGGCCTGCGGGAGAATACCCACGGAAGCGGCATATTCCTCGGCCGCATTGGTGGCGTTGAACTCGCGCACGACGCGATGATCGGCATCGGACGCCGTCACCACCAGCTTTTCGTCGGTCGGAACGAAATTGTCGGTCTTGAAGACGTGGAAAGGGATTTCCGTGGCGATCAGCACGATGATGGCGCTGTCCGAGCTGACCCTGCCGTTCGAGATCAGGCGTGTCGTCTCGAACTTCAGATCGTCGCCGGCCGAGCCGCCGAGCAGGGGGATGTCGTCAAGGCCCCAGTGGATGGCGGAGCTGACCGCCTCCTCGGCATAGGATAGTCCGTCGATGAAGCAGAGCGCGAACGTGTTCCTGGTGTGCTCGCCGCCGACCCGGCCGCGCAGGTTGCGCCTCAAGGCTTCAACCTCGCTGGTGATCCTGTCCATGCCCGACGAGGACAGATCGTCGACCATGGTGCTGACGGCGGTGAACGCCGCCGAGGGCAGCAGCATGGCGAGCACATGGCCGTCCTCGAGGCCCTGCGGCGTGATCTCGCCGGCGGTCGAGCAGCCGGCATGGTGGAGCCCCGGTGCATGGGTCAGAAGTGCCCGTGAAAGGGCGTCGGCTTCGACGAGGCTCTGGGAGAAGAACAGCAGGGCAAAACCAGCGTCGATGGCGGCAGCCTCGGCCGCCACCGCGCATGCAAATGCGTCCATGTCGGGCTCGTCCGTCGTCAGCGCCGACAAGCCGCATGCGTAGCGCGTCCGTGAACTCGTCAGCGGCGTTCTCCCGCATTTCCTCCGACGCTGTTTTTATGCGCTGCTGTTTTTACAAGCTTCCGGCGCGCGGGCGTCGAAGGACATTGTTGCTTCCAACCGGCGTTTTGGCAATGGGGTGAGGGGAATGCATCCTTGGCCCTGGCCATGACCGAAAGTACAATGATCCGGCTTTTCCGTCGCGCTGTTTTTTGTGCATTGTGCGGTGTACGAATGACGCATGGCCGAAGTGCCACAGCGCGTCGGCAGCGTGATGACCAAGGTTGATACCCAGGGAGGGACCATGTCGGACGTTTCGTTGATGGTGAACGGCAAGCGGGTCAGCGGCGCTGCCGAGGATCGAACGCTGCTGGTTCACTTCCTGCGCGAGAATCTCGGCCTCACCGGCACGCATGTCGGCTGCGACACGTCGCAATGCGGCGCCTGCGTCGTGCATGTCGACGGCAAGGCGGTCAAGTCTTGCACCATGCTCGCGGTCCAGGCGTCCGGCTCCAGCGTGGTGACGATCGAAGGTCTTGCCAATGGCGCCGACCTGCATCCCGTCCAGGCGGCGTTCAAGGAACATCACGGCCTGCAATGCGGCTTCTGCACGCCAGGCATGATCATGACGGCCACCGACATGATCAAGCGCCATCCCGAAGGCCTCGACGAGGCGACGGTGCGGGCTGAACTGGAAGGCAATATCTGCCGCTGCACCGGCTACCACAACATCGTCAAGGCGATCCTTGCCGCATCGAAGACGATGTCGAAGGGTGCCAAGGGCAAGGCGAAGCAAGCTGCGTGAGAGAAGAGTGAGTAGTGAGTAGTCCGTAGTCGGTCTGACCGGCGGCGGTCTTCGCTATTCACCTACTCACTACTTCCTACTCACTTTTCCGGGAGGGAATTTCTGATGGGCATTGAAGGTGTTGGCGCTCGCGTGGCGCGCAAGGAAGACAAGCGCTTCATCACCGGCGCGGGCCGCTATGTCGATGACATGGTGGTTCCCGGTATGAAGCATGCGGCGTTCGTGCGCAGCCCGCATGCGCATGCGCAGATCAAGAAGATCGACGTCAAGAAGGCGCAGGGCATGCCGGGCGTCATCGGGGTGCTAACCGGCAAGGAACTCAAGGCCGACGGCATCGGCAACCTCATCTGCGGCTGGATGATCCATTCCAAGGACGGTTCGCCGATGAAGATGGGCGCATGGTCGCCGCTGGCTGTCGACAAGGTCCGCTATGTCGGCGACGCCGTCGTCATCGTCGTGGCCGAGACCAAGGGCCAGGCGCGTGACGCGGCCGAGGCGGTCGAGATCACCTACAAGGAACTGAAGGCCGTCGTCGACGCCACCAAGGCGCTCGAAAAGGGCGCGCCGCAGGTCCACGCCGAAGCCGAGAACAATCTGATCTTCGACTGGGAGATCGGCGATGCCAAGGCGACCGACGCCGCCATCAAGGCGGCGGCGCATGTCACCCGCATGAAGATCGTCAACAACCGGCTGGTGCCGAATGCCATGGAGCCGCGCGCGGCTCTTGGCCACTACGACAAGGCGGAGGATCACTACACCTGCTGGACGACATCGCAGAACCCGCATGTCGCGCGGCTGGTGATGAGCGCCTTCTACAATGTCGCGCCGGAAAACAAGCTGCGGGTGATCGCGCCCGATGTCGGCGGCGGCTTCGGTTCCAAGATCTACATCTATCCCGAAGAGATCGTCTGCCTGTGGGCGTCGAAGAAGACCGGCGTGCCGGTCAAATGGGTCGCAGACCGCACCGAAAGCTTTCTCACCGACGCGCATGGCCGCGACCATGTCTCGACCGTCGAGATGGCGTTCGACAAGAACAACCGGATCACCGGCTTCAAGGTCGACACGATCGCCAATCTCGGCGCCTATATGTCGCTGTTCTCGTCCTGCGTGCCGACCTATCTCTACGCGACGCTTTTGTCGGGGCAGTACGATATTCCGGCCATCCATGCCAATGTGCGCACCGTCTACACCAACACGGCACCCGTCGATGCTTATCGCGGGGCAGGGCGGCCGGAGGCCACCTATCTCCTGGAACGCACCATGGAAGCAGCGGCGCGCGAACTCGGCGTCTCTCCGGCCGAACTGCGGCGCAAGAACTTCATCACCGTCTTTCCGCACCAGACCCCGGTGATCATGAACTATGACGCCGGCGACTATGGCGCCTCGCTCGACGCGGCGATGAAGACCTCCGACTATGCCGGCTTTGCCAAGCGCAAGGCCGCGGCGGCAAAGCAGGGCAAACTGCGCGGCATCGGCATGAGCTGCTACATCGAGGCGTGCGGCATCGCGCCGTCGGCGGCGGTCGGCTCGCTCGGCGCTGGCGTCGGCCTTTGGGAATCGGCCGAAGTGCGGGTCAACGCGGTCGGCACGATCGAGGTGCTGACCGGCTCGCACAGCCATGGCCAGGGCCATGAGACGACGTTCGCGCAATTGGTCAACGAGCGTTTCGGAGTGCCGATCGATTCGGTTTCGATCGTCCATGGCGATACCGACAAGGTGCAGATGGGCATGGGCACCTACGGGTCGCGCTCGGGTGCGGTCGGCATGTCGGCGATCGCCAAGGCGCTCGACAAGGTCGAGGCCAAGGCCAAGAAGATCGCCGCGCATCTGCTCGAGGCCGACGAAGGCGACATCGTCATCGAGAACGGCGCGCTGAAGGTCGCCGGCACCGACAAGAACGTGCCGTGGTTCCAGGTGGCGCTTGCCGCCTACACCGCGCACAATCTGCCGGCCGGGATGGAGCCCGGGCTGAAGGAAACGGCCTTCTACGATCCGTCGAACTTCACCTTCCCGGCGGGCTGCTACATCTGCGAGGTCGAGATCGACCCGGAAACGGGTACGACCGAGATCGTCCAGTTCGTGGCAGCCGACGATTTCGGCAACATCATCAACCCGATGATCGTCGAGGGCCAGGTGCATGGCGGCATCGCCCAGGGCGTCGGCCAGGCGCTGCTGGAAGGCGCTCATTATGACGAGAGCGGGCAGCTGCTGACGGCGAGCTACATGGACTACACCATGCCGCGCGCGGACGACCTGCCGTCATTCAAGGTCTCGACGTCGAACACCCCGTGTCCGGGCAATCCGCTCGGCATCAAGGGCTGCGGCGAGGCCGGCGCCATCGGCTCTCCGCCGGCAGTGATCAACGCCATCACCGATGCCATCGGCATCCCCGACATTGCCATGCCGGCTTCGCCGTCCACCGTGTGGGCCGCGATCCGTGCCGCGACGAAGCACTGAAAGGAGTGAGTAGGGAGTAGTGAGAGCGAATAGGGAAGCGCTTCATCAACAACGGCAGCTGAGCATTCACTACTGACTAGCCACTACTGACTAAGCACTCTCAAGGAGGACCCCATGTACGCAGTCAACTACCACCGTGCCGCCTCGGTCACTGAAGCCGCCAAGCTGATCAAGACGGACGACGCCAAGCTGCTCTCGGGAGGCATGACCTTGATCCCGGCCATGAAGACGCGGCTGGCGGCGCCTTCCGATCTCGTCGACCTGTCGCGCATCAAGGAGCTGCAAGGCGTCAAGGTGTCGGGCAAGACGGTCACCATCGGCGCTGCCACGACGCATTTCGACGTCGCCAATGACGAGAAGCTGAAGAAGGCGTGCCCGGCGCTTGCCCATCTGGCGTCGCTGATCGGCGACCCGGCGGTACGCCACAGGGGCACGATCGGCGGCTCGATCGCCAACAACGATCCGGCGGCCGACTACCCAGCGGCGCTGCTGGCGCTGGGGGCCACCATCGTCACCAACAAGCGCGAGATAGCCGCCGACAAGTTCTTCAAGGGGCTGTTCGAGACCGCATTGAAGGATGGCGAGATCATCACCGCGGTCACCTTCACCGCACCGGCGAAGGCCGCCTATGAAAAATTCCGCAACCCGGCCTCGCGCTACGCGATCGTCGGCGTGTTCGTGGCCAAGGGCAAGGATGGCGTCAGCGTCGCCGTCACCGGCGCCGGCGACGACGGCGTCTTCCGCTCGAAGGAGATCGAGGCGGCGCTGGCGAAGAGCTTCGATGCCGCGTCGCTCAATGGTGTGAAGGTGTCTGCCAAGAACCTGATGACCGACATCCACGCTTCCGCCGACTATCGCGCCAATCTGATCTCGGTGATGGCCAAGCGCGCGGTGGCGGCAGCCAACGCCTGACATCATCGGTTTTGGACAAGGAGAGGGGCCGCCACGGCCCCTTTTTCGTATGCGGCGACCCTTAGCGCTCCGATTCCCCTAGGGATCAACCCCTGCGCAGTTCCTTTGCGTGAAGCAATTACGGCCAGCTACTTTTCCTGGTACTGCCTGGGCTGCAATCTCGCACTTGCACAAAATTATCTTGCACTGCAATATGACATGGGGCGGGAATGCGAGCCGGGTTCGGAGCATGCACCGCCGTGCCTTTCGCATGTCCAACGCGAAGGGATCGGCATGTCCGAAATTTCCGCCACCCATCTGGCTCCGCCGCTATCGGTCGCCGACAGATCGACCAGAACCAGGCTGGCCTATCTCGACGGCTGGCGCGGACTGTCGATCGCCCTGGTGCTGATCGGGCATTTCTTTCCGGTTCCCGGAATCAATCTCGGGGTGCTGGGCGTCGAATTTTTCTTCGTGCTCAGCGGCCGGCTGATGGGCGAGATCCTGTTCATCGAACGCTACCCTCTGAAGAAGTTCTTCAAGCGCCGCTTCTCGCGCATCTATCCAGCACTTCTGGTGTTCGTTGCCGTTGCCATGGTCGCGCTGTCGGGAACGTTCATCGCCTTCAAATGGAAGGCGGCGCTGACGGCGCTGACATTCACCTACAATTACGCCGGAATTCTCGTCACCCGCGCCGGTGCGCTGGACCATATCTGGTCGCTCTGCGTCGAGGAGCATGCCTATGTGATCCTGGCCCTGATCAGCGCCACCGTTGCCAGGCGCGACCGCGTCATACCGTTGCTGCTGGCGCTGGCCTTGCTCGCAATGGCGAACGGGGCGGTGTCTTACTGGGTGTTCAGACTGGACTACGAGAGCACCTACTGGCGCACCGATGTGCACATCGCATCGATCCTGCTGTCGGCATCGATCTGCCTGCTCAAGGCCGATGGCAGGCTGCCGGCCATGTTGAAGGGGCCCTATGTCGCCCTGGCGGCTGCGGCCGGCGCGGTTTTGCTGTTCATGGATCCCGTGCCGACGCCGATCCATTACCTGGTCGCCGTGCCGCTGCTGGCGATTGCCGTCAACGCGCTCGATTTCAGCGCCCAATTCTTTTCCGGATTGCTGTCGTCCTGGCCGATGGCGACGTTGGGCCTGTGGTCGTATTCGCTCTATCTGTGGCAGCAGCCATTCTACAAATTCGTCTACGAACAAGGCAGCGACCCGTGGCTGATGCTGGCCGGGGTTTTTGCCTGCGCGCTCTGCAGCTACTACGTCATCGAGCGGCCGGCGCGCGAATGGCTCAACCGCAACTGGTGAATGCTATCGTCATCGCTGCCAATGCCGTTCAGGCCACGCTGCTCACCTGAGCAGATGATCAATTGATAGTCTCTAATGTACCCAATTTTGCGCGGTGGTCTGATTGCCGACGCATCCATGTCTTCTTAGACATTGGTCTTATGGGCATGCACTCCTTATTGCCCCGCCTTCTTGCCCGCCTAGTTTGTTCACGGGAATACCATCTGGGAGGATGGTTCGGGGGCTATCTGGGAGGATGGAATGGCGACGACGACCGCAGAAGGCGCCGCAGGCTGGCTTGATCGCTCACACACGATCGCCGAGCCGGGTTTCAGCCGATGGATGGTGCCGCCGGCCGCACTCTGCATCCACCTTTGCATCGGCCAGGCCTATGCGTTCAGCGTCTTCAATCTGCCGATGTCGAAGCTGATCGGCATCACCGATTCGGCGCCCGACGACTGGAAGCTGACCGGGCTCGGCTGGATTTTCTCGATCGCGATCCTGTTCCTAGGCATCGCGGCCGCGTTCGGCGGCGGCTGGCTGGACCGCGTCGGGCCACGCAAGGCCATGGTCGCGGCAGCCTGCTGCTTCGGTGGCGGCTTCATCGTCTCGGCGCTCGGTGTCTACCTGCACCAATTGTGGATCATCTATCTCGGCTACGGCGTGCTCGGCGGCATTGGCCTCGGCCTTGGCTACATCTCGCCGGTCAAGACGCTGATCACCTGGTTTCCCGACCGGCCGGGCATGGCGACCGGCATGGCGATCATGGGTTTCGGCGGCGGCGCCTTCATCGCCTCGCCGCTGTCGGTCTATCTGATGAAGCTGTTTTCGACGCCCGAACACATCGGCGTCGCCGAAACCTTCGTCGTGCTGGGCGTCGTCTATTTCATCTTCATGCTGATCGGCGCCGTCATCGTCAGGGTGCCGCCGGAAGGCTGGCGGCCCGCCGGCTGGGTGCCGCCGGCAACGCAAAATTCGATGGTGACGAGTGCCAATGTCCATCTCGACGATGCGCTGAAGACGCCGCAATTCTGGCTGCTGTGGGGCGTTCTCTGCCTCAACGTGACGGCAGGCATCGGTGTCCTCGGCCAAGCCTCGGCCATGAGCCAGGAGATGTTCCCAGGACGCATCTCGGCTGCCGCCGCAGCCGGTTTTGTCGGGCTGCTGTCGATCTTCAACATGCTCGGCCGCTTCTTCTGGGCCACGACCAGCGACTATATCGGCCGCAAGATGACCTATGCGGTGTTCTTCGCGCTGGGCGTCGTCCTCTACGCGGCGGTGCCGTGGACCGGCCAGTCGGGCAGCGTGTTCCTGTTCGTGCTGTTCTACGGCGTCATCCTCAGCATGTATGGCGGCGGCTTTGCCGCCATTCCCGCCTATCTGCGCGATGTCTTCGGCGTGCGCTACGTCGGCGCCATCCACGGTCGTCTTTTGACGGCATGGTCGGTGGCGGGCGTGCTGGGGCCGGTGCTGGTGAATTACATCAGGCAATACCAGATCGACAGCGGGGTGGCGAAGGCCGATGCCTATACGGTCACCATGTACATCATGGCCGGCCTGCTCGTTGTCGGCTTCCTGCTCAACCTCATGATGCGGCCGGTCAATCAGCGCTTCCACATGAAGGCCGAACGGGCTGCTGCGTAAAGAGAGTGATGACGATGCACTCGATCAAACTGACGCTCGCCTGGCTGCTGGTCGGCATACCGCTGGTGTGGGGTTTCTGGATGACCTTGATGAGCGCGGCGGCGTTGTTCCAATAGCCGCGCCTGCCACTGCAACTCTGCTTGGCCGGATGACCGCGTATCCGGCACGCCAGCAGGTAGCCACCTCAAGGTTGCCTTTCTTTTGGCAATATACTTATCATAACTGCTGGCTACGAGACCGCGCTTGAAATGCTTGAGCGGTTGCGGCCGGGGTTCGGCGTCATGCGGATTTGGCGCTTTGGGTGGGGCGGTTGGATGCATAGGGTTGTAACGGCTCTCGGGCTGATGCTGTGGTGCATCCTGTTTGCCTTGCCGTCATTGGCCGCCGACAAGGTGGCCCTGGTCATCGGCAATTCGAATTATGACCATGTTGGCCTGCTCCCCAATCCGAAGAACGATGCCGACGACGTCGCCGCGGCCCTTGAGGGCGTCGGGTTTTCGGTGCGAAAAGCGACCGATGTCACCTTCGATCAGATGAGGCAGGCGCTTGGTGCGTTTTCGCACGACGCCGCTCAGGCCGATATGGCCGTGGTGTTCTTCGCAGGGCACGGCATCGAAGTCGACAAGCACAATTTCCTGCTTCCGACCGATGCCAAGCTGGAAAGCGACCTGGACGTCAATTTTCAGACCGTGCCGCTCGATATGGTGGTGGACGCGGTAAGCCGGGCGCACTCCCTGAGACTGGTCTTTCTCGACGCTTGCCGAAACAACCCTTTCGCCAACCGCATGCGCCTGTCGGACGCGACGCGTTCGATCGGACGGGGGTTGTCGCCCATCGAACCCAAGGGCAGCACGATCGTTTTCTATTCAGCGCGCGACGGAACCGTCGCCAGCGACGGATCGGGCCGCAACAGCCCTTACAGTCAGGCGTTGCTCAAATATCTCCCGCAGGCCGATCTCGATGTCGACAAGATGCTGAGGAAGATCAGGGATGATGTGCTGAAGGCCACCAACAACGTCCAGGAGCCCACCACCTATGGGTTGCTGCCCAGCGAAGATATTTTCCTGGTTCAGTCGCGGTCGGCCGTTTCCCTCGTCGAAAAGCCAAAGGGGGACGATCCGCCGGTGACGGTCCCGGCTGCAATTCCGGTCGACCCGGCAGCGACGGAATGGGCGGCGATCGAAAACCTTGAAAGTCCGGCAATTCTGCGGACCTTTATCCAGGCGCACGGCGATACCGTGTATGGGAAATACGCCGAGGCAAGGCTCGCCGAACTGCAAGAGCGCGAAAGGCAACGCCAGCAGACAGGGGAACAGCAATCCAGCCAGCCGCCACCGGCGAGCCAGGCTTCGCTTCAGTCGCCGCAATACAACATTCCTTCGACAACGCCGGCACCGCCCCGGCACTGGTATCTGGCGACATATTCGAACGTGGATTTTTATGGTGGAGACCTGTACTCGAAAGGTCTTGAATCGGCGTCGCTGGATCAGTGCGCGCAGACTTGTGCCGCCAACCTTTCCTGCAAACTCTTCACCTACAACAGTGCAAAGAACCGTTGTTTTCCCAAGTCGGAATTTTCCTACGCCCAGATAATGTCGGGTGCTCAGGCAGGCTATTTCTTTGAAAGCGAAAGACGGGACCAGGCTCCGACATTCAGGGCCGAATGGGAAATCTTCGTGAAGGCCGACCTTTTGGGCGGCGACAATTACTCCGCCAGGGCATCCTCGTATGACGACTGCCTGCTGATGTGCAAATCGGATCAATCCTGTCGCGCCTTCTCCTATGTGCCGTTCGGCAAAAGCAAAAGCTGTTGGATCAAGACGTTCGCTGCGACGTTGCCCACATACAGTCAAAAGACGGAGCGGGGCATCGTGTCGGGCAGGCGGGCCGATATGGTCGTCAGGGCCGACGGCGTCTACGACACGGCCGCACGGTACTGACCTTGCGGTTTCGGTCGCGGCAGCTGTCATGGTTAACCGTCGGTTAGCGACCTCGACGTATTGATTGCGGGGAAACCGTCAAACGGGAGATTCACGGGTGTTCTCCATCAAGCTGGTAACCGGGTTTTTTTCGGCGCTGCTGATGACTTCGGTGGCCGTCGCGGGTCCGCAGGCGGCTCAGGTGAAAGCCGATGCCAAGACGTCCGACTCCAAGACGGCCGCTTCGCGAAGGGTCGACGATTCGAGTCTCCGCGTGATGATTGGCCAGATGATCCTGGTCGGCTTCAATGGAGTCTCGGCCGACGCGGCGTCGGTGGTCGCGGTCAGGCAAGAGATCGCCGACGGCAGCATCGGGGGGATCATGTATCTTTCTGACAACGTCAGCGACAGAACGCACGTGGCGGCGATGAACGCGGCGTTTCTGGCCGCCAATCGGAAGTTGCCGCCCTTCATTTCCGTCGATGAGGAGGGAGGGGCAATTGCAAGATTGACGGCTGGCAACGGATTTCACGAGGTTCCGGCCGCCGTCGATGTCGCCAGCAAGTTCTCGCCTCGCGGCGCGTACGAACTCTACTCCAGGCTCGCGACGGATTTGCACGAATGGGGCTTCAACCTCAATTTCGGTCCGGTGGCGGACCTGAATGTGAATCCCGCCAATCCCATTATCGGGAAGTTGGGCAGGAGCTTTTCCGCGAACCCGGAAATCGTCGCCCAATATGGCGCGGCCTTCGTAAGGGCACATCGTGATGCGGGTGTCGTAACCACGCTCAAGCATTTTCCCGGGCACGGCTCGAGCTCGACCGATAGCCACAAGGGGCTGGCGGACGTATCCGGCACCTGGTCGAGCCAGGAACTGATTCCGTTTCGCAAACTGATCAATGCGGGCTACGCGGACTCGGTCATGGTGGGCCATCTCTACGACCGCGCCCTGCAAAAGGGGGAAGCCGTGGGGCCAGCCTCGCTCTCATCGGCGATCGTTACTGGCCTGCTGCGCAAAGACCTTGGCTTCGAAGGCGTCGTCTTTTCGGACGACCTGCAAATGAACGCCGTGGAAAAGAGCTATTCGTTCGGTGGCGCGGTTGTGCGCGCCGTCGAGGCGGGAGATGATATTCTGATCTTCTCGAACCATAAGAACCCGGATGCCGACCTACCCGAAAAGGTCATCGACATCCTCATGGCTGAAGCCCGCAGGAACCCGGTGGTCGCGGCCAACATCGTGAAGTCGTTTGCCAAGATATCGGCTCTCAAGGCAAGCCTCGCACAGCGGGGTGGTCCAAAGATCGATCTGCTTTCGACCAAATCCATCACGCCCGATCCGGGAAACGAGGTCATGCCGGCCGACGTGGAGATGGTTCGGCGCGACATGGCCTTGAAGGTCGTTGGGCTGCCGGGCTGACCCGTCCTGGCCTGACCCGCTAGGCCGCCGCGGCCAATTTCCGCGCGTAATAGCGCACTGCCTTCTTGCCGCCATGGATCACCGCGTCGCCGACTTCGGCGAAGCCGAGCGCGGCGTGGAAGGCGTCAGAGGCGGGGTTGGGCGGGTCGCTGTTGACCTCGCAGGTGACCAGCGTGTGGCCGGCGCGCCGGGCGTGGTCGAACAGATCCTGATAAAGCAGGCGCGCGTGGCCACGGCCCCTCGCATGCGCGGCCACCACGACACGGTCGACATAGACGAAGCGTTCGTAGCGTTCGCGGAACCAGACAAAATTCGGGCTGTCGTAGCTGGCGTCCTGGTCGAAGGTCATGATGAAGGCTTCGAGATCGCCGATGCGCCTGGTGTAAAACGCTTCGCCGAGCAGGAAGGACAGCCGCTCGGCTTCGAGCCACGACAGTTCGGCGGCATGCTCGTTGTTGAGGGCGAGGATAGAGGCTTCGTCGCCTTGTGATATGCGGCTGATCGCGGAGGTCATGCCTTGGCCGCCGCGATCGTTGCCGCCACCAGCGGTGTGTCGGTCAAAATGTTGCGATACTCACGGTCGAGATCGGAGCCGCCCATGCCAACCCTTGGATTGCGGTAGCGCATGGCGCTCGGCACGTCCTTGAGGGCGGCGAAATGCATTTCCGCCAGCCCGGTCTTTGCGCGCACCTCGGCGATGTTGCCGAGATCGAGCCCGCCGCAACCAAGGATGATGATCCGGTCACCGGCCTGTCGCACCAGATCCGCCAGCAACGGCAGGCCTTCGATGGCGGTGTCGCGCTGGCCGCTGGTCAGCACGCGGCCGACCTTGCAGCGTATCAGCGCATCCAGCGCCTCGCTGGGATCGCGCGTCATGTCGAAGGCGCGGTGACAAGTGACGTTCAGCGGACCTGCTGCCTCGGTCAATTCGCCCATGCGCCGTTCATCGATGGTGCCATCGGCGTTCAGGCAGCCATACACGACGCCGGGCACGCCGAGGTCGCGGAGTGCTGCTACATCGGCGAGCATCGAGCGGTATTCGGTCTCGCTGTAGAGAAAATCGCCGCCGCGCGGCCGCACCATGACGTGAAACGGCACGGTGGCCTGGTCCAGCGCCGCGCGCACCGTGCCGAGACTCGGCGTGATGCCGCCTTCGACAAGGCTGGCGCACAGTTCGACCCGGTCGGCCCCGGCCGCCTGCGCGGCAAGCAGGCCATCGATGCCTTCGACACAGATTTCGATCAGCGGTGGGCGAGTTTCAGCGGTCAAGGGATGATCCAGTCCATGATGTCGCGAAAAGCCCTAGCACCCGGGCGGCCGGCGCGAAAGCGTGAACGGCAGGCCGTCATTTGGACCAGGCGGGCATTTGCCGGCTTGACAGTTGTATAACTGCGAGGTTATGGGTTAATTCATAGCTGGTGAGTTATTGATTTTGCCTGAGCAGCGCGAACACGGCAAGGAGGAACGAGGCATGACACAAACCAAATCGATCGTCGTCGAGCGGCTGATTCCGCATTCGGCGGAGAAGATATGGCGCGCACTGACCGTGCCTGAACTCGTTGCCGAGTGGCTCATGCAGAACGATTTCGCGGCGCAGGAGGGGCATCGCTTCACCTTCCGGGCAGCACCGGTGCCGGGCTGGTCTGGGGTGACGAACTGCGTGGTGTTGAAAGTCGAGGCGCCGCGCCTGCTTGCCTATAGCTGGGGCGACGGAAGCGAATCCGACAGCGGGCTGAAGACCGTGGTGACCTGGTCGCTCACGCCCGAGGGTGCTGCGACCCGGGTGCGGATGGAGCATTCGGGGTTCCGGCCCGCCGACGGGCGCGGATATGTCGGCATGGGAAGCGGCTGGCCGCGTATTCTGGAACGGCTGGAGCAGGTGGCCGCGAAGCAAGGCTGACGGCCGAGCTTTCATCGACCAGACCGGTCGGCACTGCTGCCGATCGCAACAGTTCGCGCCGGAGGCTCCGCTCCCGGGCTCGGCAAAACACGCCCTGCCAAAACATGTTTTCAAAGGAGAAGACCATGCAAGCGAGAATCAAGAACCCGGTGATGCTTATCCCAGGCGCCCTGCAGGCGTTGCTGGCGCTGGACAAGTCGACCGAGGCGGCCGACGTGCCCTATGTGACGCGCAAGCTGATCCATCTGCGCGCCAGCCAGATCAATGCCTGCAGCCTATGCGTCGACATGCATGCGCGCGAACTGAAGAAGGCCGGCGAGAAGGACGAGCGCATCTTTGCGCTGGCGGCATGGCGGGAGACGCCATACTTCACCGATGCCGAACGCGCGGCCCTCGCGCTGGCGGAGGCCGGCACAAGGCTCGCCGATCGCCCGGACGCCGTGCCGGACGATGTCTGGGACGAAGCCGCCCGCCACTATGACGAAAAGGCGCTTGCCGCGCTCGTTGTCCAGATCGCCCTGATCAACGCTTTCAACCGGCTGAACGCGACGACACGACAGATGGTCGGCTCCTGGGGCTGAGCGCTGGGTCAAGCGCTTGGGGCAAGCCGACTGTCGGCGACCGCGCGGAAAGGCGGGCGGCGCTCGCGTTCCCGCCTTCAGGGCACAGGCATCGCCTTGGCTACTGGCGCAATTCCGTATTCTTGGCGCCTTCCTCGACCTGATCGATCACCAGCAGCTTGACCGGGCCATCGCCGATGTTGGTGGCCTGATGCCATTGGCCGATCATTTCGATGATGAAATCGCCCGTCTTGTAGGTGTTGCTGTTGCCGGTCTCGACATTGGTGACCTTCAGCGTCCCGGCCTCGACATAGGCGTAGCGCGGGAAGGGGTGCCGGTGCACCGGCAAGGTCGCGCCCGGCGCGATGTCATAGGTCGACACCAGCACCTGCACGCTCTTCTGCGGCAGCGTGATCGGCTGCCCGGATGCGGTGGTGGTGCGCGAAGCCAGCGGCGTGACCACGACAGGCGTGCCGCTGCTGTCGAGTGCCAGGGCATTCGTTGCAAACGATGCAGCTGTGAGTAGCAGTGCCGATGCCAGGATCTTGCGCATGATTCCTCCCTGAATCGCCACATCTATCACCCGGCGGCGGGGTGCGTACAAGCATTGTACTTGAGTTGAGGGTGATGCGATCGAGTAACGGCGGGCCGGCCCATGATCCACGCACTCGCAACGTCACGCATGGAGTCGCTAGGATTACGACACAGTTCTCATAGCAGCGGTCTCGTACCGCCAGGGAAGGATCGTTGGTGCTGTTCCGAAAAAATTTTCGCAACGACCTCTTGAAGGGAAAAAACGCGATTCCCAGATCGTTTTCCGTCGAGGCTACGGCTCGACAAAATGGCGTCGCGGCGACGCTGCGGCGGCCTCATAACCCCATGTTGCTTCACGGAGGATATGGCTATGAGAAGCTTTGATTATGCCCCCCTTTACCGCACGACGGTCGGTTTCGACCGACTCTTCGACATGCTCGAAAACAGCGTGCGTTCGGACTGGCCTCCTTACAACATCGAGAAGAATGGCGACAATGACTATCGCATTACGATGGCTGTCGCCGGCTTCGGTCTCGACGAAGTAGAGCTTGTGCAGAACGGACCCGAATTGTCCGTGACCGGACAGAGGAAACCTGATCAGGAAAATCGGGAAATCCTCCATCGCGGTCTGGCGATAGGCAACTTCAAGCAGGTTTTCAAACTTGCAGACCACGTCAAGGTCAAGGCAGCCAATCTCCAGAATGGCCTGCTGTCGGTGGACCTGGTCCGCGAAGTGCCCGAAGAACTCAAGCCCCGGCGCATCGAGATCAGCTCCGAAGCCAAAGGGCTTCCCCTCAAGAAATCCGACAAGAAGGAAGCCATCAAGCTGAACGCAGAACCGGAGCGCGAAGTAGCTTGACCCTGCAATCCAGTTTGTTGTCTGCCTCCCGGCTCTGCCGGGAGGCACAGATTGCGGAGAATGGAGATGAAATCCGAAGCTTACGATTATCATGAACCGAAAAACCTCGCCGCTGAATACGCTGCGCTGCAGACACCTGATGACGTGCTGAAAGAGGAGATGACGATCGGCGCAAAACGGGCTTTGCTCGCTTACTGGGCTTCCGATGTCCATGCGGTTCCGGGCAGGCCTGCCTTACGTCAATTGGAAAACGGCGTCATCGTGAAGGTCGGCGATATCCTTCGTGCTCTCAACCAGTTGGACGAAATTGAAGGCAAGCCGCCGGTTTCCAGGGCGCGGGAGAGCGGCGGCCGATCCTCAGATCGGCGTCGCGACAAAGCCAGGCGCAGCTGGCTGCGGTATCCCTGGCGAGATGACGATGATGATCCGCCGCCGGTTCCCGCGTATGTCGCGGTCCCGCCCAGACGCGGAGATGGTGGCGTGTTCGCGGCGCCTGAGCACGCAGCCGCGTGACGAGCCGATTCAGCAAACTGGTTCGCTCAACCGAAAGGAGGTCTAGATGGGCGATAGGATGTTCGATCAACCGGTATTGGTAATCAATGGCCAGTTCATTCAAGAACTGGGATGTCTCGAAGACGCTTTCGATTTCTTGCATGATTGGCCACGGGAGCGGCGGGGCCCGATTTTCGAAACCGCCTTCCGGGCCTGCCAGCGTGCTTACGACGGCCAGGTTTCACTGTCGGTCGCGCGCGATGCTGTTGCTGGGTTCGCAAGATCCGTCAAAATCCTGCAAGAGCCGCTTGCTCCGCTCCCCTGGATGGGCGGCATGAATTCCGGCCGCGGCGGGATCGCGGCTTGATTTCGACAATGATGGCGGCGCCACGAAGGTGGCGTCGCTGCCGCTATGCTGCTCTTCCGGATGTCTGCGCCGCCGTGCAACTTTCCGGGGGTCGGCGGGCCGAGGTCCGATAGCTTCGTCATCCCCATCGAACTTTCAGTTCGTCTAAAATGTTCCGGAACCCTCCGTTCCGTCAAAGTCTAATGATCAGGAACGCACACTGGAAAGCTCGTGCGGTAACGGTTGATTCAACCATCGATGGTAATTTGGTGTGCAGTGGCGGCTCCGACATGGGGGCGGGCGCTTGAGTGCCGGAGCCGCCTGCGCAGCCCGGTTGGGGTTTGACCGCGCCGTCCTAGAATGGGACAGCGCGGTCAACGATTCGTTAAAATTTTCCGGAACTAATTAAGCGCATCCTGATTGGGTCGCGATTCGCGAGTCAGTTTCATGCGTTTGAAGTTTATCCATCCGATGGAGCCCGAACTGGTCGATACGCCACCGCAGGGCGATGACTGGCTCCACGAGATCAAGTTTGATGGCTACCGCACCCAGGTCATCAAGGACAAAGACGGCATCCGGCTGATCACCAAGAACGGCTACGACTGGACGGGCCGCTACATCCAGCTCGCAGGCGAAGCGGCGGCGATCGAGGCGGAAGACTTCATCATCGATGGCGAGGCGATCACCATCAATGAGGCGGGCCTGGCCAAGGCAGACAAGCGGCAGCGCCTTTGGGACCACGTCCAAGGCAAGATAGGCGGACCGGCGTCTGCAAGGCTCAAGAGCGACAAGGCCGAATGGCTGAAACCTGGTCTAGTCGGCCGGGTGCGGTTCCTGAAGGGCGAGGAGAAGCTGCGCCATGCCAAGCTGCTGGATTTCAGGGATAGGCAATAGACCAGACCGCTCCACCTCACTTGAGGATGAAGTAGAGCGGGACAAGCATTGAAAATGCTGCGACGCCAGTGAGGAAAAGGTCTGTGATCATGAGCCCCCGCTCGGAAATTCATGAACCACTTCCATAGCCAATTTAGCTAAAATGCAAGGAGCGCTCCGCTTTGGTCATTCTTTTGCGCGGATGGGTCCAAATTCACACCCTTGGACTCTATCGCGCAACCTCAAGGTAGTGCTAGGCGAGGCTGAAGCAGGAATATAATCCTCCCGTTGCGGCGAACCCTTCAACGGAGATCGCCTTGCCTCAGAAGACCCTCGCCGACACCCTGGCCGCCCGCGAAACAGTCTATGTCACCTGTGAGCACCCTATGTGCTGCAGGTCGACCCGCCTCGACATCCAAGTGCCGATTGACCGGCTCGGACCGGATCACGGGTCAATGCATCAGGATCTTGCCGGATTGTTCATCTGCTCGGCATGCGAAGCTGATGGCCGTGATCGCCGGCCGGTGTTCTTCACATCTGTTCCTGACTACGAAAGCCACACGCGAAGCTCAACAGCGACTGGAAGCCGACGTTCAAACGATAAGATGGCCACCGGCAGGGCGGGCTGGCAAGATCTGGCAAGATCGTACGCGTCCACCGAATGTGACATTGGGGCAACCTGATCGCGCGAACGAACATGCGAACGGAACAGTCGCTTGACGCTCGAAGCAGACTGCGAGAGCGTTGTGCTGTCCGGGGGTAAAGCGGCGCACGGCTCGTCGAGAGCTGTTAAAGGCGGGGGCCTTTCTCGACGAGCCTGCCTTCGGACATAGGCGCTCGCTAACGGAGATCGGCGACAAGGTGCGGGTCGAGGAGGCACCCCAAATGGACAAGCGGCAAAACAGGATCGTTGAGGCGTATTGTCTCATCGCCGTTCCGGCATCAATGCTTCTCACGATTGTACTAGCTCAAATGATCCTTGGCTGAGAGCGCTAGGCGTCATGGCGAAAGGCTGGACGTGCCATAAGCCCGTGAAGCCCTATGCCGAAGAGAGCATCGGCCGACGTGAAGTGATAGAAAATGGTCATGTCGTCCGCAGCCTAGCTCCGGTGCCTTCGCCATTCGTGATGTCAACATTGTGCGTAGCGTACGCCGCGACGATCTTTGCCTTCGTGGTCTCGCTCGCATTTCCGGTCTGTTCGTAGCGATGAACCGTCGTGAATGCGATACCAGCTTTCTCGGCAAGGTCGCGAACTGACCACCTCAGGACAGCGCGGGCGGCTCTGTTTGCTTCAGGTGTTAGTGGAGCATTTTGCATACAGTTGTAACTATTACCGTTGATGACTTTGCGTACAGGCTTTAGGCCCGCTGCCAATGGTGGCGGGCTTTTTCATGCTGCTGACATGGCGCTGCACACGAACCATTTCGAGGAGACGCCGGGCGCCCGCTCGGGCCTAGGGCAGGGGGCGGCTTCTTGCGAAGTGTCTTATATTAGCAATACACGATATATTAACGGCTTCTGATGCAGCCTTCCGCACGGAGGACTGGTATACGACGTACCAACGCGCGCCTGTAGCGCCGGGGACGCTCGACCAATGCGGAGCAAGCGCATGAGTGTCGGAACAGCTCTCGAACAATTGCTGCGGTTGATTCATCGCCGAGCCATGAAATTAGCGGCGTTGCCAGAGGATGAAAGGGATTTACACTACGATCTCATCCGGCTGTCATGTTGCAAAGCCGCCGAGCACATTGGGCAAAGTCCCGACGAGGCAGCCATCACGGCAAACGATATGGTTGGGTTTGTTCGCGCACTGGTCGGAATCGTTGAGGTGGGCTGTCGATCAGATCAAGGGCGAAGCGACGATCGGCCGCCGCCGATACGACATTTTGGTGGTGGGGAGAATGGCACTACGCGCATCTAGAGATGGCCCGCTGGCTCACGGTGGTGGGCTCAGAGTGGAGCGGCGGCTTCCACATGTCGATGTAGGCCGGAATCTTAAGCACTGCGACTTCGGCCGGCACCACTGTTATCGACGCTGGGGATCTCGCTGCCAGATCCTTGAATGACTGACTCACATTCCAGACCTTGGCGTCATCGACGATAATAAGTCGATCATGCAGCAGTCGGGCGCCCGTGGTTCGCGCCTTGATCGGGCGCTTGGCGTCATATTGGGCTGACCATCGTCTAACAGCCGGCGCCAGTGTGGCCTTCACAGAGGCGCCGTCGCATAAAAGATCGATCTTCACGCCTTCGGCGCCCATTGGAGCGAAGTCGGTCAGAATCGTCTCATCCAGATAAGGGTCGACGATGAGCAGCCTGGATCGAGCTTCCTTGAGAATCTTGCCGATGGCGGACATGGCGTCCATGGCATTCCCTACCGGCAGAAACGCCCCAGAGGTCGCGGCCGGCGCCGCGAGTTTGTAGCCCAGATGGAGTTTTGGCTGAAGGAACCGAAGGGCAGTCTATAAGCTAAGTGCTTGGAATTGTTGGCTCCCCGGGCCGGATTCGAACCAGCGACCAACCGGTTAACAGCCGGTTGCTCTACCACTGAGCTACCGGGGAACAGAGGCTCTTCAGCAAGTGGCGCAGCCTATAGCAAACCCTTTTCCGCTTTGCAAAGAAGCATTTCGTATTTTTCCGAGACTTTTTCGCTCAGGCGTTTCTCGCAATCGGCGGCGGCCGCCCTCATATTAGCCGTCTTGGCGATCGGCGCGGAACCGAAATGGTGGTCGCGGCTTTCGTAAACAGGTATTGTCGAGGCACAGACGGGACAGCCATTCGCGATGACGGCAGCAGACGAAAACCGGATACCGGCACGAAAGATCTCGGTGTTCGGGCGCGAGTTCACCATGCCGCAATCGCGCGGGCTCAGAATCACGATCGGCGTGCTTTTGACGATTGGCGGCATTCTCGGCTTCCTGCCGATTCTCGGCTTCTGGATGGTGCCGCTCGGATTGCTGGTGCTCTCCTATGAATTTGCCATGGTGCGCCGCCACCGTCGCCGCTTCGTCATCTGGTGGGAGCGGCGGCGACGGCCGGATTGAGCGGCCGGGCGTCAGCCGCGCCCTCGATCGCCTGTCAGCTATGCTTTTGTTCGGGTTCCGGATTTTCGTGGATCCGGTTTGCTCTCCGCGCTTCTTTCCAGGTCCTCGCGGATTTCCTTGAGAACAGCGGCGGCCGATGCGAGGCGCGCGCGATCACGCGGCGAAAGCCGGCTGGTGCCTTCTATTGCGATGCACTCGATGGCGTAACGCAGCAGCTCCTCGCATGCTGATCGCGACAAGCCGTCCCAGGCGCTCGTTCCATTGTTCCGGATTGCCGGCCGCATGGCGCAGTCCTCCTCGTTCCTCAACGGCGGCGGGGGCGTGGAGTTTCTCGCAATCTGCTGATATACCTAACGCGTTGCTAATGTGCGTCGCGACCATTGTGGCCGCGATGCTCGATATGGAGAGGCAAATTCATGCAGAGGAAACCGCGCGGAATGCGTGGTGGCCGCTTGACGCCATTTTCGCCGCAACCTATTGGAACCGGGTGGAACGCCGGGAGCAATGAGGCCTCGTGGCGGAGTGGTTACGCAGAGGACTGCAAATCCTTGCACCCCGGTTCGATTCCGGGCGAGGCCTCCAATGCCCCAGGCTCCCGCGCGCCAGCGCCGGGGCCTGAAGTTCCGATCGTAATGAACCGCGGTTTGGCGCGGCAAGCGGATTGGTTGGGACATGAACGCTGATTTTTCCGAACTCCGCGTCAAGATGGTCGATGGTCAGGTTCGCACCACCGACGTGACCAGCGCGCCGCTGCTCGACGCGATGCTTTCGGTCCCACGCGAGGATTTTGTCGGCGCCGCCCAGCGTGAGCTTGCCTATATCGACGAAGACATCCGTATCGCCACCGGGGCCGGTGGCGCACGCTACCTGATGGAAGCCTCGCCGCTGGCCAAGCTGATGCAGCTGGCTGAAATCAGCGCTGCCGATTCGGCGCTCGATGTCGGCTGCGGCACCGGCTATGCCTCGGCCCTCCTGTCTCGGCTGGCGAAGTCGGTGGTGGCGCTCGAAAGCGACCCGGCGCTGGCCGAAACCGCCAGGTCGACGCTTTCCTCGCTGGGCTGCGGCAATGTGACCGTGGTCCAAGGGGCGCTGGCGCAGGGCCATGCGGCCAAGGCACCCTACAACGTCATCTTCATCGGCGGCAGCATCGAGAAAGTGCCGGAATCGCTGCTCGACCAGCTCGCCGAAGGTGGACGCCTGGTCGCCGTCGAAGGGCAGGGCAATTCCGGCGTGGCGCGACTCTTTTTCAAGGCCGGGGGGGTTGTAACCGGGAGAAGGGCATTTAATGCGGCAATTAAGCCACTACCCGGGTTCGAACGTGAGCATGCTTTTGAATTCTGAATGATTTGGCCTTGCAGCAGAGGCTTTG
Source organism: Mesorhizobium sp. B263B2A (assembly GCF_020165775.1). Lineage (NCBI taxonomy): Bacteria > Pseudomonadati > Pseudomonadota > Alphaproteobacteria > Hyphomicrobiales > Phyllobacteriaceae > Mesorhizobium > Mesorhizobium sp. B263B2A. The sequence goes on from NZ_JAIUIU010000019.1 coordinate 83,090, forward strand.
TCATGGTCGCTTGCATTTGAACAATCGTTGCAAATCCCAAACTGGGGGCACTTTGGGCTGAGCGACGGGGAACATGAAACACGCCACGCCGGTTGCTCCAGGGAGAAACCGGCGCGGCGCGGTTCCCGTGGAAAACGAATGAGGGATATACCGTGCCGTCTGTATCCAAGACCCTTTTTGCCGCTGTCCTTGCCTCCGCGACAGCGCTTTCTTCGCTGACCGCCTCGGCGGAAACCATCTCCGGCGCGCTCGCCAAGGCCTATCAGTACAACTCCACGCTGAATGCATCCCGCGCCGGCGTGCGAGTCACCGACGAAGGCGTGGCCATCGCCAAGTCGGGCTGGCGCCCGACGGTTACGGGCTCGGCCAACATCGATTATACGAACACGCGCCGGGCAAATGGCGGCAGCAACTCGAAGCTGACGTCCGGCAGCTACGGCATTCAGATCAACCAGTCGCTGTTCGACGGCTTCCAGACCAGGAACAACGTGGCCGCGGCCGAATCCCAGGTCAAGGCATCGGTCGAAAGCCTGCGCAACACCGAGGAGAACACCCTGTTCAGCGCGGCCACGGCCTATATGGACGTGATTCGCGACCGGCAGATCGCGGTGCTGACCGAACAGAACCTGCAGTTCCTGACCGAGCAGGCGCGTGCGGCGCGCTCGCGCTTCGAGGTTGGCGAGGGCACGCGCACCGACGTTGCCCAGGCCGACGCGTCGCGTGCCTCGGCGGTGGCCTCGCTCAGCGCCGCCCGTGCGCAGGCGTTGGCCAGTGCCGCGACCTATCACCAGGTGGTCGGCGACGAGCCGGGCAAGTTGAAGCCGGCTTCGCCATTGGGCAGGCTGCTGCCGTCGAGCCTCGACGCGGCGATTGCCATCGGGTCGAATGAACATCCGGCCATTCTCGCCACCCAGCATCTTGTCGACGCTGCCGCGTTCTCGGTGAAATCGTCCGAGGGCGCGCTGTTGCCGCAGCTGTCGGCTTCGGCCGGCATTTCGCAAGATTATCGCAAATCCATTCCCGACGTCACCGGCTCCAACGGCAATTCGACCTCGGCCAATATCGGCGCGACGCTGACCATTCCGATCTATTCGGGAGGCCGGACCTCCGCGCTCGTGCGGCAGAGCAAGGAATCGCTCGGCCAAGCCCGTATCCAGGTCGACGTCAGCCGCGACCAGGTGCGTCAGGCCGTCGCCACGGCATGGTCGCAATACACCGCCGCCCAGCAGAGCGTCTCCGCCAACAAGCAGGTGATCGACGCGGCGCAACTGGCGCTGAATGGCGTCATTGAAGAGCGCAATGTCGGCCAGCGCACGACACTCGACGTGCTGAACGCGCAGGCTGCGGTCATCACCGCCAAGATCAACCAGGCCAATTCCGAGCACGATGTGGTGGTGGCGAGCTATGCCATCCTGTCGGCCATGGGGCGCCTGTCGATCGACCGGCTCGCCTTGCAGGTGGCGAAGTACAAGCCCGAGGAGCACTACAACGCCGTCAAGGACAAGTGGATCGGCCTGCGCACTCCGGACGGCCGCTAGGCTCCGCCGGGTCACATTCCGACCCTCTTGGCCTGTCCCGCTTTTTCGGCTTCACGCTCTATCTCCCTGTTTCGGCGCAATTCCCCAGGGAAAGCGCTATGCGCTTTTCCCGGGAAAGCCGTTTCACGCTTTTCGCGGAATTGCTCTAATCTGTTGAAATCCCACATGTCCCCAGATTGGGGATTCTCGTGCGGCGATCCGTCGGTTACGCTGTGGCCATGATTCGAATCCGGCTTTTTGCCGGAGCGGAAGACTACTGAGGTCACAAGGGCGGCGGATGTGACGATGGCGACGGCAAGCAGCGCACAGCGCGAACCTTCCATGGAAGAGATACTGGCTTCCATCAGGAGGATCATCGAGGATAGCGACAACGGCCGCAAGCCGGGCGAGGCCGATGAGCTGCGCCAGGACCTGGAGCCGGCATCGGGCGCTGCGGCAACCAACGACGTCGACGCGTTTCGCGCCGAGTTGCAGGCTGCCCCCGAAGTCAGGAAGCCGGCCGCGCTGGCGGAAGTACCGGTCACGCTTGGCGAAGTGCGGGCGCCGTCGCCCGAGCCGGTGATCGCGCGCATGGAATCGCCGCGCGTCGACGCCGCCCCGGTCAAGCCGGCGATGACGCTTGCCGAGGTCAGCGCCAGGATCGCCGCGGAGCCGGTGCCTGCCATCAGGACGGATGCGCCAATGGTCCCGCAGGTTGGCGCCCCCGAGGCCAATGCGACGAGCGATGCCATCGTCGCCGATTGGCGGCGCGAGATCGCCGCGGTTGGCGAGCAGGCGAAGGCGATGCCGGACAGGAGCGTCCGCAAGCCGGTTGCCCAACCCGAGGCGCCAGCGGATGAACCGGTGGCGGAGCCTGCTTTCGAGCGGCCTTCTTCAAGCGGTGCTCCGGCAGGCACCTCCGAGATGCGTGCGGCAAATGAAGCGCCCGCGGTCCGCGCCGCAATCCTTTCCGAGCACACGGGCCGGCAGGTGGCCGCTGCCTTCGGTGAGCTGTCCGACGCCTTTGCCAGCCGTAGCAAGAAGACATTCGACGAGATGGCCGAAGAGATGCTGCGGCCGATGCTGCAGGACTGGCTGGACAACAATCTGCCGACGCTGGTCGAAAGACTGGTGCGCGAGGAAATCGAGCGCGTGGCGCGCGGAGCGCAGTAAGGATCACAGCCCATTCCGGAATCAAAGCGCCGCCGTCGATCGGCGCTTCCCTGAAGCCGATGCGCTTTACGGCAGCGCCGGCACGGTAGCGGTGATGCCGGTGGTCAAGACGCGACTGACACTCGCACGACCTTCCGTTGAAATGGACAAGGCTACGCCTATCTGCTTGTGGTGAACCGAGTCCGCCCTTGCGGTTGACTTGGCCAAGGCCTTCCGATTTACACCGAACCAGCAAAATCCCGACAGCGCGGACCGTTTCCCCATGCTTGAAAAGACCTACGACGCAAAGACCGTCGAGCCGAAGATCGCCAAGGTGTGGGAAGAGGCCGACGCGTTTCGCGCCGGCGCCGGCGCCGAGGAGGGCGCCGAGGCCTTCACCATCGTCATCCCGCCGCCCAACGTTACCGGCTCGCTGCATATGGGCCACGCGCTCAACAACACATTGCAGGACATTTTGGTGCGCTTCGAGCGCATGCGCGGCAAGAACGTGCTGTGGCAGCCGGGCATGGACCATGCCGGCATCGCCACGCAGATGGTGGTCGAGCGCCAGCTGATGGAAAAGCAGATCCACCGCCGCGACCTGACGCGCGAACAGTTCATCGAGAAAGTGTGGGAGTGGAAGGCCGAATCCGGCGGCGCCATCTTCAACCAGCTGAAGCGGCTCGGAGCCTCGGCCGACTGGTCGCGCGAACGCTTCACCATGGACGAGGGCCTGTCCAAGGCCGTGCTCGAAGTGTTCGTCACGCTCTACAAGGAGGGCCTGATCTACAAGGACAAGCGCCTTGTGAACTGGGACCCGAAACTGCTGACCGCGATTTCCGATCTCGAGGTGGAGCAGCAGGAGGTCAACGGCAATCTCTGGCACTTCCGTTATCCGATCGAGGGCGTGGCGTTCGACCCGGAGAACCCGAAAACCTTCATCATCGTGGCGACGACGCGGCCCGAGACGATGCTGGGCGACACCGCGGTCGCCGTGCATCCGGATGATGAACGCTTCCAGCATCTGGTCGGCAAGAACGTGGTGCTGCCGATCGTCGGCAGAAAGATCCCTGTCGTGGCGGACGAGTATTCCGACCCTGAAAAGGGTTCGGGCGCGGTCAAGATCACGCCCGCGCATGATTTCAACGACTTCGAGGTCGGCAGGCGCCACAAGCTGCCGGCGATCAACATCCTGACCGTCGAAGCCGCCATCAAGCTCAAGGATAATGAGGATTTTCTCGCCGGCCTCGATATGACGCCCGAACGCCTGGCGGTCTGGGACGAACTCGACGGGCTCGACCGTTTCGCCGCGCGCAAGAAGATCGTCGAACTGATGGAGGCCGGCGGCTTCCTCGACAAGGTCGAGCCGCATCGCCACGCCGTGCCGCATGGCGATCGCGGCGGCGTGCCGATCGAGCCGTTCCTGACCGAGCAATGGTATGCAAACGCTGCCGAACTCGCCAAGCCGGCGATCGCCTCGGTGCGCGAAGGGCGCACCAAGATCATACCGGGCAACTGGGAGAAGACGTACTTTCAGTGGATGGAAAATATCGAACCTTGGTGCATCTCGCGCCAGCTTTGGTGGGGTCACCAGATACCCGCATGGTACGGGCCGGACGGGCGCGTCTTCGTCGAGAAGACCGAAGAGGAGGCTTTGAGCGCGGCGATAGAATATTATCTGGCCCTGGAAGGGCCGTGGAAGGCATGGGTCGAGGACAAGCTCGAGAACTACAAGCCGGGTGAGATCCTGACCCGGGACGAGGACGTGCTCGACACCTGGTTCTCGTCGGCGCTGTGGCCATTCTCGACGCTGGGCTGGCCGGACCAGACGCCGGAGCTGAAGACCTACTACCAGACCGACGTACTGGTGACCGGCTTCGACCTGATCTTCTTCTGGGTCGCCCGCATGATGATGATGGGCCTGCACTTCATGGACGAGGAGCCGTTCCACACGGTCTATATGCACGCGCTGGTGCGCGACAAGAACGGGCAGAAGATGTCGAAGTCGAAAGGCAACGTCGTCGATCCGCTCGACCTCATCGACGAATATGGCGCCGATGCGCTGCGCTTCACGCTGGCCGTGATGGCGGCGCAAGGGCGCGACGTGAAGCTCGATCCGGCGCGCATCGCCGGCTACCGCAATTTCGGCACCAAGCTGTGGAACGCGACCCGCTTCGCCGAGATGAACGAAGTCGCCCGCAACGACGATTTCTGGCTGAACGACGCCAAGCTGGCGGTCAACCGCTGGATCCTGACCGAGCTGACGCGCGCGGCGCGCGAGGTCACCGACGGCATCACCTCATACCGCTTCAACGAGGCGGCGGGCGCTGCCTATCGCTTCGTCTGGAACCTGTTCTGCGATTGGTACCTGGAACTGCTGAAGCCGGTGTTCATGGGCACGGACGAGGCGGCCAAGGCCGAAAGCCGCGCCTGCGTCGCCTTCGTGCTCGACGAGATCTACAAGCTCCTGCATCCGATGATGCCGTTCATGACGGAAGAGCTGTGGGCGCAGACGGCGGGCGAGGGCAAGGAGCGTGAGTCGCTGCTGTGCCATGCGGCCTGGCCTTCGCCGGACTTCGAGGATGCGGCCGCGGCCGCCGACATCAACTGGCTGGTCGATCTCGTCTCCGGCATCCGCTCGGTACGCTCGGAGATGAACGTGCCGCCGGGCGCAATAGCGCCGCTGGTCGTCGTCGGCGCCAACGCCGTGACGCGTGAACGGCTGGCGCGCGAAGAGTCTGCGATCAAGCGCCTGGCGCGTGTCGGCGACATCTCGCTCGCCGATGCCGCACCCAAGGGCTCGGCGCAGATCGTGCTCAACGAGGCGACGATCTGCCTGCCGCTCGGCAGCCTGATCGATCTCGCCGCCGAGGCCTCACGACTGCAGAAGGAACTGGCCAAGGTCACCGAAGAGATCGCACGCCTGCACAAGAAGCTGTCCAACGAAAGATTCGTCGCCAGCGCGCCGGCCGAGATCGTCGAGGCCGAACGCGAGAAGCTCGCCGAATACCGCGATGCGCAGGACAAGCTTTCGGTGGCGTTGACCAGGGTCCGCGACGCCGGTTGAGAGTAGATTCGGGAGACTTTAGCCTCCTCTAAAATGCTGGTTTTTTGCCTCCAAAATCGGCATTCCCTTGCGTTAATATTGACGTAAACGGAAACTTTTAGCCCCATTGTTGCCATAATGTAACAATGGGGCGGTAACCCCTCAAAAACGGCTATTTTTGAGCCATTTTAGTCGTTTTCTCTCGCTTTTCGGGCCGCCACAAGCTTCGCTAGGCGATTTTAAGCGTTCTGGCGCTGCGTCGCATTTTGTCAAAAATGCGTTTGGCGAACATGTACATGTACGCCTCTGAATTCGTTGTTGCACCGTTAACCCGAATTGGTTCTAGCTTGATGCACTGGTTATTCGGGGGAGGACATCCATGAACACTTTGCGTTTGAAAGCACTGCTGGGGGCGGGGTGCTTTTCGCTGGCTTTGATCGGGACGGCGCATGCCGGCGGTTTCGACCGGGGCGGCGTCAATATTGATCAATTATTTGACGCTTCGCCGTATTCGTTCGACGCTGGCGTTACCTATGTGTCGCCACAGCGCAAGCTTAAGAATGTGAAGCGTCTGGACGGTTCGGGTCTATCAACGTCGGAAGTAGACGTCGGTGGTGACTATGCGGTGCCTCGTATCGGGATCAAAGCCAACATATTCGAGCCGGTAGACTGTCTGGTAAGCTATTCTCAGCCCTACGGCGCTGATGCGGATTACGGTACGAACAACGCCTATTCGCCGACCGCCGTCAAATACTCGGTTAAAACCAACGATTACGGTCTCACCTGCTCTTACAAGTTCAATGTCGGCAAAGGCGCCTTTAGATTTATTGGCGGCGTTTCCTACCAAGATGTCGATGCATTTTTGTCTCGACAGACGCTGTTGGCTTTTGGCAACACAGGCCTCGGGAAATTCCACCTTACGGACTCGGCATGGGGATGGCGTGCGGGCACCGCGTATGAAATCCCGGACATCGCCCTGCGTGCGAGTCTGATGTATTATTCGAGCTATAAATATGACGGACTATCCGGAACTGTCGATACGACAGGCTTCAGCGGAACGTTTCCTGCAAATATCGTACCCGGCTCTACTGGAATATATCCGGTGTCCGCCTCCGCTGAGATACCCCAAGCTCTCGAGTTCAAGTTGCAGAGCGGCATAGCTCCAGGTTGGCTTGCCTTTGGCTCGGTGCGTTGGCAGGAGTGGAGCAAGCTCGGCATTATCCCAATCAGTGGCGTACGTAGCCCTGTGACAGGTGCTCCTTCACCGGTTTCGTTCGATCTCCTCTATCGGGACGGGTGGACGATTTCAGGTGGTATCGGTCACAAGTTTACTGACCAGCTATCGGGCTTGGTTTCGCTGACATGGGATCGCGGAACTTCGACGACATCCGGTTATCAATCAGACACATACGCCGTGGCAACGGGTATTTCTTATTCGCCGAACGACAAAGTTGAAGTCAGGCTTGGCGGCTCGATCGGCGTGCTGACCAGCGGATCGTCCACGTTCACCGGTGTAGGTGACACGGCAAATGCCATAACATACACTTACGGCAACGATCTGCTCTTGGCAGGCTCTGCTTCAGTCAAGGTCAAATTCTAAGGTTTCGAAAATTCAAAGTGAGAGGCCGGGCAATGCCCGGCCTCTTTGCTTGTCTGCCAGCCGACTTTTCAAAAACCACTCCAAGAATGCATGCCCTAACATTACTGTTGACGTAAACGGAAGTTTTTGCCGCATTGTTGCCGTAATGTAACAGTGGGCGCATTTGGCCATCAGAGACTGCGTTCCCGAGCTATTTTGGCCGTTTTTCGGGGGTTTCGCGGGTGCCTTGAGCGCAGACGGGCATCTCAAGCCTAACCGCTTGGACGTTCAGCACGTCGGAACACAACTCTAAAAAAATACGTACATGTACGCCTCTTGAAATCGTTGTTGCGCAACCCATGCAAATTGGTTCTTGCTTGGGTTGTGCTCGATTTCGGGGAGAGATTCATGAACAATTTGCGTCTGAAAGCGCTGCTGGGGGCAGGGTGCTTTTCACTGGCTTTGCTCGGGACGGCGCTCAACTCAGCGCATGCCGGTGGCATCGAGCGCGGCGGCTACGACATCGATCTGCTGTTCGATCCGGCGCCGTTTGCCGTGGACACCGACGCGACCTATGTCTCACCGCACCGCAAACTAAAGAACGCGGTCGACACGTCAGGAAACCCGGCTCCGCTCAGCGGCAACAGCTCGACCCGCAACACCGAGGACTATTGGGTCCCCTACTTCGGCGTCAAGGCATCACTCGGTCATGGGGTGGATTGCCTGCTTGATTACTCGCAGCCATGGGGCGCGAGTTCGAATCCGGGCATTTGGAACGGCTCATATTCCAATATCGAAACCAGCATCAAGAGCAATAATTACTCCGGCACCTGCTCCTACAAGATGGACGTCGGCAAGGGCCAACTGCGCTTTATCGGCGGCGCTTTTTATCAAGAAGTCTATGGCTTTAAGACAAGCTATATCGGCGGTGTTCCTGACCTGTCGGGCGCCTTCCCCGTTCCCGCCAATTTCGTCGGGCGCGTCGATCTGAAGGCAGACGGTTGGGGATGGCGAGCCGGTATTGCCTACGAAATTCCCGATATCGCTTTGCGTGCCAGTCTGGTTTACAATTCCCAGGTCAAGCTCGACAATATTTCGGGTACGCTCGATACGACGTCCCTGGCTCCGATCGCGGCTTTTCTGCCCCCCGGCTCTTCTGCGGTGACCGACATTTACGGTTCGGCGAAGATGCCAGATTCGGTGGAATTGAAGCTTCAGTCCGGCATCGCTCCTGGTTGGCTCGCTTTTGGTTCGATCAAGTGGGTCAACTGGAGCGTGCTGCAAAGTGTTCCGATCTGCTCGACGGCAAGCAAGGGTGTCGCACCCTGTACATCGGTTTCCCCAAGCCCTGTCAGGCTAACCTCGCTCGATCTGATGTATCGCGACGGCTGGACAATTAGTGGCGGTATCGGCCACCAGTTCAACGAGCAGTGGAGCGGTGCGGTCCAGATCGCATGGGATCGGGGCACCTCGCGTGGCTATGGTGACCAGACGGACACCTGGACTTTCGGTGGCGGTGTTGCCTACACGCCGAAGCCGAATATCGAATTCAAGCTCGGCGGGGCTCTCGGTGTGCTGACCAGCGGTCACTCTGGAGAAGTCTCCGATAGCAATGGCTACGTCGCCGGTACGGACGTCCGCTACGACTTCGGCAACGATTTGGTTGCAGCGCTTACCGGCGGCGTCAAGATCAAATTCTAAGTCGTTGGAAATACGACATTAAGGCCGGGCAATGCCCGGCCTTTTTCGTTTGAGCCGGCGTCGCCGGTGCGCCTGGTATCCAAGCCGCGTTGCATATAGGCGACACCGTTGCCGCCTCGTACGATTGTGACGTTTTGGCAACACTTTCTGAACAACCCCTGGGCTAGAAGCCGGGCCGAGGAAATTGCCCATTTCCCGCCATAAACCCGGCGCACCTCGATCTTGTCTCGGGACACGCGCCAAAAGGCTCGGCGATGGGAGAGGCCGCACCGCCCCATTTGCAGGGAAGATGGGGCAAGGAAGAGAATGGACGCCAAAGTCATTTCCAAGGCCAAGCTCCCTAGCCGCTATGTGACCGTCGGTCCGGCGCGTGCGCCGCATCGCTCCTATCTCTATGCCATGGGCCTGTCGGCGGCCGAGATCGCGCAGCCGCTGGTCGGCGTCGCGTCCTGCTGGAACGAGGCGGCCCCCTGCAACATCTCGCTGATGCGCCAGGCGCAAGTGGTCAAGAAGGGCGTCGCCGCCGCCAACGGCACGCCGCGCGAATTCTGCACCATCACCGTCACCGACGGCATCGCCATGGGCCACCAGGGCATGAAATCGTCGCTGGTGTCGCGCGAGGTCATCGCAGATTCGGTCGAGCTCACCATGCGCGGCCATTGCTACGATGCGCTGGTCGGCTTGGCCGGCTGCGACAAGTCGTTGCCCGGCATGATGATGGCCATGGTGCGCCTCAACGTGCCGTCGATCTTCATCTATGGCGGCTCGATCCTGCCCGGCAGCTATCGCGGCCGGCAGATCACCGTGCAGGACGTGTTCGAGGCTGTCGGCCAGCACTCGGTCGGTACGATCGATGATGCCGAACTGCTCGAGATCGAACAGGTCGCGTGTCCCTCGGCCGGCTCCTGCGGCGCCCAGTTCACCGCTAACACCATGGCGACCGTCGCCGAGGCGATCGGCCTGGCGCTGCCCTATTCCTGCGGAGCGCCCGCGCCTTATGAAATGCGCGACCGCTTCAATTTCGCGTCCGGCGAAAAAATCATGGAACTGATCGCGAAAAACATCCGGCCGCGCGACATCGTCACGTTGAAGGCGCTGGAGAATGCCGCGACCGTGGTCTCGGCCACCGGCGGCTCGACCAATGCGGCCCTGCATCTGCCGGCGATCGCGCATGAAGCGGGGATAAAGTTCGACCTGTTCGACGTGGCCAGGATTTTCGAGAAGACGCCTTACATCGCCGATCTCAAGCCTGGCGGCAAATATGTCGCCAAGGATATGTTCGAGGCCGGCGGCATTCCGCTGTTGATGAAGACGCTGCTCGACCATGGCTATCTGCACGGCGATTGCCTGACGGTCACTGGCCGCACTTTGGCCGAAAATATGGAGCATGTTTCCTGGAATGAACACCAGGATGTGGTCCGCCCGGCCAACAGACCCATTACCCAAACCGGCGGTGTCGTGGGGTTGAAGGGAAACCTTGCCCCCGAAGGCGCGATCGTGAAGGTCGCGGGCATGACGGAGTTGAAATTCTCCGGCCCGGCGCGCTGCTTCGATTCGGAAGAGGAATGTTTCGAGGCGGTGACGCATCGCAATTACCGGGAAGGCGAGGTTCTCGTCATCCGCTACGAAGGGCCGCGCGGTGGGCCGGGCATGCGCGAGATGCTGTCGACGACGGCAGCACTCTATGGCCAGGGCATGGGCGGCAAGGTGGCGCTGATCACCGACGGCCGCTTCTCGGGCGCGACACGCGGCTTCTGCATCGGCCATGTCGGCCCCGAAGCGGCGGTTGGCGGCCCGATCGGTCTCATCCGGGATGGCGACGTGATCTCGATCGACGCGGTGAATGGCACGATCGAAGTGGCGCTGACCGAGGCCGAACTGGCGGCGCGGGCAAAGACATGGAAGGCGCGCACGACCGACTATCAATCGGGCGCGATTTGGAAATACGCACAGACGGTAGGTTCCGCCCGCGACGGCGCGGTCACCCATCCGGGCGGTGCGAAAGAAACACACTGCTATGCGGATATCTGAGTTGTTGAAGTCAACACCAGAGTTGTTGAGGTCATCTGTCCTTCCGGCACTGGTCGCGTTTGCGATCTTTGGCGCCGTGGGCCAGGCTTTGGCCTTCGACGACAAGGTGTTCGACGACAAGACCGGCGTGAAGCCGCAATCCAGTCCCTGGGCGGTGTTCCAGTTCGGCTTCTCCGCCTACAAGAACGGCCACAAGGAACAGGCCGCCGAGGCCTATAAATACGCCGCCGAAAACGGCCAGATCGGCGCCACCTGGAAGCTTGCCCGCATGTATGCCGAGGGCGACGGCGTGGCGCGCGACGACTATGAAGCGTTCAAGTTCTTCTCGGAGATCGTCGACCAGGACGTCGAGCCCGGTTCGCCCGAGGAAAGCTACGTCTCCGACGCGCTGGTCGCGCTCGGCGATTACCTGCGCAAAGGCATTCCTGGCAGCCCGGTCACCGAGAACGAGGTGGCGGCACAGGAATATTACATGCGCGCCGCCGCCAACTACCGCAACCCCAACGCCCAGTTCGAGATGGGGCAGATGTTCCTGAAGGGCGAGGGCGGGGTGAAGGCCAGCGTCAAGCAGGCCGGGCGCTGGTTCCAGCTTGCCGCCGAGAAGGGCCATGCCGGTGCGCAGGCGACGCTTGGCCACCTGCTGTTCCAGAGCGGCAAGATCGTTCGCGGCCTGGCGATGATGACGGCGGCGCTCGAACGCGCCTCGCCGGCCGATCAGCCCTGGATCCGCGGCATGCAGGAAGAGGCCTTCGCCGCCGCCGGCGAACCCGACCGGCGCACCGCGATCTCGCTCGCCGACGACATCCTGACCAAGGGCACCACCAACGCGGAACAGTAAGGGTGATCTCCCCAAAGGGGGATCAGACAACGGGAAAATCAGTTCTCGGTGGGTTCCGTCGGCACCATGCTTGGCGCGGGCGTCGAGATCGGGGTGACGTGCAGGTGTGGCGCCATGGTGTTTTCGGGGCAGTTGTCGCCGACCTTCGTCCAGGATGTGTTGTTGAGCACCATCTCACAGCGAGCCAGATGGCTCTGGTCGGCAACGGTCAGGCAGGCGACCTGACCAACCGGATAGGATTTGCCATTGGCAAGACATTCCGGGGCGGCGAAAGCCGGCACCATAGCGGCGGTGGCAAATGCCAAGCCGATCGGACAAACAACAAATCGAATGCTCATGGGAACCCCAGCCGCCATGATGATCTCCCATCATGCGCCTGAATGTGGCGACATGAGGTCCAGCTCGGCTGTGTCATCTGGCCCGGGGGCGCTTCTCCGTCAGGCCGGCAACAAGGCGAGGTCGATCGCCACCGGCACATGGTCGGACGGCTTTTCCCAGGCGCGCACATGTTTTTCGATCGAGGCGGACGAGAATCGGTTGGCGGCTTCCGGCGACAGCAGCAGATGGTCGATGCGGATGCCGTTGTTCTTCTGCCAGGCGCCGGCCTGATAATCCCAGAAGGTGTAGGTGTCCGGCGCATCGGTGACCGCACGCACCGCCTCGGTGAAGCCGAGGTTGAGCAGCCGCCGGAACGCTTGCCGCGTCTGCGGCTGGAACAGCGCGTCGCCCAGCCAGTTCTCCGGAAACCGCGCGTCGATCGGCTCGGGAATGACGTTGTAATCGCCAGCCAGCACCAGCGCCTCTTCCAGCCTCAGGCGCTCTTCGGCCCAGCGCTCCAGCCGCGCCATCCAGGACAGCTTGTAGGGAAATTTCTTCTCGTCATCGATCGGATTGCCGTTCGGCAGATAGAGCGAGGCGACCCGAAGGGCGCCCTTGTCGGTCGAGAACACGCCCTCGATGAAGCGCGCCTGTTCGTCGGCATCGTCGCCGGGCAGGCCCTTGGTGACCTCGTCGAAGCGCAGCTTCGACAGCAGCGCCACGCCATTGAAGCCTTTTTGGCCATGGGTTTCGACATTGTAGCCCAGCGCCTCGATCTCGGCACGCGGGAATTGGTCGTCGACCGTCTTGATTTCCTGCAGGCAAACGATATCGGGCGCGCTCTCGGTCAGCCAATGGGTGAGGTTGCCGATGCGGGCGCGAACGCCGTTGATATTCCAGGTGACGATTTTCATGACGGTCTATTCTTCCTGCGGCGGATGGCGTTCGACGAGGCCGATCGTATTGCCAGCAGGATCTTTTATAAAGGCCATCCACTCGCTTTCTCCCGCTGGACCGAACTGGCCTTCGGTATCGTGATGCACCAGCGTCGGCGGTGCGGTGAAGGGAACGCCCGCGGCCTTCGCCTGGGCATGGAAAGGTTCGAGGCCGGCAATGTCGAGATAGACGGTGCCGGCCGGAACGCCGTCGGTGAACAGCAGGCGCACATCGCCCGCCATGATGAAGGCGATACCCGGGGGATCGTAGCGGGCGTGAACGCCCATACCAAGCACATCGCGCCAGAAGGCCAGCGTCGAATCAAGGTCGCGTCCGGCCGACAGCGCGACCTGACGGACCGCGCCGATGGCAGGCATCGCAATGCCGCTAGATGGAGAAACTGGTGCCGCAGCCGCAGGAGGCGACCGCGTTCGGGTTCTTGATCTGGAAGGATTGGCCCATCAGATCGTCGACGAAGTCGATCACCGAGCCGCCCATATAGACCAGCGACAAATCGTCGATCAGCACCGTGGCGCCGTCCTTCTCGATGGCGACATCGTCGTCATTGCGCGTGTCGACCAGGTCGAACTTGTAGGAAAAACCCGAGCAGCCGCCGCCTTCGACGGAAACGCGCAGCGCCGTCTTGCCGGTTTCGCCAGAAACGATCTTGGCGATCCGCCTGGCGGCGGCCTCGGTCATGTCGACTTTCATGGCAGTCTTGGCATCAGCGCCCATGGGCGTCACCTTGCTTTCGGTTTCACATGATAGGTATGAAGCGAGAGGGGCCAAGTCAACTAGATCAAGTCAACCGCGGCAGCATCAGCCATGACCAACGAGTTGGGCGACATCGGATTCGGCTATCGGCCGCGCGCGGCCTATGCCACGGATCCGGCGCGCTCGCGCGGCCGGCTGTTCGACGAGGTCGAGAGCCCGACCCGCACGCCGTTCCAGCGCGACCGCGACCGCATCATCCATTCGACGGCGTTCCGGCGGCTGAAGCACAAGACGCAGGTCTTCATCGCCCATGAAGGCGACCACTACCGCACGAGGCTGACCCATTCGATCGAGGTGGCGCAGATCGCGCGTGCCCTGGCGCGGGCTCTGCGCGGCGACGAGGATCTGGCCGAGGCGGTGGCGCTGGTGCATGATTTCGGCCACACGCCCTTCGGCCACACCGGCGAGGACGCGCTGAACGAGAAGATGGCCCAATGGGGCGGCTTCGACCACAACGCGCAATCGCTGCGCATCGTGACCAGGCTTGAGGCGCGATACGCTGAATTCGACGGGCTGAACCTGACCTGGGAAACGCTGGAAGGGCTGGTCAAGCACAATGGCCCGCTGACCGACGGCAGCGGCAAGGGCCTGAAAGGAGCCGTGCCGCAGGCAATCCGCGATTACTCGCAGTTGCAGGACCTCGAACTTGACCGGTTCGCCGGCATCGAGGCGCAGTGTGCCGCGATCGCCGACGACATCGCCTACAACAACCACGATATCGACGACGGGTTGAGGTCAGGGCTGCTGACGCTGGACATGCTGAAGACTGTCTCGCTGCCGGGAACGATCCTGAAGAGTGTACGCGAGCGCTATCCAAGGCTCGATGACGTTCGCACCGGCCATGAGCTGATGCGGCGGCAGATCACCGCCATGGTCGAGGACGTGATCATGTCGACGACAGCCAATCTGGAGCGCGTCAGGCCGCAGAGCGCCGATGCGGTGAGGGCGGCGGGCGAGACGATGGTGACCTTTTCCGCCGAGATGGCAGCGGTCGAGAAGGAACTGAAGGCTTTCCTCTACAAGCACCTCTACCGCCACAAGGAAGTCATGCGGGTGCGCGGCGATGCCGAGCAGATCGTCAGGGACCTGTTCGACGTCTATTTCGCCGACCCGCGCGCCATGCCGGATGGCTGGCGCGAGGGGTTGGACCGGGCTGAAGATCGCATCAAGGCCCGCAGCGTGGCCGACTTTCTGGCCGGGATGACCGACACTTACGCGCTGAAGGAACACCGGCGTTTGTTTGACCGCACCCCGGATTTGAGCTAGGGCGGGCTCGATTTTGCCGGCCAACGAGCCGGATTCGCCATAAAGCCGCCAGAGCAATACCCATGAACATCTTCGCCGATTTCACCGCGCGAGTCATAAAGGCTGTCGAAGCGCTTGATCTGAAAGACAAAGACGGCGTTTCGCCCGATCTGTCGCGCATCGCAGTCGAGCCGCCGCGCGACGCCAGCCATGGCGACCTTGCGACCAACGCTGCAATGGTGCTGGCCAAACCTACGGGGCAGAACCCGCGCGTGCTGGCCGACAGGCTGGCGCTGGCGCTGCGGGATGACGTGGATGTCGCCGCCGCCGAGGTCGCCGGCCCGGGCTTCGTCAACCTCCGGCTCAAGGACGGCTTCTGGCAGGCGCATCTGTCGGCACTTCTGGGCGAGGGGCGCAACTATGGCCGCTCGACGATCGGCGCCGGCCGGAAAACCAATGTCGAATATGTCTCGGCCAACCCGACCGGGCCGATGCATGTCGGCCATTGCCGGGGCGCGGTTGTCGGTGACGCGCTCGCCAATATCATGGCCTTTGCCGGTTACGACGTGACCAAGGAATATGTCATCAACGATGCGGGCTCGCAGATCGACGTGCTCGGACGCTCGGCCTTCCTGCGCTATAGCGAGGCGCTCGGCGAGGACATCGGCGAGATTCCGCCAGGGCTCTACCCCGGAGACTACCTCGTCCCCGTCGGCGAGGCCCTGGTCAAGGAATTTGGACGCTCCTTGCTGCAGATGCCGGATGACGAGGCGCTGGCCATCGTCAAGGACCGGACCATCGATGCGATGATGGCGATGATCCGCGAGGATCTGGCGTTGCTCAACGTGCATCACGACGTGTTCTTCTCCGAGCGCACGCTGCATGCCGACAATGCCAGGAAGATCCGGTCGGCGATCAACGACCTGACGCTGAAGGGCCATATCTACAAGGGCAAGCTGCCGCCGCCCAAGGGCGAGAAGCCGGACGACTGGGAAGACCGTGAGCAGACGCTGTTCCGCTCGACCGCGGTCGGCGACGACATGGATCGGGCTCTGGTCAAGTCCGACGGCTCATTCACCTATTTCGCCGCCGACGTCGCCTACCTGAAGGACAAGGTCGATCGCGGGTTCGTCGACCTGATCTATGTGCTCGGCGCCGACCATGGCGGCTACGTCAAGCGGCTGGAGGCACTGGCGCGGGCAATTGCCGGCGACGACGTCAAGCTCACCGTGCTGCTGTGCAACCTGGTCAAGCTGTTTCGCGATGGCGAGCCGGTTCGCATGTCGAAGCGCTCCGGCGATTTCGTGACGTTGCGCGAAGTGGTGGAGGAAGTCGGGCGCGACCCGATCCGCTTCATGATGCTCTACCGCAAGAACGATGCGCCGCTCGATTTCGACTTCGCCAAGGTGACCGAGCAGTCCAAGGACAATCCGGTGTTTTATGTGCAGTACGCCTCGGCGCGCTGCCATTCGGTGTTCCGGCAGGCGAGCGAGCAGTTGGGGGAGGCGAATTTCGACCGCAACAGCCTTGTGGCGGCGGTGACGTCGCTGACCGATGAGGGCGAGATCGGCCTGATCCGCAAGCTCGCCGAATATCCGCGTCTCATCGAGTCCGCCGCGCTTGCGCTGGAGCCGCATAGGCTGGCATTCTACCTCTACGATCTCGCTTCCAGTTTCCACGGACACTGGAACCGTGGCACGGATAATCCGGACTTACGTTTTGTTAAGGTTAACGACCGAGAATTGACGCATGCCAGACTAGGGCTGGTGCAGGCTGTTTCGGACGTTCTGACGTCCGGCCTGACGCTGATCGGAGCCGCTGCGCCCACCGAAATGCGTTAGGTTTGACTAAAAAACCTGTCACCTTTTGCCCACATTGCGCTGGTAAGGGCCAACCCTGCGCGACGTCCATGGCGTCCGACTGAGTGCGAGTTCGGGAACAATAATGGCAGACAGAACCCAGCTGAGAGTAGCCGACAACAACGACATCGCCGACGATGATCCGTTCGCGGAACTGACCAGGATCATGGGATTCGACCCGCGCCAGCCGGTCAAGCCGAAAGCCGACGTCGTCAGTCAGCCGGCGGATGAGGGCGACTTCGATATCGACCTCGAAAAGGAACTGATGGGCGAGTTCGACGCTGGCGACAGCGACGCCGCTCCGGGTGTCGAAGCTCATGAGCCGGCATTCGAAACGGCTTCCGCTCATGAAGGGACGGATGACGATCTTCGCGCGGACGATGATCTTGCGCTTTCGCTCGACGACGATTTCCACCTGGACTTCACGGCTGCCGATGAGCAGGCGTCCGTCGCCAGCCATGGGAACCCGAGCGCTGCCGAATCCGCACCAGCCGTCGAACCTGCTTTCGACGCCGATTTCGATAATGCCGTCGCCAGTTCGCTCGAAGACGTTTCCCCCTTCGAAGACGACGTGCCGATGGAGGACGAGCTTGCCGCGTCGCTCGATCGGGATTTCCGCATCGAGGACGAAGTCGCCGAGCCCCAGCACGCGGTTGCCGAAGTGCCGGTCGCTGTCGAGGCCGCCTCCGATCCTGAATTCGACGACGAAGCCGCGATTTCACTCGAAGACGAATTGATGCTCGACGACCATCCAATGGATCAGCGTGATGCGGCTGCGACCACGGTGGAATACCCAGAGCCGGTGGCGGCCGCCCAGGACCAGGACCAGGCGATTTCCGACGAGGATTTCGAGGACCGTTTCGACGACGCCATGGCCGATGTGGATTTTGACGTTCCAGCGGATGAGCGGGTGGCCTTCAATCAGGCGGAAGCAGACGAAGTGCGCGCCGATGCCGTGGATACTGGCGAATTTTCAAGCCCTGAAGCCGGGCCGGATGATGCATTCGATCTGAGCTTGGACGATGGCGTTGCCGAGCCTGCCGAAGAGCCCGTCGTTGCCGAGGCCGCGGCCACTCCCGCCTGGCTGGTGGCGCCCGCCGCAACCGTGACGGCCCCTGCCGCCAATGAACGAAGCCTGGAAGACGAGTTGAACGCGCTGCTGGGTGCCATGACCCAGCGCACGGCTCCGGCGGTCAAGGAAGAGCCCGTCATGGCTCAGCCCTTTGTGGCCCAGGCCCAGCCTTCCGCTGCTCCCGCCCAGCCTGCTGCCGCACCAGAGACGGTTGCCGACGAGCCCGCCGACCTTGCTGGCGACCTCGACTGGGATCTCGATGAGTCGGCGTCCGAAGAGGCGCATGCCGCCCAGGCCGCCGATGTCGATCTCGACGATATGCTGTTCGATGAACTCGGGGATCACGGCTCGGATGCCGCCGAGGTCGACGTCGATTTCGACAATGATGCATTCGACGCCGCCTTGGCCAACAGCCTCGATCCACGTGATGGGACCGCTTCCCCGCAGGATCGGGATGATTCTCTCGATTGGCTGGCGGAACGTTCCACGCCGACGGAGCCAGCCCGCTCGTGGAGCCGCGTGACGCCGGTTCCCCAGCCGCCGGCGTTTGCCGCGCAGCCGTCCGCTTCGATGGCGGCCAGGACCGCCACACCGGAAGCAGCCCCAGCGGTGGCATCTGTGCCGTCCTACCGTGCGGCCGAGCCGGCTGCGGCTGCTGCCTACGCAACCCCAGTCTCGGCACCGCCGGCGCCGCAGTCCCCGCGCTACGACGAGATGCCCGATGTCGAAACGGTCGATGTGCCCGAGCGCGTCGTGGCGCTGGCTGACGATCTCGACATTCCGGAGCTGCACTTCGAGGAAGATGCGCCGACGACGGCCGGCTATGACGATCTCGATGCTGAGTTCGCCAGCCTTTTGACCGAGATGAATTCGGTCGAGGTCGCGCCGGCTTCCGCCGGCAGCGCTTCGTATGCCGATGAATCCTACAATGCCGGTTTCAACCCTGGTGGGCTCAATCCGGCCTATGAAGAGCCCAAGCCGGCCTATCAGCCGGAAGCGCGGACCTATGCGGCGCGACCGGCGGAAATGCCGGCCCGTGCGGCGACGACCGCAAGTTATGCCGATGCCGCTGACGGCTTCGACCTCGACAGCCTGCCAGGCAGCCAGCCGGTTTCGCAGGCGGACGATTTCACCGTCGACGAACTCGACTACGATCCGGAACTCGACGAGGCGATGTCCGTTCCGGGTCTGGGCGAACGCGAGGCGGCCAAGTCGTCGGGGCGTCGCGGCCTGTTCATCGCGGCGATTGTCGGTGCGGTGGCGGTTGCAGGCGGCCTTGGAGCCTTTGCGCTGTCTTTGGGTGGCAAGGGCGGGAGCGAAGCTCCGGTGATCGTCAAGGCCGACAATTCGCCGATCAAGGTCAAGCCTGAGAATCCGGGCGGCACCGTGGTGCCGAACCAGGACAACAAGGTTTATGACGCGGTGGTCAAGGGCGCGAAACCGGCCGAGCCGGTTCAGCAGAAGCTTGTCACCGACGTCGAGGAACCGGTGGATGTGCAGGCGAAGGACCCGGCACGCGCCGTCGATCTTTCCCCCGACCAGAACGCTGCGGCTGACCAGAACGCTGCCGCCGGCGAAACGGGCGACAACAACGCCGCGCAGACGACCGCCAATGCCGCGCCGGCGACTGCCAATGCAGCGCCGACCGGCGATGCGGCGCCAGCCGACAACGTAGCGCCGGCACCCAAGTCCGAGGATCGCATCGCGCAGGTGCTGCAGGATGCCGAGAAGGGCACCAACGCCGATGTCGTCGCCGTTGCGCCGCGCAAGGTGAGGACCATGGTCGTCAAGTCGGACGGCTCGCTGGTGCCGCGCGAGGACCCGGCACCGGCCGCACCGCAGGTGGCCGTCACCGAACCGGCCGATCCGGCGCCGCAGCATGTCGCCCCTGCGGCCCAGTCCGATGCCGACCAGACCGGCACCGTGGCGCCCGTCGCCGCACAGTCGGACGACGCGCCGGCCCTCAAGCCGGCAGCCAAACCGGAAAAGGCCCAGTCAGCCAATACGCAGTCAGCCAATACTCCGGCCAAGGTTGCGATCGCGCCACAGCGTCCGTCAGACCAGCCGGTCGACGTCGTCGGCGAGGTCAAGCCCGATCAGGTCGCCTCCATCGATCCGGCAACGACGGCAACCGGTGGCGGTTCGTGGTCGATGCAGGTTGCTTCGCAGCCGACGGTGGAAAGCGCCCAGTCGAGTTACCAGGATCTGCAGCGTCGTTACGCCAGCGTGCTTTCCGGCCGCAAAGCCAACATCGTCAAGGCCGAGATCGCCGGCAAGGGCACGTTCTACCGCGTTCGCGTCGTGGCTCAGTCGCGCAACGATGCCATCAACCTGTGCACCAACTACAAGGCTGCCGGCGGCAACTGCTTCGTGTCGCGCTAGAGCAATTCCAGGAAAAGCGTGAAGCGATTTTCCGTTCGGAATTGCGTCAAAACCAAGAGTTAGAGCGGTTTGCCGTTTCCGTGAAACGGTGAACCGCTCTAGTCACCGGTCAACCAATCAAGCCGGCGCGGCCTTAGACCGCGCCGGCTTTTCATTTTTTCATGTGGAAGCCGTTGGCGCCGGGCGGCTGTGATCCCGGGACGATTCCCTTTCGTCGCGCGAAGCCCTAGACTCCAGACATGACCGAATCAAAATCCATGATCCTCGGCTGTGCCGGGAAATCGCTCACCCGCGAAGAAATCAATTTCTATCGCAATGAATGCCCGTGGGCCTTCATCCTGTTTGCCCGCAACATCGGCGAGACCGAGCAGATCCGCGATCTGGTCGCCGAGATGCGCGACTGCATCGGGCGTCCCGATGCGCTGGTGTTCATCGACCAGGAAGGTGGCCGGGTGCAGCGCCTGCGGCCGCCGCTGGCGCCGAACTATCCGGCGGGCGGCGCGCTTGGCGCGCTGTGGTGCGACGATCACGACGCCGGCGCTCGCGCGGCCTGGCTGATGGCGCGCCTGCACGCCTTCGACTTGCTGCGCTACGGCGTCACGGCGGATTGCCTGCCGGTGCTCGACGTGCCGATCGAGGGCGCCAGCGACGTCATCGGCGCGCGCGCCTACGGCAAGGAGCCGCGCGCGGTCATCGAACTCGGCCGCGCCGCTGCCGAAGGCCTGATGTCGGGCGGCGTGCTGCCGGTGATGAAACACATTCCGGGCCATGGCAGGGCCTTCGCCGACACGCATTTCGAGCTGCCCGTCGTCAACGCCTCGCTCGGTGATCTGCAGCGGCATGACTTTGCTCCGTTCCGGGAACTCAACCATCTGCCGATGGCGATGACGGCTCATGTCGTCTACAGCGCCATCGATCCCAACAACCCGGCGACGACGTCCGGCAAGGTCATCGACGAGATCATCCGCCGCGAGATCGGCTTTGATGGGCTCCTGATGAGCGACGACACCTCGATGAAGGCACTTTCTGGGGATTTCCCGACAAAGGCGGCCTCGATCCTTGCGGCGGGCTGCGATCTGGTCCTTCACTGCAACGGCGTTTTCGAGGAGATGGCGGGCATCGCGTCGCGGACCAAGGGGCTTGAGGGCAAGTCGCTTGAGCGTGCAAAGCGCGCGATGACCTATATAGAGAAACGCGACGCGGCCGAAGAAACCGAGATACGCGCCGAATTCGCCACCTATTTCGATGCGGTGGCCTAGCTGAAAGGAAGTGACGGGGCAGTGGCGGAAACATTGGAAGGCAAGGCCGCGAAGGCCGCACCGATGGACCGCCTGTGGGCCGAGAACGACGATTCACGGCTGACGGGCGACCCGTCGCTGGTCGTCGACGTGGCCGGCTTCGAAGGTCCGCTCGACCTTCTCCTGCACCTTGCCCGCACCCAGAAGGTCGATCTGGCGCGCATCTCGATCCTGGCGCTGGTCGAGCAGTATCTGGCCTTTGTCGAGACGGCGAGGACGCTGCGGCTGGAGCTTGCCGCCGACTATCTGGTGATGGCGGCATGGCTCGCCTTCCTCAAGTCGAAGCTGTTGATCCCTAAGCAACCGGGCGAAGAGGGCGAAAGCGGCGAAGAGCTGGCAGCGGTGCTGCAGTTCCGGCTGAAGCGCCTGGAAGCCATGCGCGACGCTGCGGCGCGCCTGGTCAACCGCAACCGGCTCGGCCGCGACGTGTTCGCGCGCGGCATGCCCGAAATGGTCATCATCGAGAAGCGCAACGCCTATTCGGCGTCGCTCTACGATCTCTTGACCGCCTATGCCCAGCAGCGGCAGAAGCAGGCAATCAACAATGTGACGATCGCCAGGCGTGGCGTCTGGTCGCTCAAGGACGCGCGCGACGTCCTGACCCGCCTAGTCGGGGCTGTTAGCGACTGGACGACGCTGGAAAGTTTCCTGATCGTGTACATGACCAGCCCCGAGGAAAGGCGCACGGCGATCGCCAGTTCCTTTGCGGCAACATTGGAACTGGTGCGTGACGGCACGATGGACGTTCGTCAGGATCAGACGTTCGCACCGATCTATCTGCGCGGCCGGGTGCAACCGATCAAGGCAGTCGAGGTGGCAACATGAGCGAACGCGCCAATGCTTCCGTGATCCCGTTCAAGGTCGAAGATGAGCCGGAGCAGGAGCTTGTTGCCGAAGAGGGCGCCGAGCAGGTCCAGAATCCGGCCGAGCGGCTGCATATGGCGGAGGCCGTGCGTATGGCCGAGGCGATCGTGTTCGCCAGCGCCGAACCCGTCAGCGAAAAGCAGCTTGCCGCGCGCCTTCCCGACGGCATCAACGTCGCCCTCGCGATGACCGAGCTGCAGCAGATCTACGCCCGGCGCGGCGTCAATCTGGTGCGCGTCGGCGATGGCTGGGCGTTCCGCACCGCCGGCGACCTGGCCTTCCTGATGAGCCGCGATACGGTGCAGCAGCGCAAACTGTCGCGGGCGGCGCTCGAAGTGCTGGCGATCATCGCTTATCACCAGCCGGTGACGCGCGCCGAGATCGAGGACATCCGCGGTGTCGAGACCTCGAAAGGCACGCTCGACACGCTGCTCGAGACGGAATGGGTGCGCATGCGCGGCCGCCGCAAGACGCCCGGCCGTCCGGTCACCTACGGCACCACCGAAACCTTCCTCGACCATTTCGCGCTCGAGGAAATCCGTGATCTTCCCGGCATGGAAGAATTGAAGGGCGCCGGCCTGCTTTCGGGCCGCATGCCGTCTAATTTCTCCATTCCGCAGCCGCCGGCCGACCCGGATGCGCTGACCGAGGACGAGGATCCGCTGACCGACATCGATCTCGAGGAACTCGGCCTGTTGACGCCGCGCGTCACGGAAGATTGACCGCGAAACCTGTTTCAAAAGCAGCTGGCAGACTGTACATGCGCGGATTCGTAGCGGGCCATCACACTGAAAATGCGTGACAACCGCCACCCTTTCATAAACTCTGTCGCAGTTGTGTTTGAATCCCAACGCGAAAACGCATAGATCATCGCCAGGGAAACCATTCGAGAGAGATTTGCTATGGGTTCATTTTCGATTTGGCACTGGATGATCGTGCTGGTCATCGTGCTTCTGGTGTTCGGCCGCGGCAAGATCCCCGAGCTGATGGGTGACATGGCCAAAGGCATCAAGAGCTTCAAAAAGGGCATGGCGGATGACGATGTCGCCGAAGACAAGCGCACCGTCGAACACCGTGCCGACGAGACCGTTTCGGCCGTGAAGGAAAAAGCCAGCAAGAGCTGAGCCAGAAAGTTCTAGTCGGAACAGATTGCCATGTTTGAAGTCGGCTGGACCGAAATGCTGGTGATCGCGATCGTCATGATCGTGGTCGTCGGACCGAAGGATTTGCCCAACATGCTGCGTACCTTTGGCCGCACGACGGCGAAGCTGCGCGCCATGGCCGCCGATTTTCAGAAGCAGTTCAACGAAGCGCTGAAGGAAGCAGAGCTCGACGACGTCAAGAAGTCGGTCGACGAGCTCAGGGGCCTCAGCCCCGTTGCCGAGATCAAGAAGCAGCTCAATCCCTTCGAGCAGGCAGCAGCCGATGTGCGCGCCGGTGTCGACGCGGCGATGAAGCCGAAGCCGGCCCCTGATCCGGCAACGCCCGCACCCTCTACACCCGTGGCGGCCGAGCCATTGAAGAATGGCGCGACAACCATGCCTGGCGGCGCGGAGGTCGCGCCGGCGACTTTCCCGGCAATGACCGATGAATCGGTGGTAGCGCCGTCATCGAGTGCGGCGCCCAAGGCGCCCGCGGCGAAGAGGGCGACCAAAGCTGCGCCGGTAAAGGCTGGGCCGGTTGCAAAAGCGTCGGCGGCAAAAGCTTCTGCGCCTGCGAAAGCGAAGACCGCGCCTGCGCCAAAGCCTGAAGCGGCGAAGCCTGCTGAGGCCAAGACGATTGCTGCCAAGACGATTGCTGCTAAGACCGCGGCGAAGGCCGAACCGAAACTTGCGCCAGTGAAGAAGCCGGCAGCCAAAAAGACGGCGGGAGCCGCCAAGTGAGCGTTTCGGACAAGGAAAAGGACGAGATCGAAAAATCGTCCGCTCCACTGATGGAGCATCTCATCGAACTGCGCCGGCGGCTGATCTGGTCGCTCGGTGGCTTCTTCGTCGCCTTCCTGGTCTGCTTCTTCTTCGCCAAGAGGCTGTTCAACCTTCTGGTCGTCCCGTTCAAGTGGGCGACGAAATGGGCGGGGCTCGATCCGCACAAGGTCGAACTGATCTACACCGCGCCGCAGGAATTCTTCTTCACGCAGGTCAAGCTCGCCATGTTCGGCGGCATGGTCATCGCCTTTCCGCTGATCGCCACGCAGATCTACAAATTCATCGCGCCCGGCCTCTACAAGAACGAGCGCAACGCGTTCCTGCCGTTCCTGATCGCGTCGCCCATTCTGTTCCTGATGGGTGCCTCGCTGGTCTATTTCTTCTTCACGCCGATGGTGATGTGGTTCTTCCTCGCCATGCAGCAGGCTGGCACCGACGATCAGGTGCAAATCTCACTCCTGCCGAAAGTGTCGGAGTATCTCAGCCTCATCATGACGCTGATTTTTTCCTTCGGCCTGGTGTTCCAGTTGCCGGTGGTGACCAGCCTGATGACGCGCGTCGGCATGCTGTCGTCCAAGGCGCTGGCGGAAAAACGCAAATGGGCGATCGTCATCGCCTTCATCGTTGCCGCCGTGCTGACACCGCCGGATCCGATGAGCCAGATCGGCTTGGCCATTCCGACCATCCTTCTCTACGAGGTCTCGATCTGGGCCGCGCGGTGGATCGAACGGGATCAGGAAAAGCAGCGGGTGGCGCGCGAGAAGCAGGAAGCCGGCGAGACCGTGGCGGATAAAGCGCCGGACGAGCCTCCAGCGCCGGCTGCTTCGTAAGACAACAGGCAGCGCTGGAAATAGACAGTCGCTGCCCGCTCTATCTTGCATCAATCAAGGATGCGGTTTACGCCCTCTCGCATAGCTGAGGACGGATAAACCATGCTTGACATCAAATGGATTCGCGACAACCCGAAGGCCCTTGTCGAGGCGCTGGTCAAGCGCTCGTGGTCGGCGGCTGAGGCGCAGTCCACGGTTGATGAATTGATCGCCATGGACGAGGCGCGGCGCGAGCATGTCACCGAGCTGCAGACCAGTCAGGAGCGCCGCAACGCCGCCTCGAAGGAGATCGGCAACGCCATGCGTTCGGGCGATGCGGCCCTTGCGGAAAGGCTGAAAGCCGAAGTCGGCGAGATCAAGACCTTCATCCAGAATGGCGAGGCGCGCGAACGCGAGCTCGACAAGGCCCTGAACGACGCGCTTGCCGTGCTGCCCAATGTGCCGTTCGACGACGTGCCGATCGGCAAGGACGAGCACGACAATGTGGTCAAGCATATCGTCGGCGAAGTGCCGACGCGCCGGAACTGGGTGAAGGAGCATTTCGAGATCGGCGAAGCGCTCGGCATGATGGATTTCGAGCGCGCGGCAAAACTGTCGGGCTCACGCTTCACCGTGCTGAAGGGCGGGTTGGCGCGGATGGAGCGCGCGATCGGCCAGTTCATGCTCGACCTGCACACCAATGAGCACGGCTATGAGGAAATCCAGCCGCCGTTGATGGTTAAGGACGACGTGATGTTCGGCACCGGACAATTGCCGAAATTTGAGGAGGACCTTTTCTCAACGGGTATTCCAAAAGAGGTGCAATCGCGAGATATCGCAACAGGGCTGCTTAATTTTAGAGACAAGGTGTCGGCCTTCCTTCAGCCCAGCCTGCAAATCACTCAGGCTGACCGTTCAGAAAATGATCAGAAGGCCTCCACCGAAGGTCTCGCTAGGTTGGTAAGGCTTTTCTATAATGATCGTGAGCGAAGGTATCTGATCCCCACCGCCGAAGTGCCGCTCACAAATCTGGTGCGCGAGGAAATCACCGCGCATGAAAAGCTGCCGCTGCGCTATACGGCGCTGACGCCGTGCTTCCGCTCGGAAGCAGGGTCGGCCGGGCGCGACACGCGCGGCATGCTGCGCCAGCACCAGTTCTACAAGGTCGAGCTGGTCTCGATCACCGATCAGGAATCGTCGCTCGCCGAGCATGAGCGGATGACGCAATGCGCCGAGGAAGTGCTGAAGCGGCTCGGCCTGCCGTTCCGGACCATGGTGCTGTGCACCGGCGACATGGGTTTTGGCGCGCGCAAGACCTATGACATCGAGGTCTGGCTGCCCGGCCAGAACGCCTATCGCGAAATCTCGTCCTGCTCTGTCTGCGGCGATTTCCAGGCGCGCCGCATGGACGCTCGCTACAAGGACAAGGACGGCAAGGGCAACCGCTTCGTCCATACGCTGAACGGTTCGGGCACCGCTGTCGGCCGCGCTCTCATAGCTGTCATCGAAAACTATCAGAATGAGGATGGCAGCGTAACCATTCCTGAAGTGCTGCGGCCTTACATGGGCGGTCTGGAAAAGATCGAATCGAAATAATGCGCATTCTTCTGACCAATGACGACGGCATTCATGCCGAGGGCCTGGCGTCGCTCGAACGCGTTGCCCGCACGCTCTGCGACGATATCTGGGTGGTGGCGCCGGAGCAGGACCAGTCCGGCTATGCGCATTCGCTCTCGATCTCGGAGCCACTGCGGCTGCGCAAGATCGGCGAGAAGCATTTTGCCGTTCGCGGTACGCCGACAGACTGCGTCATCATGGGCGTGAAGAAGATCCTGCCCGGCGCACCCGACCTGATCCTGTCGGGCATCAATTCGGGCGCCAACATCGCAGACGACGTGACTTATTCGGGAACCGTCGCAGGCGCCATGGAAGGCGCGCTGCTCGGCATCCGCTCGATCGCGCTCAGCCAGGGCTACAGCACAGTCGGCGAGGATCGCGTGGTTCCCTATGAGACCACCGAGGCGCTGGCGCCGGCGCTGCTGAAGAAGCTTGTCGCGACGCCGCTGCCCGATGGCGTGCTGCTCAACGTCAATTTTCCGAACTGCCTTCCCGAGGAAGTCGCAGGCACCGTGGTCACCTCGCAGGGCAAGCTCGTGCACAGCCTTTGGGTCGACGAGCGGCGTGACGGGCGCGGCCTGCCTTACTATTGGCTGCGCTTCGGCCGCGAGCCGGTCGAGGGCAAGCAAGGCACCGATCTCTACGCACTGCGCAACCGCCTGGTGTCGGTGACGCCGTTGCAGCTCGACCTCACCGCGCATGAGATCCGTGACCAATTGAGCAAGGCGCTTGCATGAACCAGGGCTTTCCAATCGACGATCGCGAAGGATTTGCGGCTTTCCTTTTGCGCCTGCGCGGCAGGGGAACGGTGCCAAAGGCGCTGATTGCGGCTTTCGAGGCGACGCCGCGGCGTGGCTTCCTGGCGGCACAGTTTCATCAGATCGCCTGGTCGGACCGCATGCTGCCGATCGAATGCGGCGAGGCGATCGAAGGGGCGGACATGCAAGCGGCGGTGATCGCCGCACTCGCCATCGAAGCGGGAAACCGCGTGCTCGAGATCGGAACCGGCTCTGCCTATACCGCGGCGGTGATGTCGCGGCTGGCAGCGCGGGTCGTCACCGTCGACCGCTACAAGACGCTCGTCGAACAGGCGAGGCAACGTTTCGAGGCGCTCGGCATCGGCAATGTCATTGTCCGCCAGGCGGACGGCTCCGGCGGTTTGCCCAATGAAGGGCCATTCGACCGCATCGTCGCCTGGGCCGCCTTCGACAGCCTGCCGCGCTTCCTGCTCGATCAATTGTCGAGCGGCGGCATCGTCATCGCACCGATCGGCCCGGAGGAGGGCGAGCAGGTGCTGGCCAAGCTGACCAAGGTCGGCAGCCGTTTCGAGCGCGAGGATATCGGCCTGGTGCGGCTGCAGCCGATCTTGCGCAGCGTCGCCGCGGTGATCTAGGCGCATTGAGATTCAGGTGAGGCCGGCCTGCAAATAGCTGATATCCGCGCTTCCAGCGCTCGCGTACTGACGTACGCTCCGCTCCGGTTCTCGGTATCAACCATTTTCGACTCGGCTTGACCTGAATCTCAAAGCGCCTCCGGCGCACTCGAAAATGTTTTAAGAAAATTTTCGTCGGATTCTAATGGGTTAACCGACCAGTAACATTAACGCGCTTTAATCCTGTCCAGTTGGTTCAGCGTTTGTGCGGGTTAGTGCGATGCAATTCAGTGTTTTGAAGGCAAATAGTCGCAATCTGGCGCGGGGCTGCGCTGTTCTCATGATTGCAGGCGCGGCGGCAGGGTGCAGTTCCCAGGCCTCGCGGTTCAACAGTGTCGATGACGTCTTCACCTCTTCGACCAACAATCAGCGCGCCATCATCAACAAGCAGGATGCCGTACAGCCCTATCCGGGCGACGTCTCGGCCGCTCCGCTCGATGGCAGCCATACGCAGTCGGTGAGCCGCTCCAGCCTCGATCCGGTTTCGAGCCGGCCGTTGCCGCCGCCCGCCACAGCCCAGGCGCAGCCAGAGCCGGCGCTCGCGCCTGCCGCCAATCCGGTGCGTGTCGCATCGGCGCCGGCCATGGTCCGGCCGGCTCCTCATGTCGACAGGACGACAACCGGCACCGTCGCGCCGGCCGCGAAGCCGTTCAAGGAAGCGCAGCCCGATGCGCCGAAGGTGGCGGAGGCGGGCAGGCCGCACGCGACCGAAATCGTCGTCAGGGACGGTGAGACCATTTCCGGCCTGGCAGAGCATTACAAGGTGCCGGCCGATGTCATCATGAAGGTGAATGGCCTCAGCCCGACCAAGGGGCTGAAGAGCGGCCAGAAGATCGTCATCCCGGCCTATGCCTATTCGAGCAAGGCCGAGCCGAAGGTCGCCGACGCAAAGCCGGCGAAGGACGGGAAGC
Organism: Mesorhizobium sp. B263B2A; assembly: GCF_020165775.1. Classification (NCBI taxonomy): domain Bacteria; kingdom Pseudomonadati; phylum Pseudomonadota; class Alphaproteobacteria; order Hyphomicrobiales; family Phyllobacteriaceae; genus Mesorhizobium; species Mesorhizobium sp. B263B2A. Next base: position 112,396 of record NZ_JAIUIU010000019.1, read on the forward strand.
ATAACCTGCCGGCCACCGCGCCGGACAAGGTCGCAGTGCTGCCGCAGCAGCCGAAGCTCAAAGAAGGAAAGGCTGCCGCTCAGGTCGACACGTCGGCCGCTGCAAGCCAGCCTAAGGAGCCAAAGCCGACGCAGGTGGCCAAGGCAACGAGTGCGGCTGGCACCTATACGGTCCAGTCGGGTGACACGATGTCGTCGATTGCCAGGAAGACCGGTGTCGGCGTCGTTGCGCTGAAGCAGGCCAACGGCATGAAGGATGGCTTGCTCAAGATCGGCCAGACCTTGAAGGTGCCGGCCGGCGGAACCGCGACTGTCGCCAGCGTCAAGCCGGCGAAGGTCGATCCGGTGACGACGGCAACGACGCAGCCTGCGGCAAAGACGACGCCGTCGGAAACGCTGGCATCCTACACGCCGCCGAAGAAGGATGCGAAGGTCATCCAGCAGGCCGAGGACGACGACGCGGTGGCGCCGGATGCCACGGGCATAGGCAAGATGCGTTGGCCAGTACGCGGCCGGGTGATCTCCGGTTTCGGATCCGGCAAGGACGGGGTCGACATCGCCGTGCCCTCGGGCACGCCGATCAAGGCGGCCGAGAACGGCGTCGTCATCTACGCCGGCGACGGCCTCAAGGAATTCGGCAACACGGTGCTGGTGCGCCACGAGAACGGCCTCGTCACCGTCTACGGCCACGCCAGTTCGATCGAGGTGCAGCGCGGCCAGAAGGTCAAGCGCGGACAGGAAATCGCGCTGTCTGGCATGAGTGGCACGACGGACTCGCCGAAGCTGCACTTCGAGGTGCGCAAGAACTCGGCCCCGGTCGACCCCTCGACCTATCTCGAATAGAAGAAAAAAAGCGATTTTGCGGGCCGTCTGACCTCCAGTCCAGCCCGCCGGCTCAGCCCGCCCCGCAAGGAGCGGGCTTTTTCAGTTTGCAAGAACTTACTTCTCAAGGCTCAAAGATGATCACGCAGCGTGTCGGCGATCATCGTCTCAAGGCTGCTCGCCTTCACGCCGAGAAGCGTCTCAGCGTCGGAGAAATCGACCAGCAACGGGCTTTCGAAGAGGTAGCTCATCTCGATGAGTTCATGCATGCCCAACGCTTCCATCTCGGGGATCGAATAGGAACGTGTGTCCACAATATTCCGGCGGAGCATCGCCGCGGTTTTATGGATGAGCTCCCGGGGTGAGGCGTGTTGGGAGGGAACATGAAATGCCCGGTCCCATTCACCCGTGTAGCGGGAAGCCGCGACGAGCGTCTTGGCGACGTCCTTGGTGAACGTCCAGGCATGGGTTGCGTCGAGGTCGCCGATGAAAGCGGTAGGTTTTTCCTCGATTATTGAGGGCAGGGCGACCAGTGAGAAATAGCTGATCGCGCCATGTCCGAGGTAGTCGCTGGGTCGCACTTCGATCGCTGGCACATCGGCACGAACCGCCCGCTGCCACATGATCGTCCTGGCGGTTCCTTTCCTGGAAGTCGGATCCAGGGACAGGTCGGAGCGAAGCGGGCTGCCGGCATTTTGCCCATAGCCGTAAAGGTTGCCGAGCACGACCAGCTTCGCGCCGACTGTTTCCGCGGCGCGCACGGTACCGTCGATGATCGGGAAAAAGTCGGTCGCCCATCGATGATAGGTGGCCATGGCACACATGAAGATGGCGTCGGCGTTTCTGCCGATACGCGATAGTTGCGCGGCATCGGTGGCGTCGGACTGCACGGTGCGAACGTTTTGCAGCGCGTTCGAACCGACACTTCGGCTCGTCAAGACAACATCATGTCCCTCTTCGCCCAGAAGGCGCGCGGTCTCGCGACCAACCGGGCCTGCTCCGACAACAACATAGAAACTCATGGCATGACCTCTCATCCAAGTTTGATGGAGAGGCGTAGGTACATAGCCACGGCATTGAAAGTCGCGCTGGAATTGCCAAGTCTTGGACAGGTTTTGCCATGAATGGAGAGGGCATGCGTCCGCAGGTCATTCCGGCCCCGTCCGATGTAACAATGGCCTCCCGGCATGTGGAAGCCGGGGTCCATCGTCTGCCCCGGGCGCCACACCATCGCATCATGGTGCATGCAAGTGCCGCGACGCGCTCCTACTGCAATGAGGTTCGACGATATTTCGTCAGGCGCGCCGGCGATATCGACCTGGTGCCCGCCGGACAGGAGGGCGGTTTCGAGGCTGAGACCCCATTCGACACGATCGAGATCGCCTTGCAGCCAGCCTTGCTGGAAAGGGTGGCGGCGGAACTTGGGGGTAAGGTGCAGGCATTGCGGCTCGATACGCGCCATCTGCTTCGTGACCAGCGCATCGAACACCTCGCCCGGGCGCTCGAGAGCGATCTCAATGCAAAGTCGCCGAGCGGGTCGTTGTTTGCCGACAGCATCGGCGCAGCGCTCGCGGTGAGGCTGCTTGGCCTCGATGAACCTGATGTCGGTCGAACGAACCGGTTGTCGGATACCCAGCTCAAGCGCGTGCTGGACCATATCGAGGCTGCTCTCCACGAGCCCCTTTCGATCCATCGACTAAGCCGGGTTGCCGGCGCGAGCAGCTCGCACTTGCGGACATGGTTCAAGGTGGCGACCGGTGTCACCCTGCATCGCTACGTGTTGCGACGTCGCGTCGAACGCGCGCGCATCCTGCTGCAGCGAGGCGATCTCAGCACAAGCGAGGTGGCGGAATTGACGGGCTTCGCACACCAATCACACCTGGCGCATTGGATGCGCCGCGAGATTGGTCAAACGCCGCGCGACTTGCGACGGGCGCAGCCGCCCAAATGATCTTGACGTTAGATGGCGTTGGCGACGCAATCCAACGCATCAATCCTTGAGTGGCTTGCCCAGCCGGCCGGCCAGATCCTGCGTGAACTGCCAGGCGACACGGCCGGAGCGGCTGCCGCGGGTCGTTGCCCATTCCAGCGCCTCGGCGCGCAACTGCTCGGGGTCGACGTCGAGGCCGTGATGGCTGGCATAGCCGTTGATCATGTCGAGATATTCGTCCTGCGAGCATTTGTGGAAGCCGAGCCACAGGCCGAAACGATCGGACAGGGAGACCTTTTCCTCGACCGCCTCGGACGGGTTGATGGCGGTCGAGCGCTCATTGTCGATCATGTCGCGCGGCAACAGATGGCGACGGTTCGAGGTGGCGTAGAAGATGACGTTGGCCGGGCGGCCTTCGACGCCGCCTTCGAGCGCTGCCTTCAGCGACTTGTAGGACGTGTCGTCATGGTCGAAGGACAGATCATCGCAAAACAGGATGAAGCGGAAGGGAGCCGCCTTCAGCAAGCCCATCAGCTTCGGCAGCGTGTCGATGTCCTCGCGGTGGATCTCGATCAGCTTCAGCGGCAGGTCGGACTTGGCTTTGGCATTGATTTCCGCATGCACGGCCTTGACCAGCGACGATTTGCCCATGCCGCGCGCGCCCCACAAGAGCACGTTGTTGGCAGGGTGGCCGGCGGCGAAGCGCTCGGTGTTGTCGACCAGGATGTCGCGGACGCGGTCAACGCCGCGGATCAGGCCGATGTCGACGCGGTTGACCTTGCGCACCGGCTCCAGATAGCCGGGATCGGCCTGCCAGACGAAGCAGTCGGCTTCGCCGAGGTCGGTTTGGGGCACCGGCGGCGGGGCGAGGCGGCTGACGGCCTCGATCAGCCTGTCGAGTTTCTTGTTGAGGGCGTCGATGGTGCTGTCGGTCATTTCAGGTCTTTTGCTTCGTTTCCTGGGGCAGGTGGGAGGGATCTTTTCGAATCCGTCGGGTTCGAAACCGGTTCCAACCTTTTGTTCGAGCGTGATCTTTTCGGAAAACCGGCTCGCGCTTTTCGCGATCATGCTCTAACACGGCTCAACAGGCCGGAAAAGCAGCCGATTTGCCGGGCCGCGCAGTTGCATTGACAACTTTACCGACTATATTCCGGCCAAATTTCAAGGGGGCCGTTCGCGGCCGTTTTCAAAATTCAGGAGTACCTCGATGTTCGTGACACCGGCATACGCCCAAGGCATCGGCGGCGCCTCTCCCGATATGTTCATCAGCATTTTGCCGTTTGTCCTGATTTTCGTGATCATGTATTTTCTGATCATCCGCCCGCAGCGCACGCAGCTGAAGAAGCGCGGCGAGATGCTGGCGGCGGTCCGTCGCGGCGACACGGTCGTTACCGGCGGCGGTTTTGTCGGCAAGGTGACGAAGGTGATCGACGACAATGAGCTCGAGATCGACCTCGGCGGCGGCACCAAGGTGACGGCGCTGCGTTCGACGATCGCCGATGTGCGCGTCAAGGGCGAACCGGTGGCCAACCAGAACGCCAAGAAATAACCCAATTCCAGGCGGAGCGATCCGCGGACACGCTCTGACGGACGACGCCATATGCTGTATTTTTCGCGCTTCAAGATGATCCTGATCTGGGTGGCCGTGGCCATCACAGTGATCCTCGCCGCGCCCAATCTGTTCCCTGCCAGCACGCTGGCCCAACTTCCGAGCTGGGTTCCGAAGCGGCAGATGACGCTCGGCCTCGATTTGCAGGGCGGCTCGCACATCCTGCTGGAGATGAACCAGAACGACCTGATCAAGGATCGGCTGGAGACGACGCGCGACGAAATCCGCACACTGCTGCGTGACGCCAAGATCGGCTATACCGGTCTTGCCGGCAACGGGCGGACCTTGCAGGTGCGCATCACCGACCCCGCCCAGCTCGATGCCGCCAAGAAGGCGTTGAAAACCTTGACCGACCCGGTTGCCGCCGGCCTGTTCACCGGCGGCTCCATCCAGGAAATGTCGCTGGATGAATCCGAGCCCGGCCTGCTTAAATTCACGGTGACCGACGCCGGCATCAAATACCGCACGTCGACCGCATTGGCACAGTCGATCGAGGTGGTCGAGCGCCGCGTCAACGAGCTCGGCACCACCGAACCTATCGTACAGCGGCAGGGCGACGACCGCATCCTTGTCCAGGTGCCTGGCCTGCAGGATCCGCAGCGGCTGAAGGAAATCCTCGGCCAGACCGCGAAGCTGACCTTCCAGATGGTCGACCAGTCGATGCCTGTGCAGGACGCCCTCAAGGGACGCCCGCCCGCGGGCTCGTCGGTGCTCTACTCCCAGGACGATCCGCCGGTTCCGTATCTGATCGAGAACCGCGTCATCGTATCGGGCGAAAACCTCGTCGACGCGCAGGCGACCTATAATTCGCAGAACAACGAACCAGTGGTTTCATTCCGCTTCGATTCGAAGGGGGCCGCGCGCTTCGGCCAGGCGACCGCACAGAACGTCGGCAAGCTGTTCGCCATCATCCTCGACAACCAGGTGATTTCGGCGCCGCAGATCCGCGAGCCGATCCTCGGCGGCACCGGCCAGATCTCCGGCAATTTCACCGCCCAGAGCGCCAACGATCTCGCCGTGCTGCTGCGCGCCGGCGCGCTGCCCGCGACGCTGACGGTGATCGAGGAACGTACCGTGGGTCCCGGCCTCGGCCAGGATTCGATCCATGCCGGCAAGGTCGCCGGCATTATCGGCTCGATCCTCGTCGTCGCCTTCATGTTCGTCGCCTACGGCTTCCTGGGCTTCCTCGCCAACATCGCGCTTGCCGTGCACGTGGCGATGATCGTCGGCGTGCTCTCCTTGCTCGGCGCGACACTGACCTTGCCCGGCATTGCCGGTATCGTGCTGACCATCGGCATGGCGGTCGATTCCAACGTGCTGATCTACGAACGCATCCGCGAGGAACGACGTGCCGGCCGCTCCGTGATTCAGGCGATCGACACCGGTTTCACCAAGGCGCTGGCGACGATCGTCGATTCCAACGTCACCTCGCTGATCGCCACCGTGGTGCTGTTCTATCTCGGCACCGGCCCGGTGAAGGGCTTTGCCATCACCTATGCCATCGGCATTCTGACCACGGTCTTCACCGCCTTCACCTTCACGCGTCTGCTGGTGTCGATCTGGCTGCGTCGGGCTCGCCCGAAGGAGTTGCCGAAGGCACCGGTGACTTTCGTTCCGCCCGGCACGAAAATCCCGTTCATGGGCATCCGCCGTTGGACGTTCGCGCTGTCGAGCACCTTGTCGATACTGTCGGTGGTGCTGTTCATGAGCGTCGGCATCAATTACGGCATCGATTTCAAGGGCGGCTCGCTGATCGAGGTGCAATCCAAGTCCGGCAATGCCGATCTCGCCGACATCCGCGGCAGACTAACGGAACTCAACATCGGCGAAGTGCAGGTGCAGCAGTTCGGTGCTCCGAACGACGTGCTGATCCGCGTCGGCACGCAAGATGCCGGTGAGAATGCCGAGCAGACGGTGATCGACAAGGTCCGCGGCGAGTTGCAGGACCAGTATGATTTCCGCCGCGTCGAGGTGGTGGGGCCGACGGTTTCCGGCGAATTGGCCAAGCAAGGCACCATCGCCATGATCGTCGCGCTGGTCGGCATCCTTGTCTATGTCTGGTTCCGTTTCGAATGGCAGTTCGCGGTTGGCGCCATCGTCGCGACGGTGCACGACGTGGTCATGACGCTCGGCTTCTTCGTCATCACCGGGCTGGAGTTCAACCAGTCATCGCTGGCCGCGATCCTGACCATCATCGGCTACTCGCTGAACGACACGATCGTGGTCTATGACCGTGTTCGAGAGGACCTGCGAAAATACAAGCGAATGCCGTTGCCGCAGCTGCTGAACAACGCCATCAACGAAACGCTGTCGAGAACGACGCTGACCTCCGTCACGACCAGCTTGGCGCTGCTGGCGCTGGTGCTGTTCGGCGGCGAAGTCATCCGCTCCTTCACGCTGGCGATGTTGTTCGGCGTTGTCTTCGGCACCTATTCGTCGATCTTCATCGCTGCACCGCTGCTGATCCTGTTCAAGCTGCGGCCGCAGGCTTCGGCCGACGAGGAGAAGCCGGTCGGCGGCGGCAAGGCGGTCGCGACCTGACGCGCGGCGCTGAAGGGGTGACAAAGTGGTGACCGGCAAAGGCATCGTCATCCGCGAGGCGCATTTCCCTGGTCGCGCGCCGATCGAGGCCTACGGCAATGGCGGCTTCCGCTTTGCCGACATGTCGCATCGCGGCTCGCTCCTGTGCCTGCCGTCAGGAATCCATGGCTGGGAGCCGGCAGACCCCTCGGCGTTGACCGTGGCGGATTTCGACAGGCTGCTGGCCGAGGCGGACAAGGTCGAGATCCTGCTGGTCGGCATGGGCAGGGATTTGAGGCCATTGCCGGCGGCGCTGCGGGCGGCGCTGAAGAATGCAGGCATAGCCTCCGATCCGATGTCGACGGGCGCTGCCGTGCGGACCTACAACGTGCTCCTGGCCGAGGACCGCGCCGTGGCTGCCGCGCTTATCGCCGTCGACTGACATGTCCCGGAACACCGAGATCGTCATGGACACGGTGCGCGCCGCCGACCACGACCGCTATCTCACCGCGCTCTATGCGCCGGCCGACAAGCGCGACGCGCTGTTTTCGCTCTATGCCTTCAATGCCGAAATTGCCGGCATTCGCGACCGCATCCACGAACCGTTGCCGGGCGAGGTGCGGCTGCAATGGTGGCGCGATGTGATCGCCGCCGGTGGCGAGGCGGGCGCGGGCCATCCGGTTGCCGAAGCCTTGAATGCCACCATCGCCGCGTTCAAATTGCCGAAACTTGCCTTCGAAAACATGCTCGAAGCCCGCATCTTCGATCTCTACGACGATCCGATGCCGTCGCGCACCGATCTGGAAGGTTATTGCGGCGAGACGGCAGCAGCACTCATCCAGCTTGCCGCGATGGTGCTCGATCCCGTCGAGGCGCCAAGGTTCGCCGAACTGGCGGGCAGGGCAGGCTGTGCCCAGGCAATGACCGGCCTGTTGCTTCTGCTGCCGCTGCACCGCAAGCGAGGGCAGTGTTTTGTCCCCGCCGACATCCTGGCGGCGGCGGGCTCATCGCCGGAGGAATTCGTTGCCGGCGATGGCGGACCTGGTGCGCAGCGCGCCATGGCGGCGATGATGGCGCTGGCGCGCGAGCATCTTTCCGCCTTCGAGCAGGACGCCGCAGCGCTGCCGGCGTCCTTGCGCCCGGTATTCCTGCCGCTGGCGCTGTCGCGTGCCTATCTCGGCAAGATGGAACGGTCGCGCCAATCACCGCTCGATGGCGTCGTACGGCTATCCGCCTTGCGCCGGCATTGGCTGCTGCTGCGTCGTGCAAGCAAGGGCTGGCCGGCACTTTGACGTAAACGTCAACCGTGTTAAGGATTCGACCGAGCTGAGAACTGTCGCCGAAGACGACGGGCCGGCCCGGAGGAAATCCATCCATGAGCTTGCCCGTGCTGGTCGTCCTTGTCGTGTTCGGCATTGCGCTGTCGGTCGCTGCCGTGCATTTCACCGGCGGCAGCAGGACGGCAATGCTTGCCGGCGCAGATCAGGCATTGAGCCGTTTCGGCGAGGATTTTCCCGACGAAGTGGCCGCGAAAGTCCACCTGACGGCGGATGCCAGGACGGCATTCCTGGATATCGGGCACGGGCGCATCGGCATCGTGCACAGCGTCGGCGACTGCTTTTTGACCCGCATCGTCACGGCTGCGGACGTCTCCGTGTCCAACTCCGACGAGACGAACACGATCCTGGTGCGCCTGACGGACTTTACCTGGAAGGGCGGCAGCTTCCGCTTTGCCCGTGCCGGCGATGCTCAAGCCTTGCTGAATGCTCACAGCGCGCACCAATCAAATTCCACCGCGGAGGCTGCTTGATGGACGACTACAATTTTCCGCAGGTCACGCAGCTGGCGATTCCGTTCTTCGTCGCCGCCATCCTGATCGAGCTTTGGCTGGTGCGCACAGGCCGCGCCAAGGGGTCGTTCGAGACACGCGACACGCTGACCAGCCTGATGATGGGCACCGGCAATGTCGTCGCCGGACTGCTGCTTGGCGTCGTCTCGTACTGGGCGCTGCTGTGGCTGTGGCAGTTCCGCGTCTTCAACCTCGGCCTGTCGGCCTGGGTGTTCCTGGCCGCCTTCCTGCTCGATGATCTGCGCTACTACGTTTATCACAGCATCGCGCACCGGGTGCGCTGGGTGTGGGCCGAGCACGTCAACCATCACTCCAGCCAGCACTACAATTTGTCGACGGCGCTCAGGCAAAGCTGGACCGGCCTGTTCACCTTCATGTTCGTGCTGCAGGCGCCGCTGGTGCTGCTCGGCTTCCATCCGGCGGTGATTGCCTTCACCTTCGGCTTCAATCTGGTCTGGCAGTTCTGGATCCACACAGAGACCATTGGCAAGATGTGGGGCTGGTTCGAATTCGTCTTCAACACGCCTTCGCACCACCGCGTCCACCACGCCACCAATCCGCGCTATCTCGACGCCAACTATGCCGGCACGCTGATCATCTGGGACCGCATGTTCGGCACTTTCGTCGAAGAGTTGGAGGAGGACCGGCCGCGCTACGGCATCGTCAAGAATCTCGGCACCTTCAACCCGCTGAAAGTGGCTTTTCACGAGTGGATCGGCATGTTCAGGGACGCTTTTGCGCCAGGTCTTTCGATTGGCGATCGCATCAACTATCTGATCAAGCCGCCGGGCTGGAGCCATGACGGTTCGCGCGAGACTTCGGAGAGCCTGAAGGCGGCCTATGTCAGGCGAAACCCAGGCGAGGCGGGGAAGCCGGGGCTGCCGGTGGCGGCAGGGGAGCCGGCCGAGTAGCGCTACGAAGGCTCGCGCGAACCACCATCGCGCATCAGTGCTTCGTAGTCACGGCCGCCGTAGAAGATGTTGACGATGCGGACGAAATTGTCATTAGCGACATAGACGATGGCGGCGGAATGTTCGAAGGGGACAGCTCGTAGCCCCGGCATGATGTCGTCGCGGGGGCGACCCCCGCGAGGGGCGTTACCGATGCCCTGGCAGCGATTTTTGATCCGATCGACAAAACGGTTGGCGATGGTTTCGCTTCCGCTGCTATCGAAGATGTAGACAGCAATCGCTTCGAGATCGGCAATCGCCTCTTCGCTAAGAACGACGGCGAGACGCTGTATCACCGGTGTCTCGCGCGAGTTGCGAAATGCGGCTCTTTACTCTTTCAATTGCATTTTCGAGTGGAACGGCGGGCCTCGTATCCTCGATCGACGCCTTCACCCGCGCCCGGATCGACGCCATCCGTTCGGCGTGCTCTTCCTCTTCGCGCTGGAAGGCGCGCAGCGCCGCGCGGATCACTTCGCTCGCGGAGCCGAAGGAACCATCCTCGACTTTCTCGCGGATCATGCGCGCCATTGCGGGCGTGACGGTGACAGACAGTTTCTCGGCGGATTCCATAGAACGGCTCCCATCAATCAGGAGTAGTATATTATCCTACTTCTTGCGTGAGTCCAATCCGAAAGGCTCGTTATTCGGCGGCCTGCGCCTGTGCCGGCAAGCCCAGCCACTCCCTGCAATCGGCCAGCGCGCGCGAGGTAATCGCGTGGCGCTTGGCAACGGTCTTGTCCTTGCCGCGCAGGCGTTTGCCTTCGATCTTCGCCGCTTCGACCGGCGGAAACAGGCCGAAATTGACGTTCATCGGCTGGAATGAGCGCTTGCCCGGCTCATCGTCGGAAACGATGTGGCCGCCGGTGATGTGGTTGAGCAGGGCGCCGAACGCTGTCGTCAGCGGCGGCAGCGACGGCTGCTGGCCGAGCCGCTCGGCGGCGGCGAAGCGGCCGGCGAGCAGACCGATAGCAGCGCTCTCGACATAACCTTCGCAGCCGGTGATCTGGCCGGCGAAGCGCAGGCCAGGCCGCGACTTCAGCTGCAGCGAGGCGTCGAGCAGGGTCGGCGAATTGATGTAGGTGTTGCGGTGCAGGCCGCCGAGGCGGGCAAAATCGGCGTTTTCCAGGCCCGGAATGGTGCGGAAGACGCGCACCTGCTCGGCATGCTTGAGCTTGGTCTGGAAGCCGACCATGTTGTAGAGCGTGCCCAGCGCATTATCCTGGCGAAGCTGCACCACGGCATAGGCCTTCACCGTCGGATTGTGGGCATTGGTGAGGCCCATCGGCTTCATCGGGCCGTAGCGCAGCGTTTCGACGCCACGCTCGGCCATGATCTCGATCGGCAGGCAGCCATCGAAATAGGGCGTGCCTTCCCATTGCTTGAACTCGGTCTTCTGGCCGTCGACCAGCGCTTGCACGAAGGCGAGGTACTGGTCCTTGTCCATCGGACAGTTGATGTAGTCCTTGCCGGTGCCGCCCGGGCCGACCTTGTCGTAGCGCGACTGGAACCAGCAAATGTCCATGTCGATCGTGTCGAAATGGATGATCGGCGCAATGGCGTCGAAGAAGGCGAGCGCATCGGCGCCGGTCACTTCCGCGATCGACTGGGCAAGCGACGGCGCGGTCAGCGGGCCCGTGGCGATAATTGCCTGGTCCCAATCCGCCGGCGGCAGGCCCGGCACTTCCTCGCGCTGGATGGTGATCAGCGGGTGCGCTTCGAGCTTTTTCGTCACCGCGTCGGAAAAACCGTCGCGGTCGACGGCCAGCGCGCCGCCTGCCGGCACCTGGTTGGCGTCGCCGGCGCCCATGATCAGCGAACCGGCCAGCCGCATCTCGGCATGCAGCAGGCCGACGGCGTTGTTCTCGGCATCGTCGGAGCGGAAGGAATTGGAACAGACGAGTTCGGCCAGCCCATCGGTCTTGTGCGCGTCAGTGCCGCGGACGGGCCGCATTTCATGCAGGATGACCGGTACGCCGGCTTGCGCCGCCTGCCATGCGGCTTCGGAACCGGCGAGACCGCCGCCGATGATATGGATGGGATTTTTGCTCATGAGCGCCGGAATAATCGCTTGGTGCGGCGATTGCAATTGCCGTGCTTGGTGTTGGGCAAACCGCAGAAGGGCGAAACCAGGCGCTGAATACAACAACACCCGCCGGGGGAGGAGGTCCGGCGGGTGTCGTTTTGAGGGTCGACCCTCGGGAGGAGGTGAAGATCGACCGTATTCGTCATTGCCGGGGAGGAGGTCGGCTTTGACGAAATCTCTTTTGCTATCTTTTGAAAGGGGCAAAACCCTTTG